>JAJFMD010000001.1 GCA_021772335.1 Chlamydiota bacterium
TTGAAACTCTCGATTTTCTTCTTCAGCCATTACGGCCGAAGAAACCAGACAAGACAATATGTTACCTAATCCATTTTTCGGATAACAAATGATCTCATCATTTTTACATTCAAGCTTTGCTAAACTTATGAATATTAGAAAAAAAGAGAATATTCTCTGTAGCATATCAGCCTCATTTATTTGGATAGGGCTCTATAGTCGACGCAAGCCCAGTGTTCAATAACTTGGTTATCTTCGCAGCGGAATGAGGTGAGTCCATGAAAGATCACTTTGCTCTCTTTGTTAGGAATATCACGAAAGGCTTTTTCTTGAGTGCCTTCTGCGCGCCAATGAATCGTCACGAGATCGTCTTGTTTGCTAGAATGGAGCGTTGTGAGAGTGATATCAGGAAAGGCATCGAGCCATCGACTTAAGATTTCTTCAAGTGCATTAGGACCATATTGGAGACCTTCTCGACCATGAATTATGGAATCTTTGCGATAAAGGGCTTTCATCTTTGAGAAATCTCGTTGATTAAAAGCATTGATAAAAGAATCTTCGATAAGCTTTTCCAGAACTAATCCTCTCGAAAGTTAGAGCCTTGATCAAATTGGCAGCCATCGGCTACTTGCTGGTCGATATAATTGAGTGCATACCCTTTGCCTTCGACAAAGAGGGCATCTTGCAACATATGAAGGTGGAAAGGAACGGTGGAGTGGATGCCACCAATATGAAATTCACGAAGAGCGCGTTTAGCTATTTTTAACACTTCATCACGGGTTTTCCCTGTAACGATCAGCTTGGCGATCATAGGATCATAATTCGGAGGGATCTTATAACCAGAGTAGCATGCGGTATCAACGCGCACATTAGGGCCACCAGGTGGTATAAAATACTCAAGCTTCCCCGGAGAGGGCATGAAGTTATTCTGAGGGTTCTCCGCATTGATGCGAAACTGCATCGAATGCCCATTGAGCACTACATCACGTTGTTTGATTTTTAACTTTTGTCCCATTGCAATAGAGATTTGTTCGCGTACAAGATCAACTCCAGAAATCTCTTCGGTTACGGTATGTTCAACTTGTATGCGAGTGTTGACTTCCATGAAATAAAAATTCAGAGCATCGTCAACAAGAAACTCAACTGTACCGACGGAATTGTAACCGGCTGCTTTGACAATATCGACAGCAGCTTGTCCCATTTTTTTACGCATTGAGCTTGAAATAATTGGGCTCGGAGTTTCTTCAATGAGCTTTTGACGCCGCCGCTGAATCGTACAATCACGTTCTCCTAAGTGGATGTAATTACCATGATGATCTCCAACAACCTGTACTTCAACATGACGTGGATTGACAATCATCTTTTCGAGATAAACATCAGGACAATTAAAGCTCACTTCTGCTTCAGTGCGAGCTGCAGAGAATTGACGAACAAATTCGTCGTGATCATGAGCAATACGAATTCCCTTTCCCCCACCACCTGCTGTTGCTTTAATAAAAATGGGATAGCCAATTTTTTCAGCAACTTTCAAGCCATCCTGAACTGTAGGAACAATTCCTTTAGAGCCAGTGATTACAGGACACTTGACTTTGCGCGCTGTTGCTTTGGCTTTTGCTTTATCACCAAGCAAAGCTATTGATTTTGAAGAGGGTCCGATAAAAGTCACATTACAGCTCTCGCAAATTGATGCAAAGTTGGCATTTTCACTTAAAAAGCCATAACCAGGATGGATCGCATCCGCTCCTGTGACTTCACATGCGGAGAGGATGTTTGAAATTTTTAAATAAGATTTTTGTGAGGGCGCTTCACCAATACAGATTGCTTCATCAGCATGCAATACATGCAATGCTTCGCGATCAACTTGAGAGTATACAGCGACTGTTTGCAAACCCAGATCATGACAAGCACGTATTATTCTCACCGCAATTTCGCCGCGGTTCGCGATCAAAACTTTTTTCATCGCTTAACCAATACGAAACATTTTTGTACCAAATTCTAAGGGATGTCCATTTTCGAGTAATATTTCAGCAACAACACCTTTTCTTCCAGCTTTGACCTCATTCATCACTTTCATCGCTTCAATAATACAAATAACAGTACCTTCTTCGACAAGATCCCCTACTTTTATAAATGGCGGGTCGTCAGGAGATGATGCTGTATAGAAGGTCCCAACCATTGGTGATGTAATATAATCCCCATCTACACATTCAATAGCAGGTTTGTTGTCTGCGGGAGTTGCGTTTTCTGTAGGAGGCTGTCCAGTTGGGAGATGCGTATCGGGATGAAAAGCTGGTGGATGATGATATGGATAAGTGTGAGGGTATGGATGTGCACCATCTTCGGGATGAGCTTCCAACTCAATTTCAAATCCCTCTTGATTTTTTAAAGAGAGCCTTTTGATGCCAGCTTTTCCCATCGCTGCCATAAGCTCTTTGATTTGCCTCATTTCCACGTAAGCTATCTCCTATTTTTGTGCATTATACACGCTGGATGAACTCGTTTGCATGGGTATCGACTTTAACAATATCTCCTCCCTCAACAAACAAAGGCACTTCTATTTTTGCGCCTGTTTCTAAAATTGCAATTTTTGTTGCATTTGCAATATGCATAGGCGCTTCACTAATCTCAGTATTCATAACCATTAATTCTAAAAACTGAGGTAGCTCCATAGCAAAAACTTGATCACCGTAAAATTTTGCTTTTACTTCGATCCCTTCCTTAAGATAATTAGCTTTATCGCCTATAATCGTTGAAGAGATTTCTACATGATCTAAATTTTCTATATCTAGGAAAAGGTAATTTCTCCCTTCGATATAAAGGAACTCTAATCTCTTCTCACTTAAGGCTACTTCCTTAATTTCTTGATCGAGCTTAAAATTTTTTTCTTTAATACGACCTGAGACTAAACTTTTCAGTTTAGTTTTAATAAAAGGAACCCCTTGACTTACCGTCACTTTAACTGCAGACTCGATAAGATAAACCTTTCCTTCTAGCTCTATAGTCATTCCTGGAGAAATTTGATTACTTGCAACCATCATTAATCTTTTACTCTTTGTAACTCGTTTATATTTTTTGCAATTTGCTCAATCTCACTCAGTGCTTGCACACTATAATCACAAGGCCACCCATTATGTTTTTGCTTTTTAACAGTGCGCACATGGATCGTCCAAAAACCGAGTTCTTTAGCTGGAAGCAAATCACCGACGATTTTATCTCCGCAAACAATCACCTGATCGGGTCGAAGATGATGCTCTTTAATAAGAGCAGCATATAAAGGTTTCTTCTCTCCGGTCGGTGTGATATGAATTTTACTAAATCGATTTGAATCAATGCCAGCTTTTTTCATTTTTACCATTTGATACTCATGCATTCCATGGGTGACAACTGACAAAGAAAAATTATTCTTTAAACTGTCGAGCAACTCAATCGCTCCTGGCAAGGGATTAAGCTGAAAATCAGTAGAAAAGTTTTTATAATAATCATTTGTAGCAATATTGCAAAAAGTTTCCAGTTCTGCGCTTGATAGCTCAAAAGATTGCAAAAATACTTTTAATGCTTCCGAGAAGCTCTCATAGTTTTTTCTTTGTTCAAGCAATTGATCACAAGAAGCCTCAAAGTCGACAAGAGGAAGTCCAGCTTCTTGCAGGACTGCTGCAACCTGTTTAATTTTTTGCGGCTGCAAATCTTTGCTAGTTGAAACAAGAGTATCGTCAAGATCAAAGACAATTAACAATTTTCATCAACTCCTGTGCAAGTTTATCGGGAGAATGGCGAATTAAATTGCGCTTGATCAGATCGGAGGGATTTCTTTCTTCTAACGCCCCTAAGAAAGACGCCTTGATCACTCTCTTGCCATCGAGATCATTTTCTACAAGCTCACCCTCTTCTGCATAAATTTCGATTAACTCTTCTGCCGGCTTTTGATCATTGACTAAGATAAAATCAAAGATATCTTCTCCGATAAAATGAATGAGCTCGTTTAGATAGTTGCTCGCTTTAAAGGACGTTGTCTGTCCTTTACGATTCATTAAGTTCGTGATAAAGACTGTTTTTGCTTTAGTTTCACGCAAAGCTTCCGATACACCCTCAACAAGTAAATTTGGTATTAATGAAGTGTGCAAGCCTCCCGGCCCTAAAACAATAAGATCAGCGCTCATAATCTCTTCAATAACAAAAGGATTGGCCTTAGCATAAGGCTCAAGAAAAATGCTTTTATATCCATCTGATATCTTTTGTGAGAGATAAATTTCCTTCTCACCTTCTAAAACTGTACGATCATTGAGAATCATCTTAAGCCGCACTTGATGTGTCGTTACAGGCAAAACATTTCCCTTGATAAAGAGTATCTTTCCTACCTCTTCAACAGCTTTCTCAAAACTTCCAGTAATTTTCTCTAAGCAAGATAGAAGAAGATTTCCAAAACTGTGTCCTTCAAGACCGCCATTTTCGAAGCGATAATTCATCAAACTGCGCATTAATCGAGAGGAATTAGAAAGAGCAACAAGGCATTGCCGCACATCACCAGGAGGAAGAACCCCAAGTTCATCGCGCAAGATTCCAGTGCTCCCTCCGTCATCGGCCATCGAAACAACAGCACGAAGATCAACAGGGAAACTTTTTAAGCCGCTTAAAACGACAAAATTACCTGTCCCTCCGCCGATAACGACAACTTTCTTCATGAAGTTCCTTCAAGATGTTTCAAATGACGAATTGCTGTACCCATATCATTTTGCTTAAACAAATAGCTGCCCGAAACAAGAACATTCGCACCAGCTTTTACGCAATCAGGCGCTGTTTTCGCATCAATGCCCCCATCTACTTGAATCAAATAAGGAGGATATTTCTCTTCTTCTCCGGACTCTACGGTTTTACCATGTTTGCGTATACGCAATTGATTACACCATTGGCGCGCATGACGCACCTTATCTAACATCTCAGGCATAAAAGCTTGTCCACCAAAACCAGGATTAACCGTCATAATCAAAATTAAATCTGCTTGGTCAAGATACTTTGGTATCATAGAGAGAGAAGTTTCTGGGCGAAAAGCCAAACCCGCTTCAATATTGCAACGACGAATAAAATTGAGAGTCTCTGCAACTTCTTCTGTTGCTTCAAAATGAATGGTAATTCGATCGGCTCCCGCTTCAGCAAAACTCTCGATATATTCAAAGGGATTATAAATCATCAGGTGCACATCGAGAAAAAGATCGGTCGCGCGATTCACAGCGGCAACAACGCGCGGTCCAAAAGTGAGGTTTTTGACAAAATGGCCATCCATAATATCCAAGTGCAGCGCATCCGCACCTGATTGCTCTGCGCGTTTCGCCTCTTCCGCTATATTGCCAAAGTCTGCAGACAATAACGACGGCTCAATACTAATTGGCCACTTCTTCATTTTCTCTCCTGCTTCTCTTACGTCAGGATAGATTTAATATCAGTTATATGCAAGTGAGATATCAACCCAAGTTAGAAGATCCTAACAAGAAGAAGATAAGGTATATTCTGATGCTTGAGTTTCAAAAACTGGATGATTAGGGCGTGCAAGATTTTCATCTTCAATTCGAGTTCCAAATTGAGGATTTGGTTGAAGAAACGATAGGATATGCAGAGGAATCGCATTATTTTTTGCAAGTAGTACGCAGCGTGGATGAAGAACTTGTGCACCATTTTTTGCAATCTCAAAAGCCTTATCATAACTTAAATGCTTATAGGGCTCTTCCTGAGGAACTTTTTTTGGGTCTTCTGAATAAATTCCTGCAACATCTTTATAAAACTCTACTTTTTCCGCTTTTAACACTGCAGCAAGGGCCACAGCTGTCGTATCAGAGCCTCCTCTTCCTAGGGTCGTGATTTCTTTTGCTTCACTCATTCCTTGAAATCCTGCAACAATAACAACCCTCCCATTTTCTAAGGCTGGTCCAATGCGATAGGGATGAATTCTAAGGATACGCGCATCACTATGCTGGTCGGATGTAATGATTCCAGACTGGCTTCCCGTAAAGCTCACAGCTTTTACACCTTTTGCATCAAGCGCCATCGCCAGTAATGAAATGCTAATCCTCTCACCGACGGAAACGAGCATGTCTTGCTCTCTGCGTGGCGGATTTTTATGCACTTTTTGGCAAAGCTCGAGCAAATTCTCAGTCATCTCCCCCATTGCACTGACGACAACAACGATCTGATCGTAAATCTTCTGTCTTTCGATAATAATATCTGAAATCATCGCAAAGCGCGTTACGTCAGCAACAGAAGCTCCACCAAATTTAAGAACAATCAATTTCGTCAAATAAACCTCTCTGCAGAATTCATTCAGCATAAAAAATTACAGAGATACGAACAATCTGAAAAAGAGTCAAGTTGAGAACTCCACAAAAAAATCCCTGCATTTGAAATGAGTTTTACAGATCGTTTCGTTCAGCAAAAGCTAAATGTAGTGAAAAAAAATCAATAAAATCAAAAATCACGTAAAAATTCTTAAAAAAATTCTTCCTTTAGTCTATCCTAGAAATGTTTTTACTATTTACAAATCAAGGATGAGGAACTTATGGCAACATCACCAATTCAGCAATTCTCTGAATTAGTCCCTCAGGTTATCTCTGAAATCGGGGATTTAACAACCTCTTTAGAAAAAACAATGCTATTAGCAGCTTTAATTACTGAAGCAAGCAAGCAAAACCAAGATAATTTTATCAGAGCTGATTTTAAGAAAGAAATATGCGATCTAACGTCTACAAAATTCACATCATATCAGCAGATAAGAACTAGACTTGAAACCTTTCAAGTTCCTCCTGAGAACAGAGAAGTTTCTTGTCAGGACATGCAAAGGATCGTTAAATATTTAATGAGAACTCTCGATTCAACTTTTAAAAAATGTGAAGCGGCGACTAAAAAACTCAAAGAAAAATGCATTTCCTCTGATCAAACACCACTTAAACCATCTCCAGCTTCCCAAGATCTACTAAAACTTCTGGGAAATTACGGATTTACAATTGGATTACAGACTAGACTAGCCACCATGTATAACTCATTAAACGAAATCTCTGATAAGCGATCATGGTATAAAATTAGACCTCATTTTGATGACGCGGTTAATCAAGGAGCTCAAGGCACAGCAAGCCTTAATGCGATTAGCGATGAATCTTTGGGACTAACCGAAAAATGGGGAACAAGATGCGCTCTAGTAAAATACCTTGCTCATGCAATTATACCCATAGTAGAGCATTGCTCCAGCGACAATGGCAAACTTCAACAATTTACAAGCCCTGAAAATCCGGGCTATTTTTCAGGAAAAGCCCATTTAACAACTTACAAACCTCAACAAGATTTTACAGGTCTTGCAATAAGCAGAGCATCTACTCCAGCATCATCACCTAATCGATCATCAAACTCTCACACTCCACCAAAAAACTATACACCTCCAAATGACGAAGAAGATGAGGATTTTGTCCTTGTTAAATCATCGATATCTCCTCCACTGCTTGGTAGCCGAGCCCCTTCCTCTTCAGGAAATAGCTCAAATCGATCATCTACTCCCGCTCGAATCGCTCCACTTGCTGGCACATTTGGAAGACTCAGCGCCCTAGGAAGTGCTCTTGCTAGCCCTTTATTTAGTTCACCAGAAAACCCTGATGCAAAAGACAAGGACTAATTTAAGACCTCTGCTTATTACAATTTATCTTTTAAGATTATGATTCAGAAATAGTCTAGTTTAGAGCCTTTTTTCTTTAGCATTCAAATGGCATGTTAATGACCCAAATTTTGCATTGCTTTAATTACTAATCTTTTGTTAGCCTTTTTCAATATCTTAAACCCTAGGAGAACCCTTTAACATGTCTAAAAACCTTAACCAAGATTGGAACGACAATAAAATTATTGACGACGTCGATTATCAAAAAGATGAGGCTGAACAATTTAAGTCTCTTCTCGACGTAAAAGAGCAGGGAGCTAACGAAGGCTCTGTTGCAGCGATGACTACCGGCAGTATTTTCACCGGGCGCATCGTTGAAATCACTAAAGATTTCGCTATAGTTGATGTTGGCCTAAAATCTGAAGGCCTTGTTGCAATCAATGAATTTGTTGATAAAGAAGAGCTAGAACTCGGAGCGGATATTGAAGTTTATCTCGACCAAGCTGAAGGAGACGATGGTCAAATTGTCCTTTCTAGAGAAAAAGCACGCCGCCAAAGACAGTGGGAATATATTCTAAATCACTGTGAAGAAGGTTCTCTCATTCGTGGTAAGGTCATTCGCAAAGTTAAAGGCGGTTTAATGGTCGATATTGGCATGGAAGCTTTCCTTCCAGGTTCTCAAATTGACAATAAACGTATTAAAAATTTAGATGATTACCTAGATCAAACATTTGATTTTAAAATTCTAAAAATCAATAAAGAGCGCAAAAACATCGTTGTTTCCAGAAGAGAACTTCTCGAAGAAGAGCGCATATGTCGCAAAGCTGAGCTAATTGAAAGCATTGAAGAAGGAGAAGTTCGCACAGGAGTAGTTAAAAATATTACTGACTTCGGTGTTTTCCTTGATCTTGATGGAATCGATGGTTTATTACACATTACAGATATGACCTGGAGACGCATCAAGCATCCTTCAGAAATGGTTCAACTTGGGCAAGAACTTGAAGTGATTATTCTTAATGTCGACAAAGATAAAGGTCGTGTCGCTCTAGGTCTAAAACAAAAAGAATCAAATCCTTGGGTCGAAATTGAAGACAAATACCCCCCAGGAACTCGCGTTAAAGGAAAAATTGTAAATCTCGTTCCTTACGGTGCTTTCATTGAAATTGAAGCAGGTATTGAAGGACTCATCCACGTTTCAGAAATGTCGTGGGTAAAAAATGTTACAGACCCAAGTGAAGTTGTCAATAAAGGCGATGAACTAGAAGCTATTGTTCTTTCTGTTCAAAGAGACGAAGGGAAAATATCACTTGGCATCAAGCAAATTGAGCAAAATCCTTGGGAAAATGTAGAAACGAAATTTCCTGTTGGAGCTTCTGTCAAAGCAGAAATTCGCAATCTAACTAACTATGGAGCTTTTGTCGAGCTAGAACCAGGTATTGATGGCTTAATCCACATCTCTGATCTAAGCTGGATTAAAAAAGTTTCTCACCCATCGGAAGTTCTTAAAAAGGGCGATATTGTTGAAGCAATCATCCTCTCTGTCGACAAAGAAAGTAAAAAAATTACTTTAGGCATTAAACAGCTTAGCTCTAATCCATGGGAAGATATTGAAAGTTCAATCCCCATCGATAGCGTTGTCCATGGTGTCGTAACAAAAATCTCAGCATTTGGTGCTTTTGTCGAACTAGATAATGGTATTGAGGGTCTCGTACATGTGTCCGAGCTTTCAGATAAACCTTTTGGAAAAGTTGAAGACGTTGTTTCAAAAGGGCAATCTGTCACAGCTAAGGTGCTAAAAGTTGATCCTGAGCATAAAAAAATTGCTCTCTCAATTAAAGATTATCTGATAGAGACGAATAAAGAAAACAGAGATGACATTATCGTCGGAAAACCGACGCAACCTGCTGAGTCAGAGGCAGCTCCGAAAAAGGAGAAGAAGCCTAAAAAGGATAAAAATGACGAAGCTGAAGACGAGGAAAGCTAGAATTTAGCACCCTCACTTAGGTTAAGTTCTCGGGTAAATGAGACTTATCGGTTCTTCCGGTTTACAAGAGCTCGATAAAATAGTATAATTTGGCTCTCTATTCTCTTTACCCGTTCTCAAATGGAATGTCCCCTCTAAAAAACTCTTCGTCATGAGCTGAGATCGGAAAGAGAAAGGGGAAAACATGTCAAATAAAAATTAGGCTTGGGAAGCAATAGATCTGTATAAAACCTGGCTAGCTAAGTAGCTACTATGAATTTACAGAGCAAATCTTCCACAACCAAAACATAAGAAGGGTTCTCGCGCATGAATAAAGATTTAGTCGCGATCTTTGAATACTTAGAACGTGAAAAAGGAATTAAACGCAGCGTAATTGTCGATGCTCTTGAAGAATCGCTTTTAATTGCTGCGCGTAAAAGTCTAAAAGGCTTAGTTAACGTTGCTGTTCAAATCGATTCAAAAAGTGGTGAAATTACCGTATCTGGGCAAAAAGAAGTTGTCGAAATAGTTGAGCTTCCTGAAGAGGAAATGTCTTTAGATGAAGCTCGAGAGATCAATCCCGAATACGAAATTGGAGATTGGGTTGATATAACTGTCTCTCCTGACTATTTTGGACGCATCGCAGCTCAGACTGCAAGACAAGTTATTTCGCAAAAATTGCGCGGTGCTGAAAAAGATGTGATTTATGAAGAATATCGCCATCGCATTCACGATCTTATCTCAGGATCAGTCAAGCGCATTGTACGCGGCGGTACACTAATTATCGATCTTGGAAAAGTTGAGGGCATCCTCCCCGATCGTTATTATCCACGTAATGAACGCTACAACGTTGGCGAGCGCGTCCATGCAATGATCTACGAAGTTCGCGACACAGAGAATGGTGGAGCTGAAGTAGTCCTTACACGTAATCATGTCGAGTTTGTTACTAAACTCTTCGAACAAGAAGTGCCTGAAATTAACGAAAAGACTGTTATTATCGAACGTATCGTTAGAGATCCAGGATATCGCACAAAAGTAGCAGTGCGCTCTTCAGATTCCAAAGTCGATCCGGTTGGAGCAACTGTTGGTGTGCGTGGCACTCGAGTCAAAAACATCATTCGAGAACTGAATAACGAGAAAATTGATATTGTTCCTTTTAGTGAAGATAGACTAACACTTCTACAACATATGCTCGCTCCTGTTGAAATTCGCAAAGTGAGCATTGATGATGATAAAAATGAAATTTCTATTGTCGTCGAAGATGAAGATTATCCAACTGTTCTCGGGAAACGGGGAATGAATGCACGCCTGAATGGCAAGCTTCTCGATGTAGAGCTTAATGTGCAAAAAATGAGTGAATACCATCGTGTCATGGCTATACAAAGCTTAGAAATCACAGCTTCTGATGATCCTTGGCTCGATGAACCTCTTGTATTAGAAGGAATAAGTTCTATGATTACTGAAGCTTTGATTTCAGGAGGCTATGACACCCCACGCAAGATTTTTAATGTATCAGAACAACAGCTAGCAGAAATACCTGGAATCAGTGCTGATATCGCTGATAAAGTTATGGAACAACTGCGAAAAAAGAGGGTCTAGCGATTGGCTAAAAATCTTAAACTTAACATCAAAAATGCCCAACTCGCTCAGGCGCTTAACCTAAATAAGCTTAAAAAAGCTAAAGAAGATGCTGTAATAAAAGCGGCCAAAGATAAAAAGGCGCGCGAAGCTAAAAAACTCGATGATATAGCAAAAGCAAAAGCGGCTGAGTTAAAAAAAGCGGCTGAACCCAAACCTGTGACTCCGAAGCCTGTAAAAGCTAAACAACCTGAGGCTAAACAGCCTGAAGCTAAAGTAGAGTCGCCTAAAGAGATCCCTGAGACAACTAAAAATAAAGCTGAATCCAAAGAAAAAAAACCCAAGGTCTCAGCAGAAGATTCTAAATCCACTGCTAAAACAGATGATAAAAAAGCAGAAAATTCTAAGGAAAAAACTCCTGGCAAACCAATGCAGTTTCGAGATTTTCGCGACTTAAAAACTCAGCGTAAACAGCAAAAGGTAGGATCATTTGATGCTCGTGATAGACAAGGACTAAGGGAAACCGATGAAAGCTGGCGCCGAAAGCGTAAAGCGAAGAGAGGCTTTGGTTCTAGAATTGAACAAGAAATTATCCGTCCTAAAAACGTAAGCGTACGCACACCCATCTCTATTAAAGACCTAGCTAGTGAAATGAAGCTGAAAGCTTCTGAACTTATCGCTAAATTGTTTTTACAAGGTATGGCTCTGACTCTCAATGACTATCTCGATGATGAAACAACAATCCAATTACTTGGACATGAGTTTGACTGTGAAATTACAATCGATACAAGCGAAGAAGAGCGCTTACGCATCACAGATAAAACAATCAAAGAAGAAATCGCTGAATGTGACCCTAAAAAACTCGTTACAAGACCCCCTGTTGTCACTTTCATGGGTCACGTTGACCATGGAAAAACAAGTCTAATCGATGCTATCCGCAAAACCAAAATGGCTGAAGCTGAAGCTGGCGCTATTACGCAACATATTGGAGCTTTTAAATGCCATACCTCCGTTGGTGATTTAACAATTCTCGATACCCCTGGCCACGAAGCATTTACCGCTATGCGTATGCGCGGTGCTGATGCCACAGATATTATTGTTCTTGTTGTCGCTGGAGATGAAGGGATCAGACAGCAAACCGAAGAAGCAATTCAACAAGCTCAAGACGCAAACGTTCCTATTGTTGTAGCGATTAACAAATCAGACAAACCAAATTTTAACGCCGATACAATTTACAGAGAACTCGCCGACAAAGAACTACTCCCTGAAATTTGGGGTGGTTCGACAATTACAGTTAACTGTTCGGCAGTTACTGGTGAAGGAATCCCCGAACTTCTTGAAATGCTCGCTCTTCAATCAGAAATCCTCGAGCTAAAAGCAAATCCTGATTCCAGAGCGCGCGGCACTGTTTTAGAATCTCAACTCCATAAAGGCTTAGGCTCGGTTGCAACGATTCTTATCCAAAATGGAACTCTGCATATTGGTAATCCTCTAGTTCTTGATCTCGATTACGGCAGAGTAAAAACAATGCACGATGAGCATGGCCGCCTACTTGAAACTGCAGGGCCATCTACTCCTGTAAAAATTACAGGACTTTCAGCTCTTCCTGAAGCAGGTAGCGAATTCATCGTCGTCGATACTGATCGAGAAGCTAGAATTCTTTCCAAAGATCGCTCTGAAGGACGCAAACGCACCTTATTGCAACAAAGCAAACGCACTGCTTTTGAAAGCCTCGTACAACAAAAACAAGAAGAGAAGAAAGTCTTGCACCTTGTCTTGCGCGCTGATGTGCAAGGTTCTTTGGAAGCACTAAAAACTTCTCTAATGAAAATCAAGTCTGATAAAGCTGATGTCAACATTTTATCTTCCGACGTAGGAGAGATCTCTGAATCGGATATCGAACTCGCTGCAGCATCTCAAGCAACGATCATTGGATTTCATACTAAAATAGAAGCACACGCTGAGGAACTGATCAAGCAAACTAAAGCTAATGTGCGTCTACACACCATTATCTATCATGCCATTGATGATGTAAAAGAACTGATGCGCAAAACTCTCGATAAAATTGCTGAAGAAAAAGATATTGGTAAAGCTGAAGTATTAACAACCTTTAAATCTTCTCAACTTGGTGTCATTGCCGGTTGTAAAGTAACCGAAGGATTGATTAAGCGCGGTTGCCAAGTGCGCCAAATTCGCAAAGACGAACAAATTTGGAAAGGCGTTGTTCCATCTCTAAAACGCATTAAAGAAGATGTCAAAGAAGTACAAAAAGGCTATGAATGCGGAATTCTTCTACAAAATCGTAGCGATATACAAGAAGGCGATATCTTTGAAGCATTTGAAATCATTTACAAAGAGCAAGACCTATGACCGATCGCACTAAACGCCTCAATTCCCTTTTGAGAGAAGTGCTTTCTGAAGTGATCAACCGTGAAGTAAAAAATCCACATGTTGCATCTCTTGTAAGTGTGACTAGTGTTAATATTACGAAAGATCTCCGATATGCTAAAGTCTACATTAGCGTCATCGGCACTGCGCAGGAAAAATCTGAAACAATTAATGCCCTTCAATCTGCAAGTGGTTTTATCAGTGTGCAATCATCTAAAAAAGTTGTGATGCGCTATTTCCCTGAATTAACCTTTATAATTGATAATACAGCGGATGAATTTGCGCGCATTAATAATGTTTTAAAAAAAATTCAAGATGAAAAACATCAAAGAAACGCCCCTCCTACCACACCAGAGTAATGACTCCTCTCAAGGCATCTTGCTAATTAATAAACCAACCGAAATGAATTCTTTTCGACTGGTCTCTATATTACGTAAAATTACAAACATAAAAAAAATTGGTTTTGCCGGCACACTCGATCCTTTTGCCACAGGCGTCATGATTATGCTTATCGGCCGTAACTACACCCGCCTTTCCGAGCAATTTTCGAACTCTGATAAAGAATATATTGGGACTGTTCACCTTGGTATTGAAACAGATTCTTACGACTGCGATGGCAAAATTTTATCTCAATCAGATCGCATTCCTTCGCTTGAAGAAGTAAAAGAATGCTTAAAAGATTTTCAGGGAGAAATTAAACAAATCCCTCCAATGTTTAGTGCAAAAAAAATCCAAGGAAAGAAACTCTACACTCTCGCTCGTAAAGGCATTGAGGTCAAACGCGAACCAAACACCCTTCAAGTACAAACAACTCTTCTCGACTACTCTTATCCTGAGTTAAAACTACAAATCTCTTGTTCGAAAGGAACGTATATTCGTTCTATTGCACATGATATTGGAATCAAACTCAATACTGGAGCGCATCTTTCTCAGCTCGCGAGAACACGCTGCGGCCCTTATCTCTTGCGCGATTGCTTAGACCTTGATAAACTATCACTTCCAGAATTTATTTATAGCGATCACTTAATTAAAGCAGATGAAAATCGCCTACGACCTCTCTGACATACCTACCTTAGAAAAAAATTATGCACTGACTTTAGGCAGTTTCGATGGAGTACATACCGGTCATCGTTATTTGCTTGAAGAAATGCGCCGTCTTGCTCCTAACCACCCTATTGCCCTACTCTCTTTTATCAATCAGCCTGCTGAAATCCTCAACAAGAAATACAAAACAACTCTACTCTCAACATTAGAACATAAGACGCATCTCTTAGAGCAAGCGGGAGTTGACCTACTCATTCTTTTGAAGTTTGATCAAGAATTAGCAGAAATGCCTTACGATGTTTTTTTAAATCACCTAAAAACAGCAACGCACTTTAGCGATTTTTTCTTAGGGAAGGGAGCGAGCTTTGGCCACAAAAAAAAAGGCGATGAGCAACATGTCACAGCATTAGAAAAACTACTCGGATTTCGCGCGCACTATTTAACAAAAAAAAATCGCTCGCAAGAAGTGATCTCATCGCGCCATATTCGCGGTTTAATTCATGAAGGCTCTCTTGATAAGGCACAAGAACTATTAGGAAGACCCTATTCAATCTATACAAGCTTTCGAGCCATCGATCATAGCTTTATCCCTCCAAGCGTCGTTGCTAAAAACTTATGCCTTCCTCCTAAAGGAGCATACCCGGTAACAATCATAGATGAAGAAAAATCAATTCCGGGCAGCTTGCAAATTGACCCTAAAAAACATGAGCTCCTTCTCCAACCTGTAGATGCTGATTACCGCTTCACTAACCTTTTCCTCGAAGTCATTTTCTCTTAATATCCGATCAATTTACCTCAGCGAAATTGCAATCCCCTTTCATGATATCAGAAATGGCGAGAAAAACATTTTCTGGATTTTCTGCAATCCGATTGCAAAGATAAAGATACCATTCTTTACCATAGACTATATACTGGCGACTGAGATGTCCCTGTTTTTTGAGATCCCTTAATAAGTCAGTGCCAATCCCATAAAGCATTTCAAATTCATATTTTTCTCGATCAATTTGCTGTTGATCTATAATTGTAAGAATTCTAGATAAAAGCTCGGCATCATGCGTTGCAATGGAACAATAGCGTCCTGTTTTGAATAAAATTTTCATCATTTCTATATAGCGATCATCGAGCTGACTACCGCGGGGTAAAAGAACCTCTTTTGAACCTTCAAAAGCTCCTTTTACAAGTCTAACTTTTCCTCTGCTATTTTGCAGTATTTGCTGTAGATCTTGATCAGCTCGATGTAAATAGACCTGTAGAGTAATGTTTACATGAGAAAACTCTTTAGAAAACATGCAGTAGACATCTAAAATTTCGTCTGTCTTATCCACTCCTTCAGCGCTAATAAAAAGATCGATAGGACTATTCTCACTAGCTTTGGCTAAAAGTCTAAAATTTTCGATCCCTTTTTCTTTATCTAAAAATAGCCCTATATGTGAAAGATCAAGAGAAACTCTATCAGGCTTGTTTTCAACTTTAAGAGCTTTGATAATTCGCAAGAATTCTTGAGTTGCTTCGTTAGCTTCTTCAACCGTAGTTACATTTTCACCCATAAACTCTAGACTGGTTAGCAATCCCTCTTCTCGGAGAAATTTTCTCGTTACAAGAGCCTCTTCTAAAGTTTCTCCGCCGATATATCTTTTGGCAGCTTTTAGGAGCAAATTGAAAAGCACTGGATTATTCAAAAGATAGCTCTTTGCTTCTTCGCTAAGAGCTGCCTTTTTCAATGCTTCACCAGCTTCCCTCTTGATTTTTGTTATATCAGTTTCTTTATTAACCATATAAAAGCCCTCGAAGATAAATTTTAACGATAATCCTAATAGAAATAGAAAAACTTCTCCATCCAAAAAATCTACATTATTTTGCAGTACGGACTGCTGAATATTATCACTGCAATCTCTGCGGCAATAAAAAAAACGAACGGCTTTACTTGATTTGGTCAATGGAGTAAAATACTCTATTTTAATAACGTTAAAAAATTCTTATGTCTCAACTATCTTGTGGTATTGTCGGACTGCCTAATGTAGGAAAGTCTACTCTCTTTAACGCTTTGACTAAAAAAGGGATCGCAGCAGAAAATTATCCTTTCTGCACCATCGATCCTAATGTTGGCATTGTTCCTGTCGAAGATCCCCGTTTAGCAAAGCTTTCTGCTCTTTCCGGCAGCAAACAGATCATCCCCGCTCATATATCTTTTGTCGATATTGCAGGTCTTGTAAAAGGAGCTTCTCAAGGTGAGGGTTTAGGAAATAAATTTCTCAGTCACATTCGCGAAACCGACTTAATTATTCATGTTGTGCGCTGCTTCGAAGATGAAAATGTCGTACATGTTGACGGCAAAGTGGATCCAATCGCTGATATTGAAGTGATTGATCTTGAGCTTATTCTCGCCGATCTACAAATGGCAGAAAATACTTTTCAAAAGGTCCAAAAACAGGTTAAAGGAAAAAAAGAACTCGCACCATTAGTTCCTCTATTTGAAAAGATCATTGGTCATCTCAATAATAATCAACCTATCCGCTCTCTTGAATTTACTGATGAAGAGATCGAATTACTTAAGCCGTATAACTTTATTACCGCTAAAAAGGTGATCTATCTCGCCAATATTCCTGAAGATGATCTCTCCTCTCTTGAAAACACGCATTTCAAAAAACTCGTTGATTATGCTGCTAATGAAAATGCTGAAGTAATTCCTGTTTGCGCTAAACTTGAAGAAGAACTCGCACCATTGCCTCCTGAAGAAGCTCAAGAGTTTCTAGCGCCTTATGGTCTCAAAGAAACAGGTCTTAATCGCCTTGTCACTTCTGCTTTTCGCTCTCTGGATTTAATCACGTTCCTAACAACTGGTGAAATTGAGACGCGCGCGTGGACAATCACCAAGGGAACGAATGCTGCGCTTGCTGCAGGAAAAATCCATACTGATATCCAAAAGGGATTCATTCGTGCTGAAGTTGTCTCCTATGATGATTTCATCAAATATAAAAGCCGTAGCGCTGCTAAAGATGCAGGCAAAGCACGCTTTGAAGGTAAAGAATATATCGTTGTTGATGGCGATGTGATTCTCTTCTTTCACAATTAAGTTAATTCAAAAACCATCACTGTATTTGAGGATATTTTTTCCTGAATTTCAACTTAATCTCTTGCACACTACAATATAAAACAGGCACGAGTATTACACTGAAAAGAGCAACTATCATACCTCCAAAGGAAGGGATAGCCATTGGAACCATGATATCTGAACCTCATCCAGTTGAACTCAAAATAGGTAGTAATGCTAAAAGTATAGTAGCTGACGTCATAATTACAGGCCTAAGTCGTTTAATCGCCCCCTCGAACACAGCTTTCCGTATGTCTTGAACAGTCTCCACTTTTTGTCATTTTAAGGGTTGAACTTAAACAGGCAGCACTATTTTTTATCTAGCAGTAGATTCAAAGCTTTAATCAGATAAGATTTTAAATATTCAATTATTTTTCAATCATTTGCAAAAAAATTGCAAAAAATATAAATGGTAGATTACCAGTACTTTTTTAATGAGACATTAAATTTGAAAGAAAAAAGCAACGAAAATTCTAAGAATTCTTATAAAACTTTTCAGCGTAGTTGCGAAGAGTGTCTTTGCGGTGCTCATGTTGACCATAAAGGAGTTCATGAAGGAAATCATGAATACATGGTTCGTGACTTCAAAAAAAAGTTCTGGATTTCTCTTGCTCTTACTTTTCCGATTCTAATTCTCTCACCTATGATACAATCCTTTTTGGGAATTGAAAATCTTCTTATATTCCCTGGAGATGTTTATCTATTATTTGCTCTTGCCTCTATTGTTTTTTTCTATGGAGGACTCCCTTTTCTGAAGGGATTCTTTAATGAGCTAAAAGCTAAAATTCCTGGCATGATGACGTTAATAGCGATTGCAATTATTGTCGCTTATCTCTACAGCTCGGCTATCATTTTTGGACTCAAAGGAAAACTATTTTTTTGGGAACTCGCTACACTAATTGATATTATGCTTTTAGGTCATTGGATTGAGATGAAATCTATCATGGGTGCTGGAAGAGCTTTAGAAGAACTTGCAAAATTAATGCCATCAATTGCTCATAAGATCATGTCGAATAAAAGCATTCAAGATGTACCCATATCGGAACTCAAAATGGATGATCGTGTTCTCATAAAACCTGGGGAGAAAATTCCAGCAGATGGTGAGATTGTTGAAGGGGAATCAAGCATTAATGAATCTATGTTAACAGGAGAATCAAAACCTGTAAGAAAATCTCTAGGTGCTCAAGCAATTGGAGGATCTATCAATGGGGAAGGATCCTTCGTTTTACAGATTAAAAAGATAGGGAAAGATTCTTATCTTTCTCAAGTAATCAACCTCGTTAAGGAGGCTCAAAGTAGTAAATCCAAAACGCAAGATATTGCCAATCGTGCTGCATTTTGGCTCACTACAGTATCTTTGGTTAGCGGGGCTTTAACATTGTTGATTTGGCTTATCTTTACTGAGCAAACTCTAGCTTTTGCAATAGAGAGAACAGTTACCGTGATGGTAATTGCATGTCCTCATGCACTAGGTCTTGCTGTCCCTCTAGTTGTTGCAGTCTCTACAACAATTGCTGCAAGAAATGGGCTTTTGATTCGCAGTCGCTCAGCCTTTGAGGAGTCAAGAAAAATCACTGCTATTGTCTTTGATAAAACAGGAACTCTAACTGAGGGAAAGTTTGGAATAACAGATACCATTGTTTTTGAAGGAAGTGAGGAAGAGTTGCTTATTTTAGCGGCATCTGTCGAAGCCCATTCTGAACATCCTATAGCTCAAGGCATAACCTCTTCAGCTAAAAAAATTGAAGAAGTACAAGAATTTAAAGCTATTCCAGGAAAAGGAGCTGAAGGGCGGGTACATGGAATAGAAGTGAAAGTAATAAGCCCCGGATATTTGAAAGAACATAATTTCTCCTACAATGACCCGAGAATAGATGAACTCATATCTCAAGGGAAAACTGTTGTTTTTGTTCTAGTCGACGGAAAATTGAGAGGCTCAATAGCCTTAGCAGATATCATCAGAGATGAATCAAAAGAAGCAATTGCCCAGCTGAAGAAAATGGGAATCCGATGTATAATGTTGACCGGTGATCAAGACCAGGTAGCACAATGGGTATCTGTGGAAGTAGGACTAGATGAATATATGGCCCAGGTTCTTCCTCATGAAAAAAAAGATAAAATCGCTAAAATTCAAGCGCGTGGTTTTTTTGTTGCCATGACGGGTGATGGGGTTAACGATGCTCCTGCTTTGGCGCAAGCTGATGTAGGTATTGCTATAGGTGCTGGAACAGATGTTGCAGTAGAAACCTCAGATATTATTCTCGTGAAAAGCAACCTATTAGATATAGTGGCAATAACAGAATTAGCTCGCGCTTCCTATAAAAAGATCATTCAGAATCTGATCTGGGCAACAGGATATAACATATTTGCAATCCCTATTGCTGCTGGTGTTTTTTACAAAATGGGGTTTATTTTGAGTCCTGCTATTGCTGCGATTTTTATGTCTTTGAGCACGGTGATCTGTGCAATTAATGCTAAACTGCTTCGATTAAAATAAAAACATTCTATCTCCTTTCTTATATTTTTAGTTTTCTACCCTCTTTTTTTAATTTTTTTTAAAAACATTTAGTGATATGGATGAAAACTAAAGGGAATATATTTTAGTTTGTATATGGAACAAAACAATAAAAGAAATTGGTGGAGTTCTTCCACTACAGATCTTATTACTGAATTCCAAACGGATTTAGAAAGAGGTCTCTCTGATTCAACCGCTGAAGAAAAAATCAAAAAATACGGAAATAATATTTTGCCTGAAGCGAAGCCTGCCTCATGGCTGGTTCTTTTCTTGAAGCAGTTTTCCAGCTTCATTGTTTGGCTTCTTATTGCAGCTGCAATCGTTTCGGGTCTTTTAGAAGAATGGATTGATTCAATGGCAATTGCTGTCATTATAGTACTCAATGGAATCATAGGTTTTATTCAAGAGTTAAATGCTCAAAAATCCATATCTGCACTAAAGAAATTATCTATTCCCACATGCAAGGTTATGCGTGATGGAAACCTGAAAACAATCGAAACAAAAAATTTAGTTCCTGGAGATCTTGTTATACTTGAAGCAGGAGATATCATTCCTGCAGATGGGCGCGTTGTCAATGCCATCCAATTATCGACTCAAGAAGCCATATTGACAGGAGAATCAACTCCTGTTCATAAAATCTTTACACCTATTGCTGCTGAAAAAATGGCCATAGGCGATCGGAAAAATATGGGATTTATGGGAACAATTGTAAGCACCGGAAAGGGATCCTTGATTGTTACAGAAACAGGGAGCTCTACAGAACTTGGAAAGATTGCTTTGCTTCTTCATGGACAGGAAAAGCAATCCACCCCTCTTCAGATAAAATTACAAAAACTGGGACATAAGCTTGTCTTTCTTTGTTTAGGTATTGTGAGCATAGTTTTTCTGATAGGTTTTTTAAAGGGATTCTCTTTCGTTGATATCTTGTTGATTTCTACAAGCCTTGCAGTAGCTGCTATTCCAGAGGGCCTTCCCGCCATTGTTACAATTGCTTTAGCAATAGGCGTACGTAAAATGTCAAAACAAAGAGTGCTTATCCGCAACCTTCCTTCTGTTGAGACTCTTGGATGTGCAACTGTTATTTGTACAGATAAGACGGGAACTCTTACAAAGAATGAACTATGTGTAAGAAAGATTTGGGTGAATGAAAAGTGGATTGAAGTTGAGGGTTCTGGATATGACCCTACAGGTGGGTTTATCTTTCAATCGAAGAAAACAGATCTTTCATCAGATCGAAGTTTTCAAAAGCTCATTGAGATTGGAGTGCTTTGTAATAATGCTTCCTTAACTCACTCTGAAGGCGAATGGAAAGTCGTGGGAGACCCTACAGAAGCTGCTCTGCTTGTTTTAGGCAAAAAAGGCCATTTGGAAAAAGAAGATTTAAATAAAAGCCATCCTTTCATTACAGAAATCCCCTTTGATTCCGATCGAAAAAGAATGAGCGTTGTTAGAAATTCTAATCGTGTCAAAATCCTATATGTCAAAGGGGCTCCGGATATTATCGTAGATTTATGCGATAGGATTCTCCTTAACGAAGAGAGTATTGAGTTAAATAAGTCCTATCGAACCAACATTATTAAAGCCAATCAGGAGCTAGCTTCCAATGCCTTTCGCGTCCTAGCTCTTGCCTTTCGTGAATTCCCCGAAGAAGATCAGCTATCGGAGTCTATCGAAGAGAAACTTACATTTGTTGGACTTGTAGGCATGATTGATCCTCCGCGTCCTGAAGTGGAAGCGGCGATAACTCATGCTGAAGAAGCTGGTATTTTTCCTGTCATGATTACGGGAGATCATCAAGATACAGCTATTGCAATAGGATCAGAACTCAACTTATATAAAGAAAAATTTCAAGCTGTAACTGGAAAAGAATTAGATAGTTGGGATGAAAATAAACTTGAACAAAATCTTGAACGAACCTGTATCTATGCTCGCGTTTCAGCAGAACATAAGCTGCGCATAATCAAAGCATGGAAGCAAAAAGGAGAAATAGTAGGAGTTACAGGAGATGGTGTTAATGATGCTCCTGCTATGAAGGAAGCCAATATTGGTATAGCTATGGGAATTAAGGGCTCTGATGTAGCTAAAGAAACTGCCGATATGATCATTACCGATGATAATTTTGCTTCAATTATTCAAGCAATAGAAGAGGGACGGGGCATATATGATAATATTGTGAAATTTGTTAATTACCTTCTTTCTTCAAATATGGCTGAATTATTAATTATTTTTGCAGGAATAGCATTAGGTTTTAAAGATGCCTTGGGCAATCCTTTTCTTTCTCTCACTCCTGTTCAGCTTTTATTTTTAAATCTAGTAACTGATGGATTTCCTGCTATCGCCTTTGCAATGGATCCAATCGATCCACAAATTATGAATAAACCTCCTAGAAAGCCAAAGGAACAGATCTTATCTGCTCATACTTTTTTTCGATTATTTCTTATTAGTGTAATCATAGCTATAGGAACACTCGGGGCGTGTCATTTTGGATTGAAAGAGAGCGCTCAGCTTGCGCAAACAATGGCTCTAACAACACTCGTTGTTGTTGAATTAGTTAGGGTTCAGATGGTGCGCATGCCCTATCATATCGGTTTATTCTCCAATCGCTGGTTAATTATAGCCCTTGTTGGCTCTTTACTTCTTCAAATAGCCGTTGTTTATTTACCTCCTTTGCAAAAAATCTTTGGTACTGTATCTCTAGGTTTTATTGAATGGGGGGTGATACTAGGTATCGCTATAATCATTTTTTTTCTTGGATCAGTAATAAATTGGTTATTAAGTCGGAATAAAAAATGAAACGAATCATTTATTTATGTATTTTAAGCAGTGGATTACTCCTTGCAGAAGAAGCTGAGATTCCTACATCAATGCAATTAGATACTCTTATTCAAGAAGTGCTTAAGAGAAATCCTGATCTTTCTGCAACAAAAGAAAGAATAAATGCCGCAGAATTTTTTCAAAAAAGAGTTCAGATTTTAGAAGATCCTGAATTCATAATAATGCGTCATGATCAACCTTTTGGTTCCTCTTCTAAAAGTCCGTTTATCCCAAAAATGCGTTACACATTTCTTCAGGAAATTCCATTTCCAGGGAAGTTGTCTCTTAAAGGACAGATTGAGGGACAACAGGTTGCTTTTCTTAAAAGTGAAAATATTGCTACTATGCGAGATTTAATTCTAGAAAGTAAAAAACTATTTTTTCAGCTCTATTATTATGATATTGCGATTAAAATTAATGAGTTCAATCGGAATATCGTCTGTGAATTTGTAAAAACGACATTTGCTCTGTATCGATCTGGAGAAGATAGTTTTTCAGAAGCGGTAAAAGCTCAAGTAGAACTACAGATTCTTGATGATGAAAAGCTTAGATTGTTAGCTATAAAAGATCGAATATTATCGATGATTAATGCCATTTTAAATCGCAATGCTTTTGAACCGATAGGAATACCGGAAGCTTTCTTTACTCCTCAACTTTCTTTCAATCATACAGTTTTGGAGCATAAATCTTATCAATATAATCCTGAAATTAAAGGGATTGAATCGAGGATTGAAGAGCAAGGTTTTCGAAGAGATTTAGCCAAAAGGGAATATTTTCCGAACTTTATCATAGGGAGTCGTTTTGATCACATAATAGAAAGTAACGACACAGCTTGGGGTGTATCAGTAGGAATTAATGTCCCTATATGGATCCCATGGAAACAAAGAAGAGATGTTCAAAAAGCAAGCGCTTTAAAAAATGCGTATAAAGATGATTTAGATGGTCTTAAGTCTGTCATTGGAGGACGCATTCGAAAATTTCTTGCTGAAATATATTCATTAGATGAGCGCGTTTTCCTTTTAGAATCTGGAATTTTACCCAAAACATGGGAAAGCCTTGAATCGGGAAAAGCAGAATACCATACAGGAAAAGGAGACTTTTTAACTCTTTTGGATACAATTCGCCAGTACTATCAATATCAACTAGAGCTTGAACAAGCGAAGGTAGAACGTGAAATTGCTCTTGCAGAGTTAGAAAGAATAGTAGGAATCAATCCGGGAGATATGAAATGAGAAATACAATCAGTTGTTTTATTTTTATGTTACTTTTTGCATGTTGTACTAAAAATGATTCTGATACTTATGAAAACTCCCAAAAAAATGATAAAAATACAAATGCAGAGCAATCAAACCTAATAAATATCGAACCTTCTCGACTTCAAATGTATGGCATCACAACAGAACTTGCTCAGGTAAGGGATCTAGTCCTCTCTATTCGAACAGTTGGAATCGTAGCAGTAGACGAGAGAAAGATTTTTAAAGTCCAAACAAAAATGAAAGGCTGGGTTGAAAATCTTTACGTTGATTTTACTAATAAACCTGTTTTTGTTAACTCACCTCTATTTACTGTTTATAGCCCCGAATTATATGCAACTCAGGAAGAGTATCTTTTAGCACTAAAGGGTTCGCAGAGAGCTCCTAAAGGAGTATTTGCTGAAGAATTACAGAGGTCTAATGAAGATCTTTTACAAGCTGCAAGAGAACGTATGGAACTTTGGGATGTTCCTATGAAGGAAATTTCGAGGCTGCATGAAACCAAAGAACCCTCATACGATCTAACTTTTTTTTCTTCTATCAATGGCATTGTATTAGAAAAGAATGCTTTTTCAGGAATGAATGTGGGTCCCGGAATTAATCTTTTTACTATAGCAGATCTCTCATGGGTCTGGGTTTTTGCAGATATTTATGAACAAGATATTTCACTAATGAAACTCGGGCAAAATGTTGATTTTTCTATCACGTCTTTTCCGGATCTTCATTTTAAAGGCTCCGTTTCTTTTATCAATTATGTGATTGACCCTAAAACACGCAGCCTCAAAGTCCGCATTGATGTCGATAATCCTTGCTATCTTCTCAAGCCAGATATGTACGGTGTTGTAGAGTTACAAGTGAACATGGGAAGATCATTATCAATTCCTCAAAATGCTGTTATTGAGACTGGACTTAGGAATTTGATCTTTATTGAAGAACGTCTTGGACGATTTATTATGAAAGAGGTGGAATTAGGATATCTAGCAGATGGGTACTATCAAGTACTATCTGGTGTAAATGAAGGCGAAAAAGTGGTAACTAACTCACAATTTTTACTCGACTCTGAAAGTCGAATTTCAGGTTTTGGTAGTGGAGAGATTAGACAATATGGAGCTCATTAGAATATGATCGCAAAAATTATTGATTGGAGCGGAAGAAACCGCTACATCATATATGTGATTACGGTGCTAATGCTCGTATGGGCGGGTTACGCCATTCGAAATACGCCTATGGACGCGCTTCCAGATTTATCAGATACCCAAGTTATTATTTTTACTGAATGGAAGGGACAAAGTCCCAATCTAATTGAAGATCAAGTGACTTATCCAATAGTTTCAGCTTTTCTTTCTGCTCCGAAGGTAAAAGTTGTAAGAGGATTTACAATGTTTGGTTTTTCCTTTGTCTATGTTCTTTTTGAAGAGGGAACCGATATCTATTGGGCAAGAAGTCGAACGTTGGAATACCTTTCCCCTCTTCAAGGACAATTGCCTAAAGGCGCTACACCAGTGATTGGTCCTGATGCTACCGGAGTTGGATGGGTATTTGAATACGCTCTTGTTGATGAAAGTGGGAATTATGATCTCCAGCAGCTTCGCAGTTTTCAAGATTGGTATTTGCGGTACTGGTTAGCAGCAGTTCCTGGTGTTGCGGAAATTGCAAGTGTTGGAGGGTATGAAAAGGAATATCAAGTAGAAGTTGATCCCGTTAAGCTCCAATCATATGGCCTTTCTATTAATCATGTGCGTTCAGCTCTTCAAGACTCTAATTTATATATTGGGGCCAGAGTTATTGAAATGGCACAACATGAATATGCTGTGCGAGGAAGCGGTTATATAACTGATACAAAAATGATTGAACAAGTCGTTGTTGGTACAAATCAAATGGGCACTCCTGTAACAATCAAAGATCTAGCTCGTGTACAAATAGGAGGTAATATTCGAAGAGGACTAGTAGATCTAGATGGAAAAGGAGAGGTAGTTGGGGGCATTGTTGTTATGCGATATGATGAAAACCCCCTAAAGGTAATTAAAGATGTAAAAGAAAAAATTAAAAAGGTTGAAAGTGCTTTTCCTCCAGGAGTAAAACTCATTACAACCTATGATCGCTCTAAATTAATTATCGACTCTATGAAGACTCTTTTCGAGAATCTTGGCGAAGAGATTATTCTTGTCTTTTTTATTATTTTTATATTTCTACTTCATTTTCGCTCATCTTTGATCTCTATCATAACTCTTCCTATCGCAGTTATCTTAGCTTTTATTCCGATGTACTATATGGGAGTCTCAGCAAATATTATGTCTTTAGCGGGAATTATCATCGCTATTGGAGATGTTGTGGATTCAGCTGTTATTATGACAGAGAATGCCCATAAAAAGTTGGAGGAAAATAAGGAGGGAAAACCTCGTTTAGAAGTTGTTATAGAAGCAGCTAAAGAAATTGGTCCTAGTATTTTCGCCTCTTTGCTAATCATTGTTATCGGATTTATTCCTGTTTTTAGTTTGCAAGCTCAAGAAGGGAAATTATTTTCTCCACTTGCCTATACAAAAACATTTGCTGTTGCTTTCGGATGTTTGTTAGGAATCACTTTAGTCCCTGCTCTTATGGTAACTTTTATCAAAGGAAAAATCCGGCCTTCTCTCTCTAATCCAGTCAATAGGGGTCTAGGATATATCTATCGTCCTGCATTACGGTTTTGTTTAAACTATCGGAAAACCGTTATATGCAGCACTCTCATTCTCATCATCTCCGCTATTCCTTTTTATCTTAAACTCGGCTCAGAATTTATGCCTCCATTAGATGAAGGGGACGTCTATTTTATGCCAATTACAACGCCTGGTATTTCAATTGAAGCTGCAAGGGAATTGGTTCAAAAGCAAGATGGGATTTTGTACTCTTTTCCTGAAGTTAAACGCGTGTTTGGAAAAGCAGGAAGAGCTGATACATCTACTGACCCAGCCCCTCTTTCCATGATCGAAACAGTAATCATGCTTCATCCTAAAAAAGAGTGGAGAAAAGGTATGACGAAGGAAAGGCTCATTCAAGAAATGAATGAAGCTGTAACCTTCAAAGGAGTTCAAAATGCGTTTACGATGCCCATTAAAGCACGTTTAGACATGCTCACTACGGGTATTCGAACGGCAGTTGGCGTAAAAGTATTTGGCGATAATTTAGAAACCATCAACCAAATAGGGACTCATTTAGAAACAATACTCAAGAAAGTTCCTGGAACAAGAAGTGTTTATGCTGAAAGAGAGATGGGCGGATTTTATATTGATTTTATTCCCGATCGAGATGCTCTAGCTAGATATGGATTGACCATTGCCGAGGTCATGGGATTTGTGCAAAGCGCTGTCGGAGGCGAAGATATTACAGAGACTATTGAAGGGCGTGAAAGATATACAGTGAATATTCGATATCCAAGGGGACTACGTGATGATGTTTTATCTCTTAAGCAGGCTTTAGTTCCGATTAGCAAACCAATGGCAATGATGATAGATACACAACAGCTTTCAAAATTTGCGCATGTACCCTTAGGACAACTTGGCGAAGTCAAAATTACTATGGGTCCATCTATGATCAAAGATGAAATGGGCTATTTTTCAGGGTGGGTATATGTAGATTTAGAAACATCTGATATAGGTGGCTTTGTAGACATTGCTAAACAAGCTGTCTCTGCTGAATTAGAACTTCCACGAGGATATTTCATCAAATGGACAGGGCAATATGAGTATCTTGAAAGAATTCAAACTTTGCTTTCCTATATGGTTCCTTTAACGATTTTCCTGGTATTATTGATTCTTTATATGAACTTCAAATCTTTGGTACCCACTTTGATTGTGATGCTTTCAGTTCCTTTTGCTGCAGTTGGAGCGATTTTCTTTTTATTCTTTGCTGGTTACAATACATCTGTAGCTGTGTGGGTAGGAATGATTGCTTTATTAGGGATTGCAGCTCAAACGATTTCCATCATGATTGTTTATCTAATGCAAGGTTTCAAAAACTGGGAAGCCGAAGGGAAAATCCAATCGACACAGGATATTATTGCCATGACGCTGTCACAGGCTACCTTGAGAATACGTCCTTTTATAATGGCAATAGGCTTGAACATCATTGGGTTAATTCCAATTATGATCAGTACTCAGGTTGGATCTGATATTGCGAAACGAATAGCGTTGCCTCTTTGGGGAGGTCTTATTTCCCTTACCTTTCTAACTCTTTTTGTTATACCTGTTATTTTTGTGCTGTGGAAAACACACGCCTTTAAAAAAAAACCAAAGTGACCTTTATTAAATGATTAAATGGTTATTCTTAAAATAGGTAAAAATGAATCAGCAAAGAAAGATTGCTTATTTCTCAATGGAAATAGCTTTAGAAGAAAATATACCAACTTATAGCGGTGGGCTTGGAGTATTAGCCGGGGATGCAATTTTTGCAGCTTCGGATCTTAAAATTCCAATGATTGCTGTCACATTACTCTATCGAAAAGGCTACTTTCATCAAAAGCTGGAATCAAATGGATGGCAAGTCGAAACACCCACCGAATGGGTCGTCGATGATGTTCTTGAGGAGTTGCCTGAGCGGATCAAACTAGACATTGATAGTCGCAGCATTCATGTAAGAGCTTGGAAATTAGAAATAAAATCTTCAACTAAATTTAGCATTCCTGTTCTCTTTTTAGATACTAATCTCCCTGAAAACACTGAGGATGACAGAGCTTTAAGTGATTCTTTGTATGGAGGGGATCAATACTATCGGTTATGTCAAGAAGTAATTCTGGGAATAGGTGGTGTGAAAATGCTTCGAGCTTTAGGACACCACGATTTAGATCGCTTCCATATGAATGAAGGTCATGCGAGTCTATTAACTTTGGAACTTCTCGAAGAATTTCGAATAAAATCTGGAAGCAAAACTGTTTCGGAAAAAGATATAGAAAATGTGAAAAGACAATGTGTATTTACCACACATACACCTGTTGCTGCAGCCCATAGTAAATTTCCCATGGAACTTATTATTCGCATTCTTGGTAATCGAGAGGTGTTTAATAGGAAAAATATTTTTTGCTGTGAAGGCGTGCTAAACCTAACATATCTAGCTTTAAATTTAAGTCATTATGTCAATGGAGTCGCAAAAAAACACGGAGAAATTTCTAATCTCATGTTTGGTCGTTACTCAATTGACTCGATTACAAATGGAGTCAATATTGCGAGGTGGTTATCATCTTCATTTCAAGCATTGTACGATCATCATATCCCCTCGTGGAAAGAGGACAATTTCAGCCTTCGCTATGCCTTAAATATTCCTAAAAATGAAGTTTGGCAGGCTCATATGCTGGCCAAAAAGTGTCTGCTTGATTATGTGAATAGGAAAACTAATATCGGAATGGATCAAGACATATTAACAATAGGGTTTGCGAGGCGTGCGGCAACATATAAACGAGGAGATCTTCTATTTCAGGATTTGGAAAGGCTTAGATCCATTGTTAAAGAACAAGGGGCTATCCAAATCATTTATGCTGGCAAAGCTCACCCACAGGATCAGGAAGGAAAGAAGCTCATTCAACGAATCTTTCAGGCTATAGAATCTCTTAAGGATGATATTCGTATTGTTTATCTTGAAAATTATGATTTAGAGCTTGCAAAACTAATCACCAGCGGGGTTGACCTTTGGTTAAATACACCGCAAATTCCTATGGAAGCCTCTGGCACAAGTGGGATGAAAGCAGCTTTAAATGCAGTCCCCTCTTTAAGCATTTTAGATGGTTGGTGGATAGAAGGATGTATTGAAGGAATTACTGGATGGTCCATTGCGGATAATAAACAAAAGAATGATGCATATGAGGATGCTTTTTGGTTATATGAAAAGCTTGAAAAAGTAATTATTCCAATGTTTTATAAAGAAAGAGAAAAATTCATTTCTATTATGCAACACTGTATTGCATTAAATGGCTCTTTTTTCAATAGCCAAAGAATGTTGCAGCAATATGTTTTAAATGCATATTTTAAATAAAGAAGAGTAAATTTATTTCATATTTTTCTCAAGATTCGTGCTTCTAAAAAAGAATAATAATTCTCACAGAATCTTTTGATATTCTGAATGCAATACAAACTTCCATACAGAATCCTACAAAAGAATTATAGAGTTGATAGCATCTCTATCCAAGCTCTCTAAAAGAAAATCACCAGTAATCTTGCTTGATGCAAGAGGAATAAAGACCTTTGAGTAAGAAGAATGAAAACAACATTTTCACATTTTTAAATAAATATTCACGACTAGCTTCTTTTCAAGGCAAAGTATTGAAGGAACACTAAAATGATAGATAAAAAAACAAAATGCTTCGAGAAGTGGGATAACATGTAATGCTTAATGGAACAATCTTGCTCAGAAAATTTATTTTTGAAACACAGCCAGATAAAGCTTAAAATGAAACATGTTTTCACAAAATAAAGAGCTCCTTGCTTTTATAAAAAAACAAGGAGCTCTTCTTCCATTTACCCCACATATAAAGAATGGGTTATTCCGTTAGGAATTGAATTTTAAATAGCATAAAAAAAGTTGCTATTTTGCTGTTGCCTGCATTTGGTTTTTGCTCTCTTGGTAGTTGCGAGGGTCACAACTGCCTTTTTCTCCACAACAGCTATTTTCTTTAGAGCATGAACATCCTTGCTCTGAAAAACATCCACAATGAAGCTCTTGAGTGCATTTGCAATCATTGCAATTACATCCGCTTTTATTCGAAGAACTTGCAGACAAAGAAGCTGCACTAATCAATAAACTTGCAAAAAAACCAACAAATAATTTCATGAGATTCTCCTTGAAGTAGGTTAAACATTTCTCTACATCTTGCAGAATACAACAGAGTAATCCTACATGTCAATCCAAGTAACAGCAAAATTTTAAGCATCTAGTCTTGATGAATAATTTAAAACAATTGATTAAAGAGTGAACTCAAATCCGCTAAAGAGCGAAAACTCTTTTGCTTGCCCTATTTATCTAGATGTACATTCTCAAGTCGAATTAAAATAATTTCTTGACGTTCTAACTGTCAGCGCTTAACTTGTGCGGTGTGATTAAGACGCAATTTACCTGCAAAAAGCAGAGCTAATCTATGGCAGCAAAAACCGAAAAAGCAACTCCGAAGAAACTGCGTGATGCGCGTAAAAAGGGACAGGTTGCTAAATCACAAGATTTTCCGTCAGCAATTACCTTCATTGTTTCCATATCAACAGTACTCTCTTTAGCGGGCTATTTGTTTAAGCAGCTCGGTGGAAACATGATCGCAAATTTTTCTGCGATTATGACACAACCTGACATGCAATACAAAGCAGGCGGATTTATTTATCAATCTCTCATGGTAATTTTATACAGTAGTCTACCTATTATGGGCGCGACAACTTTAATTGGTTGGCTTGTTAACTTTCTTTTAGTTGGTCCACTTTTTTCTGCTGAAGTGCTCAAGCCTGATCTCAAAAGACTCAATCCAATAACTAATATAAAAAACCTTTTCAAATTTAAAACTCTTTTCGAACTACTAAAATCTTTATTTAAAATTACTGGTGCAGTAATTATTATTTATAGTGTAATCTACAATAAACTGCCTGATATTATTTCTACTACGGGCCTGCCGATTATTGGTATCGCACAGGTTTTTGCTGACTTTCTTTTTCAAGTCATCATCCGAGTAGGAATTTTTTTCTTGGCCATTGCTATTGCGGATTTGATCTATCAACGTCGTCGCTTTGCCAATGAAATGAAAATGGAGAAATTTGAGGTAAAACAGGAGCATAAAGATACAGAAGGTGATCCTCAGCTAAAGAGTCGCCGAAAACAAACTGCACAAGAGCTCGCCTACCAAGAAGGTCCTTCTGCTGTGCGCCGTGCTAAAGCTGTGATCACAAATCCTATTCACATTGCTGTTGCAATCGATTATAACGCAGATACAGAACCTGCACCACATATTGTGACTATGGGTGCTGGAGCTTTTGCTGAAAAGATGATCGAGTTTGCTGTTGAATTTAATATTCCAGTTATGCGTAACGTACCTTTAGCACAAGATTTATATAATAGGGGTGATGTGAACCAGTTTATCCCCGAAGACACCTACCAAACGGTAGCAGAAATTTTAAAATGGCTTGAATCAATTGAAGCCGCAGGAGAAGAAGCTGTACTTCCGGAGTTTTTAGAACCATGAATAGTTTTGCAAAGCGAGTTAGCCGCTTCTTAGGCGGGCAAACGGTGTTGTCAATGATCAATCGCTCAAGCGATGTGGTCCTTGCTTTTTTTATGATCACGATCATCATGATGATCATTATTCCCGTGTCGCCCTATGTTCTCGACATTTTTATTGCCTTCAATCTCGCCATTGCAATCTCTCTATTGATGGTTGCTCTCTACATTCCCAAAGCAGTTAATCTTTCTATCTTTCCATCACTTCTCTTAATCACAACGCTTTTTCGGCTTGGTATTGAGATTGCTGCAACAAGACAAATCCTACTACATGCCTATGCCGGTGAAATCATTGAAGCGTTTGGTAATTATGTCGTCGGTGGTAACTATGTTGTCGGTGCGATTATTTTCTTAATCATTACCATCGTGCAGTTCATCGTTGTTGTAAAAGGTGCAGAGCGTGTTGCTGAAGTTGCGGCGCGTTTCACTCTCGATGCAATGCCGGGTAAACAAATGAGTATTGATGCTGACTTGCGCAGCGGTGTGATTGATTCTGAACAAGCGCGCAGTCTGCGCCTCGCTTTGACAAAAGAGAGTCAACTCTACGGAGCGATGGACGGTGCGATGAAATTCGTTAAAGGGGATGTGATCGCCTCAATCGTTATTGCTGTGATCAACATTGTCGGTGGTTTGATCATTGGGGTCATGATGCACAATATGACCTTAGGACAATCTGCCCAAACATATACACTTCTCTCGATTGGTGGTGGTTTGATTGCTCAGATTCCTGCTTTGATGATCTCTCTTACTGCAGGTATTGTCACAACGCGCGTCTCAAGCGAAAAAAAAGATGCCAATCTCGGTTCTGATATTTCTAGTCAGTTACTCAATCAACCCAAAGCGATTATGATCGCCGCTTGCGTCATCTTTTTAATGGGTTTTATTAAAGGCTTTCCTCTTCCTGTATTTGTCATTCTCGCAATTTTAATCGGTGGAGCAGCTTTATATACGTTGCGCAAAAAGAAAAAAGCAATGCGTCGCGCTCTCGCTCCAGGAGCCTCAGCAGAAGCGATAGCAGCTGTCGAAGACATGGAAGGAGGCCAAGCAATTCGCGGCGGTACTGATGAGTACACACTGACACTGCCTGTTATCCTTGAAGTCGGAGGCATGCTCTCCGAATTGATCAAAAAAGATCAACAAGGTGCAAAATTTATTGAGGAGATGATCCCAAAAATGCGTCACGCTCTTTATCAAGATCTCGGAGTGCGCTTCCCTGGCGTGCATGTGCGCACCGAATCAGTTACAATTGAGAAAGATGAATATGTCATCTTCCTTCATGAAGTACCCATCTTGCGTGGTAAAATCATGGAGAACTGTCTTTTAACAAATGAGAATCCCGATACCCTGCGTCGATATAATCTTCCGTTTACCAGCTCAAAAACATCAACTGGGCAACCTTCTCTCTGGGTAGAGAAAACCTATCGCGAAATCTTAGAAAAATCTAATATCAAGTTTTGGCTTCCCCTTGATGTGTTGATCTTACAACTCTCCTATTTTTACCGCCAATATGCCAGTGAATTTATCGGCATTCAAGAAGTGCGTGGCATTATTGAGTTTGTCGAAAAATCGTATCCTGATCTTGTCAAGGAAGTCACTCGCTTAGTCCCCCTGCAAAAGCTCACTGAGATTTTTAAGCGGTTGATTCAAGAGCAAATTTCAATTAAAGATCTGCGCACAATTTTAGAAGCGCTTAGCGAATGGGCACAATCAGAGAAGGATACTGTGTTGCTTACCGAGTATGTTCGCTCTTCTCTCAAACGTTATATCAGTTACAAATATTCGCAAGGTCAAACAACTCTTTCAGTTTATCTACTCGATCCTGAAATTGAAGATATGGTGCGCGGAGCAATCAAGCAAACATCTGCAGGTTCTTATCTCGCGCTTGACCCAGACTCTGTGCAACTCATACTTCATGCAATGCGCTCTGTTGTCGCTCCCACTCCAACCGGAGGACAACCTCCTGTGTTACTAACAGCGATTGATGTGCGCCGTTTTGTGCGTAAATTGATTGAAGGAGAATTCCCTGATATGGCAGTTGTCTCCTACCAAGAAGTTGTTCCGGAAATTAAAATCCAGCCTCTCGGGCGCATTCAAATATCTTAAGGAGTCACAATGCCAGCTATTCCGCCAATCGTCAATCTTCACGCGCAAATGGCTAGAGCGACAGGACCTCTTATGCAAGGCGCAAAAGCTCTAAACTTCGCAGCAAGACAAGTCCCCACACAAAATGGCCCTGCACAAGGTCCTATAGCCTCGATGATTTCTTCTCCTCAAAGGACTGCCTATGCCAACGTTTTCCGACCTCTCTCAAACCGCACCAGTCGTCGTTCAACAACTTCCGATGCTGAAGGAGAAGGCAAAGCTGATTCATCAAGTGCAAAAGGTGCAAAACGCGTTGAAAAAGTGGAAGAAGTTTCTGAGCAACATGAACGCAATCCAGAGCTTGACCATGAGGCATTACTCGAACTACAAGAAAAAATTCGGGAGAGTGAAAATGCCGAGGATGTTTTAAACAAAACAATGGAAGCGTTTCCCGATCTCTATCTCGCTGATGAAGCTCTCGGTTTCCTCATTGATGAAGCAGATGCTGATCTTGCAGTTAAAATCAAAGAGGCTCGCAAAAACCTCAATAGTGATGAAGATAAGGCTCTTTATATTCGTGCGAGTCGTAATATTACCCCCGAAGCGCGCAAAGCTGCAAAAGAAGGAATGGGTACACCTTCTATTCTAAGAGCGCTGTATGTTGATATTATCACCAATCCGCGCCCCGCTCCAATTTTATTCCAGGAACTATCAGACAACTTTGAATTTCAATTTCTTGAACCATTAATTTATTACTTGCTACACAGCATTGGTAAAGATCTGAAGTCAAAAGGCCCCTCAATTGATCCTGGCGAGCTACATACTCTCTATAATGAATGTCGCTCTCTTCAAGCGATTCGGCAAGTGTATCTCTATTTTAATAACTGCATGACACCAATTATTAAAGAGTTCGAACAGTACGGCATAACCATGCCCGAACTTTTGACATTCATGTTGCTAGCGCGCGAATACATCAAATTGATACAAGTCAAATACCCGACAAAAGACAAAGTATTTTCTATGGCCCCTCATTTGGGGATCGGTGATGATCTTGATGGGCAATCAATCATCTTTAATTGGTTACGCATCGCAACCTATGAAACAGCGCCACGCCTATTTCAAACGCTAAGACAACGCGAGGATGTGCGCAAAGCATTGCGTGATGCAATCAGTAAAATCGATGAGATCCTCAATGCAGATGATATTGATAATTTAGATTCCCCGGAGAAATGATGATGGAACCATTTGAACAACTTATCGCTGATCTTGGCAAAGTTGTCGGAGAGCCGCTAAAACCCGATCAAAACCAGGCATGTTTACTTAAGATCGATGAGCGGATCGATGTCCAGTTAGAATATGATCCTGAAGCTGAGCAAATAATGATTGCAGCCTTTATTACCGAGGTATCTCCAGGTAAATATCGTGAAGATCTCTTACAAAGCGCTCTTTATGAAAATGGCAACAACCAAGCATTTGGAGCTCTCGGTTACATCAACGAGCTTAATACTCTTACTCTTCATAAATATTTACCTATATTAAGTCTTACAGGAGAAACACTAGCAGCTTTCCTCAATAGCTTTCTCGAAAAGGCTCTCTCTTGGAAAGAGATTGTCAACTCGGGCAGTATAAAACCCCCAGCATCACAAAATGTTGAAGGATCCTCGATCTTTGATATTAAAAAGGACAAATGATAGATCCAAAAACTAAAGAAACGATTCTTAAATCTCCCGCAGAACGAATTTGGCAAAAACTCGGTTTGCGCCATCGTCATGGCATAGATCTCACTCTATCCTGCTTGCATACAGAGCAAAGCACTGGAATTGGAGAATTTCTAGATCTACTCCCGATAATCGATTGGTGCCATGAGATTGGTTTTGAAGTAATTCAACTACTCCCTCTTAACGATAGCGGTAACGATCCCAGTCCTTATAATGCCCTTTCTTCTTGCGCACTCAATCCCATCTTTCTCTCCCTACATGCATTACCAAAACTCAGCACCATGCCTGAGCTCAAAGAAAAGTTACACAGTTTGCGCGAGCTCAACAAAACACCCCGCGTAAAGTATCACTATGTGCTTAGCCATAAACTACTTTGGATTGAAGAGTATCTCGATAAAGTGGGTAATGAACTCATCAATGATAAGGAATACAAAATCTTTATCGAAAAACATCACAATTGGCTAAAGCCTTACGCTCTGTTTAAAATCTTCAAAGATCATCTTTCTCAAAATAGTTGGTTTTCTTGGCCCGAAGAACTCCAGCGATTATCGAGAGAAGAGCAAACCCACTATCTAAAAAAATATGAGCATGACGTCAATCGCTATTATTTGGTGCAATTTTTATGTTTTAACCAGCTGAAACAAGCCAAAGCTCATGCTGAAAAAAAAGGAGTCCTTCTCAAAGGGGATATTCCCATTCTACTCAGCCCTGATAGTTGCGATGTGTGGCACCACCCCGAATTTTTCGATCTCAAACTCGCTGCGGGCTCCCCTCCCGACATGTTTACTCCCGAGGGACAAAACTGGGGCTTCCCCTTATTTAACTGGGACGCACTAAAAACTGATGGGTATAGCTGGTGGCGACAACGGTTAAAAGTTGCCGCAAAATTTTTTGATCTCTATCGCATTGATCACGTGATTGGCTTTTACCGCATCTGGGCGATTCCCCACGGAAGAAGAGGTCTTGAAGGCTGCTTCATCCCACGCGATGAAAGCACTTGGATCGAACATGGAGAACAGCTCCTTAAAATGATGATTGAGACAACCGATATGCTGCCTATTGCTGAAGACTTAGGAGTTGTTCGTCCCGAAATACGTGAGAGTTTGCATGATCTCGGTATTTGCGGCACAAAAGTGTTCCGTTGGGAGCGCTGCTGGGAAAGCGATAACCACTTTTATTCAATTGATGAATACGATCCTATTGGTATGTCTACTGTTTCAACTCATGACTCAGAAACAGTCTCGCTATGGTGGCGCGATATTCCTGAGCAAGCAGAGGCATATGCACGCTTTAAAAAATGGGAATACAAACCCATTTTAACCGATAATCAACGTCTTGAAATCTTGTGGGATAGCCATCATTCTGCTACGCTTTTTCATATCAATTTAATTCAGGAGTATTTAGCGCTTTATCCAGAACTGATTTGGACCGATCCTTTGGAAGAAAGGATCAATCTTCCAGGAACGGTGAATGACCACAATTGGACCTACAGAACTCTGCCAAGTGTTGAACAAATCACCGCACATGAAGGGTTGAAAAAGACCATTCACGCATTACTCAGTTCCAAAAAGCCTCCACAGCGATGAACAAGTTTATTTTACTTTTCTTATTTCTTTTTTCCTCTCTATCAGCAATCGAAAAAGACGACGCGGGCAGAGAAGCACTTTATAACAGTCTCGACCCTTTTTCTCTTTCACAGCAAATCTCTTTTTATCAACTCTATCCCGATAGCACGCAAGGAGAAAGAGCTATAAAAACAGTTTGGGAACTACTCTACCCCAACCACACTGTTGATCTACCAAAAGATATTCAGCTCCCTATGCTCGATCTGCAAGCGATTATTTCTCTAATCACGCGTCAAGGGCATCAACCAACCACAATTTTAACATCTGAGCAGCTCGACTTTATTGAACAGCTCACTGCGCATCTACCTCACAGACAACTTAAAGGTCACCAGGTGTGGACACGTGAAGAAGTTTTAGAGCTCCCTCCAGAAGAAATTGATATTGCGCGCGGCCTTCTACTTTATGAGCAAGAGCAAACGCACGATCAAATTCGCCAATACGAAGTGATGCTCGATCTAATGGCATTACAAATACTCCGGCGCTTGCCACCATTTCCCTCTCCACTCGATAAAGTACGAGAGATCAATCGCCTCGTGTTTCTTGAAATGGGCTTTCGCTTCCCTCCCCATTCGCTCTACGCCAAAGATGTCGATCTCTACACCTTTCTCCCCTCCGTACTCGATGGACGTCAAGGTGTCTGTCTCGGTGTCTCGATTATCTATCTCTGTTTAGCACAGCGCTTATCTCTTGATCTTGAAATCATCACACCACCAGGCCATATCTACATCCGCCATAACGATGGAGAAACAATCACCAATATCGAAACGACCGCCCGCGGCATCAACATGCCTTGTGAGACCTATCTCGGTATTAACACACGCAAACTCCAGCTACGCAACCAGAAAGAAGTGATCGGCATGGCCTTTTTCAACCAAGCTGCTGTTTATTGGGGTCGTGAAGAGCATGCAATGGCAGTCAAGCTCTATGAAAAAGCGCGTCTTTTTATACCCGATGATCCTCTGATCAAAATGTTTCTCGGCTTTAACTACCTATTTCTTGGCAAAAAATCAGAAGGAAAAAATCTACTTAAAAGTCTACGTGGATATCTCGATGACACCTCAGTCTCTCCCGACGGCATGGTCGATGATTACTTAACAGGCAGAGTCAACGAAGATGGCCTCAAAGCGATCTTCCAACATGTTGACTCAACGCGTGAGTCAATTATTGAAAAACAAGAAACCCTAAAAAAAATCCTCACACGATATCCAAAATTTCGAGCAGGGATTATGCAACTTGCAACAACTTGGATGCAACTCGGTCGTAGCAAAGAAGCTCTTGCCCTTTTAGAGCGCCACCACCAGCTTGATCCCCATGATGCCACTGTTGAATACTACCTCGCTATCCTCTCCATGCAACGGATCGACTACAACAAAGCGTGGAACCACCTCAAAAACAGTGAGAAAATTGCTGCCGAGCGCGATCACTACCCAGTCGCCCTGCGTTCCTTGCGCCAATCAATCCGTCAATCTTCACCCGAGCCTTAAAATCCACCGATTGGAGAAAAATCCCCTATCGATTATAATAGCCTTGGGTCGGTGTTAATAAAGTATAGAAAAATGCATTTCCCGGCCAATAAGGAGATGTCTTATGGATCAACAATTTACAGATTCTGTATCAAGTGCTTTGCAACAAGCAGTAGCTGATGCGACAAATGCAAAACATACCGAAATTACTGAAAACCACTTACTACTCTCTTGTCTGTTGCAATCTGACGGCTATTTTCAAACATTTTTTTTAAAAAACGATCTCCCCTTCGATCGATTAATCGATATAATAAAAAACACCCTTGCTAAACAAGCGACCTATGAAAAACCTAATCAAACCCCTTTTCCAAGCAAAGGGCTTCAACAATTGATCTTCAATGCGCAACAACTCGCTAAAAAAATGCAGGACGATTATGTCGCTAGTGATCACTTATTATTAGCATTTTGGCAAAACCCTTCAGACCTCTTTAAGAACTATTTATCACAAATTTCCCTATCAGCTAAAGATGTCGAAGCACAAATCAAAACGATTCGCGGTACACACCGCATGGACTCTCCTTCGAGTGAAAGTGCGATACAAGCCTTAGAAAAATATTGCAAAAACCTCACTGTGCTTGCCAAAGAAGGCAAACTCGACCCCGTCATCGGCCGCGACGATGAGATTCGCCGTACAATTCAAGTACTCTCACGACGCACTAAAAACAATCCCATATTAATTGGAGAACCCGGCGTTGGTAAGACAGCGATTGCCGAAGGGCTCGCTCAACGCATCGTCCATGAAGACATTCCCGATGCGCTAAAAGACAAAGAACTCTACACCCTCGATATGGGCAGCTTAATCGCTGGTACAAAATATCGCGGTGAATTTGAAGAGCGTCTAAAAGGCATTCTTCATGAAATTGAAAACAGCGAAGGACAAGTCATCCTATTCATCGATGAGGTGCACACTCTTGTTGGTGCAGGGGCAACTGAAGGAGCGATGGATGCAGCAAACTTGCTGAAGCCCGCACTTGCTCGAGGAACATTGCATTGCATCGGAGCGACAACTCTCAACGAATACAAAAAATATATCGAAAAAGATGCCGCTTTAGAACGGCGCTTTCAACCTATACTCGTTCAAGAACCCTCCTTAGAAAATGCTATAGCAATCCTTCGCGGATTAAAAGAACGCTACGAAATTTTTCATGGCGTACGAATCACCGAGGAAGCACTTCATGCAGCAGTCATGCTCTCTCATCGCTATGTATCCGATCGTTTTCTGCCCGACAAAGCAATCGACCTAATTGATGAATCTGCAAGTCTAATCCGCATGCAGCTTGGCTCTCTTCCACTACCTATCGATACTAAAGAACGAGAACTTAGTACTTTGATCATCGCAAAACAAGCGATGCAAAACGAAGACAGTCCTAGCGCGCGCACCGAAGTGCAAAAACTAGATAAACGCATTGCTGAACTTAAAGAACAACTCAATACGATGAAACAGCGGTGGGAAGATGAAAAATCAGTGATCAACTCTCTTAAAGACAAGAAGAATGCTTTAGAAAACTTACGATTTAAAGAGGAAGAAGCAGAGCGCAGCGGCAATTACAATCAAGTTGCTGAAATCCGCTATAGTCAAATCCCTGCACTACAAAAAGAAATTGAAGAGGCTCAAAAAAAACTTGATATACTTGAAAATCGCCTTCTCAAAGAAGAAGTTGATGAACAACTCATCGCACAAATCGTCTCCAAATCAACAGGCATCCCAGTAGATAAAATGCTCGCGACCGAAGTAGAAAAACTGCTTAATCTGGAAAATATTCTCGGTCAACGTGTGATTGGACAACCTTTTGCAATCAGCGCAGTTAGTGATGCCATTCGCCGCTCTCGCTCAGGATTGAGCGATCCCAACCGCCCAATTGGAGTCTTTCTCTTTGTGGGCCCCACCGGAGTTGGAAAAACTGAACTCGCCAAATCACTCGCAACAGAACTCTTTGACAAAGAAGAAGCGATTATCCGCCTCGATATGTCAGAATATATGGAAAAACATAGCGTTGCAAAACTGATCGGCTCTCCTCCAGGATACATTGGTCATGAAGAAGGGGGGCAACTAACCGAAGCCCTTCGCCGTAAACCTTATTCAATCGTACTGTTCGATGAAATTGAAAAAGCGCACCCCGAGGTGTTTAATATACTCTTACAAATCTTCGATGATGGCAGACTCAGCGACAGCAAAGGACGTACCGTCAACTGCAAAAACGCTCTTTTCATTATGACCTCAAATCTCGGATCTCATCAACTTCTCGAAAAATTGCCGAATAAGCGTGCAAATATGACACAAGAGCGCATTCTCGATATTGTTGATCCCGAAATAAAAAAACATTTCCGCCCCGAGTTTATTAACCGTCTTGACGACATCCTCCCTTTCCTTCCCCTTCAAGAAGAAGATATGCAGCACATTGTCAACATTCACCTCGGCCAGCTTAAAAATCGTCTCAAAGAGCGCAGTATCGATGTGAACTTTCAACCATCACTAATTGAATACCTCGCCCATGAAGGCTATGATCCGATCTACGGCGCCAGACCTCTTAAACGATTGATCCAACAAAAAGTGACTAACCCCCTTTCAAGGGCATTACTTAAAGGAGAAATTAGCAGTGAAAAAACAGTCAATGTTGACTTTGCCAAATCTGAAGGATGTGTGACGTTTTAATTTGATCTGCAAAGGCAACCTTTTGTGAAACTAAGAGCATACAAAGTATGATTCTCCGCAGACAATAAAATATCTTCACCCTCGTTTCAATGGTGAAAATCTCCGTGGTGATACAAAAATGGTCAGATTGACTAGCGTAAGTATTCTTTGAACTGCTGTTGAAGAGAGCTTGGAACAACCTCTTCAATCCCAGCACGGTCGTACATTAAGAAATAGGTGCACGCTATCATCGTACCCATTGATGGACTAAATAAAGCAACAAGCAGGGAGATTCCACACATTGCACTACGACGTAGATTTAAAAATCTTTTTTGCACGCTTTTCTTAAGAGCAGGAACTGTAAACCAGGTCAAGAGCATCAAAACACCCTCACCGAGCAGAAAAGCAATCGAGTACACAGCCCATAAAAGATCCGCGATTAAAAGAACGAGGAAAAAGCTGCGCGCTCCTAAAGAAGAGAGCAAACGCCCTTTCTCTACCGGTTTTTGCAACGGTTCTTCAATCGATTCGCTTTTCTCTTCATACAGGTCGTAGATCGCCATGCACATGCTCCTATAAACTATGCATCAGGTATACAGGGATGCGAAAAAAAAGTTTAGTTCAATTTTTTTCTTCACACCATTTTGTGTACCGAGAACATCTTCAGTTCTTAAGATTGGACTTACCATAGCGGATAATTCTTGTTCAATAACAAATCTTATGCTAGATTATTTCAATCAAAAAGGAGAATCCCAATGGCTAGACAGTGTCAGGTTACAGGTAAAAAAGGCGCAACAGGTAACAAATACACCTATCGCGGTATCGCAAAGAAGAAAAAAGGCATCGGCCTTAAAATCACTGGTATCAAGCGTCGCCGTTTTCTCCCTAACCTAATGAAAAAAAGATTTTGGTTTGGAGAAGAAAAGCGTTTTATCACTCTACGACTCACTCCACAAGGTATGCGCACAATTGATAAGAATGGATTGGCAACAGTCGTTCAAGAAATGCGCGCTGCGGGCGAGAAAATCTAAGGGTTTTCTCCCTCTTATCCTTCTCAGTGCAGTTTTATTCGATATTTATGTCGTTACTAGCACCGTTTCACCCACCCTACCCTCTCAAAAAAATCCTATAGTATTTTACTCAAATCAAAAAAATACCAACCTCAAACAACTCTATATTTCCGCTATTAAACGAGCTAAAAAAAGTTTTTACATCAAAACTTATGGAATCTCCGATCCTGCAATTATCAAAACACTTCGAACTCGCACTCAAAACGGAGCTCAAGGCACTGTACTCTATGATGCTTCTGCATCAACAGCACTAAATCGCTACAACCATCCCAACCTCATCTGTGCTCCTCAAAAAAGCCGCGGCTTAATGCATCAAAAAATTGTTATGCTCGACGAGCAAACCACGCTACTTGGCTCGACCAATCTCACAACTCAATCCCTGCGCATGCATGCCAATCTGACAATAGGCCTTTTCAGTCCCACCCTCGCATCCTTCTTACTTAATCCCCCTTCTAATAGATGTGACTTTACTCTAAACACTCAAAAAGCAACTCTCCATCTGCTCCCCAGTAAAGATGCACTTGCCGAACTACTAACCCTTCTTAACAGAGCCCAATCCACCATATATGTCGCAATGTTCACTTTTACACACCCAGAGCTCATCGCAGCTCTTATCTCTGCTAAACAGCGCGGCGTCACAGTGAAAATCGCGCTTGATCGCTCCTCTTCCTACGGAGCAAGCAAAAAAGCTCTCGCTTCTATGAAAGAACATGGCATTCCAGTTAAGGTCAATCGTGGCGCGGAGCTTCTCCACCACAAATGGGCACTAATTGATCATAAAATTTTAGCAATAGGGTCGGCAAACTGGACAAAAGCCGCTTTTAAAAAGAACGAAGATTGTTTATTATTGCTCTATGACTTAAACAAGCAACAACAACACTTTTTAAATACCCTTTGGAAAACACTCGAATACGAGGCACAAGAGAGTTAAAATGATAAGCATTTGGTCACTTTCCTTTTCCCTATTCCTCTTAATGGACTCTATTGGCAATGTTCCCATCTTTATTTCTGTCCTAAAAAAAATTGAGCCAAAAAGACAACGTAAAATCATCTTTCGCGAACTGCTCATTGCTCTTGTGATCCTTATTATTTTCCATTTTATTGGGGAAGGAATCCTCACTCTTCTCGGCATTGGACAACACACTGTAATGATCGCCGGAGGTATCATCCTCTTTCTCATTGCAATCCGCATGATCTTCCCCAGCGGACACAAATACGAAGAGGGTTTAGTCTCAAGCGAACCCTTTATTGTTCCTCTTGCGATTCCTCTCATTGCCGGTCCTGCAGCTCTTGCCGCTGTCATGCTCTATTCAAGCCAAGAGAGTAGCGGAATTGTCATCGGCGCAATTTGTATCGCATGGGTAGCATCGACTCTTGTCTTACTTAGCTCAACATATCTCGCAAAAGCACTTGGCATGCGCGGGATGATCGCCCTCGAGCGGCTGATGGGTTTAATATTAACAATGATCGCCATTCAAATGCTCGTTGAAGGAATCGATCTGTTTATCATCCAGCACCTCCCCCTTAAATGAAAAACTACAAACTGATCATCGCCTATGATGGCACCGATTTCCTTGGCTGGCAAAAAACAAAAGACGGACCTAGTATTGAAGCTTCTGTTCAAGCCCCATTAGAAAAAATCCTTCAAGATAAAATCACCCTGCAAGCTGCTAGTCGAACAGATCGCGGAGTTCATGCTGAAAATCAAGTGCTTAATTTCTTCACCAAAAAAAATCTGCCCTCAGATCCCCTCTACACACTTAACCGCCTCCTTCCCCCATCAATATCAATAAAAAAAATCGAAGAAGTTCCTCCCTCTTTCCATCCAACAGTTGATGCCAAAGGAAAAGAATATCTCTACCGCATCGCAACAAAGCGCCATCACCTCCCCTTCGATCGCAATTTCTGCTGGTTCTATCCTTATGACCTCGATATTAGCTCAATGCGCACAGCAGCTGATCACCTTATTGGCACCCATGACTTTTCCTCTTTTTGCAATATGATCACCATTCAATCCGATGAAAAAACACGCACGATAGAAAACATCACCATCGACACCTCCCAACATCAAATCCTTATCACGATTCGCGGCCATAGCTTCCTCTATAAAATGGTGCGCAATATTGTTGGCACGCTCGCTTATGTGGGCTGCGGCAAACTCTCTTCTGACTCTGTCAAATCAATCCTTCTGTCCAAAGATCGCCGCTATGCCGGCATCACCGCCCCTGCTCAAGGCCTCACCCTAAAAAAAATTATTTATTGACATCTCTACCTCCTTTTATTTATCAATGAAAAAAAAGGTAGGTCTCAATGAAAAAGCCGTTATTATTTTGCTTAGCCACATGCACTTCACTCGTCGCTGCAACGCAACCATGTAATCCAGGGCCTGGTTCACGCGCTGCAATTGGCTATCGAGGACCTAAAGGCTTAGGCTATGATCATGGCTACGCTACCCTTTCAACTTTTATTTCACCTTCAGGTGAGCGCCCCTTTCAACCCTTTATCGATCTTAGAGGCCACGTATTTAATGATGGAAAATTGGCGGCAAACGCCGGTCTTGGTGGTCGCTACGCTTGTGATAAAGCTATCGTCGGTCTAAACGCTTACTACGATTATCGCGATACCAACCAGCTCGGTTCACAAAACCAAGTGGGTGGTGGTTTTGAACTCCTTTCTAAGTGGGCTGACCTCCGTATCAATGGCTACGTTCCTGTCGGCAATACCACTGGTAAAGAGTGTCCCTGTTTCGATCACTTTGCTTGCCATTCAGCCTTTGCGCGCCAAGTTGTCAAAGCTAGCCTTGCTGATATCGATGCAGAAATTGGTTTTTACATTCCTAAACTCAACTACGTCGATCTCTATTTTGCCATTGGCCCCTACTATCTCTTTGAAAAAACCGTCTGCGATTACCGTCTCGGTGGTGAATGGGGTGGTAGAGCACGCGTTTCATTAAAAGTCTATGATGGCATTACTCTCGGTGGAGATGTCACTTACGATCCAATTTTCAACACTAAAGCACAAGGGTGGATCACACTTAGCTTCCCCTTTGGACCTGCAAATAGAGTTCAAAATAGCACACGCTTTACAGAAAAATATCCTGCGCCATGCGATGAACCCGCAAGACAATTTGCACGCATGACACAGCCTGTTTATCGCAACGAAATCATCCCTGTTGAAAACAAAACCCGTATTTTTGATATCCTCTGCGAATGTTGCTGCCCATCACAAATCTACTTTGTCAACAACTGCAATTGCAATGAGGGCTGCGGAACTTTTGAAAACCCTTTCACCACCTTAATCGACGCTGAAAACAATTCATGCCCAAGCGATATCATCTATGTCTTCCCTGGTGATGGAACATCAAATGGAATGGATAGTGGCTTTATCATGAAAGACTGCCAACGTCTAATTAGCTCTGCTGTTCCCTTTGATCTTTGTGATATTTGCATTCCCGCCTGCACACCAGGCAACTTACCTGTGATTGAAAATCCAAACCGCACATTTACTCTAACCGATCCGCAAACTGGAAGTTCAATAACAGGTGGATTTGGAGTGTTAATGACAGATTGTACTGAAGTTGCAGGTTTCTGTTTAGATGGCACTAACAAACCAAATGACCAAGAAATAACTACGGGCATTGGTCTTTTTAAAGGAAACTCCTTTATCGTTCGAAATAATGTGATTTCTAACTTCTTCGGTTCTGGAATTCTATCAAATGGCTTCACACCTATTGAAAATGGAAACGTTGTGATTAATGGCAATTGCATCAACAACTTAAAAAGCACACCATCGTTTTTCTCTGGGTCATCTAATGCTATTGGAGGAATATTCCTGATTGCATCAAATTCCACTCTCTCTTTTTGCAATAATACTATTCAGGATTTAAAAGTTGAATCTGCTGATGATGATGTAGCAATAGGTGCAATTATTGTGCAGACAAACAACTCAAATGTTTCTTTCCGCAATAACTGCTTTAGGAACTTTTCTACTTCTTCCGTTGATCAGGATTCTGACATTTCTGGCATCATAATAGGATCCAATAATAACAACACATTTTGTGTCCAGGATAATGCCTTCTTAAATTTCAACGGTTCAAGCATTGGAGAAAATTTATCGGCAGATTGCGAAATTTCAGCTATTTTTATCGCTTCATTAAGTAGCAGCAGTTTAAAAAATGATAACTTTGTTATCTGCGGAAACTCTTTCCAAGATTTAACTACTATTACCAGCGGCGACGAGGGTAGTTTAATTGATACTCGTGCGATATTTGCTCGTCAAACCGATCTAGTAAATTGCAGTTTAAATATTAGCAATAACTGCTTTAAAACCTTATCAGCTACAAACACAAGCACAACCCCAGGGAGAGCAAACAGTATTGCTATTGAATTTCAAAATTTAGAAAATACTCCCTCTTTATTTTGTAATAATACCTTTCAAGACATTACAGCAACAATTGATGATCCAGTCTCAGATACTCTTGCTATTGGAATTCGCATTGATGACATTACCGGCTCCTTCTCTGCTTGCAACAACACATTTCAAGGCCTTACAACAATGAGCACTAACTCAAATTTCGTCGTAGCAATTTCTTCAGGAATATTTCTAGGCAGAATAAGCGGCTCCTTCTCTGCTTGCAATAATGCTCTTCAAAACATTTCATCAACAATAGATGGCGGCACTGTTACAGCTCTTGCTAATGGAATTACCATAGATGTACTAGAAGGTTCATTATCTGTTTGCAATAACTCGTTTCGAAACTTTACTGCAACAGCTACTGGCGCATCGATGGGAACTCCAAGTTCTGCTTTAGCCACTGGATTGAGCGGATCTCTTAATCTACCATCTATCAATGACATAGTGATTGCCGGGTCAGCGACCCTTTGCAGTAACTCCTTTCAAGATTTTGCATCCTCAGCTTCAGGAGGCCGTCATTTAGCTGAAACTTTCGCAGCTCTATTGACGGTTCAAGATGGCAGTCTAATTGCGAATAATAACTGCATTAATAACTTCTCATCAATGAGTGCAGCGGGAGATTCTCTCTCTACATCAAGAGGGCTTGGTATCTTCTTGGGAAATTCCACATCGTCTATTTGCAACAACTCTTTTAATCAAATAATCTCTTCATCATCAACAAGCGCTCTAGCTGACGGCATCAACGCACGAACTTCTTCAACATCTTTGGCTGTTCGCAATAACCGCTTTCAAAATATTTCAGTAAGCGGACCAGGGGGTTTTGCAGATTTAAATCTGGTAGATTCTAATGGATCTAGCACATACTGCGTTGAAAATAACACCTTCTCTTCAGTGGCTCAGTTTGTAAAAAATGGTTCCGACTCTCTATGCTTGCGTCTTTTTGATAACACAAGTACATCCACCTATAATCTTGGCCTATTAGCAGGAACGCTTAATGTTGAATCTCCTGATTTAACTAACTTACAAGCAGGATTAGAATCGATCAATACAGGGACGGTTTCTATAGCAGGCGCACCTACAGCAGTACCACTTGGTAGATGCAAATGCTCTGATTACCCTTGCAGTAGCCCTTGTTGCGGTAAGTAAACTGAAATACTTCCTCTTTATTGCCTAAGAGTTTATGCTTTATGGCTTTTTGAGGAGTATTGATGATTTCACGTAACGATCTATGCTGGTGTGACAGCGGTAAGAAATGGAAGAAGTGCCATTTCCCTGTAAAGGGAGGATCCGGTCCCTTTCAAGAGCGCGCTAAAAAATTTCTTAAACAGTATGGAATTGTTTTAAAAACTCCAGATCAAATCGAAGGAATTCGACGTAGCTGCAAGCTCGCTGCTAATATTCTTGATACCCTATGCCATAAAGCTAAGGCAGGGGTAACGACTGATGAACTCAATACCATAGCTGAAGAACTGATTGCCAAAGCTGGAGCAAAAGCTGCTCCCCTCGGATACGGCAACCCTCCATTCCCTAAAAGCATCTGCACTTCACTTAATGATGTGATTTGTCACGGCATTCCTGATGATAGACCTTTACAAGAAGGAGATATCATGAACATCGATGTCACCTGCATCTTAGGCGGCTACTTTGGTGATTGCTCAAAAATGGTCATTATTGGTCAGACGACAGAAGAAAAAAAACGTGTTGTCGACGTCTCTTATGAGTGCTTAATGCGCTCGATCGCGATCTGTAAACCTGGAGTCCTAATTTCTGAAATTGGCGATGTCATTGAAGCTGTTGCCAAAGAGCACAACTGCTCAGTAGTTAATCAATTTGTAGGCCATGGTGTTGGATTGCAATTTCATGAAGCTCCTCAAGTGCCTCACCATACCAATCGCATCGCAATCCCTCTTGAAGAAGGAATGACCTTTACCATTGAGCCAATGATCAATGCAGGAGAGCGCGGCGCAGAGATCGATTCAACAGATCAATGGACCGCCTATACTGTTGATAGAAAACCAAGTGCTCAGTGGGAACATACCATCTTAATTACTGCGACAGGACACGAAATTCTAACGAAGTCCTCTTGTGGTTGCTCACACCATTAAGCTTCGATCAAGCTTGTTACGAGTTTCTCTAGCGCTTGAATTGTCTCTTCGCTCTTTTGATAAGAGTCATTAAGCTCATTTGTTTTTTTCATTAGAGCTTGTAGATCTTGATGTGGTTCAAGCTCTGCCTCTTGTAGATCGCGATCACGTGCAAGTAGTTTGTTTTCTAAACGAAAGATCTCCTTGCGCGTTTTGTGTAGAAGATCGGTTTTTTGATCAAATTGCGTACGCAACTGTAAGTAAAGGTGGCGGTACTCTTCATCTGAGCTATCAGAGGAAGATTTTTTAATCTCTTGTTTATTCCCTTCTTGCACCGCTAGAAGTTTATCAATCTGTTTTTGAGATTCCAACTGCGCATGTTGCAAGGCACTTTCTAACTCTGCAATCTGCTTTTTGAGTTCTGCATTTAATTGATCTATCTCTTGGCCTGAACCGTGCATAGTTGTTTCAAATTCTTGTTTAAGAGCTATAATTTGCTGTTCTTTTTCTGCTGCCTGCGCTTGGATCTTTTCCAACTCTTCTTTAAGCGCTCCAGTTCCCGTCTCGCGATTTGCAAGCTCATGTTTCAATGCAGCTAGTTGTCGCTCCTTATCCGCTAGCTCTGCTTTAAGTGCGCCAGCCCCCGTCTCACCATTTGCAAGCTGATGTTTCAAGGTGAGTAATTCTTTCTCTTTTTCTAAGACCTCAGCCTGCGCTTTTTGCAATCCTTCTTTAAATTCAGAGATTTGTTGATCAGCTCCTGATTGAATGTGCGCAATCATATTTTGCTGCTGCTTTTCTAACTGAAGTAACTGCTGTTGCTTTTCTGTAGCCTGAGTTTGTACAACTTCAAGTTTGACTTTCAGATCTGCAATTTCTTTTTGCTCATTTGTATTTTTCTCAGTTAATTGAGAAAGCTGTTCTTCAAGTTCGAGAACTGAAAACTGCGCTTTATCAAGCTCTGCCTGTAAATCCGTGGAACTTTGGGATTGTTGCAGAGCAGTGAGTTCTCCATTTGCATGTTTGAGCGCGCGTTTAAGCTCTTCAAGCTCTGCTGTTTTTTCTTGAAACTTTTCGCGATAACTCATCTCATGATTTTCATAGATAGAAAGTAAGCTATCTTTCTCATGACGCAGTGCTGTAAGCTCATCTTCCTTAATCACACTCTCCTTGCGCAATTCATCGGCAATGTGCTCTTGATCTCTTGCAAGTGTTTTGGCATCGCTGAGCTCACTTTCTACTTCATGTAAACTGTGATGCATCTTTTGCAGTTCGTCTTGAAGCGTCATCAACTCATCTTCTTGAACAGCAATTTTACACTCATGCTCTGTTCGAATTTTTTCAAAATCGGAGAGCTGCTTACTAATAATTTTGAGCTCATAATTTGCTTTATCAAGAGCGTTTTGAACTCCTTCGTTAAATAAATCAGGCTCCCGTTCTTGTGCAGGCGCAGATAAAACACGTTCGAGCTCTCTACAGCGCTGTTCTAAAGCGATGATCTGCCTTTCTTTGAGAAGAAGATCTTCAACATAGATCGTATGTTCTTTTTCCTTCTCGTCAATTTGAATACGATGCTGCTCGAGGATTTGTTTAAAAGATTCAATTTGATCTTGAGATGAACTAAGCTCGATTTGCTTTTGACCGATGTTTTGCTCGATCCATATCTCTTGCTGCTTAAGTTTTGAGCGTGCTTCAGCGAGCATCTTTTCTAAATGATGAGAATGCAGCCTTGCATCAAAGCGCTCTTTTTCTAAAGGAGCGACAGTGCTTGTGACTTCGCTAACTCCAAGTGCTGTAATAAAAAGGCTGAGAAGACAGCTAATTGCAAAGCCATAGGTCCACATCGGAGTGCCTATGACTATTTGATCCTGAAAAAGAACTCCGACGACAACAAAAAGTGCAAGCGTTGCGAAAAACCCACGCAACTGCCAGCGCAAGCAAAGTCCCCACCCAATAAATAAGGGAAGAACGGCAAATAAATGTTGATTATCAATCTTAACCAACAGAGCCACAAGGGTGATCGCCGTAAAAAGTGGCCCAAGTTCAAGAAATAGCTGTACCGTTTTCAATGTGCTGTTTTTCGAGTTGTCAAATGATGAAAGCTTTTCAGCCATCGCTATCTACATATTAAGTCTGTTCTTCTTGACCTAATAAACTGAAAATCCTTCCCATTGTCAAGAACCCTTTTTCAAAACGGTCAAGACCGAAGCGCTCATTAGGTGCGTGGATGTTGTCATCATCGAGTCCAACGCCTAAAATTGCAACATCGGCTTGTGTCGCTTTTTGTAGTTCAGTCACAATAGGAACAGTCGCCCCGCAAAGTATGAAATTGCAGGGGTTTTCGAAAACTTCTTCATAAGCTTTCTTAGCAATTTGATTGATCGGACGATCAGCAGAGCAATAAACAGATTCTCCACCACGATCGTGATCAATTTCGAGAAGCATCCCTTCAGGCAATTCACTTCTCAAAAAATTCTCAATTAAATAACGAATGCGATCAGGATCTTGTCCTTGAACAAGCCTACAAGACACTTTTGCATCGACAACTGCCGGCATTACTGTCTTAAACCCTTCACCAGCATAACCGCCATTAATACCATTAACTTCTAAAGAAGGACGAAGCCAATTTGATTCAATTTGAGAATATCCTTCTTCTTTATGAAACACTTTAATACCAAAATCTTCTTCATGCCGCTTTGGATCAAAACGCATATCGATTGATTTGAGTTCTTCTTCAGTAAAATTCTTAATCCCATCATAAAATCCAGGAATCGCAACAGAACCTTTATCGTTCCACATTTTCCCCAAAGCTTGAATCAATGCGCGTAAAGGATTATAAACAATTCCTCCATGCACACCGGAATGAAGATCTTGACTAGCATTGCGACAACGAATCGACATTGAAATCAATCCGCGCAATCCCAAGGTTACTCCTGGCTGATCTTTACCTTGCATACCGGCATCGACGATCATCAAATGATCTGCTTTCAACTTCTCTGCATATTTCTCACAGAAAACTGCGGGAGTATTCGTACTACCACACTCCTCTTCACCTTCAATAAAGAATTTGATATTGACATTGAGTTTTTTTGAAAGCGCAAGGAAAGCACGAACTGCTGTAATTGAGTAAAAACACTGTCCCTTATTATCCATTGCTCCACGAGCGTAAACATGATTATCGCGCACTGTGGGCTCAAATGGCGGCGTTATCCATAAATGCAAGGGATCGACAGGCTGCACGTCATAATGGCCGTAAACCATCACTGTAGGGCGACTAGGGCCTGCATTTAAAACTTCTCCATAGATCACAGGATGACCAGGCGTTTCCCAAACTTCAGTGTTTACACCTATTTTCTCTAAATAGCCGGTCAACCACTGAACTGTGTCTTTCATTTCATTATTAAAACTGGGATCAGCCCCAACACTCTGATGACGCAAAAAGGTGCAAAAATCATTTTGAATTTCTTCTTTATGCTCTTCATACCATTTTTTTAGTTCTGAAAGATCAACGGACATGAAAAACTCCTCTTTATCAAAAAATTAATTATACTTGCAGAAATCAATAGCACCTGTCATGACTTGACAATTTAACCTAATAAGATGTTTAATCTTAAGATAAGATAAAGAAAACATAAAGAACTATTTGCGATGCGTATAGCTAAAAGAATTATTTTATTTCTTACAGTCAACTTTATTGTTGTCCTTACCCTATCACTGCTCTTGCAAGTATTAGGAGTAAGACCCTATATCAATGCATATGGGATCGATTATCAATCACTGATGATTTTCTGTTTAATTTGGGGATTTGGTGGCGCGTTTATTTCACTTTCACTCTCACGCAAGATTGCAAAGTGGATGCTTGGTGTTAAAATCATCAATCCTGATACAACAGATGCCATCCAACATCGATTAATCTCAACTGTTCACAATATTGCTCGCACTGCAAATATCCCCATGCCACAAGTTGGAATATATCATTCACCCAGTGTCAATGCATTTGCAACAGGCCCTTCGCAAAAACGCAGCCTCGTCGCAGTATCTTCAGCTATGTTAGAGAATATGAATCAAAAAGAGCTCGAAGGTGTCCTTGCTCATGAGATCAGTCACATATCCAATGGCGATATGGTGACAATGACTTTAATCCAAGGCATTATCAACGCCTTCGTCCTTTTCTTAGCCCGTGTTGTCGCTTTTGCTATTACTCGCAACACCCGTGAGAGCCGTCGCGGCTCAATGAGCTACTTTTGGGTAACCTATATGCTCGAGGCAATACTCATGATCCTCGGATCGATTATTGTCGCAAACTTCTCTCGCAGAAGAGAATTTCGTGCAGATAGAGGAAGTGCTGATCTCGTCGGTCGTGATAAAATGATCGCCGCCTTAGAAAAGCTCCAGCAAGTAAGCGATTTTAAAGACCCTCGCAAAACACGCGTCTCTATGGCCGCACTTCAAATCTCCACAAAAAACAAAGGCGGATTTCTCCGCCTCTTTGCAACTCATCCCCCACTGCAAGACCGCATTGAAAGACTAAAATCTTTTTAAGTATTGTCTCAACATCCATTGCAGGAAGCAATTTTAACACTGTCTCTTAAGCAACCGCGTAAGGATTTGCTGCTGGATTTAATGCATTGATGAGATTTTGGCTTGAACCATGTGTCTTAACTGCCAAAGATAAACTCTCAATGAAAGGTCTGCGCAATGTTTGCCTAGATCGATTATAGAAAAGCCGCGTTTGACAAGCGCTAAGCCATGGGAGCTTTTGATCAGTAAGTAATATGCCGCGTCCACCTTTCCTATCAAAGAAATCTACAGTGTTGAATAGATTTTCTGCACTGACAACGGTAATCTCAGTTTTTTCCATTTGGCAGCGCTTCCACTTCCTATTTGCATAAAAATCATCAAATTTAACTTTAGATCGATCAATTGGCATGAAATACATCGCATAGCCTTTATTGAAGACATAATCGCACTTACTTAGTGTTTTCATGATCTCTGTTTTAGAGCCTAATATACCGCGCGTTTCTTCTTCACATTCACGAGCAGCAGCTTGAAGCACTGACTCATTGTGATCGCTTTTTCCACCAAAGTCACACCAGAAATAATTTCTAACATTGTTTCTAACTGAAGACTCCATTCCAATTAAGAAGAACACCTCGCCATTCTCAATATAATAGGGAAGAACTCCTGCTCCAATTGGCGCTTTGACCTGATGTTTTGGATCTAAGTGCGCCTTTGCATTTAGTGGAACAACTTTTGAATTGGAATTCCCACTAAGATTCGTATTCGTGTTCGTAGTTGGGTTCGTAGTTGGGTTCGTAGTTGGGTTAGATGTTTTTGGCTTCATTGCTGCCCCATGCTTTAATATGGCGTAAACAATCATATTGATAATTGGAATCATTAAGAAAAACCCAGCGATGAAGTGTTTAACTCGATCTCCTAGAGTGTTATCTATTTTAATCACTTGATTATTCGAATCAAAAACCGATTTCTTTGAGTCCTTGGCGCAGGCCTGCTTGAAATTTTCAGCTCCACTGCAATAGGGGGCAGTAAAAATATTTTGATTTGTAGTGGAAATATAATTATTAATCATAGAAAAACCCGTTGTTTATTAAGCAAATATTGTAAAGGTTTTTACAAAAAAAAAGCAATCTATTACATAGATATTAACAACACAGCATTCAATTAAACATAATAGTATTTTCTTAAGCAAGTTTTTATGTAAAAACATTTTTAGTTTGTTTTAAGTGTTAATCTTATGTAATAATTAACTAAAAATTAGAGGTGCCACTATTTCTGCTTCATTCATTTCACTTTGTCCTTGGATTTCTTACTGCTGCATGCCTGCAACCGATACGCAATCAGAGTCTAAAACAACTCCATTGTTACCTGACGGTGTTTCTTCAGATACCACACAAGAAGATTCTCCTAAAACAGAACTTGCTATTTATGATGATATCTCTATTGAAATCAATATTTCTCCTGACAATAAAGGTATAATTACAGTTCGCAGGAAATCCAATCGAGAAATACTATGGTCAGTGACAAAAAATCAGCTCATTGCCCATTCAAGCGTTTCTAAAACTAAACTTGCTCTTCTTTGTCAGCGCGATCCACTAATCGATATTTTTGATCTTGCTACTGGCAAGAAAGTTTCAACGCATACTTTACCAAATCAGAATAGCAGTCTAAAAGACAGAGTACATCTCACCGATGATGATTTTCTCTATGCGACTGTTAAAGATATACTAGTCGGAAAGAAAATTTCCTTACCCAGTGATCAATGGGATTTTAGTATTGAGAGACCCTCAGGGACATTCAAGCCTAATGGCAATCAAATCCAATTTTCATCACACTTCACTTGCAAATATTGGTTATGCATCGATCAAATGGGAGCATCTAGTACAATTGTCAGATCTCGCAAAGAATTAAAGAGAATTTAGCATTAACAATTTATGATTCGAAGCTTGTAAGGATGCCTTATGGAAAAGAACTGGCTATGGTATGGATTGCAAGACCAGCTCATTTAGCTGTAGCGGAATCAAATGCTGCTTCTCAAAACGATAAATCTTAGAAGGCGCATTTTTTTCTGTAAGTGCAATGAGTTGATTTCGATCTTCAATAATGTAATCAATCGGTTCAAAAGAAAGAAGCATATCACAAAGCAAATCATCACTGTTTTGATCGATTAAGTAGATGATAAACGGATGTGAATTTTTTGCTAATTGATTGAGCTGATAAAAGAGATGAGGATCTGTTGCTTGAGCATTGTTAATCGCAATAATTGAATACTCTTGCTCTTCAAATAAATGATGCAGCAAAGACACCTCTTCTGGCCTCCCACTATAAAATGACATAAATTCAGAAACAATTTCTGCCAGTGTGATTTGTGCACATCCAATTTTTTCAACAGCGAGACTAGCTGCACTATTGGCAAGTTCGATTGCAGCAGGAAGATCGAGCTGATTTGCCATTGCAAAACAGAGCATTGCCAAAAAGGTATCGCCAGCGCCTGTGACATCGCGCACTTGACGCGAGCGTACGGAAAAATGCTGAAACGCATCACTAGCATTATAGAGAATGCTACCGCGGTCTCCTTGAGTAATAATCAATTGCTCGCAATGACATTGATCAAAGAGAGTTTTTGCAAGTTCCTCAATCGACGTTGAGAGGGGCACATTTGCAGCACGGTATGCTTCCCCAAGATTGGGCTTGATTAATGTTGCACCGCGATATTTGCTAAAGTCACTTCCCTTTGGATCGATCAAAATGGGTTTTTGGTATTTATGCGCTAGATCGATAAGGGCTTTTAGAAAACTACGAGTGAGCAGCCCTTTCCCATAATCAGAAATCGCGACAAGATCACACCGCTTGATTAAAGAATCGGCGCGCTCGATAAGCTCAGCTTCCTGAGCTGGCGATAAATCAGAAATTTCTTCCTGATCGATACGCATCATTTGTTGGCCTGCTGCAATCATACGATTTTTTACAGGCGTCACATATTGCTTCTCGGTAAGAATGGCCGTTGTGTCGATCCCTTCTGCAATGAGATCTTCAATAAGATCTTTTCCTGCGAGATCATTGCCAACGCGCCCGAAGGCTGTTACTTTACTTCCAATTGCGCGGAGATTAAGCATCACGTTGCCCGCGCCACCAGGATGGCTTTCTATACGTTTAGCATGTAAAACAGGAACAGGAGCTTCAGGAGAAATGCGTTCGATATTACCAAATGTGTATCGATCGAGCATTAGATCTCCAACGACTAAAATCTCAATAGGAGTTAAGCCATTAAGTAGTGTCGTCAGTGACTTTACCATCTCTTACCAGTAACTAAGTAGTTTTCGACATAATCACTCACTCCTTTTTCTACGTCAAATGAAAAAGGGGTCTCTTTGTAACACGCTAAAAGCTTATCAATTTCAGCACAGGTGTAATTCTGATATTGCTTAATTAGATCTTCCGGCATAGGGATGTAGTTGATATTAAGAGGCTGATTTACCGCACGAAAAACTGCAGAGGCGAGTTTATTCCATGTGCACGGTTGACCATATCCCACATTGAAAATCCCTCCTACTTCGTTATAAAGAAAATCGCAGGTGATTTTCACAGCATCTTTAACGTAGATAAAGTCACGACACTGATCGCCATCACCAAAACGCTCCGGCTCAGATGATTTAAACAGATCAATCTTTCCATGCTGACGCACATGTGGCACCATCTTATAGACCATGGATGCCATGCGCCCCTTGTCATCTTCATTGGGACCGTAGACATTGAAGTACTTCAGTCCGACAACTTTATCGAGCACTCCTTGACGCTTTGCCCAAAGATCAAACAGATGTTTAGAATAGCCATAGAGATTGAGTGGCTCAAGATCTTCTAAACGATCGTGATCATCATTAAAACCGAGTGAGCCATCACCATATGTTGCAGCAGAAGAGGCATAGATAAAGCGAATATCATTTTCTAAGGCATACTCAGCAAGACGCATTGTATAGCGATAGTTATTTCTCATAAGATAGTCACCATCTTTTTCTAACGTATCACTACAAGCTCCTAGATGAATAAATGCCTGAACCTCTCTTTCCTTTCCTTCAAGCCATGTGAAAAGCTCATCAATTCCAATCCAATCAACAAAACGCTTCTTCAGCAAATTCTTCCATTTTACCGTTGCCTTAATGTCATCGACAACAATGATATTATCAAAACCTAAGTTGTTGAGGTGACGAACGACTGCAGAGCCAATAAATCCAGCAGCTCCTGTTACAATAATGTATTTGTCGGGATTGAGTTGACGCATTGCTTTTCCTCCAATTTCATAAGAGCAAAAGACAATAGCAAATCACACCGCTTTAAACAAGTTGTAGAAAAGATATCACTCTTCGAGGTCTTTGATCGCCTGCTTCAGTGCAAAAGAGCCTTCTTCTTCTGCTCTGCGAAGCGTTCTCAGTTTTTCTTTAAACTCTTCTGGTGCTGGCTCGAGTTCTTCCGGTTCTCTTGTAATTGGTTGTCTTGAAATCGGAGAAGTGCCATGACTCAACGACTCTAAATTACAATATTTGTGCTCGAGTTCAGTGCTTGTTGCATCAATCGTCGGATCGATATAACAATCCTCTTCTAATAACTCTAGAGAAACGGGATCGATAAAAATCGAGGGTATCTCCACTTCAAATGGCTTTCCTATTTCCCTGATTTTATCCAATACAGGAGCATGCTCCGCTTCAATCGATTTAATCATTTCCTTAGCTTTTGACTGAAGATCTTTAAATGTTCCTTCCCATTCTTTATATTCAGGCTTTTCATCCAAGAGTTTAGTCATGACTTTCCACAGCTCATTTTGACCGTGTTGAATCTGCATTAGGGGTAGCTTATAAAACCGCTCAGCAATTTCATCATACTCTTTTTCGCTGATTTCTTCTTTCATCCGCGGTTTTATTTCTTTAATCATTGCTTGAAGTGCAAAGTAACGTGAATCGATTAAATCGTTAACTTTAAGCAATTTTAATTGCTCAGGACTACTGCTTCTAATGATGGTTTCCTTTAAAGTTCCGACGCCGATTGCATGAAAAGTATCAATCCACTCTTTATTCGATAGTATGGGTGTAATCATACTGATCTGATCTTCAGACAATGCTCGAATACATTCTAAAATAATCGCCTTCGATTCATCATCATCCATTAAAAGAACGAGTCCTACAGGAGAAATGTTATTTAAAGTTTGTTTAACAAAATATACAGGGGTTCTCTCCTCAATTCGACCATCCCAATAAATCTGTGGCAATTGCTCATTTTTTAAATACTTAAGAGCCTCCTTAGCATTTCCCAATTGAATTTCTTCTAAGGTAATTGGTCTATCTAAAATCTCAGCTCTTTGATCTGGAGTTAATTTCTCTAAATATCTCCTTTGATTTTCAATAGGAAATAGAGGTAAAAATTTAACGATCACCTGAAATGGAAGATTATTTTCAAATTCTGGATCCTTTAAATTCTCTTTGATAAAATCACCACCATATTTAAAGAGATGAGGAACCAGCTGGGGGATTCTAAACGCTCTTTCGACTATGGCTTCACCTCCGGGTTTTAACCATTGAGAAAAAATGCCTTGAATTGCTTGTTTATTCCTCTCTTCAGCTTCGGGATTTTGATATGCACTATCAACTGCTTCAAGCATTTTGAGAAGCTCCTGATCAACCACACTAAGATGCTCTACTATCTGCATTTGAAACTCAGGAGATTCAATTCCATGCCAAGGAATATCTCCATCCATATCAGCCTCAAACATTGAAAAACCTCTTTTCAATAGACAGACTGCAACATCAAAGTTCTCACCCCAACACGCCCTATGCAGAACTGTTTCCCTTGAGTTATTTTTCACTAAGAGGTTAGCGCCTTTGGTTTCTAAATATTCTATAAATTCTGAACTTTGATTATTACAGGCATCAAGTATGGGAAAATTTCCATATTTATCTTTCACGTTGAAACCGAGGTCTTTACTTAATAAATACTCAACTAATTCCTTATCTCCTCTCTGACATGCATAATGCATCAAAGTTTCCCCTTCACTATTTGCAACAGCAATATCAAAATACTTATTATCGATCATGAAACGAACAACCTTAAGCTTTCCTTTGCTACCTGCATAATGTATAGGAAGCATCCCGTCTTCATTATAATCTTCAGTATCAACCCCATTTTCTAATAAAAACTGGATCAATTCTATAATTTCACTTTCGCACGCATTAGAAAAAAGCAAAGATTGATCTTCGCTTGCGATATCCAATCCCTTCTCAATCAAATATTGAACCAATTCCAAATTCCCACTAAGACAAGCATAAGTTAAACAAGAACCTCCTTCATCATCTGTAGCTGCAATCTTAATTTCAGGAAAATCTAATAAGTACTCTACTGCCTTCTTATTTCCACTTTTGCATAGTAAATGTAAGGGCGTGACCCCATTATTGTCGGCATCAATGACTCCTTCAAATATCAACACAAAAGCAGTCGTCTCAGAGGACTCAGTCCACTCCCCTTCACAGACATAATGCAAACAGGTTTTACCTTCATTATCAACATCAGAAATATCGAGCCCTTTTTCTTTCAGGAACTGGAACAAATGCATTTGCCCGCCATAACACGCCCAGTGCATCGCAGTCGCACCATTGTTATCTCTCGTAAGGGGGCTCGCACCTTGATCGATCAAAAATTGAGGGACTTTTAGACTACCCCCCTTACATGCCCAATGAAAGGGAGTCGTGCCATTGTCTGCTTTATCATTGATGGTAAATCCCTGACCAAGTAAGAACTCAACAAGCAAAAGGTCTCTACTTTCACAAGCATAATGCAAAGCATTAACACCCTCTTTATCTGTCGCTTTAAGATCCGCATTTTTACTTTGGAGCATTTCAACTAATTTAAGATCCCCTGCCTTACTTGCATAGAGCAGTGGTGTCATTCCGTTTCTTTTATCGACTGTATTGACATTTGCTCCTTTTCCGAGCAACATTGTGCACATCTCTATATTACCAACAGATGCGCTATTCAATAGTGCACTATCGAGAACACTTTGATTCTTAAACTCTCCTCTTGCTTCAAGAAATGCGATCAAAGCTTTTACTTGCTCAGAATTGAGTGCATAGTTAGGCAGAATAAATAGTGCTTTTTCTAAAAGAAAGACATCGGTTTCAGAAAGATCCGGGGCTTGAATCCTTTGTAAAAACACAGTGAGAATATTTTCAGTATAGTCATATTCTCGTGCTTTCTTAGCAAGAGAACTAGAAGTTTCATGCTGAATTTCATTGAGAAATCTTTGAACATTTGTTGGATCTAACATAGAACATGCAAAGTTAATTTTATTTTCTTATTAAACAAAAAAAAATTTATGTCAATTTTAGGTGATTATGATTTTAGATACCACTGCTTGTCGGAGCGTGGGATAAAGTTTGCGCTTTGAAAGCGCACGCCAGTGAGGACGGGATTTTGAACGGTACCAAAGCAAAAGAAAGCGCTTCCACTTCCTGTCATGCAGACATGTTCAAACCCAAGAGAGAGAAGATCCTTTTTGATTTGTGCCATTTCAGGCAGTAGTTTAAACGTCGCCTTTTCAAGATCATTGATAAAGCAGGGTGTGTTTGAATAGAGCTGATCGGAGAGTTTCTGAGGATCGATGTTTGAGCATTTTGTTACATCGACAGCTTGATATACTGCAGGGGTGCTGCAACAGAGACCGGGAAATCCAATGGTCAATGGTGAAGGTTGTTTTAGGGAGGGCTTTGTTGTGATTTGCTCACCCCTTCCTGTGCAGTAGGAAGAGCCTTTGGAGAGGAAAAAGGTGATATCGCTGCCGAGTTCTGTTGACCAATTGATGAGTTGATTGAGCGTCGCGGGATAGTTTGAGAGCTTATTCAATGCCCAGAGCGCTGTTGCAGCATTGCTCGAACCGCCGCCAAGGCCGCTTTGTGCGGGGATGCGTTTCTTTAAGTTGAATTCGGCAAAGATTGGTAAATTGGTTTTTTTCCTGAATAATGCGGCTGCTTTGAGGATGAGATTGGTATCGTCTGTGGGGATTGCAGGATCATCGCAGATCAGTTGATCGCGATCTGCAAGGGTAGTGGTGAGGATATCGCCAATATCAATCGCTTGATACATTGAAGCGATTTCATGATAGTGATCGGGCCTTTTACCTAATATGCGGAAGAACAAGTTGAGCTTAGCGGGAGAGAAGAGGGTTATACAACCCACTCTCTCTCTTTCCGCAAGCTGAGCAGTCATTTAAGACTCTTCAGAAGGCTCTTCAGGAATCTCTTCTTTTGGAGCTTCAGGTGCTTTCTCAACTGGTGTTAGCATTGGGCTATCACTAACGACGTGCAAAATGAAGTGTGCTAGCACAGCTTCTTTCAAGCTTAAGTTAATCTCATATGCTCCAGTTTTTTTGATTGCATGGGGCATAGGAACATTGCGCTTTTCGATTTGAATTCCTTCTTTTTCCCATAGCTTAACAATGTCAACAGCTCCTACAGAACCGTACATTCTTCCATCGGGATCAACTTTCACTTCGATTTTCAGCTCACGTCCATCGATCTGCTTAGCGAGTACTTCAGACTCTTTGCGATCAATTTCAGCTTGAGCTGCACGCTCTTCTTGCAGGCGCTGACGCATTCTTAGGGTTTGTACTGTCGCAACAACTGCCTTTTGCTGAGGCAAAAGAAAATTACGAGCATACCCTGGTCGCACGGAAACGATATCTCCCTTGCGGCCAACTGCATCGACATCTTCGACTAATAATAATTGATTTTTCATTCTTTCTCACTCCTGATTATACGACTGCAACAAAGGGAAGAAGAGCCATATAGCGCGCTCTTTTTACCGCTTTGGATAACATTTTTTGATGTTGGTAAGATACTCCCGTAATACGACGTGGAATAATCTTGCCTCTCTCTGTAATAAACTGAGTGAGGGTATCAATATCTTTGAAATCGATGTCCTGAACTCCTGCAGCTGTAAATGGACAACGTTTGGCTCTTCTAGCAAAGCCTGAACTACTTTTTTTTCTAATCATTTTAACTTCCTATGTTGTTGGTAAGGGTTTAAATGTCACTTCTTCCATTACATTCTCTGTACGCAATGTCATGAAGCGGATCAGATCCTCGTACAACTTATATTCTGCCCACAACTCTTTCATTGCTTCGGTTGGTACAGTAAAATAAAGTAAGTAGTAGTATCCATCACGACGTCCTTCGATTTCATAGGCGAATTTACGACGTCCTTGTTCGTGGAGTTTCTTTATTTCTCCCCCTTTTTCGGTTATCCCTTCTACAATTTTTTCTAGCGCTTTTTTGCGCGCATCATCACTGAGCGTCGCGCTTAAAATATACATCCCCTCATAGAGATGGTTGCGCTTATTTTTTTCCATTGTTGATCTCCTCATCTAGTAAACTTAAATAATCATAAGCCTTTTGTATGCCTTGCTGACAAAAGCGCTCAATGATCCCAATACTTTTGTCAATAATTTTTGGCATCTGCTCTTCTTCCTCTTCAGTAAAACGCTGCAGAACAAAAGTCTCTAGAGCAATTTGCTCTGATTTGCCAATACCACCACGCAACCGAACGTAGTTTGTAGTTGCTAGTTTTTCAGCAATATCTTTAAGACCGTTATGCCCTCCACTGCTTCCTTTTTCTCGAAGACGCAGCTCGCCAAATTTTAACTCGATGTCATCTGAGACAACCAAGAGCTTATCAACAGGCACTTTGTAGTAGCTCATCGTATTTATCACGCTTGAGCCACTACGATTCATATATGTCATTGGCATCAGCAAATATATGCGCTGATCACCAATCTGCATCTGTGCAATATCCCCTTGAAGCTTGAGGCGTGAGCGAAAACTCACTCCTGCTTTATTAGCTAAGGCTTTGACAATTCTAAACCCGAAATTATGTCGAGTATTCTCATAATTTTTTCCTGGATTGCCAAGACCTACAATTAGGATATCGCTATTTTGCTCCACAAGACTATCTCTTCGCTATCAAGACAGCAACTTGCTCCACTGAATCAAGCAATGTCACCCCTTCAGGAATCGCAAGATCCGAGAGTCTCTTAGACTGGCGAATACCAAGATGTTGCACATCAACATAAAATTGACTTGGAATCTTTTCTGGCAAACAACGCACTTGAGCATGACGCATTACTTGACGTAAAAAACCACCGAGTTTTATTCCGTGGCATTCAGCAACGTGAGTACACTCAATCGGCACTTTAATGTTGACTGGAACGTCTTTGTGCAACTCTTCAAAATCAAGATGAATCACACGATAACTCGTTATGTCATATTGAATATCCTTTAAAATAGCTTGATGCTCTTTACCATCCAATTGAATCGTAAAGCGCGTTGTAGGCAAGTGACCAGCAGTAATTTGTCTTAATATTGCTTCAAAATCACGTCCATTAACGCTAATGGATACAGAGGGGTGTCCCGGTGAATAAAACACAGCAGGAATATCACCAGCACGTCTGATGCTGTTGATCTCCGACTTTTGCTTTCCATCACGTTTTTGTGCTTGCAGCTTCATTCTTTTCTCCTTCGAGGATTGATATCATAACTTAAATAGAGTAACCACATTGTTGGATTACACAACCTATTCAGAGGCGTGATTAAGGCACGAGATAGAATGACCGCTTTGGATTGCGCGAATTGCTTTGGCAAAGAGCGCTGAGACCGAAATCATTTCGACCTTATCGCTCTTAAACCCTTCGGGCAATGGGATTGTATTCCCTGTCAGCAACTTCTCAATCGCGCTTTCTTCAAATGCAGGGCTCAAAAGGAGCCCGTGAGTTACAGCGGCATAAACCTGCTTTGCACCTGCGCTTTTACACGCGAGCGAAGCAGCCTTTAACGTACCTCCCGTTGAACACATATCATCGATAAGAAGAACAGTTTTGTCCTTAACATTACCAATGATCGCCTCTGCCGAGACTTTCTCCGGGGTGATCCGCCGCTTGTCAACAATTGCAAACTCTACACCAATGTCGTTAGCGAAATCTCGCGAGAGCTTAATGCTTCCCTCATCGGGAGCCACGATCACCTCGGGTTTAACACCTTTCTTCCTGAGCGCCTCGAGTAGAAGCGGCCTGGCATGAAGGTTATCAACCGGGATGTCGAAAAAGCCCTCGATCTGAGGAGCGTGCAAGTCCATTGTTAAGACCCGCGTCGCACCCGCTTTCTCCAACATATTGGCGACGAGTTTGGCGGTAATCGGTTCTCTTCCTTTATCACGGCGATCCTGCCTCGCATAACCGAAGTAAGGAATCACTGCGACAATTGAATGAGCCGAAGCCCGCTTCAAAGCGTCGATTAAGATTAACAGTTGCATGAGATAGAAGCTGGGATTCCGCGCAATTGATTGCACGACAAAGACATCCCGGCCGCGGACATTCTCTAATACTCGAACGCCTATCTCGCCATCTGGAAACTTATTAATTTCTGCCTTTCCGAGTGATATATCGAGATCTTTCGCGATTTGCTCTGCTAAATCACGATGAGATGTTCCCGAAAACAGCATTATAGAATGCTCAGTCATCAACCCTACTCAGACGTTTAATTGGGGTGGAAGGATTCGAACCTCCGAATGGCGGTACCAAAAACCGCTGCCTTACCACTTGGCGACACCCCATCAAAATGAGCCATTTATACTATAGGGCAAGCGATTTTTGCGCAACTAGACATTTGCCTTCTCCTCTCTATTTTTTGAAAAAGTTTTTAACAATCCACCTTTGTATTGACCTTGCGAGAAATAAATTTTTCACTATGATGAGCCTGAAAGGAATATATTATATGCATATTGTTCATCTTGCCGCAGAAGTGTCCCCAATTGCTAAGGTGGGAGGGCTTGCTGATGTGATCCAAGGGCTATCTAAAGAATTTATTAAGCTCGGTCATAAAGTAGAAATCCTTCTCCCTAAATACGACACTCTTCCAAAGTACGTCACCGATCAACTCGTAAAAACTCAAGAATGTTTTACTACGTATGAAAACAATCAGCCCATTGAAAACAATATTTGGCGCGCTGAAATTGACAGTATGAATCTACTTTTTATCGAAACAAATCACCCTAAATACTACTTCAAGCGCGGCAAAATCTATGGCTGCGCAGATGATGCTGAACGCTTTTGTTTTTTTGCTAAAGCAGCGTTAGATTATCTTTTGAAATACAAACCATCTATAGACGTCCTACACATCCATGATTGGCAAGCGGCCCTAACAGCTCCGCTCTACCATGCCAGCTATCATGATCAAGGATTAAACATTAAAAAAATTATTTTAACTATACACAATCTCGCCTATCAAGGACGCATCTCTCAAAATGTATTAGAAAATCTAGACATCGATCTCAAAAAAAACGCGGTATGGGAAAAGACAAAAGATCTCTACGAACCAAACACAATTAACTTACTGCGCGGCGCCATCGAATGCGCTACCAATATTACCACCGTTTCTCCAACCTACGAAAAGGAAATTCAAACTCCCGCATTAGGACAAGGCCTCGATAAAATTCTTCGTACGCATCGGAATAAACTCCAAGGCATCTTAAATGGCATTGACCCCCTCTTTTGGGATCCTCAAAACGACCCACTCATTCCATCTCATTATCCAGCTAAAGCAGCAAATCATAATGATCTTCAACTCATTCGATCTCACAAGAAAAAAAATCGGGAGCACCTAAGCTACTTACTCGGAATGGAGCCAAGTGATGCTCCATTAATTGCTACTGTGAGTAGACTTGTCCCTCAAAAAGCACCCGATCTAATCACTCACTCTCTTTTTCGAACTCTAGAGCTAAATGGGCAATTTATCTTGCTCGGTGCAACACCAAATGACGAAGTTGAACAAGACTTCCTCAATCTCAAACAAGATCTTGCTGACAATCCTAATGCGGCTGTTTGGCTAAATAAAAACGAGGCGATCGCTCATTTGATTTACGCCGCTGCGGATATGATTATCGTTCCTTCGATTTTTGAGCCATGCGGCCTAACACAATTAATAGGCATGCGCTATGGAAGCATCCCCATCATTCGTGAAACTGGAGGGCTTGCTGATACAGTCTTCGATGTTGATCATTCAATAAGACCTTACGCCCAACGCAATGGATACACTTTTCAAGATCCCGATACAACAGGTGTAGACTCTGCTTTAGAACGCGCTTTTAAATGCTACGTCTCCGATCAAAAAAAGTGGAATCAACTCATTCATAACGGTATGAATGCAGATCTTAGCTGGAATAAACCCGCCCAAGCATACCTAAAACTCTACGCTGCCTAAGCAATGTAAAGCTGTTTTACATCCGCTCAAGATATTAATAATTTAAATCTTACATCAAAAAAACTTTCAGATTGAATCTTATGGACGTATTGCTTTCTTGATGTATTTGCGATTGGCGGCAATATATTCAATGCCTGTAAAAATAGTATAGGCTGTTGCGGCAAGCAAGCTATAAAAACTAGCGGCTTGCAAGAGCTCTTTACTAATTGCGCCCTGACTGTAAGGAATAAGCATAATCAATATGAAAAAAACCACAATCGCTTGAATAACTGCTTTAACTTTACCGCTTAGACGCGCTGCTAAAGCGACTCCTCGCAAAGCGCAGACTGTTCGAAGGGTGGTAATAATCATTTCGCGATAAAAAAGCACAATGACAAGCAAGAGAGGAAGATCTACGGGCCCTTGAGTTAAGGTAAAAAAGACCGATAAACGAAATATCGTGTCAGCCATTGGATCGAGCAATTTACCCAGTTCTGTGACTTGATTATTCCGTCTAGCAAGATAACCATCAAAAAGATCCGAAAGCTCAGAGATCAAAGCAATCGCGATCAAAAGATAGGCAAGCTCCTCCATGTTAATGTTAAGCATGGGGAAATATAGATAAAAAAACATAAACAGCGGCCCGAGCACAATACGAGCACAGGTTAATGCAATTGGGGCTGTCAATAGGGACTTGCCTCTTTTCATTCGTCTGCTTGATTGAAAACTTTTTCGAGTTATAGCTTGAAAGATGTTTTTTTCATACGTTTTTTATTCAATTCGAGCTATTCTGTAATCTATGCTTACTTTTCAAGAAATGATTCAACGCCTTTCCCGTTTTTGGGAGAAAAAAGGGTGTATTTTACAGCAAGGCTACGGCGTCGAAGTGGGCGCGGGAACATTCAACCCCGCAACTTTTTTGCGCTGTCTTGGGCCAGAGCCTTTTCATACTGCTTATGTCGAACCATGCCGCAGACCATCTGATGGTCGCTATGCGCAAAACCCCAATCGACTTCAACTCTTTCATCAGTATCAGGTCATTCTAAAACCCGCACCTATCAATAACCAAGCGCTTTATCTCGAATCACTCAAAGCGATCGGTTTAAAGTTAGAGGAGCACGACATCCGCTTTGTCCATGATGATTGGGAAAGCCCAACCCTTGGTGCTTGGGGACTCGGATGGGAAGTGTGGTGTGATGGAATGGAAATCACTCAATATACATATTTCCAATCTATTGGAAGTCTTCCTCTAAATCCAATAAGCGTGGAAATCACTTATGGCTTAGAGCGCCTGGCAATGTATCTACAAAACGTCAACCACTTTCTCGATGTCAAATGGAACGACGATCTGCTTTTTGGAGATCTCGTTGAACAAAACGAAATTGAATGGAGTACTTATAATTTCGAGAAAGCATCGACAGATATGTGGCATCGCCATTTCGACGATTTTGAAAAAGAAGCGCAATTGATGCTTGAGAAAAAACTACCACTGCCCGCTTACGACTTTATTATGAAAGCATCTCACGCCTTTAATATGCTTGACGCGCGTGGCGTGATTTCTGTGACAGAACGTACAGGTTATATCACACGTATTCGCAACCTCTCTCGCCTTGTTGCAATTCACTACTTAGAAACTCGCAAAGAACGCGGATTCCCTTTATTAGGAACTCTACCCAAGCTGAAAAAACCTCCTAACCCCAAATCGACTGGACGTTTTAATCCAAACAAGCGGCGAACTTTGCTCTTTGAAATTTACTCAGAAGAACTCCCCGCTCTTTTTGTCGCTCATGGTATTCGAAGTTTAGAAAGCCATATGCACAAGCTCCTTGCTAAACACAATATTGCTTTCGGCTCTCTAAAGATCCATGCAACACCAAGACGTATCACCGCTGTTGTCGAGAAGCTTGCGGAAGGTAGCCATCCAGAAAAAATTGAGCGGAAAGGCCCTCCTATTTCTGTGATGTTTGATCAAAGTGGAATGCTAACGCCGCAAGGCAAAGGCTTTTTTAAGTCGTTAGGGATGCCGGAGCTTTCACTACAAGATATTCGTTCTCACAAAAGCATTGAACTGCGCTCGATCAAAGGACAAAAGTATCTCTTTGCTACAATTGAAAAAGAAGGTCACTCAACTAAACAAATTCTCTCTGAAAATTTACCTAAGATCATCAATGATCTCGAGTTTCCTAAAAAGATGCGTTGGGATAGTTATGATGTAACCTACCCCCGCCCTGTACGCTCTATTGTCTGCTTATTTGGCACGCAAGTGATCGATTTTTATTTCGGCTCAGTTAAAAGTGGCCGCATAACCTATGGGCATACTCAATTAGATCAAAGCAAAATCAAGCTTAAAGATAGCAGTGAATATCTCACTAAATTACGCGCGCATTTTGTCGAAGCTGATATCGAAAAAAGAAGCTCTCTACTCTTGAGCCAAATCACTAAATATGAAAATGATTTAAAATGTAAAACCCTTGCAAAAAACAGGCTCTTACCCGAGCTGCTCTTTCTCTCTGAATGGCCCAAAATCATGATTGGAAACTTTGACAAGCGCTTTTTAAGAGTTCCCAGTGAGATCTTAGTCAGTGAAATGGTTGAACATCAACGATATCTTCCTTTAAGTGATCCTCATGGCAAACTCCTCTCTTCATTTTTGATTACCTGTGACAACCGACCTAATGAAACGATCCGCACCGGTAATGAAAAAGTTCTCTCTGCGAGATTGAGTGATGGTCTCTTTCTCTATGAGCAAGATCTCAAAAAACCTCTTGAGCATTTTAATGAAAAGCTCAAAGCAATGGTTTTTCAGCAAAAGCTAGGCAGCGTACTCGATAAAGTACACCGCATTACAAACCATTGTAAAGTTCTCTACACCTCTCTTCCTATTGGTGATCGCACAGCTCTTCTGCGTGCTGCCCATCTTTGCAAAGCAGATCTCGCAACAAGTGTTGTCTCTGAGTTCCCCGTATTACAAGGAACTATTGGTAAATACTATGCAGAAGAACACAATGAAGAGGATAAAGTTGCAAACGCGATTGAAGAACATTGGATGCCTAAAGCAGAAAAAGCTCCACTACCTCAATCACCTGAGGGAATGTTGCTAAGTTTAGCAGATAAACTCGATAATCTTATTGGCTACTTTTCAATCGATCTTAAACCAAGTTCGTCGCAAGATCCTTATGGATTGCGCCGCCAAACTATTGGACTGCTTAAAATTGCAATTGCCCTAGAAAAACCGATAGATCTACGCAAACTACTTCAAGAATGTAGCACACATTTTGGGCCCAAGTTCTCAAATTTCTCCGACTCGCTATGCGATGAAATTCTCAATTACATCACAATCCGTGCCAAAGCTCTTTTTGAGGACTACGGCTTAAGAAAAGATGAAATCGATGCCTCTCTTGGAACGCTCTGCACCGACCCTTATGATCAATTGAGCAAAGTGCGTGCTCTACATACTTTTCGCAAAAGCGACCAAGCCTTCAATAATCTCTATGAAGTATATAAGAGAGCAAAAGGACAGATTAGCAAATTCAATACCCTTTCCCTTAATCGCAAGCTTCTCAACGAGCCTGCTGAAAGAAAGCTCATACAAGCGATCGATAAAATTGATGCCGAATGGGAAACAATTCTGCTTCAGCGCGACTATACAAGAGCTTATGCGGCTCTTGCGACTCTACAGTCTCCTCTCAATGAGCTTTTTGATCAGGTTTTAATCTTAGATGAAGATGAAAAAATCCGAGAAAACCGCATTGCCCTTTTACAGAAAGTGTTTCTCTTTTTTGATGCTCTACTAGATTTCAGTAAAATTCAAACGAACTAATCCTAATAAAGATTTTCTCTAGGTTTTAAGCACAACTTATAAAGTTGTGTGAAAAAATTAATTCGAAATCGACGCAAATTTGTTTTTTTGGATAGTTTCATTACATAAGAAACCGAGAATCATCGGGAAGCTGAATTTCACCCGAAATTTTATTGCGATTATTTGCAATAATGCGATAAAGCCAGTCAAAACCAAAAGGCAGCACATAAAGCGCACCGATTAATCGATACATACCACCTAGCAACCACAAGATCCGAAAGAAAGCTCTAGACCTAATTAGCGGCTGTTTCTTGTCTTCCATTAATACCATAGTATTTGCTTTTAAAAGCTCTTGATAGGAACTACCCAGCAACTCTTGAGCAAGCTCACTACGCAATGGACTAAAATGGAGTTTCTGTTGATGGTCGAGTCTGCTTAATTTAAGAATTGCACCTCTGCAAAAATTGCATTGGTCATCAAAAAAAAGTAGCGGCGTAATCATTGTATAATGACCTGCGGTTTGTTTTTAGTCAGCGCATCAAAACGTTTAAGAAGTTCGATTGTCTCATTATGATTATGTTTCTTTGTATCGATCTCTTCTTTAAGACTATCGCGCTCAAAAAGCCAATTGCGCTCGATAAGTTGCGAGATCGTCGCCATTAAGTGTTCCCTAACTCTTTCTATATTGATCTTTTTTTCTAAAAGTTGATCGAGAAAAGTGCGCTGTTCCTCTGATAATTCTAAATGTATTGAAATAAGATCTCTCGGCTTTTCTTCTCGATAAAGATCGAGATAAAAGCTAAACAGATCCCTGCATTCCGCCTGAAAAAAATCTTCTGGTTTGAGATTTGCTTTAACAAGATCGACTAACGCACTTTGATGTTCACCCATAACAATTAACCAGCGAAGCAAATCTCCTTCAAGAACAAGATCTCCATCGATTGCAAGAGGGGTAACAAAACCGCGTCTTTTAATGTAGCTGCGCAAACGCAAAGGCGCTTGCACGCCGATTAACTCCTCAGGAACTTCAGCTAAACGCGCGAGTTTGCGCAAGCTCTCATGCACCATCACTGAACTATCCCATTTGCGTACTTTTTCAGCGAGTCTTTCAATAAGAGCGCTTTTTGCTGCTGGCGATTGCATGTCTACTGAGCTAGATGCTCTTTTAAAAAGAAAAGAGAGGTAATCGCCAGCTTGATCGATCAATTTTAAAAAGTTATCAGGGCCATGCTCTTGAAGGAGCAGATCAGGATCACTTCCTATAGGCATTTGTACTATAAAAACCTCTATTCCTTTTTGCTGAAAAAGATCACCCACCTTTTCTGCGGCAATCTGTCCTGCATTATCTCCATCAAAAGCGAGCAATACCTGCTCGACACCAAGCTTAATTAACTCATTCACTTGTCCTTCGCCAAACGCAGTTCCCTGCCCGGCAACTGTAAAATCAAGACCGGCATCGATTAACCTAAGTGCATCAAGCTGCCCTTCAACAACAAGAGCACGCTTTTCTTTGATGATTCTTTTGCGCGACTCACTCAGACCAAATAAAACACGCGATTTTTTAAACAGAGGAGTTTCTGAAGTATTGATATACTTTCCACCAAAAACCTTCTCATCAAATTTGCGAGCAGAAAAGCCAATAGTCCATCCTGCTGCATTGCGAATAGGAAAGGTGATACGCTCAGAAAAAAAATCGCGCTTACGCTGATTTTTATCGAGTGAAAGCAATCCAACTTCTAAAAGCAATTTATCATTGGCACCTTGAGCATACAGTAATTTACACAACTTTCCTCGCTCTTTAGGTGCATAACCAATTTGAAAGCGGCGGATAAAATCAAGTGTCATACCGCGCTTATATAAATATTCAAGAGCTTCATGTCCCTCATCTGTATGAAGCAGAAAAAAATGAAATAGCCGGGTTGCTTTTTCAAGCAATTCCTTAAGAACGATATGTGAAGTTTCATTGGAATTTCCCGCTTCCTGCTCTAAAGGAACCTGAAAGCGATCTGCAAGCATTTCCACTGCTTGTTGAAAGCTCACCTTTTGATACTGCATTAAAAAAGTGATCGCATCACCGTGCGCTCCACAACCGAAGCAATGGTAATGACTATCACCGCGCTTTAAAACAAAAGATGGTGTTTTTTCCTCATGAAAAGGACAACACGCTTTAAACGTTGCTCCTGCACGCTTTAATTCAACATGCGACTCGATCACTTCGATCAACTCGATTCGTTCCTTAAGGTGCTCTAAGCTTTCTTTAGTATATCTTGCCATAGCATCAGTTTATCTCTCGGATCATTTTTCAACCAGCGCTGATCAACAAATTTATGGTGGCAAAGAAACTAATATGTTGTTATGTTATTTGGTGCAATGTCGAATAAAATAGAGAGTGATGTAAAATGACTGAAACGACATTAGATCCTCAAGTTTCTTCTAATGCTATTCCTTCTACAGCGGAATCTGTTTCAAAAAGCGAACCTGTTGCAAAGCCAACAGCTGAATATACTCAATCCACGCTTAGTGCTTGTGAAAATCAGGAACCACCCTCTTTACCTAAACCTTCTCCATTTCAAGAACAAGTCAATCAGATTTTCAGCTCTTTAACCGTCCTTCTCTGTGGAGAACGCACAAAACTTACGCAAACTTTATCACGTTTAAGCAGCACTACTGACAAGGATGAAATTTTAGAGCATTTAGAAGTCATAGGAAACAATGCAATGCAGGTTGATCTCTGGGTCAGAAGCATCCTTAAACAGATTGCTAATGCGATTAAAGAAACATCAGACTTAAGTCCTAGTGAAAAAGCTGATCTCATCAAAAAGTATGCAGGGAAAGAACAAAAGCCCGGTCTAATCGCTCACTTAAAAGAATATTTTTCCGAATAGATCTTATGCAAAGAGATACGCTCTTGCATTTTGCTGCATTTTCAGACAAAATCCCTTTCAGTAGATAATAAGGAGTTGCTTGCTTTATGACGACTGATGTCAAAATCTCACCGATGATGGCGCAATGGCACGATTGCAAAACAAAAGCGAAGGACGCTGTTCTTCTCTTTCGACTCGGCGATTTTTATGAGTGTTTTTACGACGATGCTATCGTTCTTTCACGAGAACTCGATCTCACTTTAACCAAGCGCAATGAAATCCCCATGAGCGGTATTCCTCAACAGACGATTGAAGGATATATCGACAAACTAATCGCAAAAGGGCACAAAGTTGCCATTGCTGAACAGGTTGAAGATGCACGCCAAGTTAAGGGGCTCGTAAAACGAGAAATTGTTCGCATCATCACGCCTGGGACAATCATCAACTCAAATCTTTTAGCTGAAAAAGCAAACAACTACTTAGTCAGTTTAACTCAAATCAATGAATGTTTTGGTCTCGCTATTCTCGATCTCACAACGGGAGCTTTTCGCGTGATTGAGATCACATCGATCAAAACCTTATTTGATGAACTGTGTCATCTGCATCCTTCAGAATTAATCGTTTCGGAAAAATGCCGCAAAAATAATGCCGATTTAGTTAAAGAGCTCAAATCGCACTTTCCGTTTATTCTTAATGTTAAAGAAGAATGGCAGTTCGATCACCGCACTTGTCTCGATGCTCTACTGCGTCATTTTAGAGTTCATAGCCTCGATGGCTTTGGGCTGCAAGGAATGATCAGTGCAATTAATGCTGCTGGCGCACTACTTACTTATATTAGCGATGAATTGCACCTTTCGATTGACCATATTGATAAAATTGAAAGAGAAAACCTCTCTCAATATATGGCTCTCGATAGCTCAACGCAACGTCACTTAGAACTCACAAGCTCGGATAACTCCAAGGCAACTCTATTTCACTTGCTTGATCACACCTCAACACCTATGGGCGGCAGACTGCTCAAACAATGGATTACTCATCCACTGCTTTGCGTGCAAACTGTAAACGGGCGCTTAGATGCGACTGCTGAATTCATCGGTCAAAATGCCATAACAAGACAGATCACAGATCAACTAGAGCAAATACGGGACTTAGAGCGTTTAATTACTCGTGTTAGTACTGGATACGCGTCGCCGAAGGATTGTGTAGCATTGCGCCTTTCCCTAGAATGTATCCCTCAAATTTCGCTACTACTACAAGCTTTTCCCTCTGAATTAATTTTACACACAAAAGAGAAGCTCGTCGATGTCATAGAAGTGCGCGAAAAAATCGCAACAGCACTCGTCGACGACCCCCCATATCGCCTTTCAGATGGAGGCCTTTTCAAAAAAGGGTATTCCGATGAGCTCGATGAACTGATCACTTTTAAAACCGGCAGTAAAGAGTGGCTCGTGCGCTACCAAGAAAGCCTGCGTAGTGAAGTTGATATTAAAACGCTAAAAATTGGCTATACCAAAGCATTTGGTTATTATATCGAAGTGAGTCGCGCACAAAGCGAAAAAATGCCTCCAAATTTTGAGCGCAAACAAACGCTTGTCAATGCTGAACGCTTCATTTCTCCTGAACTCAAGGACTATGAACACAAAGTGCTCACTGCTGAAGAGCGCATTAGTATTTTAGAAGCAGCCCTTTTCCAAGAACTCAAAGAGTTTATCGCCAAAGAAACTCAAACCATTAAACAGATTGCGAATGCTATTGCCGTCATTGATTGCTTAACTTCGTTTGCTGAAGTGAGTGTGCACAGACGCTACACCCGTCCAATTGTCGATGAAAGCGATGTTTTTGAAGTTGAAGATGGCCGTCATCCAATCATTGAAGCGAGTTTATCTGAGGATTTCATCCCTAATAATATCGAACTCGGCGGAGAAGATAAACGCTTACTCTTGATCACTGGGCCTAATATGGCTGGAAAATCAACCTATTTACGCCAAGCTGCATTGATCGCAATTATGGCTCAAATTGGTTGTTACGTTCCCGCTAAAAGTGCTCATCTCGGTCTTATTGATAAAGTATTTAGCCGCATTGGGGCAACAGACGATCTCACACGAGGCAAATCAACTTTTATGGTTGAGATGTCTGAGACAGCAAACATCCTTAATAATGCAACCGAACGCTCATTAATTATCCTCGATGAAATTGGGCGTGGCACAAGCACTTATGACGGCATCTCAATTGCTTGGGCTGTTGCTGACTATCTATTAACCAATCCAGAAAAACGCGCAAAAACACTTTTTGCAACTCATTACTACGAACTCACAGACCTTGAAAAAGAAATCCCAGGTGTTGTGAACTTTCATGTCGCTGTGCATGAAGCTGATGACGAGATTGTTTTCTTACGTAAAATTAACCGCGGAGCGACCGATAAAAGTTACGGTATCCACGTTGCACGCCTTGCTGGACTTCCGGCAAAAGCAATCAAACGTGCTCAAGAAATATTGCGCAGAATGGAAAATCTCCATGAAAAAAGCAAAGTGCATTTGAAAGAACCTCTCAAAAGGGAGCAACTTCTGCTTTTCTCCCCTCCCTCGCAGGATGAGCCTAAAGTCAATGCCCTACTCACGGACCTAAAACAACTCGATCTCGACAATATTACACCAATGCAGGCTCATCAAAAACTCTCAGAATATAAGCACCTACTTCCTGATGTTTGACCTAGAGAGCTTTCCCACATCTGCTGGTGTCTATCTGATGAAAGATAAGCACGGTCACGTGCTTTATATCGGGAAAGCAAAAAATTTACGTACGAGGATTAAACAATATTTCGTTGAAGGGCGTGACACACGCGCCATGATCCCTTTCCTTATAGCAAAAATTGTATCAATCGATACGATCGTCGTTCCCACAGAAAAGCAAGCACTGCTTCTAGAAAACAACCTGATCAAAGAGCACAAGCCACAATATAATATCTTACTCAAAGATGATAAAACCTTTATTAGCCTCATGATCAATCATAAACACAAATGGCCCATGATCCGCATCGTACGCTGCACAGGAAAACCAACCGAAAAGGGCCTGCATTTTGGTCCCTATCCCAGCGCTTATAGTGCACGTCAAGTCTTTGAGTTAATGACGCGTCTTTTCCCATTGCGACAATGCTCTGATCAAGAATTAAAAAGGCGATCACGACCCTGCATTCTCTATTCGATCAAACGATGCATTGCTCCTTGCGTCGATAAATGCACCAAACAGGAATATGACACCTATGTCGATAGCGCAATTAAATTCTTAAAAGGTCAGGATAAAGAGGTAATCAAAAATCTGCAGAAAAAAATGTTTGATGCTGCTGATAATGAAGCTTTTGAACAAGCTGCTATATTGCGAGACATCATCGCTCAAGTTGAACAAATCACCCAAGCTAAACAACTGATCGCCCATCCCTCAGGTAAAGACATCGATATTTACGGCATCCACTCCGAAGCATCCACCTCCGTTCTTATCAAGTTGCTTGTTCGTGAAGGCAAACTCATCGGTTCTGAGCACTTCCCCTTCACCAATGTTCTTGAAAGCGATGAAGAATTGATCATCTCTTTTATCTTACAGCACTACAATACCGAGCGCTTTTTACCAAAAGAAATCCTTATTCCTCTTCCAATAGAAAGCATATCGATTTCCGAAATTCTCAAAGAAAGAACAAAACAAAATTGCCATCTTATTCATCCTCAAAAAGGAGAAAAGAAAAAACTCGTTCAACTTGCGAATGACAATGCTAAAGCAGCCTTTGAAAAAGAGCGTGATCAAAGAGAAAATATTGAAAAAACCCTGCTCGATATGCAAGAGAAACTCAAGCTCACCCGCTACCCGCGCACAATCCAATGTTTTGATATCTCTAACATTTCAGGAACAGACACCGTCGGGGCAATGGTCTCCTACTGCGAAGGGAAAAAAGATAAACAGCACTATAGGCGCTTTCATATTAAAGATATAAAGCCCGGTGATGACTATAAAGCAATGCATCAAGTGCTCTCACGCCAACTTCAACGCGCAAAAGAAGAAGAAAATCTTCCCGACTTAATTATCGTTGATGGAGGTAAAGGACAACTAAATATTGCATTAGAAGTGCTCAGAGAACTCGATATCGCTTCCATTGATGTCATTGGTCTTGCCAAAGATCAGGCGCGCCACGATCGCGGCCTAACTAAAGAAAAAGTGTTTCTTCCTGAGCACTCAGAACCAATCATGCTCTCTTCACGTTCACAAATTCTTTTTCTTCTGCAAAAAATTCGTGATGAAGCGCACCGTTTTGCAATTACTTTCCATGAAAAAAAACGGAGTAAACGGACGATTACTAGCTCTCTTGAATCCGTTCCTGGCATCGGTCCAGCAAAAAGAAAAAACCTACTCGCGTATTTTGGCAGCATTGCCAAAATCAAAACAGCCTCTGACCAAGAAATTCTCTCCGTCAAAGGCATATCAAAAAAAGATTTAAGCTCTCTAATAGCGTTCTTTAAGAAAAAGAGATAGTTCTATTTTTTTTTAGAAAAACAAGAGCATGCTTATCTTTTTTTAATTTGAAATAGCAGATTCATCAAGCTAGCTATTACAAGAAATATTATTCCAATAATTACAAAAGTTTTATTAAAACGAATAGCTATAAAGAAAAAAATGATTATGGCGCTCAAAATGCCTATGATAAATGCCCAAGGACGCCTATGATCTTTCATTCCAAAAAACAATCCAAGCAGAGTAATGACTAAAAACAAAACTAATAATGGAATGAGAATAGCATCATTAATTAGCCACCCCAAACCTACTGCAAAAACAAACGAAACTAGGGCAGGTATCCCAACACAGCATAGAGCAGAAAAGAGTGATCCGATTAATCCAACTTTATCAATATGTCTTTTCCAAAAATTTTTCATCTTTATTTAAATCCTTCTGCACAACAGGACAATTTGCTAATATCTGTATTAAAAGAAAGAGCTACAATTTTTAGAGCTTCAGTAAAAGTTGGATATACAAAAGTAGTATCAATTAGTTCATCTATTGTCATTTTAGCTTTTATCGCTAAAGTTGCTGTATGAATGATTTCCGAAGCCTGTGAAGATAAAATTGAAACTCCTATTATTTTTCCTTTAGGCATTTCTATTACCATCTTGATAAGCCCTTTAGTATCACGAACAGCAATGGATCTTGGCACATGCTCAAATAATATAGAGCTACTGCGACAAGACAGACCTTTTTCATTTGCTTCTGCTTCTGTAACGCCAACAACAGCTACCTGAGGATCTGTAAAAATAGCTCTCGGAATTAGATTATGATTTATTTTGCGATTTTCTTTAGCAAAAGCATTTTCTGCTACAGAGGTTCCGTCATGTCCACCTACTGGTGTAGCCATTGGAGCTTTAATAACATCTCCTGCAGCCCAAATATGGGGAACGCTAGTCCGAAGATATTCATTTGTGAGAATATATCCTTTCTCATCTATATCAACGCCAATCCTATCTAAACCGAGATACTGGGTATTTGGCTCTCTTCCCGTAGAGATAAGCAAATGCGTTCCTTCAATTTTATTGGAAGAAGTATAAACATTTATTCCGTCAAAAGATTTTTCAACTTTTTTAATTTGAGAGTTTACCCGTATATCCATTCCTTCTTTTATCAAAAGATTTTGAAGCTCAATTCCAATTTCGGATTCATATTTTGGAAGTATATGGGCACTTCTTTCCAGAATAATTACATGACTTCCTAATCGCTGAAACATTTGCCCTAATTCTAATGCTATATAACCACCACCAATAATTATTAGCTTTTCAGGCAATTCTTTTAATTCTTGTGCTTCATTCATTGATAAAAGATCACTCGTCATATAAGGAGTTTCTTTCAATCCAGCTATAGCAGGTATTCGGGGTTTCGATCCTGTTGAAATCAAAATTTGATCTCCAGTGAAACGATTTCCTTCAATCTCAATAGTATGAGAATCAACAAAAAAAGCATGGCCTGAAATGATTTCAATTTGCTTAGATTGATCAATAATACTTCTATATTTTTTCCTAGAAAGAAAATCTATTACTTCGTTTTTTTGATCAATCAACTCTTGGAAGTCAAGATGTTCTTGTCGTGTATGTATTCCAGGAAATCGACAGTGCGCAGCATTATGCCACATATGCGCTGCTTCTATTAAATTTTTGCTTGGAACACACCCTCGATTAAGACATGTTCCTCCCAATGTACGTTCTTCAGTAATCAATACTGTTTTTTTTTGTGCTGCAGCACTAATTGCAGCAGCAAAAGCTGTTGATCCCGATCCTATAGTAATTAAATCAAAATGAGAATCACCTTTCATTTTGGAAATATCCCCTCTCTTAATGGTTCACATTTTCCTATTTTTAATTAATCCTCTAGAGAGGGCACTTCTTCTGCGATGATCTCTTCAAGTTGCTCTTCAAGCTGCTCTGATTGAGCTTGTGATTCCACAGACTCTTTTGAAACGAGATTTTTGAAAATCACATGAACAGAGCTAACATGAATGCCAGTAAGGTTAGTCACCTCTTCGCTTACTTTACACTGAATCTCCTCACATTTTTCTGGAATCGATACGCCATAAATAACATTGATCTCAATGCGCAGCTTTACAGAACGATGTTTTGGATCTTGTTCGACATGTATCCCCTTAATACGCTCGTGTGGATCACGTCCAAGTATGCTATCGAAAAGATTACCTTCAGGAAGAGTAATTCCCTCAATTTTTGCTAAGCATTCAAGGGCAATCGACTGATATACTTTGCTCTCGATATCACGAACAAATGTTGTCTCAGGAAGATCAAGTTCTTTGCTATCCATCTTTTTCAATTTATTATGTATCATTGTCGCCCCCTTATGTTAACGGGTTAAATATAAAAATAATGTTAACCAAACCTATTTTAAACTCTCATTTTCCTGTCTTAGAAGAAAAAGAACAAGAAGAAATTTTCTATATATGTTACAATTGATTTAAACAGATCCATAAAGGGGCATATGACAACAGGCTTACAACTAATAGCGTGCATGATTTTTTGGGTTATTCAAGCAAAACTTTGTGCAAACCTAGCTATAAAACGAGGTAGAGATACTTTTACTTGGAGCATTGCCGGACTAATGTTTGGTTTTTTTGCGCTGCTTCTTCTCTACTTTCTTCCCTCTGCAAAAACAGCAATTGTGAAAAAAAATCTTGAAAAGAGCCTATTGCCTCAAGACCCCACCCTAGTAGAAAAATTTTGGTATTATCTTGATAGCGAACATACCCAACAAGGCCCAGTGAGCTTTGAGGGTTTAAAAATTGCTTTATCTGAAGAAAAAATTAACCCTCAGTCCTATGTCTGGAATGAGGGCTTAGATGACTGGAAACCTCTTAGCGAAGTCACTACTTTGTGATTACCAGCTAGCTTTTGTGATGCCTGGGATCATGCCGCTATTTGCCATTTCGCGAAATCTGATACGAGAGAGCTTGAATTTACGTAGATAGCCTCTGCAACGACCAGTAACTGCGCAACGGTTGCGTAGGCGGACAGTTGAGGAATTTGGGGACATCTTATTAAGTTTTTCAATAGCAGCGAGCTTTTCATCTTCAGTTGATTCAAAGCTTTTAATAATTTTTTTAAGCTCTTGACGCTTTTGATACTTTAGATCAACCAAGCGCTGACGTCTTTTTTGTTTTTCAATCGAAGCAATTCTTGCCATATTTCTCTCTTATTTTTTTCGGGCAGGCCCTTTTTGACGCTGCTTGCGGTTGGGATCTTGCTTATTAATGATATAAATACGACCGCGACGGCGGACGAGTTTGTCTCCTTTAGAAGGATCTGCTTTAACAGAAGCACGGACTTTCATCGGTTCCTCACATAATAATTTTTAAGCGCTAGTTATACCTGAATAGAAGATTTCTCTTCAAGTGGTTTCTGCTTGATGCTTATCCAGTTTTCTAGTAAACTTGCCTAAAATTAAATTTGAATCGTGGAGACAACTCATGAAACGTACATATCAACCGAGTAAAAGACGGCGACAAAAAGCATGCGGCTTTCGCAAGAGAATGAGCACAGTAGGTGGCAGACTGGTACTCAAAAGGCGCCGGCAAATCGGCCGCAAGCGCCTAACAACAGCTTAAATTTTTCATTTCCAAAGCAAGCACGTTTGCTATCGCGCCGTCACTTTTTAAGAGTGATGAGGTCTGGAACACGTATTGCTGGTAATTTGATTGTTATTGATTATCGCTTTGGCAAGGATTTTGTGCCTAAGCTAGGGATTACTGTGTCTAAACGGTATGGGAAAGCTTACCGCCGCAACCGCTTTAAAAGACTTGTTCGGGAAGCTTTCCGCCTAAGCTATAATCAATTTCCAGCTAACCTAGAAATCAACGTCCTTCCCCGCAACAAATGTGAACATGACAGCCTCACTGAGATCCAAGATGAGTTAATCTCAATGATTAAGCGCCTAATGGAAGAGTAAATGCAAACTAAATCGTGCTATTCTCATCTCAATCCAGAACAGCAACGCGCAGTAAGAACGTCCAAAGGACGTATTTTAATCCTCGCTGGAGCTGGTAGCGGAAAAACTAGTGTCTTAACGCATCGCATTGCCTATCTGATTCAAGAAGAAAATGTTGACCCTTCTCACATCATTGGATTGACATTCACTAACAAAGCCGCCGAAGAAATGCGCGAGCGCGTTGCAAAGCTCGTCGGCCCTATAGCAAAGAAAATCACCCTCTCAACCTTCCATAGTTACTGCATGAAAGTGCTGCGTAATGAGATTGAGCTTCTCGGCTATGCAAAGAACTTTAGCCTCTATAATGAGCGCGATGTCAAGAGATTACTCGATCAGCTGGCAAGTGATCTGCTCGAACATCCAGGGGAACTTCCTCCTATGGAGAAATCGCGCTCTCAAATCAATCTCGCTAAATCAAAGGGAATCTCTACAGAAGATCTCACAAGTAATGATCAAAAAAATCACGCTAAATTTACAAACGAGTTGTTTAATCGACTACAGGTGAGTTTACGTGCATACAATGCTGTCGACTTTGATAGCCTACTCACCTTGACTATTGATCTCTTTCGTAAATTCCCTGAAGTGCTAGAGCGTTATCAAGATCAAGCGCGCTATATTATGATCGATGAATACCAAGACACCAATCCCGTACAAGATAATCTCGCCGATCTTCTTTCAGCAAAATACAACAATCTCTGTGTTGTCGGTGATGATGACCAATCGATTTATGGCTGGCGCGGTGCAGAAGTGCGCAATATTCTAGAATTTAATGCAGATCATGTGATTAAGCTTGAGCAAAACTACCGCTCAACCCCCGTAATTCTTAAAGCAGCAAATACTGTCATTCGAAACAATGAAGAAAGACATGGAAAAGAGCTATGGAGCGCATCACAAAACCAAACACCTATTGAACTCTTTCATGCCCCGGATGAAGCGCATGAAGCACAAGCTATTGTTGAGCGCCTACTCGCTTACCGTAAAGAGAAGGGATATGAATGGAGTGATATGGCAATACTCTATCGCTCAAACATCCTTAGCAGACCCTTAGAAATCGCTCTTATGCAAGCAACCTGGCGTAAAGACGACTCTTGGCAGCGAGGAATTCCCTATCGCATCTTTGGAGGCCTTGAGTTTTATGAGCGCAGTGAGGTTAAAGATCTACTCTCTTACCTGAAAGTGATCAATAATCCACGCGATCAAACAGCTCTCTTGCGCATTATTAATGTGCCACGCAGGGGCATCTCTGAGAAAACTCTCGATCTACTCACACAAGTTAACCGCTCGAAGAATATCCCTCTCTGGGATGTCTTAAATAAAGTTGAAGAGTATACAGATGATCAACTCAATGAGCGTGCGAAAAAATCGGTGCACAACTTCGTCACCATTATTGAAGATGTGAAAGACTATTTTGATTCTCATCTACCATCTGAGGCTTTCCGCTATTTAATTGAGCGCATCAATTACACCAAAGCGATCCAAGATGATGTAAAAAGTGAAAAGATGCGTGAATTTAAAAAAGAGAACGTCGAGCAGCTAATAGCAAGTGTTAACGCGTATGAAACAGAAAATCCTAATGCAACAATCAACGATTTTCTCGGTGAATCTATGCTCGATGATAATGAATGGCAGCGCAAGAAAAACAGAGCAAACGAAAACAGCCTGAGCTTGATGACCTTTCATAGCAGTAAAGGTTTAGAATTCCCTGTCTGCTTTTTAATTGGCTTAGAAGATCAGATCATGCCTCATGAAAAAAGCCTTATGGAAACGGGCCTAGAAGAAGAGCGTCGGTTGATGTATGTTGCAATGACACGCGCTAAAAAATATCTTACCTTAAGCATGGCGCAAAAAAGACAGCGCTTTGGCAAAGAAATTAAAAGCTCTCCTTCACGCTTCTTGCATGAAATCCCCAAAGAGCTACTCAAAATTACGTCTTGGCGCTATCCAGAAATCACAAGTTGATTTTGATATATTCAACGAGTTCTTCAATTTCCTCTTGTCTATCTTCAGGAGCCGTTTGCAAACATCTCTGCGCATGTTCTAGAGCCTTTTGAACTCTATTCTTGCTAAAAAGAAATTCTGCAATCATTTTTTCAAGCTGCCATTCACTATTTTTGCCGCCGAAACGCTTCATAAAATTCAATAAAGGTTCTATAGCAATTTCTGGATTGTCCTTTTGCTTTAAATGATGCGAAAGATTTTCAAATTCCAAAATTGCAAGTTGCAATAGAGCTCCCTGTTGATTTGCAGGATCACGCTTAATGATTGCATCACGAATATTTTTTGCAAAACCGCGCTCTCTCTTATTGCTATCAAGAACCTTAGCGTATTTTTCTAGCAGGAAAAAACAGCCATTATTTGTATTGAGCCCTGTATTGAGAATTTTTTCACAATACTCTTCATTGCCAAGAGCTTCAGCACGCTGGTACAAACTTTCGATTTCGTTATCCGAAAGTTTCGAAAAATCAATTTTTTTGAGTTCTCGTGTAAGATCGTAGTAATCCGCTCTTAAATGCCTGACATAACGCGCAAATTCCCCAGCTTTTAAAGGCAATTGTCCAACTTGAGCAATTTTATACCCCCGACTATCAACAAGATAAAAAATCGGCAACTTCTGAGGTTTAAATTCTTTTTGAAAAGCTTTAATTTCTTTGCACTCTTCATCGAGCTGCACATATTGCTTAGGGTAGTCAATCCAAGTTAAAACAAACTCTTCTTCCAGCTCACGTGTAAATTCCTTTTCTCGAATGATTTCTTCAAATACTTTCTTTGACCAAGGACACCAATCCAATCCAGTGACAACAATCAACATTGGCTTGTTTTTGCTCTCAGCTATTTTTGAAGCTTCTTTATAGTCACGCTGCCACGTTGCATCATAGCTCATACTTAATTTTTCTTTAGGAATCTCCCAATACTCAGCATGAGCTACTCCTAAAGATAAAAAGCTTAGAGTAAAAACTAACTTTTTCATATAATTACCAAATTGTTTCATAACTGTAGATATATAAAATGCCAATTTTTACTCCTACTATTATTTTACGCCATCGTAGAGAGAATTTAAAAAAATGCAGTCTGCGCGGTCTAGAACGCTTTCCATCGATACAGTTTTATACATATCCACGGGACTCTCTGCCTCCATTAACAAACTACATCTTACTCACTCTCGATGCACCACCACTCACAGCTGAAGATAAAAACAATGGACTTTTCCTCGTCGATGGAACTTGGCGCTATGCAGAGACAATGCTTAAGCAAACTGCAACTGAAAATCTCATTAAACGCAGTCTTCCTTCTCTTTGCAAAACTGCCTACCCTCGCAAACAAACAGCATGCGCAGATCCCGAGCGCGGTCTTGCATCAATAGAGGCTCTCTACCTCGCCTATCTGATCACAGGGAGGCAAGCAGACGATCTACTCGATAACTATCACTGGAAAAAAGAATTTTTAGAAATCAACTCCACTCTTATCAAAGAGCTGCAACAATAAACTCAATCAGCAGCTGAAAGAGCACAAAAGCACTCAATAAGATTAAGAGGGGTTTTCCTCCAGGCAATTGCGCCCGTTTTATGCCATAGGGACCACGGTAGCGCCCAACCCAGACCATCACAATCGGCATCAAGCCAAGCAATAGAGCGCATCCAATGCCCCCTGCATATGTCAGAGCAGAAAGAAAGATTTTTGGATTAAAGATCGCAATCACCGTTGGGGGAAGAAAAACAGCAAAACAAAGAAACATTTTCTTATTGCCCACTTTCTCAATTTTAAATCCATCAGCAAGAAAGTCGGTCAATCCTAAAGTGACACCGAGAAAAGATGTTGTTAGAGCAAAAAAAGCAAAAACTTGCCCCAGAGACGAAAGAAAGGGATTATGCAAAAATTCACGCAAAGGGATGATCGCCGATTGCTCTTCTTGCCTTGCAAACAATAAACCATTTTCCCCTTCAAGAGGTACAATGCCTAAAACCAACAATTGCCAAATCAAATAAATCACTAAAGGCAATGTCGTCCCAATAAAAATCGCACGGCGCATTTTTTTTGCATTGCGATTGAGATACGTGCTCAAGCTCGGAACAATCCCTTGATAGCTAAATGAAGTAAACATGATTGGCAGCGCTAAAAAAGCCGCTTTCCAATCTAGGTGCTCTAGATAAGAAAACTGCACATTGGTGAAACCAAAAATAATAAAAATGAGGTAACTAATTCCCAATCCACACATTAAAATAAAATTTAGACGATCGACAGCGCGCGTTCCCGCATAGACAATAGGAGATAAAATAAGAACAAAAATAGAAATCGCAAGCCAATCTGGAACAGTTTCTCCAAAAATTGCACTAATAAAACCTCCGCCCCCGGCGACATAGGCGACTGTTAAAGAATAAAATAAAAATAAATAGAGAAGCCAACCGAGCATCTTTCCTGTGCGACCGAGCAAGTGCTCTGCCATGCTGACAATATTGACATCTTTAGGCATCCAAAGACACACTTCAAAAAGAAGGAGTCCTGTCGACGCCATAAAAATCCAACAGAGTAAATAGATCAAACAAGAAGGCCAAAATCCCCCTTCAGCTGTGACTACGGGCAAAGCGAGCATTCCCGCTCCAACAGCAGTACCCGCAACAAGCAGACCCGCGCTAATTTCTTTTGGAATTCGAATCATTGACAATTTTTTATTTTGCATCTAAATATAGACTAAATTACCGCTTTTAGCAATTTAGCAACAGAGAAAATCCCAATTGACTAAATCGATGCAATCTCCTAGGCTACTTTGGGTTAGCAAAGATATTCACGGAGCTTTGTGCAGGCAAAAATCTACTCACTCGATGAACATCAACTTCCGATAGAAAAACTAGATCGCGATGCCCTCTCAGTACTTAAGAGGTTAAGAGAAAACGGTCATGAAGCATATCTAGTTGGAGGAGGTGTTCGAGATCTTCTACTCGGTTCAAATCCCAAAGACTTTGATATTTCAACATCAGCCACTCCAGAGCAAGTTAAAAGTTTATTTCGCAATTGCCTACTCATTGGCCGTCGCTTTCGTCTCGCTCACATTCGCTTTAAAAACAACGTCATTGAAGTCGCAACTTTCAGATCAGGCAACTCTGAATCTGAAGAACTTATTGTTCGCGATAACGTTTGGGGAACTGCTGAAGAAGATGTGATTCGCAGAGACTTCACAATTAATGGTCTTTACTACGATCCACTCAACCAAACCATTATCGATTACGTCGATGGTTTTGCCGATTTAAAAAAACACCTTCTTAAAACAATTGGACAACCTTACCTTCGTTTTAAACAAGATCCTGTGCGTATGATTCGCTTGGTCAAATTTCAAGCGCGCTTTAATTTTGAGATCGATCATGACGCCCATATTGCCATGCTTGAGTGCCGCGATGAAATTACAAAGAGCGCTCCTGCACGCGTTTTAGAAGAGATCTGCCGCATGTTAGAATCGGGTCACTCTGAACGCTTCTTTCATCTACTCTGTCACCAAGGCTTATTGCAAAGACTAATGCCATCCCTCTCAAAATTTTTAGAAGGCCCCAATGCTGAAAAAGCGTACGCATTTTTAAAACAAATTGATAGTCGCTATCAAAATGATCCCGACTATATGCTACCTCGCTCCATGCTTTTTGCTGCAATTCTCTTTCCAAGTTTTGAAGAGCGCTTGGAAAAACTATTTTTACTCCACTCAAAGACTCCCCACCTCGGTGATATTCAATTAATGACCAGCGACTTTACCCATGAGGTATTTAGCTCATTTTTTAAAGTACCCCGCAGATTGCGCTATGAAATTAACCTACTACTCACAACGCAGTATCGCCTCACTCCCTTTGAAGAAAAAACCCGTCGTAGAAAACGCATACCCAATCAAGCAGAATTTCCTTGGGCTCTTAAATTTCTCCACTTACGCAGCACAATTGAGCCTGAATTAAAAGACGTCTATAACGAATGGGCTGAGCTGCTCAACCGCCCTCAAAAAAGAGGCCCACCACGCGTCCATGTCCGCCGTAGAAGGAGACCTCCTCGTGACAGTTAATCAACTCCCCATTCCAGGTCAAGAACCGCTGCTCTTTACTGGTTCCTCATTAAATCAAGGTCCTCTCCCCGCCATTTTTTACTTCGCACTCACAGCAGAAGAAAGCCTCTCTCTCGATCCATTTAATCAACCCGTACAATATCTCTCTGACAAACCCCTTCGCATTTTCTCCATGACACTCCCCGGTCACGGGCTAGATCTCCCTGCCACACAAGCAATTGCCTATTGGGCCGAGCATTTAGCAAATAATAACGACATCCTCTCTTCTTTCATTACCCAAGCAAAAAACGCTGTCGATTATCTCATCTCAGAAAAAATCACGATCCCTGGTAAAATCGGCGTAGCCGGCGTATCGCGCGGTGCATTTATCGCCAGTCATCTTGCTCTACAAAGTGATCACATTCCCTATATTTGTGGTTTTGCACCCGTAACAGATCTTGCACTATCCGAAGAGTTTCAAAATCTTCAAAACAATCCGCTTATTCATAAACTAAAAATCACCGATCAACTCTCCGATAAGACCGTGCTTTATACTATAGGCAATCGCGACACACGCGTCAGCACCCGAGCATGCTTTGATGTGATAGAAAAAACTACAGAGCGCGCTTATGAAAAAGGCGAGCGCTCTCCACCAATCGAACTCATTATTCACCCCTCCATCGGTAGATTTGGCCATGGAACACCAGAAAAGATCTTTCACCAAGGAGCAGAGTGGTTATGGGATCATCTAAAATAGCAAATTGCGATCTATTCTTGTTTGCCGGAGAAAAAAGCGGTGATTTCCACGGTGCAGAACTCTTATCTGCTCTACAAAACTCTCATCCTGAACTCGCCATCACCGCCGTTGCAGGCCCAGAGATGCGCAAATACCCAATTGATCCTCTCGTACGTATGGAATCATTTCAGGTGATGGGATTCATAGACGTCTTTAAAGCACTTCCCCGTCTCTATCGTCTTTTTTATCACATTGGAAAAGCAATCCTAAATCTCAATCCTAGAGCTGTCATTCTCATCGACTATCCCGGTTTTAATCTCCGCCTAGCAAAATATTTACGCAACAAAGGATACAAGGGGAAAATCATTCACTATATCTGCCCTACCGTTTGGGCTTGGGGTAAAAAAAGAATCGACCATATGGCAAATACCCTTGATTTGCTTTTAACCATACTTCCCTTTGAAAAAAGCTACTTCTCCCACACCAAACTTCCTGTGCACTACATTGGCAATCCTCTCTGCAATAAAATTGCATCTCATAAAACTACACCTCTCTTCCCCGATAAAAAAACCATTGCACTATTCCCTGGCAGTCGCCGTAAAGAAATCGAGCGCAATCTCCCCCTCATGATACAAGCCGCAAAAAACCTTCTCAAAACCCATCCCGATCTTCTTTTCCCCATCTCCATCGCCAATGGAGAACATCACTCCTTAATTTCTTCGATGATTGGCAATGACAATCACTTTCCCTTCGTCGATTGTGACAAACGTTATGACCTCATGCAATCCTCTCAGTTCGCCATTGCAACTTCAGGCACGATAACCTTAGAACTTGCTCTTAGTCGCCTACCAACAATTGTTGTGTATAAAACAAGCACCATCGACAAAATCATTGCCTACGATCTTCTACGCATTCGACTTCCTCACTACTGCCTCGTCAACATTATCTTAAATCAGAGACTTTTCCCTGAACTTTACGGCCCGGATATTTCAGCAAAAAAAATTGAA
>JAJFMD010000002.1 GCA_021772335.1 Chlamydiota bacterium
TGAATCAAGAGTGTTTTGAATTTCTCTAAGTTCATTTTTTGCTTTAAAGTATCCAGCATCGATAAACTCTTGTTTACTTAGCGTATTGAGCTGCTCAGGATTAGAGCTTTGAATAAGTTGCATTTTTCTATTTATATTAGATTCATTAGTGCAGGTGCGATACCAATCATTAGGCGACAATAACGAAGTAATAACGTTTAGCTGATCTCCGGAGATGTAGGGAATACAGCGATCGAGAATTGCGCGGTATTCTTGCTCTTGATATAGAAGATGGATTCCTATAAATCCTATTTGATCAAGAATGTGCGTAATTTGATCTATGTAATATGCCCCGCGCTCTGACTCTGTAAAAGGAAGAGCCCTTGTGTCGATCGTCTCTAGTGCCGCTCTTGCATCTCCGTAGTTATCTGTTTGTCTAGAATAACTATTAACTACAAAAATCTGCCTGCTTAAAATAACTTGCTTTTCTTGGTCTGTTAAATTGTTGATCAATTCTTGACGCTTACTGACTGGTATTATAGCGAAGAGTTTATTTTTAAGATAAGGCGGTAATTGGTTATAAAGAGCAGTTATTGATATCTCTGGAAATCGATCATTGTGTTGTATTTGATAGGCGATAATCATTTCATTTAATTCAGGGATGTCTGATGCAAATTTAAAAAGGTCTTTTTTGTTAGGCTTTGATAGCCAGCTCTTTATTTTATCTTCAACCGCATTTGTGTTATCCTTTTCAATTAGATTTAACAGTTCCAATACTTCAGAAATCGTGTTATCCTCAGTGTCTAATACTATGGTAGCGAGGTCTAACTGTTTATTTTTTAGTAAGTCAGAGGGTTTGAATCTCTCATTATTCTCAAGTGCTAAAGAGGCTCCTCTTTTCAATAACTCTGCTGCTGCCACATAGTTTAGGCTACTTAAAGCATGATGCAAAGCAGTGTTGCCCTTATCGTCTTTAGCATTAACATTTGCACCTGCATCGATTAAGTCTTTGATGACTCTTCTTGATGCATGATCTTCGCATGCTACGATCAATGGAGTGGCACCTGTTTCTGAATGAACCGTATTTACGTCAGCTCCTAAAAAAATGAGTATAGCGACTGTAGATTCCGCAGATTCCGAATTAGCTGCCCCTAAAAGAAAGTGATTGAGAGTTCCTTGATCTAGTAAATATTTAGGGTCGTCAAAAGAAAAAGTTCTTCGATCCTTAGGTATAAACGGAATATTGAGGAAGTTATAAAGCTTTTCAGATCCTTCTTTTATGATATAGATTTTTAGTAAGGGAAAAGAAAACGCTTTTTCGAATAACTCATGAACATTGTCTTTTTTTAAGCATTCATCGATAGTCTTTGTTAGATTTCCCTTGTTATATGAATCTAATAATTCTAAAACCTCTAGATATTCAAATAGAAATGGTTTTAGCGCGTTAAATTGGAAAGCGAATAGAAGTATGCTTAAGAAGTCATCGCTTTTTTTCCACCCATCGATAGTATCATTGATTTGATCGACATTGCCTTGCTCAGCTAATGAAAGTAATGGCTTTACTTCTTGGTAAAGCTCTACATAAATTTTTAGTTCATTGATATCTTTAATCAAGTCAAATAATGTGTCACAACTATCTTTGTTAGCCCATTTTGAAATGGTTTCATAGTTTAGTTCTTGTTTTTGTGATTTGGATGATTCATATAAGTTGAGTATATCTATTAAAGTTTCTGCTTCAATATCTGAAGGTATGCTTTTAAAATGGGGATAATTTTGTTTGAGTATATCTAGAGGCGTTTGTTTTAGATCATTTTTAGCAGTTAGTGAGGCTCCATATTTTAATAGCGTTATAAAAAGGGGAAGAGAGTAATGTTCTATAGCTTTATGCAAAAGTGTATCGTCGTGTTCATCTTTACAATTTACATCACCACCTAGATAAACCAATAGCGTAATCATTGGTTTATTTGGATCGTCTTCATCAAGATATAAGCAATCTATAATCATTTCATTAAGAAAAGATTGATCTAAAAGTAATTCAGGGTTTTGAATAAATCTTTCAATATAATGGTACCACGTTTGAGGAATATTTAGGTATTCGCAAACTTTAGGTGGTCCATATAGAATGATATAGATTTTTCCTAGAGGAAAGCTCAGTGCTTTTTCGAATAACTCATCTCTATTATCTTGTTCAAACCAGTCATCGATTTTATATTTAATTTCATGAGGTAATCTTATGTTTAGAAACTCTATAATTTCCTTATATTCATAAAGAAAAGGTTCTAGAGTTTTAAAGTACGTTGTAAATTTCAATAGCTTGATGAGATCTTTACGATTTATCCATTTTTCGATGATAGCATGTATTTCACCAGTGTTATTTGGGTCTTTCGCCAGGGTTAGCAGCGGTTTTGTTTCTTGATAATTAGTGGAATAAGATATTAGCTCTTCAACGTTGCTCACATGGGCTAAAAGCTCATTACAATGATCTTTAGAGATCTCATTACTTTTATGAATGAGATCTAACAACTCCATAACTTTTGTGATCGTATTAGCCTCTACATCTTCAGAATGATTCTTGAGAATAAGAGAGATGGTTTCGCGATCGTTACGTTCACAGGCGATTTGCAAAAGTGTCTTTCCATCAACGTTAGGTTCACTAACGTTATCACCTTTTTCAATCAATAGTCGAACAACGTTGTTTAGCTCTTTTTCATAAGCTTCAAATAGGGCATTAGTTTTATGAAGATTATCGAGATCGTCTTTATAGTCATCTTGTTGTGGTATGTTAGGTTGGAAACTAAAGTCATCCTCATCCTCATCAGACCAATATTCGTCATCTTCAATGGTCCTTACAATATCAGGTATGATATAACGTTCATCACGTGGAGGGCGAACAACTGGTGAATTTTTAGCTCCCTTTTTAATAAGAGCTGCAGCTACCTTTTCTAGACCTAGATGACATGCGATGACTAATGGCGAAGGAGCACCCTTATTGACATCGGCTTTCTTTATCAACTCTAAAGCGAGTTCTTCATTACCAAGAATGCAGGCATGTTGTAGGGCCGTTAGATCGTCGAAAGTTTCATTAATGTCTTCAACCTTATCGATTAGTAGAAGCGCTGCTTTTGTTAGCTTTTTTCTGCTTGCTAGGGCTAAAGCGGGAGTAACGCCTTCAACGTCGACGCCATGCTCAATCAATGTAACCGCGATATCTTCATATCCCCGTATTAAAGCAACATCTAAAAGAGAGGGATATTCTTCCCACGATTCATTGAAGTCTAAGTCGTAATAAAGATCCCTAGCTGACATAGCTTCATCTAATTCCTCTTTAGCATTGGGATCAGCCCCGAGAGAGAGCATTTTATTCGCTAATGAAAGATTGCCGGATAAGACGCTTGCTCTAAGCAGTTTGTTAATGACTGTTTTGTTTTGAAACTGCCCCGTTTTCTCGAGAAAAGTGAGTAGCCTTTGTGCTTCAGGGGTGTCGAGTTTGGAGGAGGGGAGGACAACTAAAGCTTTCTCAATCAAAAAGATCGTTTCGGAGTCTTCTGGAGAAATTTGGGGAAGTCGATTAGAGAATACTTCGAGGATATTATTTGCATATGTTTCATCTTTAGCTTCTTGCGCAATAGAGGGGCATGAAGCTTCTAAAAAATGCTGTCTTAACTGATTAAAATTAAGTTCGGCGCTCATAAATAAACAATTGTTTTTTCTTTATAATACCATATTAGAAATAAAAAAAGTGAAGATATTAAGAAATTGATCTCTATCGATGTTTTTTATATCAAAAAGAAATTAAACTGCCAAAAGTATACCGAAATAATTAAGGCTAAAGGGTCTTTGACCTTTTAGGACGATTTTTTTTGATCTTTTGTCCACTCATCAATTCTCTTTTTTAGATCAGGAAGAGGTTCAATCTGATTTGGCTCAAAGTGTTGGTTGTTTATAAAGGGGTTTCTAGGAAAATTGATATTCTGCCCATAATCATCTATGCCATAAATTAGAGTGGAACGATCGACGATATAGCCACCGGGTATCTTTACAGGATCTTTCATGATTTTATCATTGTGAAGAGCGTCTAAAAATTCTTCAGGAATTTCAGTTTCAAATTGCTCATCGATTTTTTCAAGACGCGCTGCAAGATTTTTGTGCTGATTATGAATACTCTGTATAGCTTCTTTTGCTTCAGAGAACTTATTGTTTATTTCAGGATTAGGCTGTAGTTTAAACTCTTCTTTTTGAAGAGCGACATTGACACCTTCCCAAATTTGATCTTGGTTAATTTTATATTGATTAAGACTTAATTTATAAAAATCTGACTCTAATTTCTGATAAACCTTTTCAGATAGCTCATTTAGATGACTGAAAATTTCATCGGTGAGTTGCATATACTCTTCATCTGACATATCAGGTTTAAGCCTGCTTTCAATGAGTTTTTCTAGCCCTTCTTTAGCTGCATAAGGAATAATTGCAGTCTTTAATTGTGATTTTAATTTACTGAAATCTTCTGCTGTCATATCAGGGTTGATCTGTTTTTTAAATTTAGCAACTAATTCGGAGAAATCTTTTTTAGTAATATGTGAATCAAGAGTGTTTTTAATTTCTCTAAGTTCAATTTCTGCTTTGGAATATCCCGCATCAATAAGATCGGCTTTTTGTAACCTATTGAATTGCTCAGGATTAGAGGCTTGAATGAGCTGTTTTTTCCTATTTATAAGAGAGGTGTTTGAATATGTACGATACCAAGCATCAGGCGATAATAATGAAGAAATCACGCTTAGCTGATCTCCTGAGATATAGGGAGTACAGCGATCGAGAATTGCACGGTATTCTTGCTCTTGATATAGAAGATGGATTCCTATAAATCCTATTTGATCAAGAATGTGTGTAATTTGATCTATGTAATATGCCCCGCGCTCTGATTCTGTAAAAGGAAGAGCTCTTGTGTTGATCGTTTCCAGTGCCGCTCTTGCATCTCCGTAGTTATCTGTTTGTCTAGAGAGGCTATTAACCACAATAATCTGTCTGCTTAAAATATCCTGTTTTTCCTGAGGTGTTAAACTTGAGATCATTTCTTTTTGCATATTTGCAGAAACTAGGGGGAAGAATTTATGTTTTTGAGTGAGAGATAACAGACGAAAGCGGTCCAAAAGTGACATCTCAGGAAATTGATCACTGTTTTGAATTTGATAGAGAATAATTGTTTCTTTTAATTCAGGTATGATTGATGCAAATTTAAAGAGAGCTTGTTTGGTAGGTTTTGTGATCCAGCTATTGATTTTTTCTTCGATCTCAACTTTGCCATCGCTGCCCACTAGATTTAACAGCTCTAGAACTTCAGTAATCGGGTTCTCTTCGTTTACTTGATAGAGATTTTTTATATCGTCATAGATGAAAGTGTAAGGTTTTAATTCTTCTAAACTATTTGCTAGTTGAAACAGTTCATCGCTATTGTCTTTTGTCAACCAGCTGTTAATTTTAGATAAATAATTTTTTGCGTCGTGACTTCTTACAAAGTGTAATAATTCTAAGATCTCTGCTAATGTATCTGGCTTGATATCAGGAGGAAGTTGAGGGTAATTTGCTCGCAACAAGTCCAGTGGAGTTTTTCTTTGATTGTTTACTGCATGTAAATAGCCTCCAGTCCTTAAAAAAATGGAAATAGCGCCTGGATTGAAATTGGTAACTGCTCTATGTAAGACAGTTTCTCCGCTATCAAATCCATGATTTGAATCGGCACCTAGATAAGAAAGTATTTTAATGAGCGAATAGTCATTCTTATTAATTGCGTCCAGTAATTTTCTATCAAGCAATTCTTGATCCTGAAGTCCTCTTTCGTATCTAAATAGCTCATTTTTATGATTGTCATCTAAGATAGGTAAGTTGAGATATTGATAAACTCGGTTGGATCCATATTTGAGGATCCATATTTTTAGCTCCCTAAAGCTACTAGCTTTTTCAAATAGCTCATTGCGATTTTCTGCATCAAGCCAGCTATCGATCTTTTCTTGAATAGGCTGTTTTGATTCGTTTTTAATCAGAGCTGCGAGTTCGAGGACTTCAAGCTCTAGTTTACTTAACGTATTGAGTTGCTCAGGACTAGAGTTTTGAATTAGCTGGCTTTTGCTGCTTATAAGAGAGGTGTTAGAGTAGATGCGATGCCAGTCATCAGGCGATAATAACGAAGTAATTACACTTAGTTGATCTCCTGAGATATAGGAAATACAGCGATCGAGAATTGCACGGTATCTTTGCTCTTGATATAGAAGATGGATTCCTATAAATCCTATTTGGTCTAGGATGTGCGTAATTTGACCTATGTAACGTGCCCCGTGCTCTGATTCTGTAAAAGGAAGGACATCTGTGTTAATCGTTTCTAGTGCAGCTCTCGCATCTCCGTAGTTATCAGTTTGTCCAGAGTAGCTATTAACCACAATAATCTGTTTGTTTAAAATTTCCTGTTTTCCTTGGTCTGTTAAATGATCGATCAATTCTTTACGTTTGTTCGTTGGAATTTGAGCGAAAAGTTTGTTTTTATCATTTGGAGATAACTGGTTAAAAAGAGCGGTTATGGATGTTTTTGGAAATTTGTCATTGCCATGTTTTATAATATTTAACTGTAAACAAAAGATTTCTTTAGCTTGTTTTAGTAGATCGTCATTCCAACCATTGAGTTTTTTAATCGCTTGATCAGGCTGGTTTTTTTGTACTAAGATAAGAAATTCGACAAATTCTCGTTCTTGTTCTGAGAGTAGAGGGGTAACTTTTTCTAATAGAGCAACATCATCGCTAATAAAATCTAATGAAGTTTGCTTGTTAAGATTATGAGTTAGTAATGAAGCTCCCTTTTTAATAAGTGCAAAAATTAATTGTTCGTTCTTTAGATGGCAAGCATGGTGCAAGCTGCTAGAAAAAAAGTTGTCTAAATTGTCACGTTCATTAATATTTTCAACTTCATTCATAAGAACCAAAGCAGCTTTTGTGAAATTTTTACGGCATGCAGTGGGTAAAGCGTGGGAAGTGTCCTTCACCTTAATATGATGCTTAAGTAGCTCTAAAACAATATCTTCGTTGTTTCCTGATAGCGCGATAGATAAGAGGGACTGCTTGGCTGTTTGCGAACCAGGTTCATCAAACCAAGATTCATCATCATCAGTTGTCACTTCTTCGTTTTTGTCGAGGCCAACGAGAGTGTTGGGATCGGCACCGAGGGCGAGCATTTTCTGGGTTAAAAATAGATTTCCAGATAATACGCTCGATCTGAGTAGTTTATTAATGACCTCTTTGTTTTTAAATTGTCCTGTGCTCTCGAGGAAAGCTAACAGCGCTTTGGCTTCAGGAGTATCGAGTTTGGAGGAGGGGAGGACAACTAAAGCTTTCTCAATCAAAAAGATCGTTTCGGAGTCTTCTGGAGAAATTTGGGGAAGTCGATTAGAGAATACTTCGAGGATGTTATTTGCATACTCTTCATCTTTAGCTTCTTGTGTAATAGAGGGGCATGAAGCTTCTAAAAAGTGCTTTCTAAGCTGAATAAAATTAAACTGACTGCTCATAAACAAACAATTGTTTTTTCTTTAGAATAACACATTAGATGCAATAAAAAAAGCAAAGATTGTTTAATTAAAGATTTGAGATTTTGTTTTAAAGTGAAGCTTGGCAATGTCGTTAAAGATCTCAGCGCCATGGCTGGAGAGGATTTTTTTGCCGATACGAATTACTTCGCTGGAAGCTCCTTTGGGGATAGTGATGCCCACTTGGTCACTGAGTTTGTCGATGGCATCGAGGAACCTGCTGCGGGCAAGAATGGATGCTCCGGCAACGACGATATCTGCTTCAGCACGATGCATTTGATGCAGGTCGAGTTCAATTTTTTTTTGTTTTAGAGCATTGATGACGAGTTTTTCAGATGCAAACTGATCGACGATCACTTTTTTGCAGCTCGATTGTTGGTGGACGTCGAGGATCGCAGTAGCGTGACCCCAAGCGAGCATTTTATTGAGGTTGCGAAATTTGCTATAGAGTTCGTTATATTTGGCGGGGTGAAGAACGACAATGCCATGGGTTGGGCAAATTTGTTTAATCTGTTTAGCGAGTTTGTGCGCTTTGGGATCGCTAAGTCGTTTGCTATCTTGCACTCCAATTTCTAAAAGTTTTTCAATTTGGCTTTTGTTTGCGTAGAGTGCAGCAATACAGAGCGGTCCAAAAAAATCTCCCTTACCTGTTTCATCAACGCCAATGCGCGGTGTAAAGTCGACGCCTACTTCTGGATGAGAGTACTCGAAAGTTTTAAGGATTTCGGGTTCTAGGTAAAATGTGATCAGTTCATCTTTCTCTTTGCCTTGCACCATGAGTTTTCCAGAGGTGTAGAGCGTGCAACTTACTCCCTTTTTCTTAGCACTAAAAACTGAGTAGGGTGGTTTGGTAAATTCAAATCCGCGGCTGGTTAGCTCTTCGCGCAGTTTGTCTGCGAGAGATAAATCTATTTTGGCGACAAATGTGTTTTTGTTTGCAGACATAGGTTTTGACTTGGTTTTTGAATAGCTTAAATTATATTGGAAAAATAAACAACGTTTGCAATTTCTGTTTAGATGTTTAAGATGATCTGATATGCTGCAAAATGCTATGTGAACCTCAATGCTGTTGCAAAATTGCTTTGGGATTGATGGTTTTCAATTTTAAGAGGTTACATGATTAACGATGATTTAAAGCGGCTTGGTGCACTATTAAAAGACAAGCGCCAACAACTTGCTCTTTCGATTAAAGAGGCAGAGAACTCCACTTCGATCCGCACGGGATATTTGGAGGCAATTGAAGAGGGCTGTATCGATAAATTTATTTCAGCTGTTTATGCTCAAGGGTTTATTAGACAATATGCTTCCTTTCTGGGATTTGATGTTGAAAGACTCGTTAGGGAAATTCCCGGAGCTTTTTCTTCAAGTCCAGAAAAACATGATTTTGCTTATGGAATAGGAACTTTGGAAATGCGTGGATCAATGGGTGGTGGCGTTAAGTGGCTTCCTAATTTGATTTGGGCAGCTGTTGCTGCGGCTGTTCTTGTTGTTGCATGGTATATCATTCGGTTCTTCGATATTATTTAGGGATTTGTTTTGAAAAAACGACAGCCGAATCGACTGATCAATGAAAAATCTCCCTATTTGCTTCAGCATGCGCATAATCCTGTCGATTGGTATCCATGGGGTGATGAGGCAATTAATGAAGCAAAAAGGCTTGATAAACCAATCTTTTTATCGATTGGTTATGCGACCTGTCACTGGTGTCACGTGATGGAAAAAGAGTCTTTCGAGGATGATGATATTGCAAAACAGCTCAACGACACTTTTGTCAATATCAAGGTTGATCGAGAAGAGCTTCCCCAGGTTGATAACCTTTATATGGAGTTTGCTCAAGCGCTGATGTCATCAGCAGGAGGGTGGCCTCTTAATGTGATTTTAACTCCTGATCTTAAGCCCTTTTTTGCTGTGACTTATCTTCCTCCTAAAGGAAAGCGGGGGTTAACGGGATTGTTGCAGTTTACAACACATATCAAAGACTTATGGCGTAGCGATCAAAGGCCGTTGTTAATCGATCAAGCTGAAAAGATCTATGAGATCTTTCGTAAAGCGATTCATGTCAGTGGTGATGAATTGCCTAATGAAAATCAGCTGCATGTCAGTGTTGAGATGATGTTTGATCTCGCTGATCCCGTTTATGGCGGATTAAAAGGGGAGCCGAAGTTTCCTCTTGGTTACCAGGCTGATTTTTTACTGACATATGCGCGCAAGCATAGTGAAAGTAGAGCATTGTTTTATATTGACCTGACGCTTGATATGATGCGTCGCGGTGGAATTTATGATCATATTGGTGGGGGTTTTACGCGATATGCGATCGATACCAAATGGCAGATTCCCCATTTTGAGAAGATGCTCTACGACAATGCGATTTTGGCAAGGACATATGCTTTGGCTTTTCAATACACCAAAAATCCCACATATGAGCGAGTTTGTCGTGAGACATTAGAGTATTTATTGCGTGATATGAAAGACCCTCAAGGTGGGTTTTATTCTGCAGAAGATGCAGATATTGACGATCAAGAAGGTCTTTTTTATACATGGACGCATCGGGAAATTGAAGAAGTATTGCCGCCGGGAGAAGCGGAGGTTTTTGCGCACTTTTACGGCATGACCTATGAGGGCAATTTTAACGGACGCAACTGTTTGCATATCGAAGTTCCTCTAACAGAGTTTGCTATGCGTTGGTCGATTCCTGAAGAAGAACTCTCAGATAGTCTTGATAAAATGCGCCAAAAAGTTTTTGAGAAGCGCAATCAACGTTCGCATCCTTTTAAGGATGATAAAATTATTGTCAGTTGGAATGGCTTAGCAATTGATGCTTTAGCTTGTGCTGGTGCAATTTTACAAGATGAGCGCTATTTACAAGCGGCTGAGGATGTTGCCAGGTTTATTCGTGAGAAGCTTTATGTCGAAGGGCATTTGCTTCGCCGTTATCGGGAAGAAGAGGCGCGTTTTGCAGGTAATCTCGATGATTATGCTTTTATGATTAAAGGGCTTCTCAATTTATATACGAGTCAGCGAGGCAGTGAGTGGTTGATTTGGGCGATGGAATTAGCTGATGTTCTCGAGCGCGATTTTAAAGCGCCTGAGGGAGCTTTTTATCAAACGCCACCAACAGAAGCTTTAGTAATGCGGCGCTGTGATTTTTACGATGGTGCTGAACCATCGGGTAATGGAGTGCACTGCGAAAATTTATTGCGACTTTATCAGATAACGCGTGATTCTAAATATCAAACTCAAGCCGAAGATATTCTTAGAGCCGCTAAGAGTGTTATCGACGCTTACCCTCCTGGTACATTTTACCACCAGATCGCATTGCAACGCTATTACGATACTAAAGCACCTACCGCTATTATCGTATTAAGTCAAAATCGTGATGGCCAAAGACGCATCAGCGATTTTTTAACACAAAATTATATTCCCCATCTTGAAGTTCTTTGGATCACGGAAAATGATCCTTTGCGCTCTTTGATTCCTGATCTGCAGGACAAAATTGCTCAGGAGGGGCAGACAACGCTTTATCTTTGCCAGGAAAACGTGTGTTATCCACCCTTGACGGGAATCGACCAAATCGTTCAAGCTTTGGAAAAGCTATAGCTAGAGGAAATATCATGCAGAGCATTGGAGATTACGAAATTATTAGCTCTTTAGGACAGAGTGCCTATGGCGAAAAGTTTCTTGTTGAGCATCGTTTTTTAAAGAGACAGTTTTATTTGCATCAACTACCACAAGAGCTCAGCGAAGATAGTGAGTTTATTGCAAGGTTGCAGAAGTTTGCGTCAGAAGTTATTGAACTTAAACATCCCAAACTTCTCTCTCTTTTAAATGTCTCTTGTGAAGATGGCGTGTTTTCACTGATTACGGATTGTTCAAAAGAACAGTCAATGACCCTATCGGAATATCTCGGTGGTGCAGATCGCCAGATTGGTGAGGAAGATCTCGTTAAAATAGCCTCTCAAATTGCCAATGTTATCGATTTTCTGCATGAAAATCAGCTTGTACACGGCGGATTGAATCTCGAAAATATTTTAATTAGCAGGGGACAGGCAGGACCTATTATTACTTTGAGTGATTTTGGGTTGGCAAATGTCATCGGTGTGAATACATTTTTAGCACGTAGTTACTTTGCATTGGCATGTGAATTAAACAGCATGCCTGTCACGGTTAATAGTGATCAATCAGTGAGTTTTGTGAAAAAGGGTGAAAATAACGAGTTGCTTGAAAAACTCAATGCCTTTTTTACTCGCTCTGTATCCTTTTTGTCCCCTGAGCAAAAAGCTCAAAAACCAGTCACTGAAAAAACGGACATCTATGCTTTTGGCGTGCTTATCTATTACTTGATTATGCGCTCGTTCCCTCAGGGATTCTTCCCATTGCCTTCACAGGCGGGCTTAAACTACAAACTCAATTGGGATCAATTGGTTTTTAACTGCATGCACAGTGAGCCTTCAAAACGTCCTGAAAAACTTTCTCAAGCTTTAGAAGATTTGTTAAATCCTAGTGAAGGGAAGCAGAATGAATTATTAGGTCAGTGGTCAACGCTTCAATCCGAAGTGAAAAATGTCAAACCATCGGCTCTTTATGTTCCTGGCGCGGCTATAGAGGAGAAATCTTCTGCTGAGACTCCTAAAGAAGGCCCAAGACCTGTCCTAAATCCGAGCGAAATTAAACGACCTGAATATGAACCTGATCCAGCATCTGTTTTCAATATTGACACAACTGTAGCGCGCTACCAACCTAAGCCGATTGAAGTACAAGAAGTAAAACCTCAGCAAACTGATATGGTCATTATTAGCGGGGGAACATACTGGCGCGGATGTAATACTGGTGGACGTGATGAAATGCCGCGCCATAAGATTAATATATCGAGTTTTGCTATAGATATTCATCCTGTATCAAACGAACAATTTATACTTTTCTTGCAGGCTATGGGCGGAGAGAAAGACTCAAATAATCTCGATATGATTCGTTTGAGAGATTCTAGAATCAAGCGTCTGGGTGGAAAACTCAATATCGAATCAGGTTATTCCAAGCATCCGGTTGTTGGAGTGTCTTGGTATGGAGCTGTTGCTTATGCGAAGTGGGTTGGTAAGCGATTGCCAACAGAAGCTGAATGGGAGATTGCTGCTGCGGGAGGATTAACAGATAGTCTTTATCCAACTGGCAAGACCATTGAGCGTAATGAAGCAAATTATTTCAGTTCTGATACAACAAGTATTATGAGCTATCCTCCTAATGGATATGGACTCTATGACATTTCTGGTAATGTCTATGAGTGGTGTATTGATTGGTATGATTACCACTATTACAATGCTTCTATGCAAGAACCTAATGATCCACAGGGGCCAATTCAAGGTGTGTACCGTGTCTTAAGAGGTGGCTGCTGGAAAAGTCTTCAGGAAGATATGCGTTTTGCTCATCGTCATCGCAATAACCCTGGCACAATGAACCGTACTTATGGGTTTCGCTGCGCGGCTGACGTTAAAGCATAAGCATTGAATAATTTATCACCACAGAGATTTTCACTGCTGAAACAGCAGTGAAAATATTCTCTCGCCTTCAGCGAAAAACAGTCCGTATAACAAACTCTTAACTTTGCACAAGATTCGCCGAAGACGAGCATATTTTTTCAGCATCGGAACGGTGGTGGAAATCTCTGTGTTTTTCAATAGACTTGGAATAGAGAGTTATAATTGAGCTTAAACTTCAAGCTGCTCTCGTTTTGGGAGCAAGACCCAGTCTGGTTTGCGCATTTGATATACTACCAGGGGTATGACGATCATCACAGCATTGGCAATAATCAAAAATAATTCAAAGAAGAGCAGGCTACCTATATCTAGATGTGAAGGGGGAATAAAGGCAATGCTAAATCCAAAAATACAGGCGATGATTCCCATTGAAGCGAGCAGCCACATGCCGTGATGCTTATATGGAATGCGATAAGCTCTAGGAACATGCGGTTTAATATAGCGCAATTTAATCGCAGAGATAAACATTAATAGATACATTAATAGATAAGTTTGCGCGCTTAAAGCAGTTAAAATCCAAAATGCGCTGCTCAAGCTTGGCATGTTCAGGAATACCAAGGAGGAGATTGTTACGATCACAGCTTGAATAAGTAGTAAATGGGTAGGCATTCCGCGTGAATTGAGATTTTGAAAGAAGGGCGGAAGATTGCCGTGAATTGAAGTTGCATACAGCCCTTTAACTGGACCTGCTATCCATGCATTGACTTCAGCAACAGCTCCGATGATCAATAGCACGCCCATCCCTTTGAGAAACCAGGTCATTTTATAAGCAGCAAAGAATATCGCATAAGCATCCATTAAGCCTGCAACGAGACTAATATCTCCTCTAGGAATCACAATTGCGATGGAAAGAGCTCCGAGCATTACCAGGACAAAGGTAATAATTGCTGCGAGCATAATTGCTCTAGGGTAATTTTTTTGTGGATTTTGTACATCAGCAGCATGCACCGCAGCAACTTCTAGACCTCCAAAGGCGAGAAATAATCCAGATAGGAAGACAAGGTTATTGATGCTGGTGAGATCAGGAGTTAATGCCTTAGCCGTGAATTCAATTTGAGAAGGGTTTCCTATAATTATCCAGGTTATGCCTAAAAAGATAATCAATGCACCAGGGGCTAATGTTCCGAAGATGACTCCAATTGCACTGAACCAACTTGATGTCTTAATCCCTAAGTAGTTAATTAATGTCATGCCCCAGAAGGAAATAAGAATTACGGCCAGAATATACGCTTTGCTTTCAGCTAGAGGAGGATGGATAACATAGGCAAGTGTTGCTGCAACAAAGGAGAGAATTGCGGGGTACCAAGCGACATTATGAACCCATTGCATCCAAATTCCAAAGAATCCCCAACGATCACCAAGAGCTTCTCTGATCCATATATAGACACCGCCTGTTTTAGGCCATCCAGTGGCAAGCTCAGCAGATATTAACGCTGAGGGGATTAGAAAAAAAAGAGCGACGACAATAAAGAAGACGACTGAGCTTAATCCGTAGTCTGCAACCAATGGTAGATTGCGTAGGCTTGCCATCATAGAAACATTGAGCATCGCTAAGACAAAGATACTTAATACACGACGCGGTTTGTCTTTTGAGACAAAAGCCATAGGGAGAGCTCCTTGTTAGATTTTTTAACATAGCATGTTGTGACATAATCACCTACCCAAAAAACACACAGGTGTAGAAGTGGTTTTTTTTGTAATTTACTTATAGTTTGAGCTTTGTTAATTAATTTTAAAAAAGATTAGAAATTAATAAACAAAATAAAAGCTACATAGTATTATTGAAGTATAGGGATGACTTCTAGGTCGATATTTTTGTTCGCTGAAAATATAAACAACCTGGACGGAATCTCGAGATGTAATAACCTAGAACATTAATAATTAACATAATAAAAATATAAAAATCGGAGAATCAGTCATGGCAAAACGCAAGACAACTTCAAAAAAGACGAGCAAACGCTCGACTAGTCGTCCTAGTCCACAATCTTCTCGTAGTTCGCAAGGATGGGATGAGGAAAACATGCCTCAATCTAATCCTCGTAAACCTCGAAAAAGATCTGGATATTAAAAAAAAGCGAGCGGGTTTTACCCGCTCGCAATTCTAGTGCTAGTTAAGCTTATTTTTATTGTTTGCAATCCACTGGATGATTGCATCGGATTCATAGATTGCTTTGCCATCTACAACGAGGCAAGGAACTTGTGGCTTCCCACCATATTTCATTAGCTCATCGTGGTATGCTCTGTTTGTGCTGACATTTTTAAATGGGATCGATTTATTAATTTTTGAAAGATAATCAGAGACTTTATCGCAGTAAGGGCAGCGGTTCATTGTATAAATTGCAACTTTTGGCTGACTAGTATTTTGCGACGCGTTTGCTTGATTAGAGCTGGAAGATGCTTGGTTCGTGTTAGTCTCCTTAGAATATTTCTTGTTTAGTTCTTCTTGGGTTGAGCGAAAAGTGCGCGGTTCATTTTTGCTCACGGCATAGCCGCTCATTGTACTGACTAAAACAGTAAGCATAGAGGCTAATAATAGTTTTCCTTTCATATTTTCTCCTTAGGTTGATTGTTAATCAATTTGAACATTAAAGCTCTATTGTAATTGTATTGAAGGTTTTATGTAAATCGAGTGTTTGCCTTCAACTTCATTTTCATCTATTGTGATCTAGAAAACTTATTTTATCGAGGGTTATGAAAGTTCCTTTAGCTGAAAAGATGAGACCTCAGGCCTTAAATGATGTGATTGGTCAAGATCAAATTTTAAACAGTAAAAGTCCCATTCGCCGTTCGATTGAGCATCAAGAACCTCTTTCTTTATTGTTTTGGGGTCCTCCTGGTTCAGGAAAAACAACCATTGCACGTCTTTATGCCAAATCTTTCAATTGTCCTTTCTATTCTTTTAGCGCAGTGCGTGATGCAGCTTCGGAAATTAAGCAATTGTTGCAAAAAGCAAAAAATGAGCCTTTATTTAAGAGACAAATTATGCTCTTTGTCGATGAGATTCATCGGTTAAACAAAGCACAACAAGATATTTTTTTGCCCTATCTTGAAGAGGGAAGTGTGATATTGCTCGCTGCAACAACTGAAAACCCCTCTTTTTCAGTGAACAATGCCTTGCTCTCTAGATTGCGTGTTTTAGAGGTAAAGCATCTCGATCGAGCTGCGCTCTATCAGATTCTTGAGAGAGTAGAAAAGGGGGTGGAAGGACTTCCTTTAGATGATAAGGCTCGAGAGTATTTAATTGAGATCAGTCATGGAGATGGGCGTCATTTGCTCAATATGATCGAAAACTTAATGCCATTTCCTAAGGAGAAGAATTACGATCAAAATGATTTGCTGGAAATTCTTCAAAAGCGCACAGCTTTATACGATCGCGATAAAGATCAACACTATAATCTAATCTCTGCACTGCATAAGTCTGTGCGAGGTTCAGACCCTGATGCAGCACTCTATTGGTTTTCTAGAATGATTAAAGCTGGGGAGAGTGTTCAGTTTTTAGCACGGAGAATCATTCGTATGGCAAGTGAGGATATTGGTTTAGCTGATCCTCAAGCTCTCGATGTTGTTTTGAGTGCCTATCGCGCTTATGAGCAACTTGGCAGTCCGGAAGGGGAACTTGCTCTTGCTCAAGCCGTGGTTTATCTAGCTCTTGCTCCTAAGAGCAATGCGTTATATCGCGCATTTGCAGCCGCGGGAAAAAATGCAGAAGAGAGTTCTGAGCTTTCTCCTCCAAAAACGATACTCAACAGCCCAACTAAGGTAATGAAGGATCTTGGTTATGGTAAAGGTTATCTTTATGATCACGATCAAGTTGATGGATTTTCTGGTCAGGATTATTTCCCCGAAGATCTCGGCAGACAAAGTTACTACCAACCACGTGAAGTGGGGTTTGAGCGTGAGATGAAAAAGAGGCTCTCTTACTTTTCGCGTCTACGCGAGGAAAAGAATCGATGAATGCATTTAGGAAAATTTTTTGATTCCAATAAATGAAGCGTGGTTATATATCTTTATGTATGAATATATGCATGTGCATATATAACAACAGGAGTTATCGTTATGGATTATTATCAAGCCCCACCTCAAGCCGAATTTTATCAGTATGTAGGAAATCAAAATGAACAAATCACTAATTTAGAATATGCAATTGCTGCAGGCGGATGTTGCTCTAGTAGTTCAGGGGGTTGCCCCGCTCCATCTTCAAAACCAGCAAGATCTAAAGAAAAGGTTAAAGAACAAGTCAGAGAGGCTTATGGCAGTGTTGCCGAGGCAAATGATGCGGGAGAAGCTTGTGGTAATGGACAAAATTGCTGCGGAGTTCCTGCTTTTGTTGATGTAGACTATGCTATTAAACTTGGATACTCGAAGGAAGATGTAGAAAGTGTGCCAGAAGGTGCAAACATGGGACTTGGTTGCGGCAATCCGCAAGCTGTTTCAGAAATTAATAAAGGGGAAGTTGTTCTTGATCTTGGTGCTGGAGGCGGCTTTGATGCCTTTCTTGCAGCTCAACGAGTAGGAGATGAAGGTTCTGTAATTGGAGTGGACATGACTCCTGCAATGGTAAGTAAAGCGCGTTTGAATGCTGAGAAAAACAATTATAGGAATATTAACTTTCTATTGGGAGAAATTGAACATCTACCTGTCGCAAATAGCACGGTCGATGTTATCATTTCTAATTGCGTTGTCAATCTTTCGACTGACAAGTTACAAGTATTTAAAGAGGCTTTTCGCGTACTAAAGGACGGTGGTCGGTTAGCTATTTCTGATATTCTTTCAGAAAGATCTCTTCCTGAGCATCTTGCGAATAACGCTGAGCTTTATTGCGGTTGTGTTAGCGGAGCGATATCGGTTAATGAACTTGAGCAAATTTTAACTCAAGCGGGCTTTGAGGAGATTTCTATCGAAATCAAAGAGAAGAGTCGCGAATTTCTTAAAGGGTGGTATCCAGGAACCGGTGTTGAAAAATATGTCGTTTCCGCAAATGTCAGAGCAGTTAAACCAAAAAGCAATTAATTACATTGGACTCTATCTCCTATCCTCAGGGTAGGAGATATTGATAAATATTATGAAAGCAGAAAAACTATATAAAATCCTTTCTGATGAGACGCGCTTGCGCATACTCTCTCTCTTATATAGGGCTGGACAGCTCTGTGTTTGTGAGATTGTAGCGATACTTAAAACCTCTCAGCCGAAATTGTCGAGACATCTTTCATTATTGCGTCTGAGCAAAGTTGTTAGCGATGAGCGCAAAGGACAATGGATCTATTACAAGATCAATGATGAGTTTTCACATAAAGAGCTTCTTGATATGAACCTGGGCTCACTGATTAAAAAGGAACCGTTTTGCTCGGATTTTCTAGCGTTAAAGAGTGAAGCTATTTCCTGCGTTCCCAAGAACTCCTTAGCAAAGTAAGTTTTTATCTAGGCATTTTTCATGCTGGAGGATTATCTCTTAATGAAATAAACTGTTTTAATTATCTAGAAATTTGGAGGCAAATTTATGCTTAAGAAACTAATACCAAGCTGTTTAATTCTAGTTTTAACATGGACAGCGTATGCAGGAGAACAAAAAATGGAAGTGACGGAACCGAAAGAATCAATGCAATTCGATAAAGATACGACTTATCGAGCGGTTATTCATACTAAAAAAGGACGCATTGTCTGCAATCTGAATCCAGCTAAGGCGCCTCTTTCGGTGACTAATTTCATTCAGCTTGCTCGCCAAGGATTTTATGATCAGCTTACTTTTCACCGTGTCGAACCAGGTTTTGTTATCCAGGGCGGAGATCCTAAAGGCACCGGTACAGGCGGACCTGGTTATACAATACCAGCAGAAATTGGCTTGAAACATGAAAAGGGAGCATTAGCATGGGCTCGTCTACCGGATCAAGCGAATCCACAAAAACGATCAAGTGGATCACAATTTTATATTACTTTAGAAAACGTCCCGTTTTTAGATGGTCAATATACTGTTTTTGGACAAACAGTTGAAGGATTAGATATCATGTCAAAAATCCAACGGGGTGATATGATAGAAAAGATTGAGATTGAAGAGCTTAAAAAGTAATTATTCACATTATGCTCGATTGCTAACAACAAATATGCAATCGAGCATTTTCTTTATCCCGTTTTAAATAAGAGCGTTGCAAGTTTTGCCCCGATTTTTATTTAATTTATTCATCAAAAACTTCGTTTTTTTATAATTTTTGATGCATTTCTTTAATAAAGCACAATTATTTTTAAATTATTTTTAATTTAAAAAACAACCTTAGAATATATTCTCAGCGGCATTTTTTAATAATGCTTTAATATTAAGCGATCTATTTTTAATTATTGTTTTTATTAAAATTCATAAATTTATTATATTAAAAGTATGGGATTAAATTACGGCTTATATTGGGTTTTGTAATTAACTATAAAATTCAAGTCGTATAAAAAATAAATGGATAAATAGACTATGGCTACAAAAAGAAAAGCGGTTCGCAAGACTACAGCGAAGCGTAAACCAGCTGTTCGTAAGACTGCAGCTAAGAAAACTACTGCGAAGAGAAAAACTGTTCGCAAAACTGCTGCTAGAAAAACTACAGCAAAAAGAAAACCAGCTAAAAGAAAAGCAGCTAAGAAAACAACTGCTAAAAAAACAACTGCTAAAAGAAAGCCAGCTAAAAGAAAAGCAGCTAAGAAAACTACTGCTAAGAAAACAACTGCTAAAAGAAAGCCAGCTAAAAGAAAAGCAGCTAAGAAAACTACTGCTAAGAAAACAACTGCTAAAAGAAAGCCAGTTAAAAGAAAAGCAGCTAAGAAAACTACTGCTAAAAAAACAACTGCTAAAAGAAAGCCAGTTAAAAGAAAAGCAGCTAAGAAAACTACTGCTAAAAGAAAACCAGCTAGAAAAACAACAGCTCGTCGTCGCACTTCTAAAAGAAGAGTTGCAGCTTAATCAGCGTATAGCGGTTTAATACATACTAGATTAATAACCATTATAACATCAGGCAAGCCCCTCAAAAGGCTTGCCTGATTATTTAAAAGAGCCTTCCATAATTATCTCTGAGATTTTCTTGCGATCACTTGGCATTTCTCTTGCTTGCATTTCTGCAGGAAGGGTTTCCTTGGGCGCATGCTTTCCAATAGCAATCATCGCTTCAACTGTATAGTCGTCAGGGACATTTAGAGATTCTTTAGCTTTTTTATAGTCAAAGCCTTGCATCCCATGAACGACATAGCCACGGCGGTTTCCTTCTAGAGCAAGAGCCATCCAAGCTGCGCCTGCATCGTAAGTATGGGTTATGGAAGGTTTGTTGTTATGATCAAACGTATTCTTAGAGACTACTACAACAAGAGCTGAGGCATTTTTGCTCCAGCTTTGATTTAACGAGGCAAGCAGATCGAAAAGGGAATTCCACGCTTTTGTATTGCGCTTTGCGTAAATAAAGCGCCATGGTTGATTATTGTAGGAGGAGGGAGCCCAGCGCGCCGCTTCAAAAAGGGGGAAGAGCTCTTTATCACTCATTTCTTCTCCTGACATTGCCCTTGGAGACCATCTAGAAAGAATGAGCGGTTCGATGTCATATTCGGGTTTGCGCAGCTTTGTAATTTCTTCTGGGATGTCCATGAAGATTTCTCCTGTTTTTTTTTAAGAAAGAGCGTAAAGAGCCTGCTTTAAAAACTTTTCTCCCGCTTCGAACAGTTCTTCTAGAGCTGATTTAAGCAACAAGAGATTTTTTTCTAAAAAATCTAAAAATTCATTGCAGAAAGTAGGTTTTAGGGCAGACTCATAAAACTCGGATTCTAACAAATATTCTTAATTTAATTTAACATTTTGTTACAATTATGATGGAGGCGTGCAATGAAAGTCGCAATTATAGGATGTGGTGTTGTTGGTTCAATTTTTGCTAAGCATTTTAGCAAGAATATGAGTGTGATTTTATATGATCGATTTGCTGGAAATAGCAAGAAATTAGCAGAAGAGCTTAAAGCTGAAGTTGCTAACTCTGCTCAAAATGCTGTTGAATCTGCAGATATTATTCTATTAGCGATTAAACCATTTGATTTTTCCGGTTTTGCCGATGAAGTGGGTGATATATGGAAAGGCAAAACTGTAATTAGCTCAATGACAGGAATTGAAGTTGAGACAATTGAAAACGTTCTTCCTCAAGCTCAAGTTATTCGTATTATGCCAAACATAGCGATGAAATATGGTGAAGGGGTAATTGGCTTAGTTAGGAATATGCAGTTTGATTCAGAGTTTTGTCAAACAATTGAGAAATGGCTTAGTGGTTTAGGATTTTTGGTTTGGGTTGCTGAAGAGAAAATCGATGCTTTGACGGCTTTAACAGGATCTGGTCCTGCTTTTGTTTTAATGATTATTGAGGCTTTTGTTGAAGCGGGCATTAAGGTGGGTTTCTCAGCAAAAGAAGCGCAAGACCTTGTTCCTCAAATGATGAAAGGCGCTCTTGCCTTATTGGAAGAAGAAAAAAGACATCCAGCAGAGATTAAGTGGCAGATTACATCTGCAGGCGGTACGACGATTGCTGGATTAGAAGCTTTAGAAAAAAATCGCTTACGCGCAGCGATTTACGCAGCGATTGTCGCTGCATATGAAAGAAGTCGGGAAATACGTTAATATTTATCAAATAAAAGCAGGTTCTTCTAGTTAATTTTATTTAATATTTTGTATAATTAGATTATATAATTAAACTAACTAAGACAATGAAATTACCTGTTCATTTTTCAGCTGTAAAAAACAATATTGAGCTTTTTTCTCTTATACTTGGTAAGCATTTTGAAGATCTGAGGAAAAAGCAAAAGCACTACCACTATCATGGGTATATTCACCGCTCATCTGGGAATGTGAATTTTGAAGAGCTATGTGATCCTGCTAAAATCAATGATCATGACTGGAAAAAAATTTGTTTTCGCATCCGAGTTCCTGAAAATGAAGAAGATGGGGTATTTGAGGTTCTTGATGAAGCGGAAAATGAAGATTCCTTCACTATAGATGACACTTCTCAGGAAGCTAATTACATGGTTGAACAGACTCTGCGCGCGTTAAATCTTGCGTCTAAATCTGTGAATAACTATCGCGATCTCTACCAGATCTTTGATGCAATTACTCATCTGGAAATCGAATATATTGAAAAAGAGAATGATAAGGATATTATTGAAAGCTCCTGGTTTGATGTCGATCGCCTAGGAGCGGAACAGCTGTTATTAAATAATATAGTTGGTACATATCTCTTCAGAAAGGATCTTTATGCAACAATTTTAGAAAAGCAGCTTCCAATTCAATGCATAACCTTGACATATCTCGCTCCACGAGGCAAAATCGTCGACTTTACTTTAATTAATAAAGATGAGCGCTGGCTGATCTTTAATGACGATTTAACATTTAGTGGGCCGAGTTTCCCCAATATTTCCACTTTGGTCGATAGTCTTGGACCAATCTTGGGTTCTCCGCTCTATTAACATTAAGGCTCTTGCCTAATTCATGAGGGGATTTATGAATTTTCATAAGTATCTGCTGCCTATTCTTATTTTAGCGGGTTTTTCAGGATGTAGTTTTTTTGAAAATGCTGATCCATCAAAGGAAAAAGCAGAAGAAAGACAAGAGCAACCAATTCAAGAGGATGCTGCAAAGTTTGAAGAAAGTGCCGAGGGTTCTGTAAAGTCTGAAGAAAGACAAGACCAATCAATTCAAGAGGATGCTACAAAATCTGAAGAAAGTTCTATGGAGTCTAAGCCTCCGAATGGAAATTCTAAAGAGTCTCCTGGGAAAATTTCTGGCAGCTATTATCAATCTCGTGATTATTCTAATCTCTATGGAATGGAAGGATTTGATCGTGAATTACTCGATATGCATTTCACCCTTTACCATGGCTACGTTAAAACGATCAATTCGTTAATGTCACGTCTCAGTGAACTAGAAAAAGAGGGAAGGGGACGCTCCTTAGATTTTGATGCAATTTCAAGACGATTAGGCTGGGAATATGATGGCATGGTTCTCCATGAATACTATTTCGAAAATCTTGGAGGAAGTGGGAAACTCGATGATGAGTTTCTTATTTATCACGAAATTGTTAAAGAATTTGGCTCTTTCCAAAAGTGGAAGGAAGATTTTGTCAATACAGCGATGTTACGCGGGCCAGGCTGGTCAATTCTCTATCGTGGTCCTCGTGATGGTCAGCTAATCAATGTGTGGATCACAGAGCACGATACAGGGCATTTAGCGGGTGGTCAGCCCTTACTTGTACTAGATATGTGGGAACACTCATATTTAACCCAATATAAGCTTAATAAGGGCGAATATATCGACGCATTTTTTAGGAATATTAATTGGAATTCCGTGAATCAGCGTTTGATAGATGTTTCTCAGCAGGAAAAAACGGCAGAAGATGAGTAAGTTTCCTGAAGCTATTCCTCTTCCTAAAGATGTCATTCTTCAAAGAGAAGAGCGGCAAGCACATCTATTGCGCGCCGCTTTGACTAGTGTTGGACTACGTCTTGTCATTGCTTTAGGCGAGCTTATTGCCTTTTTCTATACCAATAGTTATGCACTTTTGAATGATAGCTTTTCTCACTTTTTTGATTTTATATCGAGCGCCTGCTTAATTTGGTGTATTCGAAGGGCTCATCGTCCTCCAGATCAAGATCATCCTTTTGGACATGGGCGCATTGAGCCGATTGCTGGGTTGCAAATCGGAAGTTTAATGATTATTACTGCGGGCTTTTTGCTGTTTCAAGAGTGCAAGCAGTTGATATTGCCAGCTCAAGCGCCTGAAATCAGTATGATGAGCGCTCTAATTCCTTTAAGTGCAGTATGTTTACTCGAATGTTCCTATAGAATTGCTAAGCGCGCCGCAAAAAAACAGAAGAGCAATGCTTTAATGGCAGAGGCTCTGCATTATCGAATTGACAGTTTAAGTAGTATTTTTGCCACGTTGACCCTGCTTGTGGCTTCCTATTTGCCTGCCTATGCGGGATTGATTGACCGCTCCGGAGCTGTCGTTATAGCCTTATTAATGGGGGTTATTGGCATCATAGCCTGTCGCAAGAATATCGATGAGCTGCTCGATACAGTCCCAAAACGGAGCTATTTTGATAAAGTAGAGCAAGCGGCTAAGTCTGTTTCTGGCGTTCTAGATACGGAAAAGCTTAATATTCAGTCATTTGGCCCTGATGCTCATGTCCTAATCGATGTTGAGGTTGACCCTAAACTATCTATTGTTGAAGGGCATGAGATCTCTCAGAAAGTGCGTCGCGCAATACAGAGAAGCTGGCCTGCTGTACGTGATGTGATTGTCCATATTGAACCTTTTTATCCTAATGATCATTGAATTTTTTAATTGATGCTTAATGTGTTTTGTTAATTAAAAAATTGTTTATGAATTTAAGTTTATTCTCAAATGAACTATAATTGACGATTAAATTTAAAAAGGTTAGATATTAATGGATTATTCCACTTTCGCCCCTTTAAAGCCCTTAATTAGTACTCCGGCATCCGCAACAATTCCATGCTTGGTCACTCCGATGGCTAAGATGCGAAAATCAAACAATGCATTTGTTCGAGAGGGTGTAAGTCGCTTAGTTGCGCTCGTCGCAACATCTTTTTTTCAAGCGCTCGATTTAGCGCTCAATTTAATGTATGCTATTGGAAAACTCCCTCTTGCGCTTTTAAGGCAAATGGGTGTCAAACAGCTCTCTTCCTACCAGTTCTCTTTTAGCGCAATAGGGCAGCACATTATTAAATCAGGAATGTCTCTAGTTGGTACAATAACAGGAAGTGTTGGGGCCGCAATCCATCCAGAGTATATACAAAAAGTGCTCTGCAATATTGAACGAGAATCTCAATGGCTCTACACCGATAAAAAGATTGAACTGAATAAGCATTTTGATTGTATTTCTTATATTAATCTCGCATCAGCAAAAACAAGACGAGACCAATTGAATAGCTATTTTAAAAAGACAGGTATTCAAGCTGATTGGTATAATGCTGTCGATAAAAATGATGTTACTAGAATAATCGGGTTACTTCAGAAATATGGCGTTAATGTAAATACTAAAGCTGAATTGAATGCATTTCTCAATGAATGTGTTGTGGGATCTTCTAATCAAAAAAGAGGACGTTTGGCTTGTTATCTGAGTCATTTAACATTGCTTGAAAAATTTCGCGATGAAAACGTTGAAAAAGGGCTAGTTCTTGAAGATGATTGTCGCTTTATTAAAGGGGCTCAAAATGAAATTGAAAAAGCAATGCAGAATCTTCCCGAAGACTGGGAAATTGCTTATTTAGGTGGTCTTCATAAAGCAGTTAACTGTTCTGATGAAAATATTTTGACTCCAAAAGACAACGGAAATCCTTGTTGGGAAAGAAGTCATAGTATTCTTTGTACGCATGCTTATGCCGTAAACCAAAAAGGATACAATAAATTGATCGCCATGATGATCTATTTTTTACAAAATGCTTCATCATCAAAACCTCTAGAACCTGTTGATTTTTATTATCGAGCAATCACTGCACCTGTTAATTCTAGTGATGATACCATTCATGCAAGGGATTACAAAAAGGACAAAGATCCTTTAGTTTGTTATGGATTAAAACATTTTGTTGCTGATCAAGTTCCAGGACCTAGTGAAGTGGAAGAGTTTAGTCGAGCAGGACATCTCGCAGTTCCAATTTCAATCATTTAAAACATAAATTTAATTTTAAATTAATTAAATTTTTTTATGCATAGCCTATTTTAAACTATAGTTTGAAATAGGCTTTTGTTTTTTCGTTGATTTAATTGATTTAGAAGGCTATAATATTTGTTATAAGATTTTAAATATTATATAAGAACGCGATCTTACTTCAAATAAGCGTTCAGAAATACTAAGAGGATAATATGGAAACTCACCATTTGTTGAACCCTAATCTAGTTAGCAATCATCTACTAAACTTTCAAAGAAAGAAAATTGATTATGGGAAGAATTTCGGAGAAAAAGAAATTTTGCCACGTCTGACTGCTTTCTTTGGTACTTCAATTCTGCAGGCTATTGACTTCCTTTATAATACTGCAATGATGATTGGAACTTTTTTCCTAGCCATTGCTCGAGCAGCAGGCGCTAAGCAGCTGAATTCTAGAACATGTTCTTTTAAAGCTGTATTAGAGCGATTAGGCATGATGGGACTCAATCTAAGTGGTATGATTACAGGAAGTATTGGTGGAGCTATTTATCCGAAATATCTCGAACATCTAGTTGGAAAATCCGATTGTGGAATGCTTATTCAACAAGATGACTTTACTTTTGAACCACTACCCTTGAACCAATATTTTGATAAGGTTATGTATCTTTCACTTGCAAGTCGTCCAGAAAAGCAAGATGCACTTGAGAATTATCTTGGTAAATTGGAAGTTGACGCAGAATGGTTTCCTGCCTTTCTTGGGAAAGATGCTGAAAAATCACTCGCAGTGTTAAAACAATATGGGTATGAACCTGATCCAAAATTGTCTCCTGAAAAAGCTTATGAAAAATTTCTTAGCCGAGTCCGTGGAAGAAATGGTGGGTTAGGAGAGAAAATGGGAATCGTTGGGTGTTTCTTAAGTCACTTATTAATGCTTCAAAAAGCTAGAGCTGAAAATAAAAAGAATGTTTTGATTCTCGAAGATGATTGCCGTTTTGTTCAAGGATCACAGGAAAAACTAGAAGAAGCGATGAAGCAGTTGCCCGAAGATTGGGATATGTTCTTTTTAGGAGGACTTCAATTCTGGGAGAATGCAGATCTTAAAAAGGGCAAATACAATAGCAAACATGCTGAAATCAAAGCTTCTCAGCCAACACCTATTGAGGAAGGTTCTTCAGTTGCCGTTGCGGGAGGATTATTGACTACACATGCTTATGCTGTTAATTCTAAAAGTTATGACAAAGTTATTGGCTATCTCGAAGCGATGCTGCGTTACGTCTGTACGACAGATGAAGAAAAGATCATGGCTCCAGTAGATTGTTACTACTATGTTGCAATGTCTAAGTTAAATGGTGATTCGGACGAGAGCAAAGATTTTGCTATTGTTAATGGTTATAAAGAAGCTCATGAACCTCTTAACATCTATCAAGTTAATCCCTTGATCGCTGACCAATTATTAACAGAAAGTAGCGATATTACAGGTGGCACTAGCAATAATCGTATGGCATTTCCAATAAAAAAATAAAAAGAGTTAAATAATGACAGACCTCTTAACTGTTTCTACACAACCTACGTATTCTTTGGATGAACAAACTAGGAATGCTCTTGCTAAACCAGTGACATCTCCTAAACATAGGTGTTCTTTTGATTGTCATTCTAAGAATGCCCTTAATTGGTATCATCAGAAAATTAAGCACACATTTAGTGCACTGCCTAAAGGCGGGAAACAGGCGACTGGCGAGGTTTTTTTAAGGATAGCCCTGATTGTGATCCTTCCACTTGCCTATATTTCTTTATTATTTGCTAGGGGAGTCGGTAAGACTCTTAGCAAGTTATACGGCTCTTCTCCTCATCCTAAAAAAGTCGTGCTTGCAAAAGACGAGAGACCTGCTCAAGATCTCATTTCAAGAAATCGTTTTGATCTAACGGCTAAGACATTATATGCAAGGCATTTAACATATGGGCTTAATGGTGGTTCTTCGAAACGAGTTTATCGAGAGCACCTAAGAACTTGGAATAATTTTGTAGAGCCTCGTTCTGATTCAGATCCAAATGCTAATAAGCACAGTTTTGAAGATTTTGACAATACCTTTGTATCAGTTCTTACAAGCGTAAATCAGCATGGCTTTTCTAAAGAGCAATCTCCTGTGCCTGTGTCAGCAGATGCAAACATTCCTCTAGATGGAGCTCACCGAATTGCTGCTTGTTATACTTATAATAAGCCAGTTAGAGTTGTCGTACAAGGGGACTATCAACCCGATTATAGTTATCGTTATTTCAGGAATTTAGGACTTGATGAGTCAACGCTCGATGCGATGGGTCTTGAATATTGTCGTGTGAAGCCTAGTTTAGCTTTAGCAGTCTTTCCGTCTGTTGAAATCACTGCTGAGAAAGTCCGTGAATTAGTGACGAATTATTTGCCGATAGCATACCAAACAGAAATAAGCGTTACTGAGAGAGAGGGGCATAATTTTACTGTAACTTCTTACTATGACAATTCGAAAAACTCGTGGTTAGGTACTCCTCAAAATGGATATCATGGAGCTTTAGCTAAATCTACAGCCTGTTTTCCAAAAGAACAGGTGGCTAAGCGTCCCATGCATTTTGTCGTGCTTGATTCAAATGATTTAGATGCAGCACAGAAATTAAAAGACTCGTTAAGAGAGAACTTTAATATTGGCAAAGACTCTTGCCATATTACTGATACTCAAGAGCAAACTTTGGAATTAGCGCAAACAGTTTTACATGAAAATACGCGTCTCTTTAATCAAACACGAAAGATGCAAGCAGATTTTCCCAATTTTGAGAAATTGTTTGCTCAGTTAAAAGAGTGGTTAGAAAAGAATAATATTGATTCTGAAAAGATCTGTATTGCAGGAAGTGCTGTGCTATCAGCTTATGGACTCCGAGATTGTAATGATCTTGATGTCTTGCATCATTCAAGCGTTACACTGAATACAGGAAATAAGAAAATTGGAAGCGAAAACGAGAAAGTCAGTAACCTAGGATTTTTTCCTGATCAATTGATTTTTGATTCGGGTAATTACTTTTACTACCGCGGTATAAAATTTATTACTGATAAAAATTTAATTGCAATAAAGATGCAACGAAATGAAGCTAGAGATCTCGAAGATCTAAAATTATTTAATAATTTAATAGATGTAGAATAGTTATGGGAGATATATTAGTTGCAACACCGCTTTCGTTAACCAACCCCGCTGTCATTACACCGATTTCTTTTTTAGAAAAAAGATCGGCTTTTGAGCGCGAGGTTGTCACGCGCGTGATTGCTCTAATTGCAGCCTCCTTTTTTCAAGCTTTGGATCTTGTTCTTAATTTTGTGATGGCCATTGGTAAATTGCCAATTGCAGCAGTCCTGGAGATTAAAAATGCTGGGAAGGAACATCCAAATAGTGATCCTGAACTTGGATTTGAAGGTGTTGCACAGCACGTTCTTAAGGTCTATCGTTGTATTGTTGGGGTATTAACTGCGAGTATTGGCGGTTTTATCATGCCTGCCTATCTATATAAGCTCTGTCCTTTAGCAGCTGAAGTGAAATGGAAAAATGAGAGCAGTCATGTTCCAATTGATCAGCATATTAATCACGGCTTTATGTTAAATCTTGCATCTCGTCCTGAGAAAAAGAGAGAATGTCAAAAGCATCTCGATCAATTAGAAGTAAAAAAGATCAAGCCTTTTGAAGGAGTTAACGGTAAAGATAGTGAAGCAGTTTATCAAGCATTAGAAGAAATCGGAGTTGCTGCAAAATCAGAATCTAAGGAAGAGAATATCAGATTTCATAATGATTTTCTTAAGCGAATAGAAGGACGCAGTGATGATCATTGCCGAGGTCGATTGGGTTGTTACTTAAGTCATCTTTTAATGCTTAAAAGAAGCTATGAGCTTTGTCAGAGTAAAGAAGACGATCTCAATGCTTTTATTATAGAGGATGATTGTCGTTTCAAAAATGGAGCTGCCGAGCAATTTGATAAGTTAATGGCAAATCGTCCCGAAGATTGGGATATCTTCTTTTTAGGTGGTCGACATGATATTTCTGCTAACGATGCTTATTATGACGATGAAAAAACAAAGATCAATCCTTATATAAAAAGAATCAATCGATCTGTTCTTCTTCACGCTTTTATGGTTAATGGTAAAAATCGCGGTGAAGTTTACCTCATGTTGATCGATTTTCTGAAAGAAGCTCTTCTTAGAGCAACAGAAACGAATAAGCTTCAGCCTGTTGATGATATGATCGCTTATTTGCAATCAGAAAAGGCACGTGAGAAAGCTCCAGAGTGGGTGAAAGAGTGGGTAGAACAAAGGCGCCAATTAAATTGCTATTGCCCACAAAGATGGCTAGCATTGCAAAATCCTGGATTTAGTGATATCGAAGGTGTTGCTGTCCCTACGAGCAAGGATAAGGATTAAGCCGCCTTCTTTTTTCTTAAATTTTTTATCTGCAAGGTCAAAGGGATCAGTGCTAAAAGCGCTAACATTCCCGCTGGTATAAAACTCCCTGTTTTCATAAAACGCATCGTAAATACAGCAAAGAGCATTGCAGTTAATCCAGCAGTTGTAGGTAAAACATTTTTTTTCCCTTTAGCAAGAAGTAGAGAGCAAATGATTAAGCTTACTCCATAGAGTACTCCCATAATCAGAGACGTTGTGCTATGAGCGATATAAAAGCCGAAAACTCCACCGCAAGTGGTTAATATTCCGTATATTAGTGTGCTACAAATCGTAAGCTTCATTGGATCCTCCATTGATTTTTTGATGATATTAGCCTATACTATACCTCTTTAAGAATTTTTTACATAAAGATGACACAAATAATTACAGATATAGTGGCGGCTGCTCATGCTTTGAAAAATGGGGAGGTTGTTGCTTTCCCAACGGAGACCGTTTATGGCTTAGGTGCGATCTACGATGATAAAGATGCTGTGCACAAGATCTTTTCTGCTAAAGGTAGACCTAGCGATAATCCGTTGATTGTTCATATCACCAACATTGAAGATGTAAAACTACTCGCTACAGAAATCCCTGAGAGTTTTTATCGGTTAGCAGAGCGCTTTTGGCCAGGCCCGTTGACGATTGTCTTAAAACGCGCTAAAGATGTTCCAAATAGCATTTCAGCAGGATTATCAACAGTTGCCGTTCGCTTGCCAGATCATCCGATTGCACGCGCTTTAATTGAAGCTGCAGGTAAACCCTTGGTTGCTCCTTCTGCAAACCTATCTGGTAGACCAAGCCCAACGTGTGCTCAGCATGTACATGATGATCTTAATGGTAAAATTTACGCTATTCTCGATGGGGGCTCTTGCAGAGTAGGTCTTGAATCAACCGTCGTAAGTTTGGTAGATCCAAAGCAGCCTCTGCTTCTAAGACCAGGTAAGATTGAGAGGGAAGAGATTGAGTCTGTGCTTGGCATGAAAATGGGAGAAGGGGATTCAAATCAATCCTTGGGATCTCCCGGCCGGAAATATCGTCATTATGCGCCTAGTACGCCTGTTAAAGTCATTGATCAGCTCAATGAGGCGTTAAAAGAGGCTGAAAACAAATCGATTTGGCTATTGTCAAAGGAAAAACCGCATTTTTATCATCAAAATATTTCGCATTTTGCAATTTCATGTGAAAATTTTTATGCTTTACTTCGGCGCGCAGATCAATCAAATTGTGAGCAGATCTGTATTTTTTTCGATAAGGACTTAAGCAAAAACAGCGCTTTATGCGATCGAATGAAGCGCGCTGCGGGACTTAGTTGATAGAAAATTTATTAATTTTTTACTCCATTTATCATTATGAGTTGTTCAAAAGACACCCCAAAAACTTCTTTAGAAAAACTTGAGAAGGGCAATAAGCGCTATGTTTATGAAGAAACGTTGGATGAACGTCGTGATAGTTCGCGTAGACTGGAAGTGAGTAAAGCTCAGGCTCCTTTTGCCGCCGTTCTGACATGTAGTGATTCTCGTGTTGTTGCAGAGTTGATCTTTGATCAGGGGATTGGCGATCTTTTTGTTGTTCGCACAGCAGGAAATGTTGTGGGTTCTATAGAAAAAGAGAGCTTGTTATTCGCAGTAGAAGTGCTTAAAGCTCCTATTATTTTAATCTTAGGGCATCAAAATTGCGGGGCAGTTCATGGAGTTCTTGAAGATGGTGATGCACTGGAATTGTTGCCTGATATTGCAGAGTTAATTAAACCCGCTGTAGATGAGGCTCAAGGAGAAGGAGCTGATCGTTTGCGTAGTGCAATTAATATTAATGCGCGCAATATGGCGTTAGTCTTAAAAAATGATCCGAGATTTGCTAAATTGATCAAAGAAGGCGTGTTGGATATACGCGCTGGTTATTACGATTTTAATACAGGTAAGGTGATTTTTTTTGATCCAATCCTCAATGATTAATGTTGTTTTAGATGACACAGCGTATTGAGGGAGATCAAACTTGGGCGATTGTGTTCTGTGCCAAGGATTGAGATTGATGATGGGGAGATGTAAAACAGATGTCCTTGCTTTATTTCAAGCTTAAGGTAGCGTGCGATTAAGACCCGGCTAAAGTGACCACTTGAAAAAACAATGATATTTCCTTCAAGGTTTTCCCACTCTGCAAGAACTTTGTCGGCGCGTTTCCCCACTTCATCTATCGATTCTCCTTCTGGAGCCCCTTCTTTAAAAAGCTTCCAATTGGGATCTTTTTCGGCGATTTGCTTGCTCGTCATTCCTTCATAGATGCCGTAATTCCATTCTACAAGATCTTTTGTAATGATTGGATTCTTAAATCCAGCAAGTAGACACGTGTTATGTGCGCGTTGTAAGGGACTGGAAAAAACATGCTGAAACTCCATGCCCTTGAGTGCTAAAGAGATCCTTTGCGCCTCTTTTTCTCCTTTCTCCGTGAGTGGAATATCAGTGAGTCCAGTGTGCTGCCCACTTTTGGACCATTCAGTTTCTCCATGACGGATGATGTAAATTTCTCTCTTTGAAAAAGGAAAGGGTTTAATGAATGTCATTTGACTTCCTCTGGGAGATAATTTTGTGCGAGTTTTTTAAATGCTTTAACTTGTTCCTGTTCCCATTTCAGCGGCATTGAGCGTCTTTTAGCGAGAAATTTTGCAACTTTTTCTGTGATTTCAATGGTTGCATGTGCATTGAGTAATAATGAACGCGTTCTTCGAGAGAGTAAATCTTCAACAGTTCTCGCCATTTCTTGATCGATTGCCCAGGCAAGTTCTGCCCAAAGATAAGGGAGTTTAGGATGGATTTTTTTAGCTAGAGATTTTTCTTTGGTCATAAGCTTCTTTATGTGATCAATATCGCTGCCATAAGCACTTAAATGAGCAAGAGGATCACATTTCTTATATCCATGGAGTTTAAGTTCTGTTGTTAGACATTTGCGTTTAGGGAGCGCGCAAGTTTTAATCGTTTGATCAATCGCATCTTCAGCCATTTTGCGATAAGTTGTCCACTTGCCTCCAGCAATTGTAATGAGTTTAGAAGGATCACTAATCACAACATGATCGCGTGCAAGTTCTGCAGTTGCTTTTCCTCCTTTATGAGCTCGAACTAGAGGTCGTATGCCAGTAAAGACACTGAGGATATCTGATTTTTTTGGATTTTTTGTTAGATATTTTGCTGCGTGATTGAGTAGGAATTCAATCTCTTCAGCATGAGGTTTGGGCTCTAACGAAACTTTTTTAATAGCCGTATCTGTTGTTCCAATCAGCACTTTGTCGTGCCAGGGAATCATAAATATCACCCTGTTGTCCTCAGTATGTGGAATCAAAATCGCTTTTTTGCTCGGTTGAAAGGATTTAGGAAGAATGATATGGATTCCTTGGCTCGGAGCGATAATTTCTTGCGTATTTTTATGATCCATCTGACGAATTTGATCGGTAAAAATCCCCGTAGCATTAATTACTGCATGTGCATGGAGAGTATAGGTGCGGTTTGATTCGAGATCTTTAGCTTTGACGCCCGTGATGGTTCCTTTTTTCTTTATAAGTTCAGTTACGGGCATGTAGTTAATTAGAGTAGCTCCATGATCAACAGCAGTGCACGCTAAGGTAATTGCTAAACGCGCATCATCAAACTGCCCATCATAATAGATCACACCTCCACGAAGTTCTTTAGGTTCTAACGTGGGCATAATGCGCAACGTTTCTTCTCGATTAAGGCTTTTGGATTTTTCGATACCGAGTTTGCCAGCAAGTAGATCATACACTTTCAGTCCAGTGCCATAGAATGGGCTTTCCCACCATTGGTAACTTGGAATAAAAAAAGGGAGATGATGGATGAGATGAGGAGCATTGGTTGTTAATCTGCCCCGTTCATGAAGAGCTTCTGTTACAAGAGAGATGTTTCCTTGTTGCAAGTACCTCAAACCCCCGTGAATGAGTTTCGTGCTGCGACTTGAAGTTGCTGCAGCAAAATCACTTTGCTCTAGAAGCAGAGTGCGGTAGCCTCTTGAACTGGCATCAACAGCGGCTCCAAGACCGGTAGCTCCTCCACCAATAATAATAATATCCCAAGGAGCATCGGTTTGATCGAGGTTACTAACTGCAATTTCCCTCTTCATTCGTCAGCACTCCATGTCATTGCACAGGCGACTGCTTTACGCCATTTTACCAAGCGCTGTTCTGCTTCTTTACGACCGATTTTTGGTTCGTATTTTTTATCAAGTTGCCAGAAGTTGGCTAGCTCAGTTTGATTTTTCCAAAAGCCTGATCCAAGTCCTGCTAAAAAAGCAGCTCCTATTGTCGTGCTCTCAGAATTTTGCGGTCTAAGGAGAGGAGCTCCTAATAAATCAGTTTGAAATTGCATCAGTAGATCATCTTCAGCAGCTCCTCCATCTACTCTCAATTCAGAAATATTGATTGATGTATCTTTGATCATTGCTTGCAGGACAACAGTCGCTTGAAAAGCAATGCCTTCTAATGCCGCACGTGCGATGTGTGCGTTGGTTGTCCCGCGCGTGATGCCGAGTAGTGTTCCTCTTGTATGAGGGTTCCAGTAGGGTGCTCCTAGACCTGTTAGTGCAGGAACAAAGAATACACCTTCGGTGCTTTTGACAGAGCGCGCGAGTGCCTCAATATCTTTCGATTCTTTGATGATTTTTAATCCATCACGTAGCCATTGAACAATTGCACCAGCAACGAATAGGCTCCCTTCCATTGCATAAGAGAGTTTGCCATCGATTCTAGTGGCAATTGTCGTTAGCATCTTATTATCTGATAAAATAGCCTTATCACCAATGTGCATTAGGATAAAAGCGCCCGTGCCATAAGTCACCTTGCCCATGCCAGGTTTGATGCACCTCTGCCCAAATAGTGCAGCTTGTTGGTCTCCAGCGACACCACAAATTGGAATGGGCTCAGAAAGAGAGGGAAGCAAGGCGTGGGCGATTTCGCCACTGCTGTCACACACAGTAGGCAGCATGCTCTCAGGGATTTCAAACAGATCGAGCAGCTCCTTATCCCATTTGTCTTCATTGATATTATAGAGCATCGTTCTTGAAGCATTCGTAGCGTCTGTGAGGTGTTTTTTTCCATTACTGAGTTTCCAAATTAACCAAGAGTCTATTGTTCCAAAGCAGAGATCTCCTTTTTTGGCTTTTTCCCTGGCCTTTGGGACATTCTCTAAAATCCAGCGCAGTTTTGATGCAGAAAAGTAAGGGTCAATTAATAGACCTGTTTTCTTGCGAATTTTATCTTCCAACCCTTTCTCTTTAAGCTCTTGGCAAAAAGGTGTTGTGCGCCGGTCTTGCCATACAATGGCCTTACAGATCGGCTTTGAGGTTTTCCGATCCCAAACGACAACAGTCTCTCGTTGATTGGTAATGCCAATCGCATGAATATCCTGTCCATTAATGCTGTGATGAGCGAGCAATTCCGCAATGACAGAAGCTTGAGAAGACCAAATATCTTGAGCGTCATGTTCTACCCAACCAGGATTTGGAAAATACTGCTGAAATTCTCGCTGTTTAACAGCGACAATACGTCCATTATGATCGATGAGCATAGCACGAGAGCTCGTCGTTCCTTGATCAAGAGCAAGAATATATTTTTTCATAATCATCCATGTGTCTATCACTCTTATTTCAAAAAATTTCTTGATAATCAAGTGTAAATTCGTTTTGATGAGATCTATCTAATTGTAGAGGTGTACTATGGCGATATTTCTTGCAGAACTTATTGGAACCATTTTACTGGTTCTTTTAGGTAATGGATCTGTGGCTAACGTTTTGCTCAGGCGCTCAAAAGGAGAAAAAGGGGGCTGGATCGTAATTAGCACTGGTTGGGGATTTGCTGTAGCGGTTGCTGTATATACTGTTTTCTGGATTAGTGGAGGACATATTAATCCCGCAGTCACTCTAGGTCTTTGTTATGCAGGAAGAACGAGTTGGGACTTAGCTCCTTATTATTTCAGTGGGCAACTTCTCGGCGGTTTTGTTGGTGGAATACTTGTGTGGCTTAGTTATTTTCCTCATTGGAAGGTAACGGAAGATAAAACTAAAAAGCTTCTCTGCTTTGCAACGAAACCAGCGATTCGCAATCTCGTTTGGAATTTGGCTACAGAGATTATTGCTACTGCCGTTCTGCTTATCGCTGTGATGGCGATTTTTGATCCAAGCAAGCCAGTGAATCCAAGTATTGCACCTTATATCGTAGGACTTGTTGTTTTTAGTATTGGTGTGTCGTTGGGAGGTTCTACAGGTTATGCGATTAATCCTGCCCGTGATCTAGGACCACGTGTTGTACATGCGATCTTTCCGATTAGTGGAAAAGGGGATTCAGATTGGAGTTATGCCTGGGTGCCTGTTCTCGGTCCAGCGATAGGCGCTTTATTAGGCGTCTTCATATACCAGCTCACCATTGATCGGTTTTACGCGCTGGCTTATTGAAAGAGGCAATGGCGCTGTAAAGTGTAGTTCCTTTTCACCTCGAGGAGGGATAAAGCCAAGCTCATAAGCGTGAAGAGCGAGTCTTCCCTTGCTTTGTGCTCCATATTTTTGATCGCCGACAATGGGATGACCTGCTTGCTGGCAATGCACGCGGATTTGATTTTTTCTGCCGGTCTCAAGAAAGAATCGGACCAGAGAAATATTCTTCTTTCGAATCAGTACTTCATAATGTGTGATTGCTTCTTTGCCTTGATCATCTTTACTGCTATGAACATGGTAGTTGCGATCTTCTTTAAGAAATGAGCTCCAAGTTCCTTTGTCGTCTGCAATTTTTCCTTCAACTAAGGCAAGATAGCAGCGCTTGATATCATGTTTTGCAAAAAGAGCTTTGAAGTGATCTCGTGCAGACTTATTTAATGCAAAAACCAATACGCCAGAGGTGTCACGATCTAGCCTGTGGACAGGATAGATCACTTGCCCTTTATACTGTTTTTTTAAAGCATTATGAGCGGTAATATGTTTTTGAAAGTCGGTCGCAACACTAAGAAGTCCTGCTGGCTTTTCAATCACAACGAAATTGGATGCTTCAAAAAGAATTTTAACCCCATGATTTATCAAAGTTATTTTTGAACGGAGGTGTACTTCTTCTTGGTCACTAACTAGAGCTTCTGATTTAAATAAAATCCGATTGCCAATACGCACTCTGCCATAGCGAATCCACTGCTGAAGCGTGCGTTTTGAATGGTCGGGAAAACGCTCCACAAGGCGTTCTAAAAGCTTTTTTTCCATATTTACCTGACTTTAAAAAAGCATTATAGGGGATAGGTGGTTAAAATGCACTTGGTAAATCTATTTTTAAGCATCTAATATAAAGAGACTTGCACTTTTGTCTACATTCTTCTTGAAGAGAGGAAGAATTTTATTCTATACTCGGCCTCTACTACCTTAGGAGGTTATATGATGTCAGACATGATGCAAACGAATCGAGAAAAAGTCAGTTACTGCATTGGCTTAGAGACTGGTAAAAATATTAGACAGCAATTTGCTGATATGGATGAAGCGCGATTGCTAGAAGGCTTTAAAGCTGCAATCAACGAAGAAGAGCTTGCACTTAGCGATTCTGAGATTGAAAATGTGATGGAGATCCTAAAAAAGCAGATCGAAAAGCAACAGCGTGAGTTTGTTGTTAAGCTTGCTGAGAAAAACAAGAAAGATGGCGAAGCTTTTCTCGCTGAAAACAAAGCAAAGCCTGGTATTACAACGCTTCCTAGTGGATTGCAATACCGCGTTATAGAATCAGGATCTGGCGCAACACCGCGTAATATTGACATGGTAACAGCGCATTATAAAGGTCGTTTTATCAGTGGTCAGGTATTTGAAAATTCTTACGATCGTGAGAAGGCTCCAACATTTGCTGTAACACGTGTTCTACCAGGTTGGTCAGAAGCTCTTCAGCAGATGAAAGTGGGCGATAAGTGGGAAATTTTCATCCCTCATTGGCTCGCTTATGGTGAAGCAGGTTTTGGTAACCATATTGGTCCAAATACAACGCTCATCTTCGAAATCGAACTTCTTGATGTGAACCCAACTTAATATCTCTAAAAAGCTCCGCTTATCAGCGGAGCTTTTAATCTCACCCGCCTCTCTTTCATATATTAAAATATTTAATATCACCTTTTGGCTGCAAAATTCATAAGATGTAGTTGGCGGCTGGTTTCGTAAATATCTAATAATCAGCAATATGTAGCGAATAAAGCCATTTGAAAAGTGCATTTATATTGTACTAATGCTATAATAATATAAATTTAAATAAACGAGATTATAATTATGTCTAATTTAATATCTTTAGCTTGCGCATGTGTGCAGCCTCTTTATCACGCTTATAGAGCCTATTCAAATATTGTCGAGCCTGCAAGATATAAACGTTTCGCTGAGAATGAAAATATCGAAACTTGTCCAATAGACGAAATGACCAGTGAAGTTTTTGAAGGGGAACCTAGCTTACGTAGAGATATTGTCATTTACCATAATGATGGTCATCAATCGATGGCAGCGGTTGGAGGAAACTTCGGACCAGCAGCATTTATCGTGTACAATCCTGATCTAAATTATACAGGAAATTATGAATCGATTCGTTTTGGTCTTAAGCATGAGCTTTCTCATATTAAGAACAGTGATGTATTTATAAGCGAAAGTTTAGCTGTAGTTGCTTCTAGCTTATCAACATTGGCAGTTCCCTATATTCAAGCGTTTTTACCCCCATCGGTCGCTTTTTTAGCCTATTTTGTCGTTCCTCATTTCGTCGGATCTGTGACAAGAGATAACACGATGCAAGTATTTGAAAACAGAGCTGATGATTTCGCAATTTCCTATGCAACTGACGCTGAATTAATCGGAGCAGGAGAGCATTTGCTTGGACGCATTGAGGCTGGTCAAAATCTGCATCGGAGAGATTTTCGAGCATATAATTCTAGAGGAAATTTATCTGATATGAACGATCCTACTCACCCCACAGACACCGATCGCCTTCAAAAAATTGAGGCGGCACTTAGAGTAAGAGGTCTTAATTTTAAAGATGAGTGCGATGATGATCTTGTTGAGGCTGAAAAAGACTTTATTTTAGCTAAATATGCTCAATAGATTTTGCTAGGGCTGTGTGTTTCTCATGAACCTATTTGAGATAGGTTGAAAATAGTGCTGATAGTACTCGAAGATTTTCCCCTCTGTAGTTCCTTCTATTAAGGGCTCTTCATCAACGTCATCATTAGTACTAAAATCTGCCCATACTCGAGCAATGCGTTTTACTTCGAGTATATACTTGAAGGTTTCATCAATGGAAGATCCTGTTGTAATTCTTTGAAAAAGTGTGTCGCAGGTAGGATAATTAGTTGGGTTTCCATGGAAAGTGACTTTTCTAGGGCTGAGATAAAAAATGATGAGAAGATCGTGTAAATGAATCCCCTGATATTCAAGCGATTTCATAATGACAGCATGTGCGCACTTAAAAATATGTTGTGCGCTTTGTTCTATTTCATATTGCTCAAGTAGACGAGTGATTGCATTTATATCAATTTTCCTGATCAATGCTTCCTCTTCCGGGGTAAAGGAAGTATCAAAGTGATGCAATAAAGTTGGGAAAAAAAGTAGAGAAGCTGCTAATGGACCTATAATGTTAATCGAGCTTGGCAAGATACATGAACCATAGGAACAGGAAACTGGATGATTTATGATTGTATCGGTTGGATTGATTGAAATATGAAGAGGTTGTGGATTCATATCCATTTTTAGCATATGTCCTATTGCAATTCTTCTGAGATCGCGTATAGCGCAAAGTTTAATGATGGGTAATTCACGAATCACATATAGCGGTATCATATTTGGATCGTAGTCGATTAAAAGTCCTTCTCCTAGATGGGGTAGACTAACATGAAAAACATCAGATACGTTGCAGCGATAGTTGCAATCGAGAAGGTAATTTAAAAACTCCCTCTTTTTGCCCGAGTTATTATCAATTCCATAAACCGAGGATTTAAACTCAGTGCGAAAAACAAAAATGGGGGTGAGCTGTTTATTTTTAGGAACTTTGATTAATTGGGAAGGGGTGTCGTTGCAATGGATATTTTCTAAAGAATAGAAGGTCAGTTTTAAAGCGATAAAAGTTTGATAGAGCTTGGTAACCGCGTTACATATTTTTCGCGTATGTGCATTCCTGTAGTCTTCAATCGTGCATTTTGAAATCACCTGATATAGCTCTTTAATCGTCACTTCATTAATTGGGAGAAAGGAGTGTAAGCGTTGCTCAATTTCATTAATCGGGAGAAAGGAGTGTAAGTGTTGCTCAATTTCATCAATTGTTTGTGCCGGTACTAATTGAGCTATTTGTGGAAAAAGAGGTGGGATTCCATCGGCGCTGTGAGTACTGGTGTCCTCATCTGCTCCATCTAATATGCAGGAAAGAGCTTTTGAATCTAAGAAGGAGTTGATTCTTGATGCCATCGGGTGTAAATTGGTTTTATTTTAGAGTATTGTATAACGTAACGTCTTAATTTACAATTGCAAAAGAATATGAAATTTTATATTGAATCATCGAAATTAGCCGGAAGTATTGTTGTTCCTCCTTCAAAATCTCATTCCATGCGAGCGCTTTTATTTGCAGCTCTTGCTAAAGGTTCCTCTGTCATCGAAAACCTGCTAGATTCCCAAGATACAGAGGCGATGATGGAGGCTATTAAACAGCTTGGGGCTCAGATCTCAGTTAGCAATGGTATCTATCAGATCGAAGGTATTGATCATCGACCAAAAACAACGCAGGTAGATTTTCATGCAGGACATTCTGGAATTGTTTTGAGATTTCTTCCTGCTTTGCTTGCACTATATGATATTGAATGCACTGTTGATGCTGATGCGCATTTATGTGCACACAGACCCTTAAAGCCCTTAATCAGCGCATTGCAAGAACTTGGCGTGAAGAGCAACTATAATGGCAAATTACCCTTTTCTTTACGTGGCTCTTTAAAACCTGGGATAACAACGCTTGATGGTTCAGACTCGCAACCCGTTTCTGCGCTTTTGCTCGCTTTGAGTTTAGCAGATGGAGCCTCTGAGGTGATTGTTACAAATCCTGGAGAGAAACCGTGGATTGATTTAACCCTCAGTTGGCTCAAGCGCTTTAATTTGCATGTCGAGCATGATGACTATTGTCATTATCACATTGCAGGAAGGGGGGAAATCAAGAGCTTTGATTACCGTGTTCCAGGAGATTTTAGTTCTGCGGCATTTTTAATCGGTGCTGCACTAGCTACGCGCTCATGCATTGTTTTACACGGACTTGATCCGGAGGATATTCAAGGTGATAAGCAGTTGATTAAGGTGTTGCAGCAGATGGGAGCGGATATTACATGGCAGGAGAGTGATTTAGTCATCAATGGTGATTGTGATCTATATGGCATCGATATTGATCTAAATCCTATAGTTGATGCGATTTGTATGCTCTCTGTGATTGCGTGCTTTGCTAAAGGGAAAACACGCCTTTATAATGCAAAAATTGCGCGTGTTAAAGAGAGTGATCGCATTCATGCGATGGCAGTAGAATTAAAAAAAATGGGATCTTTAATTAAAGAGGGAGAGGACGAGCTTGTCATAGAACAGTCTCAACTTTCCGGTGCAAATGTAGATGCTCATAGAGATCATCGTGTTGCAATGGCTCTTAGTATTGCAGCACTAGGCGCTAGAGGAGAAACCATTGTTCATGGCGTTGAATCGATAAAAAAAACCTATCCATTATTTCCCGCCCACTTGCTTTCAATAGGCGCACAGATTAAAGTCGTGGCATGAATTGTGTTTTATGCGGTTTCCACAGAGCGGGCAAGACTACGATTGGTAGAGCTTGTGCGCAAGAACTTGGTTGGAAGTTTTTTGATACCGATCATTTACTTGAAGAGCGTTATGCCCTGCTCAAAAATAGCTCGTTAAATTGCCGGAAAATTTATGAGAAAGAAGGTGAAGAATATTTCCGTGCTCTAGAGCATCAAGTATTGCTTGATTTGCATCCAACATCAGAGAGTATCATTGCGACTGGAGGAGGAAGCGTATTATGTCAAAAGAATCGCAGTTTAATCGCTGAGCTGGGGTCTGTAATATACCTAAGACGTGATCCTGCAATTCTTGAAAAGGAGATTTTCAATGGAGATCTGCCCGCCTTTATTGACCAATCTAATCCACATCCTTCCTTTTCTAAAGTTTATCAAAAACGCTCTCTCTTTTATGAGGAATTAGCGCAATATACAATTGATATCGATCATAGGTCATTACCACAGGTTGTCGAGAAACTTTGTCAAGAGTTGCGGGTGTTCTGCTGTGGCTAGCAATAGTTTTGGAACACTATTTCGGATAACAACTTGGGGCGAATCCCATGGTAAAGCAATCGGTGTTGTCATTGATGGTTGTCCTGCAGGACTAGACCTTTCTGAAAACATTATTCAATTAGAATTAGATCGTCGCCGTCCTGGTGAGCGCGAACACACTTCACCACGTAATGAAACTGATTGTGTTGCGATTTATTCCGGAGTGTTTGAAGGAAAGACAACGGGAGCTCCTATTTCATTGATTATTCCCAATCGCGATGCAGATTCATCAAAATATCTAGCTCTACAGCATGTGATGCGTCCTGGTCATGCAAATTTCACCTACTTAGAAAAATATGGCATTTATGACTATCGTGGAGGTGGGCGCGCTTCTGCTAGAGAAACCGCTTGCCGCGTTGCTGCGGGAGCAGTAGCCAAGCAGTTATTAAAACATTACGATATCCAAATCGCTGCTTATTTATCTCAAGTGGGTGAAGTTTCAATCTCCGATCCAATCCCTCTAGAAAAAATCAATCTTGAAAAAAGCGCGCTTTTCTGTCCTTTTCCTGCTGTTGAAAAGGAATATAAAATTGCTCTCAAAGAAGCTGCAAAAAAAGGAGATTCTCTTGGAGGTATTGTCACGTTTTGTGCTGAGAATGTACCCCAAGGATTAGGAGATCCGATTTACGAAAAACTTGAAGCAAAACTCGCTAATGCCTTTCTCTCTCTTCCTGCTACTAAGAGTTTTGAAATGGGGGAAGGTGCTTTTGCAGCGACAATGAAAGGCTCTGAGCACAATGATAGCTTTACATATGAAGATGAGCAATTTAAGACAGCGACAAATCACTCCGGGGGAGTTCTTGGCGGAATATCGACAGGCATGCCACTTTGGGGTCGTGTTGCTTTTAAACCAACATCGAGTATCGCCAAATCACAACAAACAGTGAATAGAGAAGGGGAGACAACGCTTTTTAAATTGCCAGAAGGATCTCGTCACGATCCTTGTGTTGCGATTCGCGCTGTGCCTGTTGTCGAAGCAATGTTAGCTCTTGTGTTGGCTGATTTACTCCTACATAACCGCTTAGCACGCTTATGAAAAACGAACCCTCTCCGCTATTTTTTACCCGCTCAATTTTCGATCAACTAGAACTGTTTGAGCCTTTTGGCTCTGAGTTTGCAATCATTTGTGATGAAACCGTCGCAGGGCTCTACGGCAATAAGCTTAAGCAAAATCTTCATTGTCAGTTGTTTGCATATCATCCTGGCGAAAAATCAAAAACTCGCGTAGTCAAACAAGAGATTGAAGATCAGCTATTGCAAAATGGTTTTAGTAGTGATACTACAATTATCGCTCTCGGTGGAGGGGTGACAACAGACCTTGCAGGCTTTGTTGCTGCAACCTATCTGCGTGGCGTGAAGTTAATCATTATTCCAACGACACTGCTCGCTATGGTCGACGCTGCGATAGGCTCTAAAAGAGCGGTGAATACTCCTTATGCCAAAAATAGTATTGGAGCACTCTACCCAGCAGATGCAATATGGATTGATACAGTCTTTCTCAAATCGTTGTCAGAATCCTTGAGACTAGAAGGATATAGCGAAATGCTCAAGCATGCTTTGATTTTAAGCGAGTATGAATTCAAGTTTTTTGAAGAGAATGGGTTGCCTACACAAGATCTTTTAGATCCCATTCGTCGTAGCGTTTCAATTAAACAGGCTGTCATTGAGCAAGATCGAACGCAGAAAGGCTATCGAGATCTGCTTAATTTTGGTCACACTGTTGCCCACGCGCTCGAGAAGCTATCCGACTACTCCATTCCACACGGTATAGCTGTAGCCTATGGAATGCTCATTGAAAGTTACCTTTCCTATCTCGAAGGACATTTAAGCGAAAGCGAGATCAAGCGCATCGTAAATATCATTAGAAAATCATATGCTCCTCTAGGTGAGATCACCTATTCTTTAGATAATCTCTGGCAGGTGATGCAGCGTGATAAGAAATCCAAACAGGGAATTCCTAGGCAAGTGCATTTAAAGCGCATTGGCAAAGCAATTGCACCCTGTGCTCCAATTGATAAGGAGCAATTTAAACGCGCTTTAATTTGGTATAATGATGTTGTGTCTCAGTGTATCTCAACCTAATGAGGAAGAAGCTCTCGCTGAAATTCAGCAATTTCAGCATCAAGTTGAACTCATAGAACTGCGCCTTGATTTTTTTCCCTCTCTAAATATTGAAAAACTAAGACAACTTCGAACATGTTGCCAAAAACCACTAATTTGTACCTTGCGTACGCACCATGAGGGAGGCCAATATACCAAAGATGACCAGCAGTATCATCGTGATCTGCGCCTAATTGCTGAAATAAAGCCTGATTATATCGATATTGAATATCAACGTGCGATTGGGTTGAATATTCCAATGATCCTATCTTATCATGATCTATCAGATGCTCCTTTAGATTTAATTGATCTTGCTCAAAAGATGCAAAAAACTCATGCAGCCTATTACAAAATCGCCAAGCGAACAAATCAGCGATCACAAGCATTAGAGTTGCTTTGTCAAAGAAAAGCGCTACCAGAAAATTTCACTGTTATTCCTATAGAAGAGCATGAAGAGGGTTTGCGTTTAGCAGGAACATTAGCAGGTAATGCTCTAAACTATACCTACGTGAATCGCTCAACTGCTTTAGGACAGATTCCTCTTTCACTTTTCCATGAGCGTTATTCTCATATTTCTTCACAAACCAAACTCTTTGCCCTTCTTGGTAATCCTGTTAGCCAAAGTCCTAGTCATCGCGTTCACAATGAGTATTTTCGATCGTTGGAACTCAATGCTATTTATCTCAAATTGCTTCTTAACCATGATAATCTCAGTGAGTTTTTGCAAGCTGCTCGTCTATTTCCCATACAGGGTCTAAGTGTTACAATTCCTTTTAAAGAGAGTATTATTCCTCATTTAGATGAGATTGATGATGAGGCAAAAGCAATTGGCGCAGTAAATACATTGGTCTATCAACAAGGAAAATATCTCGGCTACAATACAGATGGGAAAGGAGCATTAGATGTAATTGAACTCTATACACCTGTGCTCAATCAGCGCATGCTTATTCTTGGAAGTGGAGGTTCAGCGCGAGCTATTGCTTATGAAGCTCTTAAAAGAAAGGCTCAAGTGACTATTATCGCGCGCCGAATAGAAAAAGCTCAGCAAATTGCTAAAGCCTTCAATTGCGATTACGCTACTTGGGATGATCTTGACAATAGCGAGTATGATATTCTCATTAATGCAACGCCGCTAAAACTGCCTTGTTCTGTTTTTAAAAGGGGAACTTATGTTATGGATTTAACGCCGAGAGAGGGGATGACACCTTTTTTAAAAGCAGCAAAAGAAGCAAGAGCGATTCCAATATCTGGATATGAAATGTTTATTAAGCAAGGGGCTTATCAGTGTGAATTGTGGTTTCCACCGCTCGGATAAATGCACACAACATTGCGGTTGAGAAGTTGTAAGCAGGAACTGACGATTACCCCATCTGATTTTGAATTGAACGGTAGCAAATGGTTGTACATTGAAATGTCAACAGGGGAATAATCTTTTCCTAGAATAGCGTAGTGAATCAATAAATTAAAATCTCTGATAGGTTTTGAATAGTCAAAAAAAGAATAATTTGTAAAAAACAATAATTGGTTACTCAATGCTTGATGAGGATAAAACTCTAAAATACGGTGCGGCGAAAATTGCTGAGGGTCCTCAATAATAGCTATTGCTTTTTTAATTACTTCTTCGAGACGAATAAAATCCAAACTTTCAATATCTTCGTCGGATTGATTTAATTTAATTTTAATATCTTGAGGTAGTTTTTTTAATTTATTCTTAATTTTATCCATATATAGATAAATTTCGATAAAGCTTATTTTTTGATCATGATTAAGTGAAGGTTCTGAACAGTGTGATATTGTGGGTGATTGGTTAAATTGAGGATTGTCTAAATTGGGGCTGATATCTTCATCAAACATATCAAAACACCCATTGCAGTCACCTGCTTGCTCTTGTTGAATATGTAAAAGATAAGTTTTATAATTTATTAGAAGATCGTTGTAGTTCATATCAGGGTGGTCTTCAGCAAATTGCTTAAAATCAGCATCTCCATCAAACATTTCTTTTAACTTCTGAGGAAACAGGTCAATATTCTGTAGGAAGCCTAACTGCTCTCTTAATTCTTTGAATTTATTTTGGAATTGAGCTGAAATATCAATGCTGGAGCAAAAATCTTTGATGTGTTTTGTAAAGAAGTTTATTGGATCAGTTATATGTATTGGCAAAGAAAATCTATTTTGAAATTGTATTTTTGCCATGGGGTGAAAAAATTTAAATTCACTTTGATCATACATTTTGAAGAGATTGTCGTTAAACGATCTTTTTGCATTTTCCAATTTGCTACATAAACTATAGAGTTGTTGTGCATCTTCTTCAGAAATAGGACCTTCTATTAATTTATTTTGAATAGTTATTGCAAATTTTCTAAAATTTCTATCACATCTTTCGATGTGTTGTAATTCATCGAATTTAGTCTGATAGAAATTAGAAAGATGATGATAAATCCATTGTTCTTTGATTTTAAAACTTTCGTAAGCCTTTTGTAGTAATTGGGTAAAAGTCATATTAGAAGAAACGGATTCATTAATTGTATTATTAAGAAATTGATGAAATAAAGGGCGCAGAAAATTTTCTAAAGGACCATCGATGAATTGATTGATATCAGCGGGAAGTTGATTTGTTATACTGTTACATTGGTAGAGATAAGTTTGTTCTGAAATAATTCCTTCTGCAAAAGCGCCCTCAAGAATCCTTTCAATTTTATAGTAAATATGAGATTCAATGATTGTTTTACTGTGCTCTAGAACATGTTTGAGATCCTCGGGAAGATCTTTAAGACCCACTATTATATCAATAAGTTCAGTAATTTTGATCAGTTGATATTCTTCTGGTTTGGTAATAAAAAATTGCTTAAACAAATTCACAAAATCATTAGGGCAATCTTTATGGTTATCTAGATATTTCTTAAGCTCATCTTTAGATTTAGCGATTGCTTTAGAAAGATCTGTATTGTTATTTGTTTTTGATTCTAATGAACTTGCGTCATAATTTTGAAACAACTGCAAGAGATCTCTTTCAATTTTCTGCTTATCTATTTGGTTGTTTGCAAAAAAAACAATGGTGTCAATATGGGCATTTAGTGATTCTATATCTCCTGTAGAAAAAATCACTTTTGTTTTTTTAATCAAATAAGAACCATGATAATCAAGAATGCGTGGTGTAATGCTAGGGTGAGCCATTTGAAATGGAGGCAGGTCAATTAAGTGGTTTGTTCCGTGTTGATGCGTTGTAGGAGGGTATGAATTCTCACTATAAATTGAGCGGATGTTCTTCCCAAAAAAATGTATAGATGTGGCGAAATAAACAGCGAAATTTAACATGGCGAGATGATCTCGTATCTCTGCGTGAAGAATGATTCGTTCTCTTAATTGCGCTCCATGAGCACAAGTTGCTAAGGGATCAATTTCAGTATTTTGCTTTGATATAGGCCTTGGGACAGTTTCTAGATATTTTGAAAGCACGGAAGGAACATAATTATTCGTTTCTGGATCTGTAACCCAGCGAGAAGTGGAAATAGGATGCTGTTTAAAAACAATGACAGTCATAGCATGTTTTAAATTATAAATATATTATATAAAAAAGTTGTAGAAGCGGGTTTTGCAAGTCGTGTTTTAATAATATATTAGGTTTTAGTTTAAATAAATTATAACATTTTTTGAATTAAAATGCAGCTTATTATTATTATTTTAGTTTAGCCCGTTTTAAATTAAATAATTGAATATAGGCGTCTTATGAAAAACATCTTTTTAAATTGCCATTTAGCTAATAGTGGCGACCAGGAAATATATTGCAATCTATTAATATAGAGCGAGTTGAGGCTTTAGCTGGTCTTTAGTACTGAATAGTAACGGATTTCGGTAGTTTTGCTGTTATCTTAGCTAAATCGTAAGGTGTAAGGTCGTTACCAGTAAGAATGACAGTCTGCAAGCCGGAATGTTTTAAATTGACGAGCAATTCAGGATTTTGGATGTGAGATAGAGAAAGAGTTTTTAAAGAGGAGCAATTAGCAAGCCATTCAAAGAACTCTCTAGATAAAAATGCATGATCGAGCGTTAAGGATTCGAGGACTGGAAGTTGGGGAAATTCTTGACCATTAAAAATCGAGGTTGAAGTGGCGTCTAGGGATTTCAAATGTTCGAGAGTAGATAAATCAGTAAGTTGTTCCTTTGTCAGATTAGCGCAACCGGTGATGGCGATTGATTCGAGATCTGGAAATGCTTGGCAAAATGCAGTAAAAAAACTGGGCATAATGGTCATTTGAAATTTCCAGTCTTTTTGAACATGACTTCTTTTAACGAGCGATTGGAATTGTCGTTTTATCATGTAAGTATAAAATTCGGGAGTGACATCTGGAGGATCTTCATAAGTTTTAGAATAGGCATTAAGAGCAAGCTTTTCTGCAAAAATTTGAGCGATATCATCGAGTTGTTGATCACTGAGTTGATGTTCTTTGTTAATTTCTGAGGTAAAGGACGGGTTGAGAAAATGCCCTTTTAGAGATGCTGTGTATTGGGTTAAGTTTGTCGGATCTGCTTCAACTAATTGATCATGCTCTTTTACCCACTCTGGGTTGAGTCCATCAACAGCTTTATAATTTGCTTTGTCGATACAAGTTTTTGAGACAGGTGTCGTCACAGTAGTGCCCTTTGAAGCCAAACATTCTTCTTGTGTGCTATCGTTAAAATAATAATTGAGTCTACATAATAACTCAACAGAAGTTGTTAATTTATTTGGGTCGAACATTGTGCCGGCGCTCCATTTATTTCATCTAGGTTTTCAAAGATAAGACGTTCCTTTAAGTGACTCATCGTTCTATAGCTTTTGAGTAAATTGTTGTGATCTTTTTGATTTTTCATCATTTTAACAATAATTTTTAAGGATTAATTTGTAAAATTGTCATAAATTATGATGGCTTATTTTTAAAACCTAATAATTAATTAAAACAATTGTATCATGTTTTTGAATATAAATACATAATAGATTCTTTTTTACCTTGGATTTTAGCATAATCAGTTAATTATTAGCATGTTATGGAGAATTGGAGGAGAGAGAGCTAACTGTGAATTATGGCGATTGCTGGAGGCGCGTGTTGCAAGTCGATAATATATAGTGGTTTAAATCTTATTGATTGGGTTGCGAATCGTTAAAAGAGTTTTAGTACTGAATAGTGACGGATTTCGGTAATTTTGCTGTTATCTTAGCTAAATCGCGAGTTGTAAGGTTGTTACCAGCAAGATTGACAGTCTCTAAGCCAGGATGTTTTAAATTAACGAGCAATTCAGGATTTTGGATGTGAGATAGAGAAAGAGTTTTTAAAAATGAGCAATTAGCAAGCCATTCGAAGAACTCTTTAGATAAAAATGCATGATCGAGTGTTAAGGATTCGAGGGCTGGAAGTTGGGGGAATTCTTGACCATTAAAAATTGAAGTTGAAGTGGCATCGAGTTTTTTTAATTTTTTGAGAGAAGCTAAATCACTAAGCTGCTTCTCTGTCAGATTAGCACAACCGGTGATGGTAATTGATTCAAGATCTGGAAATGCTTGGCAAAAAGCGGAAAAAAAATTGGGCATAATGGTCATTTGAAATTGCCAGCCTTTTTGAACATGACTTCTTTCTATGAGTGATTTGAATTCTCGTTTTATCATGAAAGCATAAAATTCGGGAGTGATATCTGGAGAGTCTTCAGGACCTTTAGAATAGGCATCAAGAGCGCAACGTTCTGCAAAGACTTGAGCGATATCATCGAGTTGTTGATCACTGAGTTGATGTTCTCTGTTAATTTCCGAGGTAAAGGAGGGGGCGAGAAAATGCCCTTTTAGTGATCCTAATGGCGCATTTTCTTGAACTAAATGTTGATGCTCGCTCATCCACTCTCGAGTAAGTCCATCGACATCATCAAGTCTTTGATGTGCGATGCAATAAATCGAGGTAGGTGTTCGCGGAGGTGATGAATATGCTTTTGAGCCAGAACATTCTTCTATAGTAGTATTAGCAAAAGAAACACTTTCTTGTAGATCTTGTGAAATGGGGGCTGGTGAGAGAGGTGAAGTGCTCATGCTATAGCCTCTTCGTTTACTTCATTTTGGGTTTGTACAGACATATGTTCTCTCATTAGGTTCGCGACTTTATCGATTTTAGAAGGGAGATCTTTTCTAAGGGTGGCACGGTATTTTAGATTATTCATCATCCCAGCAGGGAGGTTGAATGTGTGATTTGCAAAATAGCCGTTTGTTGTAAATCGCTCTTTTACCGTGACAGTCTTTTTGCGACCATGTTTATCGATGATTACCTTCTTTACTTTAACGGATTTATTGGCGTTAAAGAAAATGAACATTACCGCGGAAAGAATGAAGTTTTTGAGCCAAGTCCATGGTATTGCTTTAATTAAGGGCATGAGGAATCTAAGAAAGGTGGGGAACTTAGCGTGGAAAAGATCTGTGCGATAAAACTGCGTTCCTTTAACGCAATCACGGATCAGTGATTTGATGGCCTTTTTTAACTCTGCGCGCGTTTTAGGTGTTAGAGATTGATCGCTAAACTTTTGAATGCTCTCTATTTCATTAATTAGGTTTTCGAGCTCAGCTTGTTGATTGGTGTCATCTTTATAAAGAGTGCGCATCAAAACTGTCAGAGTGGTACTTAAAACAGAGCAGAGCTGAGCAGTTTGCTCATCATCAACGAGTGAATCAATAGCGAGATTAAGCGTTCGATCAAGTGCTTTATCGTCAAAATAGGTGAATGCTTTTTCTAACTCAGAGCGCAGCTTTTGCATTTGTTTGTCAGAGGCGTGATTAAAAGCGAGGCTTTCAAGTTGATCTAAAAGCTGATCACTAACTGCAATTTTAAACAGTTCTTGGCTGTAGTGAGCGCAATTATGCCCTTGAGGTTGGAAAATCATATTGTTAGCACGCCCATCTTGGATCCATTTTCCAACTTGTATCAACGTATTATCAAGTTCTTCTTCATTAACGATATGAAGCTCACCATAGCGTTGGCGGTTATTGGTATAATAACTTTCATCATAGATCACAGTTTTGGCGGGAACAGTGCTACACATAATTTTCATATTGCCGCAATCTGTATTAGGGATTACACCTGCTTGAATACACATTGGATAGACTCGGTAGCTTCTGTCATTATTAGTAGGAAGAATATAAGTCCAATAGCCATGGTTTTTTTGGATATGCATGTTCTTCATGACTCGTGACATATTAAGAACATACCCAAATTCATCATATCCATATCTTGGTAGTGTTTGCCCTGGGTATTGTTCTTGGAGTTCTTCACGACTCAGAGTGTGCAAAACAGGCAATCTTGTAATGAAATTAGGGTCGATGATGCCATCATTATCAGCAATTCTTACATGATCATAGCCTCCTTTTCCTCCATTTAATGCTGGATTGAAAGAGCCTATTTCAACAGTGTTCCAATTAGAGATGCCGCCTTGCTCAAGGTATTCAACATTTCCATAACCATGCGTTTTTTCCTTGAATTGATTGTAAATATCTTGAACTTTAATAACATAGGGAGGTGCGTCGCGATTAACGAGGTTTTCTAGATGAACAACCCTCTTTTTACCTTCTTTCCCATGCACATTGTAATAGAAAAGCCTTCTGTAAATAGTTCCTTTGAATTCAAAGCCTTTTCTAGAGCAGTCAACATTGGGATTAAGGAGACATTCGTTCCAGTTCTTATCGTTTTTACGGAAACTATCACTTAATCCCATTCTTAATCCAAGAGCACGTACTTTTCTTGCGGTATTAGTGGGGTCATCGAATTCACCGATATACATGCCAAAATTTTTATCGATTGTGCCCGATCTTTTATCAAGGTGAGATTTGTGAAGCAAAAGACGTTCATTAGGAAGCTCAACGAAAATTCCAATATCGCAATGTGAGCGCAAAGCCCAGGTGACGAATTCTGAAGTCCAATTATCGAGCTTAGCCCCTTTTTGATTAAGGTGACTTAGTTGGTTGTTTTTCTGTTTGAGGAGCTCTTCTACAAATAGAGGGTAACGGAGGCATGTTTGTTGTATAATTGATTCTTCATGTTTTGTCAGAGATGATATACCGTCTTTAAAAATGTGAGTGTCTTTTCTGTAGTAAGAAAGAACTTCTAAAAATTCATTCTGAATTTCAGCTGTTCTCTTGGAGGACACATTCTCTGCTTGCCCAGAGCGATAGAGCAGTGCAATCATCTGTTTTTGGAGAAGCTCGCATTCTTGGCGAAATAAAGGATTTTTGGATGTTTTATCTTTGACTGTTTCGTGGAGAGTTCTAGCAGTATCTACCCAATCACAAAGCTTCTTGCCTTGATATGCGCTTTCTCGAGTGATGTCTGTTGCAAATGGGATGCCTTCCAGTTCGTAAAGCTCGCGATTTAAAGAACTAACATTCTTGTCTGGGCTTGTTTTTTCAATCTTCTTTGCTGCGCCATACATAGCTTGTTGATAAGGCGAATATTCTTTATTTGCGGCAATAGCAGACATGATGCTCCTTTAGATCCAAAATCAAGGGAAAATTATTATTCATTGAGTATTTTTTAGCAATAAAAACCAGGGTAATAATAAATAAGATTTTGATTTTTATTTTAACTGCAAATTACATTGTTGATTTATATACATATTTTAATGTACAATGCGCTGTTAATAAAACATAAAATTATTTGAAACTGAATAATAGTAAATATTTTTTTATATTTGGTTTGAATATATAGGGGGGCTCTTTGAAAAAAGAAAATAACAAGCAATTTTGGCGCAATCCAATTCTAACATTCTTTACTGGATTGCTCTTTGGTATTATGACATTAACTCTGATACTATCTCATATTCCAACGAATACACGCGCTTTTCAACCTCTTGTGCCTAGCTTCCTTAAAGAAAATGAGGGGATTAATGTCTCTTATCGCGTTTATTCTCCCCGAGAGAGCCGTGCCTTTTTAAATAGAGATCTGCTCTCGAAAGGAGTTCAGCCCATCCAAGTTTCAATCCAAAATAATTCAAATAGTTCTTATATAATTAAAGCGGATCAAATCAATCTTGAAACAACAACACCAAACTCCGTTGCTTGGAAATACTCTCTCGATGCACTCCCTCGCAAAATTGCATATAAGATTGCGACCATCTTCTTCTTTCCTTTTGTCATACCCGATACAATCGATAGCATTGTCTCTGCTATGCGTCATCAAGAGATTAAAAAAAGCTTAGAAGCTAAAGTAATCAAAGATGAAGAGGAGATCGTTCTTCCTTATTCTTCACTCTCTCGTGTAGTGCTAGTTTCAAATGAAAATTTTGGCGGTAATTTTTCCATCGATTTAATTGATGAAAAAGGCAATGTCGAAACCTTCTCAACACCAATTGCTAAATCAAAAGAAGCTCCAGCAGATTACTAAACCCTAACTGTAAGGGTAGGATTTAGAAAAAAGCTCACTTATGACGTAGTATGATCGTCATCGAATTCTAATTTTATACCCTTTTGTCCTAGCTGAGTAACTAAAGATTGCAAATCAACCTCTTGAGCATATGGATCTCTTACTTCTACGCAATTAACAAGTTTGAGATAGGAAAGCTTTTTAAAATTTGTTAAAAGATCGAAACCACGCAGTTGAGTATGGAAATTAGGATTAGCAGAAGAGAGCTGAATAGTAATAGTAGAAAGTTCTGGGCAGTCGCTTAAAGAACCAAAGTTCCTTAGTTCTAAAGCGTTATTAATTTTAAGATTTGAGAATGCCGGTAGCCCGTTTAATGCACTAAAATCTACTATCACAGTACTGTTGAAAAAATCAGAATGGAGATCAATTTCAAGAGAAGAGAGTGTTTTAAGATTTTCCAAGAAATCAAAATTTTCGATCTCTACTTCGTCATCAAAATATGCAATTGAATCACCAAAGGCATGGAAATCACCTTTAGGTTTAGTTCCAAAGTAAAGAGTTAGAGAGGATAGACTAATCAGATTATTTAAAAAACTAACGTCTAGATTTTGTGAGAGTAGGTTAAGGTCAATAGCTGAAATGATCCCTGCAACTTTATTTAAGGCGTTAAAGTCATTGATTTGTCTGCACCCTGCAAGATTAAGAGAGGTGAGCTTAGGACAAAGTTTGATGATATTTGCTAGCTCAGCATCTGTGACTTCTGAGTTTGAAAGATCTAAAGTAGTGAGATTGCTGAATTCAATTGAACTTGCAAATTGAGGAGACGAAAGATCAAGGTTTTGAGTCCTTAAGCAACGAATTAATTCGCGATAGGTTAATTCCGTTCTCGAAAGATAATCGACTGATGAACCTGTAGTTGCAATGAAATGTTGAATATTTGCAGAGTCGAGAAATTGATTTGTATTAGCTTGAGCATCAGGTGGTAATACGCCCGGTGTAGTTTCTGGACTTCCCCTAGGACTAAATATTCCTTTAGTGGACATTTAAGCTCTCCTGTTTTTATTTTAGAAAAAAATATAAAGACAGACAGTAAAAGTCCAGAGTTTTACACACAAACAAATGCATTTAACAATCTATTTATCAATTAGAGATTTCTAGAATGGGTGTTGTAATAAGTGTCTCAAAAAAATCTGTGTCGTAATTAATTCATTGGAATAAAAAAAGTATTGATTCTCGTGGTTTTCTCAAGCATATGAGTAGATATGGGGAATCTATTGCAATTACAGCGCGGAGCGGGAGTTTTAATACCTGTTTTTAGTTTGCGCAGTCTACACAGTTTAGGAATAGGGGAGTTTTATGATTTAAAGCTTCTAGTGGATTGGGTCGCTGAGTGTAAACTTAAGCTGATCCAAATACTTCCTGTTTTAGATACAACGGCGACTAAGAGCTGGAGAGACTCGTATCCCTACTCTCCTATTTCTTCGGTTGCTTTACATCCTCTTTATTTACATCTGCCCGCAATTGGAAATCTCTCAGAAAATCTTTTAGAAGAAATTAACAGCGCCAAACAGGAACTCCTGCATGAAAGTGTCGATTTTGATCGTGTTTATGAACTGAAGTGGAAGTTTTTAAGACGCATCTTTGAAGAAGTTGGCGTAGATGCGGGTTTTGAGGCTTTTTGTCTTGAGAATGGGGAATGGCTTAAGCCGTATGCATGTTTTTGTGCTTTGCGCGATCGGTACCAGACTGCGATCTTTGATAGTTGGGGAGATGATAGCGATCCGACGGATGAGCAGATTGCTAAGATTTATAAAGAGCGCGATGCGCAGTTTTATTGTTTTTTGCAGTATCACCTTGATAAGCAGCTTAGGGAAGTGTCTCAATATGCTCTTGGAAAAGAAGTGTTGCTCAAAGGGGATTTTCCTGTTGGCGTGCATCGCTATAGCAGCGATGTGTGGGCATGGCGTAAACGATTTGATTTGACTCAGAGCATTGGAGCTCCTCCCGATCAATTTAGCTCGAGAGGTCAAAACTGGGGCTTTCCTTCTTACAATTGGGAGGTGATGGAAGCGGAAGATTTTGCGTGGTTTAAACTGCGTCTAAAGAGAATGGAACCCTATTTTCCTATTATCCGTATCGATCATATTCTCGGTTTTTTTCGTCTTTGGGAAATTCCTATAGAATCGATCAACGGCCTGCTCGGTCATTTTCTCCCTGCACATCCTTTAACTAATGAAGAATTAAAGAGAATTGGCATCGATGATCCTGATAAGCTGACAATGCCGCTTTTTAATTTTCGCGCGATTAGTGCGCTCTGCAAAGAAGATGCAACGCTGATTTTGAACAAGTATCTTGATAAGTATGATGATGATCTTTTTTGTTTAAAGACGCAGTACGATACGCAGCAAAAAATTTTAACGGAGTTTTGTCCTCTAGACGAGCTCAATGATGAGCAAAATGCGCTTCGCACTCGCATCAAAAACCATCTCTTTAATCTGACAGAAAATGTAGTGCTTATTTCCGATCGAGAGAAACGGGGCTATCATCCACGGTTTAACTGCGCTCTTACTCCTGCTTTTCAGCAGCTTTCTGAAAAGTCTCAAATGGGTTTGAAAAGGCTGCATGATGATTATTTTTATCACAGGCAAGACACTCTGTGGAAAGAGATTGGGTTGAAGATGCTAAATATGATTCGAAAAGCAACGAAGATGATTATTTGTGCTGAAGATCTCGGTTTTGTTTCTCCTTGTGTTCAGGAGGTTTTAGACGAAGTGAGTTTCTTAAGTCTTTTTATTCAACGCTGGTCAAAAGAACCTAGTAAAGACTTTAGCGATCCAAAATTTTATCCTGATCGATCTGTTTGCTCACCTGCTAATCATGACACCTCAACGTTGCGTCAATGGTGGAAAGAGGGCCGCGTGATTACTCAGCAATTTTATAATCAAATGCTTGGTGGGGAAGATCGCGCTCCTGAAGAGTGTGAGCCTGAAATTGTGAAGCAGATCTTTGAGCAGCATCTTATCTCTCCAGCGCGCTGGTCTATCTTCCTATTGCAAGATATCCTCGCTTTAAATGCGCAGTTGCGTCATCCAAATCCTAATCAAGAACGTATTAATAATCCTGAAGATCCCAATCATTATTGGAACTACCGCATGCATATCACGCTTGAAGAGCTCTGTGAGCAGTGCGAGCTAAACGATTTGTTTAAAGCGATGATCGTGAATGGTAATCGCTGACTTCCTCTTGAATTTTATCTCTTAAAAGCTTACATGCTTGAAAGGGGGGAGTTGCAATGAGCGAAGATCCGTTGTGGTACAAAGATGCTGTTATTTACGAAGTGCACATCAAGTCATTTTGCGATAGTAATGGCGATGGGATAGGTGATTTCGCTGGGTTAACTAGTAAATTGCCTTATTTGCAAGAGCTTGGTGTAACAGCGCTTTGGATTTTGCCTTTTTACCCCTCTCCTCTGAAAGATGATGGTTATGATATCGCGGATTATAATTCTGTAAATGAGCAGTATGGTGATCTCGATGATTTTAAGTTTTTTTTAGATGAAGCACATCGTCTTGGATTGAAGGTGATCACAGAGCTTGTCATCAACCACACTTCTGATCAGCATGAGTGGTTTCAGAAGGCCCGTAAGGCTCCTGTTGGATCTCCTGAGCGTGATTTTTATGTATGGAGTGATACGATAGATAAGTATCGCGGCGTGCGTATTATTTTTAAAGATTATGAAACTTCAAATTGGGCTTGGGATCCAGTTGCTAAGGCGTATTTTTGGCATCGGTTTTACTCTCATCAACCTGATTTAAATTACGACAATCCTGCTGTACAAGAAGCTGTCATTGATGCTTTGGATTTTTGGTTAAAGCTCGGGGTTGATGGAATGCGGCTCGATGCGATTCCTTATCTATACCAGCGAGAGGGAACAACTTGCGAAAACCTTCCTGAAACGCACGTATTTTTGAAAAAACTGCGTAAGCATGTCGATGATAACTTTGATAATCGGATGTTTCTTGCGGAAGCGAACATGTGGCCGGAAGATGCCGCTCAATATTTTGGTGATGGTGACGAGTGTCAAATGAACTTTCACTTCCCGATGATGCCTCGGCTTTTTATGGCAATTCGTCTTGAAGACCGTTTGCCGATTATGGAAATTGCGGAGCAAACTCCTGAGATACCGGACAATTGTCAATGGGCGCTTTTTTTGCGCAATCACGATGAACTCACTCTGGAGATGGTTACAGATGAGGAGCGTGACTATATGTATCGCGTCTATGCGCATGATCCTCAAGCGCGCATTAATCTCGGTATACGCCATCGGTTGGCGCCTTTGCTCAAGAATGATCGTCGTAAGATAGAACTGATGAACTCTTTGCTTTTTTCTTTAACAGGGACTCCTGTTCTTTATTATGGCGATGAGATTGGAATGGGAGATAACATCTATCTCGGTGATCGCGATGGAGTGCGCACTCCGATGCAGTGGAGCTCTGATCGCAATGCGGGTTTTTCTAGAGCAAATCCACAAAAGCTCTATTTGCCCGTTATTATTGATCCCGAATATCACTACGAAACTATCAATGTTGAAAATCAACAAAACAATCCCAATTCACTCTATTGGAAAACGCGTCAGCTGATTCAGTTGCGTAAGCGCACTAAAGCGTTTAGTAGGGGAACGACGACGTTTCTTCAGCCTCCCAATCGTAAAGTGCTCGCTTATATTCGTGAATATGCCGGAGAGCTTTATCTCATTGTCTCTAACCTGTCTCGCTTCGTGCAGTTTGCAGAGCTAGATCTTAGTGCATTTCAAGGATTGCATTTGATCGAATTGTTTGGCAGAGAGGTGTTTCCTCCTATTGAAGAAGATCCGTTTTTTCTTACATTAAGTCCTTATGCTTCTATGTGGTTTTCCATAGAAAAGGCAAAAGAGGATAGAGAGGAAACGATTCCAGTAATTGAGGATAAAACAAAACGCGCTCCACCTGAAGTTATTTTATCTCCAGAGAAATTGTTTGCTCAAGAACAAAGAACTCTTTTACAACGCTTATTGCTTGATTATTTGCCACATTGTCCTTGGTTGCACGAAGGGCTCGATATTGATCGAATTGAAATTGTTGAAGTAGCAAATTTTACAAATCATAAAGCATACACTTTTGTTCTGCTCATTGATTTTATCTACTTCTCTGGAGAGCAAATTACCGTTCAAATGATCTTTGAGCTCATTGAGGATCGTGATTTGATGAGTTTAGAGCATGATGAATTGGAAAGGGTTGTAGCGCGGCTGCCTGATTCTCAAAAACCGTTACTTCTCACTGATGTCACGGATGATCCTAAGGGATTGAAGCATTATTTAGATCTTGTGCGTCATGAAAAAGAACATAAAGCAGAAAGAGGCGTATTTAAAGGCGTTTTGCTCTCTCAAGATGAGAAACCTTCGATATTTGCTAAAGTGGGAGTTGATGCGAACTTTACACGAAGAGATCCTCGCACATTGACTTTTCTTCTACGAGAAGGGGGCGTAAAGCTTTATACAACTCTTGATGAGGGTTTGAGTGTCGATGTGGAAATGCGACGCACTCTTGCAGAGAAATGTTCCTTTGAAGGCTTTTCCCCTTTAGTCGGTTATGTTGAATATCGATCAAATGCGCGCGGAAAACGCGCTTTAGCAGAGGTCATTGGTCCTCAGGTCAGTGAGCGCGATAATGCCTGGGAAGTGACAGTTAGTGAAGCAGAGCGGTATTTTGAGCGTATTATTCATGATAAACCTCAAGATATGCTGGATCTAATTCCCAGCCAAGATTATGTATCTCTTTCTCAAGATGAAATTCCTGAATCTGTTCATAATTTAATCGGCGATTATCTCGAAGTAATGCGTTGTTTAGGAGAAGAAACCGCAGATTTTCATCTTGCTTTGCACGGCATCAAGGATGATCCAGCATTTATTCCTGAAGAATTTTCCTCTCAAGAAAGACGTTCATTTTATCAAAATTTGCGCAAACAACTTTTTGAAACATTGTTACTGCTACGAGAAAAACCGTGTAAAAGCAATCCTGAATTAAGCTCTCGCGCTGAGAATCTTTTGTTAAAAGAAGCTGAGATTATCAGCTTTTTCAAACCAATATTAGATACAAAAATGGATTTTAAGATTCAGCGTTATCACGGCCATTACATCTTAGAAAAGCTACTGTATACAGGTAAGAATTTTGTGATTCTTGATTTTGATGGGAATCCTTTTCGATCATTTAGTGAACGACGCTTTAAACGATCCGCATTGCGCGATGTTGTTTCAATGCTCTATTCCCTTTTCTCTGCTGGTTTTGTCGCATTGGATAGGCAGGAAGAGCGCGCTGTGCTTTCTAGGGAAGAAGCTGAAGAGCTTATTCCCTATGCAAAAGGATGGGCAGTATGGGTTGGAAGCTGCTTTCTACGTGCTTACTTAAGAAGAATTGAAGGATCTGAAATCCTTCCTAAAGATCCTGAGCATATTTCATATTTGCTTCATCTTCTATTTGCTGAGCGGATGTTGGAAAGATTAAAGAGAGAGTGGCAACATCGTCCTGAAAGAGCTCATATTCCTCTCGAAGCTCTACTTTCGCTTTTGCCGGTATTTCTGAAGGAGATGCCAGAGTGAAACGTGTTCCAGTATCTGTATATAGGTTACAACTCAGTCGCCATTTTGACTTTAAGCAAGCCGAAGCGATTTTGCCCTATCTTAAAAAACTCGGTGTTGAAGGTGTATATTGCTCACCTTTGTATCAAGCACATTCTGATCACGGTTATGATGTGACCGACCCTAATCGTGCCAATGATTTGCTCGGAGGGAATAAAGCGTTTTATCACTTTTGCAGGGCTCTAGAAAAACATCAGCTTAAGCAGATTTTTGATATCGTTCCTAATCACATGGGAATTGTGGGGTTTAATCCATGGTGGCACGATGTTTTAGAGCATGGAGAGAGCTCATCTTATGCTAAGTATTTCGATATTGATTGGCAGGCAGAAAAAAAACAGCTTCAAGGCAAAGTTCTTTTACCTATCTTGCACAATGCGTATGCCGAAGAGCTTGAAAAGGGAGTGTTTGCTCTTGCTTTATCTTCAAAAGGGATTGAACTGCACTATCACGATACTATTTTGCCCGTTGATCCTAAAAGCTACTCATTTATCCTAAAGCAGCACGCAAAAACCCCTTCTGCATTGCAGGTTAAAAGCAAAAGACAATTTCTAAAAGCACTTGAATCTTTTCCCGGAGCAAAGAAGCATGTTTTAAGCTGTTTGAAAAAGCTCAATCAAAAAAATCAGGCTGAAAATCTAAATCAGCTTATTGAGATGCAAAACTACCATCTTGTTCATTGGCTAATTGCTGCCCAAGAGATTAACTATCGCCGTTTTTTTAATATCAATGAACTCGCAGCGATCCGCATGGAAGAGCCTGAAGTGTTTGATCATTATCATCGCTGGGTTGCAGAGCTTGTTAAAAAAGGAAAAATTGATGGACTACGCGTTGATCATCCAGATGGACTTTATGATCCATCGCAATACTTTAAAAAATTGCGCCGTCTCTGTCCTGTCTACACAGTTGCTGAAAAAATTCTAGATCGCAATGAGCAGCTCCCTGAAGATTGGCCGATTGAAGGGACAGTGGGCTATGATTATCTCAATGTGCTTAATGGCTTATTTGTCGAAAGAGAGCATTGCGAGGCGATCACAGAGATCTATCAAAATTTCACCGAAAAACGCACTCCCTTTGAGCAACTGCTTTATGACAACAAGTATTCTTTTGCTGAGACGCGCATGCCATCTGAGATTAACAGTTTAGCGCGTCGTTTAGAGTGCATAGTTGCTGATAACCGCCTCTTTCGGGACTTTACGCGTCGCGATCTCACTTTGGCTATAATGAATTTGATTGCGAGTTTCCCTGTCTATCGCTCATATATTCATCCCAGCAGTAAAAAAGTCTCTGAGCGCGATCAGCATTATATCAAACAGGCTCTTCATCTAGCGCGTGAAAAAAACAAGACTCTTGATGGTGCGATTTTTGATTTTCTTGAAGAGTTACTCATGCTCCGTTTAGAGGGAAGTCGTAAGCAGCAAAAGGAATATCGCGATTTTATTATGCGTTTTCAGCAACTGACAGCGCCGATCATGGCCAAGGGGATGGAAGACACTTGCTTTTATCTCTATAATCGTCTGATTTCTCTCAATGAAGTGGGGGGAGATCCCGATCACTTCGGATACACGCTCGATGAGTTTCATGCTTATAATCAATTAATGAGCAAAAAATATCCAACGAGTTTTCTCGCTTCTTCAACGCACGATACGAAGCGCAATGAAGAGGTGCGCATGCGCATCAATGCGATTAGTGAACTTCCTGAAGAATGGGAGCGCAATCTCAAGAAATGGAGAAAGATCCTCTTCCCTCTAAAAAAAATGCACAAAGATCAAGAAGTGCCAGGAAAAAACTGTGAATACTATCTCTATCAAACCCTGCTCGGATTTCTGCCCGTTGATTTGAAAATCACTCCAGACATTATTCAGCGCATGGAAACACATATACTCAAGGCTGTGAGAGAAGCGCGCACGCGCACAAGCTGGATGTATGTCGATACAACTTATGAGAAACTCCTTCTTCAAACCTTACGCAAAATCCTTAAAAACTCCGCTTTCTTAACTGCGTTTGCTCCATTTCACAAGAGCATTGAGCATCTTGGCGTTTTAAATTCTCTATCAGCCACAGTGGTCAAACTCGGTTCATGCGGTATTATTGATCTCTATCAAGGCACTGAAATTATGGAGCGCACTCTTGTAGATCCCGATAACAGGAGGCCCGTTGATTTTACTTATTGTGAAGAGCTCCTCGATGTGATTTTAGATCAGCCTTTTGATGATCTTATTCATGCAAATGATTTCGATCAGATTAAGCTCTATCTTTATTACCGCGCCTTGCATTTTCGTCATGAGAATAAAAACCTCATGCTCAAAGGAGAATACGTTCCTCTTAAAGTGGCAGGTCCTTATAAAAACAATGTGATTGCCTTTGCTAGAGTTCACAACAAGAAAGCAGTGATCATCGCTTGCGGCCGTTTTTTCTCCACATTTTCTAAAATGCCAACAGGTGAACTTTGGAAAAAAACAGCACTGATTATCCCGCGTAAGATTGCAGGGCAGCAATTTCAAGACCTTTTTTCTGAAAACGCCGTCGTTATATCTAAGCAAAGAGGGGAGAAGATCATTTATCTCTCTGATGCCTTTGCCAAGCTTCCCCTCTGTTGGCTCGAGAGGTGTTTATGACCTGGAAACTCGATCTTGGCGCGAATTTTACTGAAAAGGGAGCTGTAAGTTTTAAGGTGTGGGCTCCTCATCAAGAACTGCTTAAACTTAAACTCTATCGTGATCACTTTCCCGATCCGATTGTGATGGAAAAAGATCCCGATGGCTATTTTCAAGCAGAAGTTGAAGGAGTGCAAACAGGGGATAGATATAATTTTGTGTTTGCCAATGGCACGGCTAGGCCTGATCCTGCATCACGCTATCAACCCGAGGGTGTGCATGGTCCATCTGAGATTATTGATCCAAGTGCATTTCAGTGGAGTGATATGAACTGGGAGGGAATTTCTCTCAAAGAGCTCATTTTTTATGAGTGCCACACTGGTTGTTTTTCAGAGAAAGGTACTTTTGCAGGAATTATTGAAAAGTTGCCCTATTTACGAGATCTTGGGATCACTTGTCTTGAGATTATGCCGATTGCACAATTCCCCGGAAGATGGAATTGGGGATATGATGGTGCTAATATCTATGCTCCTCAAACAACGTATGGAGGACCTCAAGGGTTCAAAGAGCTTGTCAATGCGTGTCATCAACAGGGCATAGCAGTTTGCCTTGACGTTGTCTATAATCATCTCGGTCCAGAGGGGAACTACTTAGAAGAGTATGGTCCCTATTTTAGTGGACGTTACCTCACTCAATGGGGACGTACATTTAATTACGATGGCGCATATAGTGATTACGTTCGTCACTACATTATTCAGAATGCTCTCTACTGGATTGAAGAGTATCATATTGATGTACTACGTCTTGATGCAATTCATGGGATCTTTGACTTTAGTAAACCACCCTTCCTTCAAGAGCTCGCTCAAACTGTTGCTCAACAAGCAAAGCAAAATGGCAGAGAAATTCATGTTACCGCTGAAACTGATCAAAATGATGCGCAGATTGTCAAACCTAAGGCAAAAGGCGGCTATGGCATTCATTCTCAATGGAGTGATGACTTCCATCATGCATTGCATGTTTGTTTGACAGGGGAGCAGCAAGAGCATTATATCGATTTTCAAGATCTAGCTGATCTTGCAAAAGCATTGAGCCAAGGATTTGTCTATGATGGCGCGTATTCGATGTTTCGTAAGAGAAGACATGGAACAGAATCTGGAGATTTGCCATTTGAGCGCTTTATCGTTTTTGCTCAAAATCATGATCAAGTAGGAAATCGTCCATTTGGAGATCGATTGACAACCAATATTTCCTTTGCTGCTGAGAAAATGATTGCAGTGATTTTGCTTCTTTCTCCTTATCTCCCTCTTATTTTTATGGGGCAAGAATATGGTGAGAAGGCTCCCTTTCAGTTTTTTGTCGACTATGATGATAAAGAGCTTCTAGAGAAGGTCGTTCGCTCTAAAATCGAAGAGAATGAGGGTCTCAATGGGCCTCTTCCAGGGCAGGAGGCTTTTGAAGATTCAAGGCTCTCTTGGCAACTGGATGATCAAAACAACGCCCTTTTAGCGCTCTACCGCACCTTAATCGAGCTTAGAAAGCAAGAAACTTGCTTTCAGCACCTTAAGCGTAAAGAGCTCAAAATTCACCATTCCAGTGAAAATCGCTGGATCGGTTGGGAGATGAGGCCATCCTCTAAAGAGACCCTCGCTATCCTCTGTAATTTCAATACTACCCCCCTATCTATTAAGCTTCCTTTTTCTAAAGCCTGTGAGTGGCAAATCTTGTTAAATACAGACAGTTCTGATTATAAGGGGTTTAGTGAAATATCCTTCAGTCCAGAGCAGCGCAAAATCACCCTGCCTCCCCAAAGCTCTTTAGTCTTTAAAGGGCAAAAGGCAAGCTCTTAATTATCAGCGTTTTGCAGCTTTGTTATAATATTTTCTATTTACTTATAATAATTAATTGATTAAAATACTCTTTAATAATAATAAAATTTGGAAGTAATTATGTTTAATAGCGGTGATTTTGTTGATATTGAAAAAGCTCATCCCACACAGATTCGTGTTGATGGATATCAATTTGACCCTCAGCTTTGGGAGGTCAAACTTGAGGACACAGCTGGGCCAAGGATTGCTCGTCTCGCTTGGGAGCTCGATAATGGGAAGATCGCTCTATCTACCCTTAATATTAACAAGAAGGAAAGACCTTCCAAGGTAAGCGTAGTATGGACTCATAAAGGGGCTGCTTCTAAAAACGTCGTCAATGGTGAATCTCTTCCTTTTATCGGTTTCGGTCGGAGTGGACTTATTCTTGTGATTAACAAGTTGTTTAAAGAGCGTGTTGGTCTAGGTATATTAACACCACGTGAAAGGAATATCCTTATAGGAAACCTCGAGCTATTTCAAAATCAACATTTTGTTGATTTTATCAAAGAAGAGGGGAGTGCAGAGCTTTTAGCTTATGTTGCTACTCAACTCAATCTCAAAGAAGGTGAATCTGTTGAGCATGTCGTTTTAGAGCGTCTTGCCGAAAAAGATAACAGCGAAATTAAGTTCATCATCAACCGCTTTCTTGCGACAAAATATATTGATAAATATCCATCGTTAGATTGGCATAAAGCTGTGTATGCTCTTGATAATAAGAACACAAATCGTAAAAATGCACGTCCCCATCTTAAAGAAAAATTACTTAATGCTCCAGCTGATGAAGCAAAGCGGGTTCTTTCTCACCTAGTTGAGAATACAGAAGATTTTCGCACGCTTAAACTTCACCTAGTTGAAACAATTGATCTAGAAAAAGCAAAAGAGGCGTTATTTAAAGGAGAGGCTCAACCTCTCACTCTTCCAATTCAGCTTTTTAGCGAAGAGATTGATTTTGAAAAGTATGAACTCGTCATTGATCAACGCTACAACGATTTAACCCTTGTTGAAAAGGGAACCTCTGAAATCACATCAACTCCAGAAGAAATCTTTACAATCTTAACAGAGCGCTTTTTAAGCAAAGATTATGCAAAGGATCTCACGCTAAAACAAATCGTGCATTTTCTAAATAATTTAAGAGAAGTGAAGGTTGTTAATGACAGCCAAATGCCTTCTAAAGTTGCAAATTCTATGGCAGCGGCTCTTCTTCCGATCATGCAAGAAGCAAAAAGAAAGCATTATGAAGAGCTAAAGCAAACTAGGCATCTCAAAGCAGAAGCAATTGTCGAATTTCAGGAGGAAATGAAAGTCGTTAACTTTTTATATATGGATGTACTTGGAAATGCTTCAACTGAGACAACTAACAAATTGCAGGAAGGGTGGGCCTATATTGAAGATCTTACTTTAACTCGTGTTGCTAATCGCAATCACATTGCACTCGGTTTTATGTTTCAACAGGTACAACTCGCATTTTTGCAACCACGATTATTAACAAGAGAGTGGCTCATTGGGGTGAAGAAGGAACTTGAGCGCACACCCGATGATCCTTATCAGTTAAAGGCAGACGAAGAGCATAGTGAAGAGTTTCGTGAAATTCATGAAATGGTCTTAAAGGCCGTTAATTCAGAACACCGTGCAAAAATAGAACTCAATTTACTCGATCCTGAAATTCACGCTCAGTTAAAAAACACAACAGTACGTTTTAAGGCTGAAATTGCAGAGCAGATTGAAAAAGGATTTCAAATTCTAGGGCTTAAAGATGTTGAACTCAAAGCAACAGAATGGCTTGGCATGATCAATGAACATGGAACTGATGATCCTATAGAAACTTTTAATGTGATCGCGAATCTTATTAAACCTCTTTCTGATCGCGTAATAAAACTGCGTCAGTTGATGGGATGGATAGATGATCTACAGAATCAAGCACAAACGATTGTTCAAACGGCTGAGACAGAAATTTCCGAGTTCGAAACGCGAGCAAAAGAATTATCTGATGAAGCTTTGGCTCTTGAAGCTGAAATAAATAGACTTAAAGAAGAAGGAAAATCTGGAAGTAATGTCGTTATACCAATGCGCAATTTTTTGAGCTATTTGAGGATCAATTCTGAGGAAAAAGAAAAACTCGAGGCTAAAAGGGACACATTAAAGACACAGCTCAAAGAAGCAAAAGCTCAAGCAAAAAAACTTGAGGATATTGCTACTCACCTGCCTACAAAAGAAATTAATGAAGCTTATCGTATTTTCTCGAGATTAGATGAAATTTTATCTAATGGCATGGATATGGAAGCTTTAAAAACAAATGCATCGAGTTTTCGTGAAAAATTTCAAAGAGTGAAACAACAACAAGAGATTATCACAGGTGTTAACGCGCATTTTTCTAATCATGAAAATGTTGCTGGTGCATTAACAGAAGCCGCAGACGTTCTAACCGAAGATCGAGAGGCAATCGCAGCGCAAAAGGCTCAAATTATTGATAATTTCAAAAACAATACAGATGAAATTGAAGAATTGCTTGTTGATTTACGTAGAATTGCTCAGAGCAAAAATATTCTTGGGTGTGCATTTGACCCTAACTACACCAAGAATCTTAGAGCTTTAAATGAGAGAATTTTGCCTAAATCAGAAGATAATAGCGCGACTAGCTCTAATAAAGATGAACAAAAAGTTAACATAGGCCATATGACAGTGGACTATTCAGCAAATAATTTCACTAATATAGCGCAAACCCATGATGCTTCAGCACTGATTCGCGTATTTATTCAGGGCGTCGTCCCTGAAACACTGAAAGATTTTTCAAAGATGCTCGGAAAAAACAGCAGTGATTTTCACACGATCTGGTCACTCTATTTAGTCGCACAAAGAGAAGGTTCGATTCTAAATAACCAGATCTATTAAGAAACCTTAAGTTTGATTTGATCTCCTTTAGTCGTTATATTAGCGTACTGAAGGAGATTTTTTTATGGATGTTCAAACCAAGATTGCTATTTTTCCACATGATTATGAGCAGTGCGTAAATATTCGCAAGACAGTCTTTATCGAAGAGCAAGGTGTTCCTGAGGAAATTGAAATTGAGCATGAAAATGAGTGCACTCATTTTCTTACCTATGCCGATCAAGAGCCCGCATGCACAGGCCGTTTTCGCAAAGAAGGTCCCTTTCTAAAGTTTGAGCGCATTGCCACACTAGCTTCCATGCGAAAAAAGGGGCTCGCTTCAAAATTGATGCATTTCATGCAAGATGTTGCCCTACGTGATTACCCTGAATATCTCCCCTTCATGTACTCACAGCTTACTGCAATGGGATTTTACGAAAAACTCGGTTGGGTGCAAATTGGCAAGAAATTTAGCATTGCCGATATTGAGCATGGTATTTTAGTGTTTCCTCCAACAACCAACGCTCAGCGTGAGCAATTGCTATGTCTAACACACCCACAAACTCCATTTTATATTATTGAATATCTCAACTCTCTACATCTGGAGAAATGATGAATACACTCTTTAAAGTTCTCTCCCATTTTTATTTACTCTTAGGTAGCAATGAACCTTTTGAGAAAATCCAACATCTTGATTACACCGGATTTAAAACTGGGTTTCCTCATATTTTTGCAAATCAAGTCATCTCAACATCCAACGTTGGTAAAGAGCAGATTGATCAAGTATTCAATTTCTATGGTAAGACGCCATTCTTTTGGCAAATTCCTAATGATTCAACTGCCCTTCAAACAAGCCTCAGAGAGCGAGGGTTAATCTATGCATTTACAGCACGAGGGATGCATCTTAAACTCAATAATATCGCTAATTCTTCAGTTGAAAATGTGACGATCTCCAAAGTGACATCATTGACCACACTGCAAGAGTGGGTCACCATTCTTGCCCAAACCTTCCATTTTCCTCAAAATTTTAGCGAAGAACTGATTGCTCCTATCTTTGAAAATCGCGGTAACTCCTTTCATTTTTATATCGCTCATCAAGGTGACAAACCTGTTGGTATAGCGATGAGTTTGCTCAATAACACTCAAGTCTCACTCTACAACGTCGGCGTATTAAAAGAAGCTGGTAGACAGGGGATTGGAGGGATGCTCACCATGCATGCACTGATCGAAGCAAAAGAGCTTGGCGCTAGAGATGGCTATCTCGAAGCTTCCGATGATATTGGCTACAATCTCTACTCAAAGCTCGGTTTTTCAGAAGTGGGTAAATATCAGATCTTTGTTAAAGAGTAGCAATTATGTCACATCAAAAAATGATCGAGATCCTTTCTAACTACTACACAACACTTGGCAACATTCCTTATTTCGCCCTGCTTAGAACGGACAATCTAACCGCTTGCAAAAGCCCGAGTCAGCACGATGCGTTTAATTATGTCATCTCAAACAGCGATGTCCCATATGCTGAAATCAAGCAAGTGCTTGATTTTTTCGACGATATGCCATTTTCTTGGCAATGCCCTGATACCGCATCAACCCTTCTCCAAGAGCTCCTCGCAAATGGAGCAAAGCAAGAACCTCTGGTGCCTGGCATGCACATGCCCCTAAAACAGCTAGAATGCCCTAATTTGCCCAATATCACAATCTCTAAGGTGAAATCCTCCGAAGAATGCCAATTGTGGATAAATACAGCTAAAGAAGCGTTTGAGTTCAAAGGACCTTATTTCAATCACTTTGTTGAAGGGATTTACGAGAATACGTCGACTGATATGCAGTTTTTCATTGCCTATCTCAATCAAAAGCCTGTTGGAGTGTCGTTTATCTACTACGACCTTCCAGACGTTTCAATCTACTATGTCGCAACAAAAAAAGAAGCGCGCAAGAGGGGAATCGGCAAGCTATTGACAACCTATCCTTTATCTATAGCGCAAGAAAATGGCGCGACCAATGCTTATCTCGAATCAACCGCCCACAGCCACTCACTCTACCAAAAAATTGGCTTCAAACAAATCGCCCTCTTTCATGAGTTGATTTTCGGCTAGCTCATAGAAAAGGGTAACATCTAAATTCTATTATTATGGTTCGGACCTAGGTCCGATTTTAACACCGCGATTTTCCAAATCGGTCCTCAAACCATCTTCAACGTCACATTCATCAAGATCGACTCGGGTAAGCGATGGTAGATTATTTAAGAAGTTAAAGTCAGTCATGCTTTTGCAGCAATCTAGTTCTCTAAGGGTTTGGAGTGAGGCAATGAAATCAAAGTCTTGAATATTAGTGCAATTACAAATGGAAAGATAACGGAGTTGGTCTTGAGAAGATAGTGAGCTAGCATCTTGAATTTGCACGCACCAATTCAAGAAAAGCTCCTGTAGTTTGATATTTCTTAATAAATCTAAATGATTGAAATTTGCGCAATGAGCAACATAAAGTGTGCGAAGGTTAGTTAAAGTCCTTAAAGGGTTAAAATCTTCGATTTTTGTGCAGCTGTTGAGATAAAGTTTTTCAAGATTTGTCAGCTCTTCCAAGAAGTCAATGTTGCTTAATTCACTACAGTGGGAAAGACTGAGAGAAATCAAATTTGTAAGTGAACGCAATACTTCAAAATCCTGAACTTTACTATTACCAGAAAGGTTAAGTTGTGCGAGTTCAGATAGAAATCTTAAAAAACCTATATTTTCTATGTTTTTGTCTCTACCACTTAGATCAAGAAACCTTAGATTCTCAAGAGAACCTAAGACTGTAAAATCTTGAATATTGTCGGCATAGTTGAGATCAAGTGAGCGTAAGTTTTTTAGAGAAGATAAGAAACTAGCATCTGTTATTTGACCGCAATTTTCTAGACAGAGAGAAGTTAAGCTATCTAACTTACTTAAAACAGCAAAATCTGTGACTTTTTTGCACCATCCAAGATTAAGAGATTCAAGCTTTTTCAGATTTTCTAAGAAACTGATGTCTTCTAGTTGCGAACAACGGTTGAGATTAAGAGATGATAGATTAGTAAAAGATCCTATGACTTCCAAATTTTTTATTTGATCACTCATAGTTAGATCAAGATGCGAGAGCTTGGAAAGATCTCTTAAGGCGCTAATGTCTTTACAGCAATTCCGAATCTTGACGGAAGTGAGGTTAGGGCAAAGCGTGACGATGTTTTTTAGCTGCGCATCGGAAACATCCCTCTGGGAAAGGACTAGAGATTGAATATTGCTTAGGTATTTACCTTTAATAGATTCTGAGAAATTAGTAGAAGATAGATCAATGCCTTGCGTCGTTAGGTAAAAACACAATTCATCATGAGACAATGAGGTTTTTTTAGAATAAATATTTTGGATGCATTGGGTTGAAGTAAGACCAGTTTGCTCTTTTGAACTAATGGATTCTAAGTATTGAAGCATAGATTTAGGATCAAGATAGCTTCCAATCTGATAAAATGAATCTCTATGGACGCTCTTCAGCTTAGAAAAATCAACAAAGAACTCTCTATAAGGCTGATTAAATCCTGCACCGGCAGTAGACATGATTACGATCTTATTTTATCTTGATATATTATAATTATTAATTATTAACTAAAAAAATTCAATCTATTACGTCGCGATAAAAAAAGAAGCGCGCAAGAGGGGAATCGGCAAACTATTGACAACCTATCCGTTATCCATAGCCCAAGAAAATGGTGCTACCGATGCCTATCTCGAATCAACTGCCCACAGCCATTCTCTTTACCAAAAGCTCGGCTTCAAACAAATCGCCCTCTTCCATGAGCTAATATTCGCCTAGCTCATGCCCGCATCATCATCGCTATCAGGTTGTGCATCATTAACCGGATCAAGAAAATCCGAGTAGTTGTGCTCCATCGTAATATCGGTAGCAGCAGATGGCTCAACAAGATCATGTTCTATATTTAAACTATCTAAATCGATAGAGCATGGAATTTGTTTCTCTCCAGCTTGATCAATATGTCCTTTAAGATCAGTCTTGCGTACAATATGAGATGCGATGTTTCTAATCTCCTGGCATCGTAAAATGAATAAGTTCTGCAGGGAAGGAATCAAAGTTGGCATAATATATAATCTTAACTCTTTGCAATTCTGAATAGTTATTGTAATAGGTCTTTTAATCACTTGGAAACTGCGAAAATCTCTAACCTCTTCACAGTCCGAAATATGGATATTAGAAAGGTGTGCGAAAAATTGTAAAAAGAAGAAGCTATGGACAACTTCGCTTTTTGTAATATTCAAAGTTTGGAGCTGTTTTAATCCTGTTAAGTCTTTAAAACTGCGAATTTCATCACAATTACCGACCGTTAATCTCTGAACATTAGGGAAAAGCAGTGCTATGCGAGCAAATTTCTCTTCCGGATCATCGACATCTCTAAGATCCAATTGAACAATATTGGGCAGTACAAGGTTTGTAATGGAATCGTCAGAACAATCTTTTGCAACGAGATCAATATAATATTTTGCATTTGTGCGGTTTAATTCTTTATATGCATCCCAAGATTCGGAAAGATCCTTGTTCGCTACAGCAGTCATAATTAACACCAATTTAATAATTTAAAAAAATCTGATGAAAATCATATTCTAATCAAACTCTTTAGTGAAGGATAAAAAAAGTCCCACAATCTGTGGGACTCTTACTCGAATCAACACTAAGAAGTCACTTTGTTTACAAAAAGATTGGCTTTAAGTAGATTGCATTTTTCAATTTGACTAGCTTATGCTCGCATCATCATCGCTATTGTACTCATTGGCTTCTACATCATATCTACCAGGTACAACAGGAAAGTCATGATAGAAGCGATCCTTAGTTTCGTCAGAATGCCCAGAAAAATCAGATGATCAAAGAATCGCTATAGCGCTGGCATTAAACAAGTTAAATCAATTAATTGAAAAATTTCTTGGATAAACTTTTAGACTTGCAGAGAGCCATTTAATAGAATTGGCTAAAATTAGTTATTATTGGTATAATAGTATACAAATATGTTTAAAATAAAAGATCGGATAAGCAAATATATGTTTAATATAGAAGGTGGTACAAGCGAATATTTTAAAACTGCTAATTTAGAATTAGAAGAGCTTTCTCAGAAAGAATACAATCTATTGGATGAAGACTTTCTCGAGCGTCTAACTAAAATTTTAGCGAATATTGAAAATGGCAACAAATTTCAAACTATTTCTGAAGAAGTTTATCATAAAATAATAGAAATCGTCAGAAGGATTCAAGGAATACAAAATCAATCTTTGGTCATAAAAATGGCTGAAATCATCGCAGCTCATAAATCTGTTTTATCTGCACGCCTTGTTTGGGATTTCTTGCAAAGGATAAAAAATAAATATAAGTCGCTTAAGGCTGAAAGGGTCTTTTCGGCAAAAGAGTGTGAAGATCTTATTAAGCATAAGCTTATTGCAAAAGGACTGCAATTCGAAGTTCAATCAGGTAGTGCGCAACAATTAGAAGAAGTGCTCGTTAATTTTTTATCGGAAGGCGGTAATCAAGAAATGGCGTTTGTATTAAGAGCATGTACTCTTTATCCGGATAATTCGAGACCAGATAGACATGTTATGCCTTTGATTTTGCGTAAAATAGAGGGGAAAATTGAGATTTTATGCACAGATTCAGTGGGTCGAGAAGAAGGGGGGTGGATTGAAAGCCTCACCACATTTTTAAAAGAAAAAGGGATTTGTGGAGATTCTTATAATTTAAATATTCGTAGACAACGGGATCCTGATAATTGTGCTATATTTGTTATCAGTGATATTTGCCAATATGTCTCACTAAAAAACAAAAACATCGACTTATTCTCTTTTGCTAAAGAAGAGCGTCTTTTGGTAGAGAAATCAGACCTGACAATATATGATTTTAAAACTCTTCCGCCACAAATGATGAAACTGACTCAATCTTTTTCCCAAATTCGGGAGTACGCGCAACAGAATCCTACATTAGCGAAACGGAGTGTTAAACAAAAGAGTCCTGAAAATTTAGAAAATAATATTGGACGGCATAGTTTTTTTGCTGGTAGTGTAGAGAATCCCCAATTAATTAATTCACGCTCAGACATTAAATGGGCTCGTTACTGCGCAATTCTTATAAAAAACAACCTGACTGCTCCCTGATCGCCTGGTTCAACATAAGATATATTATCAGACCTAATGAACGGAGCAAAATACTGACAATCAATGCTTCCCTTCTGCCGAGTGCTTTAAAGCTGCTTGAAATAGTTTATCATAGAATTGGAAACTAGTTATTTAATTTCACATCGAAAACTGCCCTAAATAATTGAGTGTTCTGCATTCCCAGTCGAAGAAAGTCATCATTTATTTTTCTTGCGGTTACTATATCTTCTTTAGTTAGGTCGTTTCTGTTTTTTAGTCGCTCTAAGAGATCTGATGCAATCGCATCAAATAGATCTATATTCTTAACTCGTCTCTGAGCAAATCCAGCTGTAATTTTTTTGAGCTCAGCAATGGTGCATGTGTGTAATTTCCCCTTTTTTGAATCATGATCACCTACAAGCTCTGAAGCAACGATTTCAAATAATTCAAGGTCCTCTATTATTTTGCTAGTAGAGCTAACGAGATCTGATAAGTTTGATGAATCAAAAGTTTGAATTGTTTGTTTAGCTTTTTTGATTAACGCTTCGGTATAAGTGTCTAATTCTATTGATTTTGCGACTGGATTTCTCGAAGAATAAATTAATTCGACAATATATACTAAGGCTTTGCTTGTGTTGTTTGCATCAAAGTTTGATATATTATCTTGAGTTAAAACATTTTCAATAGGTTGTGAATTGTCTTTTCCGCAATTCATCATCGCTACACTCAAGAGATTATCAAGTTTGCCTTGTTTGCCAGGATTTTGATTTAGAGCATTTTTATTGTTAGATGATGGGTTATTATTTACATCAGCTGGTTCCTCACAGACCGTAGCTCCAGGTGTCGATGGTTCTGCTCTATCAGGGAAAGATTGATCATTTCGAGGTCCTTCAGGCATTGGTTGAGGAACAGAAGGTTCTTCTGTTCTTTCTCTTTCATAGGAATTGTTGTTGCCTGAGGGTGAAGAAACTGGAAAGCTCCCGGGTATTGCCCATCTAAAAGAGTTGCTATTGCTCGTTTGTATCGCTTCTGTGATAATTTTTCTATCTTCTTCGGAGCATAAATCCATTCTGAAATAGGGAATACTTTGAAGTTGCTTTGTTACTAACTTCAATATCTCGATTTTTAAGTTAAGCAAATCTTTTTTGTCAGTTTGAAGGTTGTTGAAACACTTTATAATCATTATTAAGTTAGCTATCGAGCATTCTGTCATTGATTTGCTTTTTCTTAAAATTTCTTTTGCAATTGCATAAAACAGATTGCCATTCTGTCTGCTTCTAAAACCATTTGCAAATGTCACAAGAGAGAACATTGAGCTTTGAGATAATTTAGTCGCCTCTGAACCATCTATGCGGAAAAGCTCAGATTCTATCGCTTCTAACAAATCTGTTCTCACGAGGCCTACTGTTGTAAAACCATTCATAATCATTGATAATAACTTTCCGTGACATTTTGATATTGGAGATTTTCCTAAACTATCTATGCATACGAGTCTATCGGCAATCAAGTTGAAAAGTTCAAGGTCATTCTGCATTTTACTCGTTGCGCAAGCTAGACTTGCTAAGTCCTTATGATCAAAATAGTAAATGCTGGCTTTTGCTGATTGAAGTAAGAATTTAATTGGATCAGAAAAATCATTTTTTATTGCGGTGTTATTTTTGTATCTGTCCAATATTTTTGCGATACGTACTAATGTGTTTATTATGTTTATATGATTGAATTTTACAATATTATCTTCTGCTAGGAGTGATTGAACTGTTCTTTTCCCTTCAGAAAAATACACAGCAAAGGCATCTTTCAAACGTTGATTTATGTCCCTTTGTTCTTCATGGGTGAAAGGGCATTGGTCATTGCTTATGCGAATTTTTTTTGCTCTAGGAGATTCATGATGAGAATGATGTCTTCCCTGGAGGCGTGAATCAGCAACGTTATGAGTTTTTTTTCTAGTGCTGCAAGATGCGCCTTGATTATTTGAATGATTAAATGATGCTGAATGATTCGGGCTCCCCTGCTCTATCCGTCCTGACATAAGTCCTCATAAAGTTAATGGTTTGTGAAGATTTTATGCGCATTTTATTTAAAAATAAAGCTTAAAAAATATTTTAAATGCTTTTGTTAATAATTTAAAATTACTAAATCTGTTTTTTATAAAATGAAACCCTTAAGTATAAGGCCCGTTTGTTTTGAGTGCAGATAGATTAAACGATTGAAATTTTTAGTGATTAAGATTGGCTAACATCCTTTGCCGACTGAAGCAAAGATTGTTCTCAAAGCATTTTAGTGCATTAACTGTCGCTATCGTCATCAGATTCAGCAATTCCAGTAGAATTTGTAACCGATCTGGCGATTAAGTTTTTTATTGTTAAACGCACGCGCCTGTTGCTTTCATGAAAAGCTTTTTCTGCCTCTTCATTTGTTGCATCGGGACAGAATTTACAAACAATTTTTAATAATTCATCATTATTCTTCTCCATTTCAAGCTGTCTAATTTGATGATTAATATCCTTTTTTTCGCGCCCTTTTAGTTGAAAGAATTGATTGTTCATCATTGCTTTCTGCCGGGCAAGAATCGTTTGAGCTCTATCAATGTTTCCATCTGCTTTTTTGAGTGCAGAATAGATTGTATTAATAGGGACGTCCTTAAATTCTGGTTTTGCCATAAGCGCTTGCATACCCTGTTTAAATTCAGGCTGTATTTCTATGTCTTGAATCAATATGTGATCATCTTTTCTTAAATCCATCATCTTTTTCCATTCAGGATTATGACTAACAATAATATCAAGTGTGACCGGTTCGCCAAAACAAGATCCTTTGCTAAACAACTGATACTCCGCAATGTATCTGCCAGGATTGCGTGGTGTAGTTAAAGGGAGTTCTCTAGTATAATCGCTAGAGTCATTGGTGCTGTTAGGGATGATTGTATGATTAAGGTCATTTTGATCGACAACGTTTTCCCCCTTGTAACCACCGATAAACTTTATTTTGAGCTCAGTATTTCTATTTTTAGCCCCTTTTGAGTTGTTATGAGGCAATTCCTGAGAGAATTGGAAGATAATTTTTTGACCAGGTCGAACATATATCCGTTGATTTCCGTTAATTCGTAGTGGCTGATCCGTAAGTTCTTGCCACACTAAAGCGGATTGAGCTTTATGCGGTTTTTCTGCTGCCTTGTTTTGATTGGCATTATGATTTGGTAAATCGAGATCTTTAGGAGTAACCAATGGAATCGTCGATTTTGCCGCTGCTTGAGCAACTCGTTGGTCAGTTGAATTAGTTCCTGTGTTTGGGCATGTTGATTGATTACGGCCAGTTACTTTAAATCTCAGTGCACATTTACCGTTGATGGCATCTTCAAAGTGTCCGAAGGCAAGATAGTACTCCGCCTCACTTCCGACTAAGACCTTGTCATCATCTTTGTCTATGTAGGTGATTTCCGGAGTGGTTTCAGACAGCGCTGGGTAGTCTCGTTTGAGAAAACCCCAGAACTTCTCCCAGGTTTGAAAATCGGATATTGATAGATTTCGTGTTTGCTTAATCGTCTTAATATGACACTGAGCGAGCTCATTGATTTTTTGAACTTCGATATCAATATCCACCTTGAGATGGTTTGGCATAGCTACTTTAGAGAGAGAATTAGTAACTGAACTCATAGAAAAAACTCCTTTATAATTATTAAAATATTATTACATAATTATTGGTTTTTTTCAATATTTGATTTAATTAAAAATGCAATTATTAATATGGATTAATTGTGAAGAAGGAGCGCTCTAATAAAGGGGTGGATCAGCCCTTTTTTGCTCCTTTTTAAAATATTTATTAATACTTAAGAGTGCCTGGCTAACGTCCTTATTTCTTGGCTTTTACACGCAGATCACATAAGATAGGGCAAATTCCCCTAAAAGAGATGTATTTATGTTCAATCCAGAAAAAATTCGTAACGTTGCAATTATAGCCCACATTGATCACGGCAAAACTACCCTACTTGATAGCCTTCTTAAGCAATCCAATATCTTTCGAGATAATGAAGTTGTTCAAGAGCGTATGATGGATAGCTACGATCAAGAAAAAGAGCGCGGAATCACAATTTTTGCAAAAGAAACGAGTCTTTTCTTTGAGGATTTCAAAATCAACTTGATTGACACTCCTGGGCACGCGGATTTTGCTGGAGAAGTGGAGCGCGTCCTTGGAATGGTCAATTCTGTTCTTTTGATTGTCGATGCTTTTGAAGGACCAATGCCTCAAACGCGTTTTGTTCTCTCTTTAGCTCTTAAACTAGGACTAAACCCTATTGTCATTCTTAATAAGATCGATCGCCCTCATGCTGATCCCGATCGCGCTCTTAATCTTACATTTGATCTGTTTGTTGAACTAGGTGCAACTGATGAGCAGCTTGATTTCCCGATTGTTTATTGCTCTGCGATTAATAACTATGCGATGAAAGAGATTGAAGATGAGCGGAAAAATATGCGTCCTCTCTTTGAAGTGATCATTGATAAAGTTCAGCCTCCGTCGGGATCTCTCGACCGACCTTTTTTGATGCAGGCAACCACATTATCATATAACGACTTTATCGGTAGAATGGCATGCGGACGTATTCTTGAAGGTGTCATTAAAAAAGGTGATACTGTTGTTAAAGTGAATCAAGACGGCCATCCCACAAACCATAAAGTTACGAGAATCGAAGGCTATCACGGCCTTAAGAAAGTGGAGCTGGAAGAAGCTGGTGTTGGTGACATTGTCAGTATAGCTGGAATTCCTGAAGTGACGATTGGAGATACACTTTGCTCATCTCAGCATATTGTCCAACTCCCCTCAATTGATATCACAGAACCTACCCTATCGATGGATATTTCTGTTAACTCTGGACCTTTTGCTGGAAAAGAGGGAAAGCATGTCACGATGAATAAGATTCGTGATCGTCTAGAAAGGGAGAGAAAAGCAAATATTTCACTTAGAATTGAAGAGGTTGAAGGTAGTGATGATATGCTGCGTATTTGCGGTAGAGGAGAACTTCATATTTCTGTTCTTATTGAAGCAATGCGAAGAGAAGGCTTTGAGATGAGTATTGCTAAGCCGCAAGTTATTACAAAGAAAATTGACGGGGAAAAATGCGAGCCAGTAGAGATCGCTCACATTGAAGTGCCTGCTGAGTTTGCTGGAGCGGTAATTGAAGAGCTCTCTAGAAGAAAAGGTGAAATGACATCTCTTGATACCAACGAGCACAATATTACAACACTCACCTTTACAATACCAACGCGTGGGCTAATGGGATATCGCAATGACTTCCTTACACTTACAAAAGGGAAAGGTATTCTAACGTCACGTTTTGAAAATTATGCAAAGTGGAAAGGAGAGATTCCTGGAAGACAAAAAGGCGTTTTGATTTCCATTTGCGCTGGGAAAACAGCTGCATTTGCTCTTTTCGGCCTTCAAGATCGAGGAACAATGTTCGTTGTTCCTACACAAGAGGTTTATGAAGGAATGATTGTAGGTCAAAACAACCGAGAAAATGACCTTGTTGTTAACGTAGTTAAAGGAAAACAGCTAACGAATGTGCGTTCTTCTGGTAAAGATGAAGCTATTGCTCTCATCCCTCCAAGATTGTTTTCTCTTGAACAAGCGATTGATTTTGTTGAAGATGATGAATTGATTGAAATCACTCCTGCTTCAGTCCGATTAAGAAAAAGAGAGCTCAAGGAAACCGATCGTAAGAGAAAGAAACGCTCATCGTAGTTTTCTTGCTCGATTGGATTTAGAATTTTCTCTATACTCTTTCTCAATGAGTTGATGGAGAAGAGTCATGGTTGCAATTGCAGAGTATGATCCGCGGTGGGCTGATGATTTTCAGCATGAAAAAAAGTGTCTACTCGAAGCGTTAGCATCTTCTCCTATTATGATGATTGAGCATGTCGGTAGTACGGCAATCCTCGGCTTAGCATCAAAGCCTGTCATTGATATCATGATTGCAGTGAAGAACCTCGATGTCATTAATGAGAGTGTCATTGATGCGATCTGTTCTTTAGGCTATAAGTATCGCCCTGATTTAGAAGAAGAAATGCCCTTCCGTCGTTACTTTAATAAGAATGACGCTCAGGGTAAACGTACGCATCAAATTCACGTAGTTCCCTATATGAGTCCTTTTTGGAATCGGTTGATATTGTTTCGAGATTATTTGCGTGTTAGGACTGATCGCAAGAATGAATATGCAGATCTAAAGTGTGAGCTTGCAAAAATGCATGCAAAAAAGAGCGATTACACAAAAGCCAAGAGTGACTTTATTAACCTTGTTATTTTGGAATCAATAACTCTTAGTTAGATTTTTGTTTCAAATTAATTCTTTTTTTATTATAGAAAGGATTATGTTTATTCTTTCTTTATTTGCATTTGCTTTAATTGGAGTTACAGCGGGATTACTTGCTGGACTGCTTGGTATCAGCGGCGGTGTGGTTACCATTCCCCTTCTAGTTTTGATGTTTAATATGCTTCAGTTTGATCATTTGTGTTTAATGCAACTTGCTATTGGGACTTCTTTAGCTGCGATGGTGATCAATGCTTTTTCTTCTACGATGGCGCATCATCGTCGTGGTAAAGTGACGTGGCCTGTTGTGCGCGCTATGGCACCCGGTGTTTTTGTTGGATGTATCTCAGGCGCTTTTGTTGCAAGGCTTTTGCCCGGTGATGTGTTGAAACTAATCTTTGGAGTTTTTGAGTGTTTGCTCGGCATCTATTTCTTCAAAAAGATCAAGCCATATGAAGGGGAAAATCGCCTTCCAGGGAAATGGGCTTTGTCGGGAATTGGCTATGGTATTGGAGGTATTTCCAACATTTTGGGAATTGGTGGTGGAATCATCACAGTCCCCACTCTCATGGCATTTAAATTAAAACCTCGAAGGGCTGTTGCAACATCTTCTGCTGTTGGCTTTATGATTTCAGTTCTCGGAGCTAGTTCTTATCTTTATTTTGGTTTAACGCAAGAGTGTATGGTCAAATACAGCATTGGGTACCTTTATGTTCCTGCTTTTGTAGCAATTAGTATTGCCTCAGCCTTTACGGCGCCTTATGGAGCTAAACTCGCGCACACTTTAGAGCCCACTCTATTGAGAAGAATCTTTGGCGGTGCATTGATTATCGCGGGCTCACTCATGATCTTTAACTAAGAATAAGTAACAAGAATTCATAAATGTTGATATAGTGTTTTTAGGAGATAAAAAATGAAGCAACATTGTTACCTAAATGATTTTCAGATTATTCGACCTCAGCACGAGCTTGAACAGGAAAAGATTCTTGATTGGATTGCTAAAGCGCATACCGAAGCTGAATCACATCGTGTGCAATGGGGCCGTGGCTGCGTTAAAGAAGAGCGATTTCATCAAAATATAAAAAAATTGCTTTATCGACTTGGCAGCGGAAAGGGGAAAATTACGAAACGCGCTGTGCAAATCTCAGATTTATTTCTTTCAAACGATGACTGTAGAGAGATTTATGATATTAACAGTAAGCAGTTAGAGGGGATGAAAATTCAAGATCGCAATCAGTTTTATCAAACACACACTGAAGCGATATTTGAGCAGTTTTATCCTAAAGGTTGCAGCGCTCCTGATCACCTCATTCATGTAACCTGCACTGGTTATATCGCTCCAAGTAGCGCTCAAAGAATCGTTGCAAAGCGCGATTTTCATAGCAAAACAGCGGTGACACATGCGTATCATATGGGCTGCTATGCTGCTTTCCCAGCAATTCGGATGGCAAAAGGTTTTGCTCATGATAAAAACAGGGTTGATATTGTCCATACAGAGATGTGCAGTTTGCACATGAATCCCCTCAATCACAATTTGGATCAACTCGTTGTACAATCACTATTTGCGGATGGTTTTATTCGCTATAGCGCAAACGATACTCAAACTTCCCCCTCTTTAGAATTGTGCGCTTTGCATGAAGAGTTAATACCATATTCATATCAAGAGATGTCATGGAGTCCTGATCATTGGGGAATGAGCATGAGTTTAAGTGCTAAAGTTCCAGAATTGATTTCTTCTCATCTAGAGATTTTTTTAAAACAACTCGCTGAGAAAGCTCAGGTTGATTGGAATATGCTTAAGGAAAAAGCTTTATTTGCAATCCATCCAGGAGGTCCTAAAATTATTGATTCAATTGCAGAGAAGTTAGAGCTCTCTTCTGAGCAGCTCTATTTTACCTATGATGTCTTTACAACACATGGCAATATGTCCTCGGCGACCGTTCCTCATATGTGGGCAGCAATATTGAAAGATGACAAGATTCTAAATGATAGATATATTATCTCCCTTGCTGCTGGACCGGGATTAACTCTTACAGGAGCTCTTTTAAAAAAGGTGGTATAAAATGTGGTGGCTGCTTTTAGTTCCCTTTGTCATCCAAGCTTTTGTGATCAATTTAGACGAGTTTGGATATCACGTGAAACGAGGACTTCCTCGCTGGGAAAGACTCGGGCATCCTCTCGACACGCTCACTGTAATCTTCTGTTTTCTCTATATTCTACTAGTCCCCTATGATCCTCTGAAATACAAAGTTTATGTTTTCTTAGCGCTATTTTCGACGTTCTTTATCACTAAGGATGAGTTTATTCATAAACATCATTGTCCCGCTGGCGAGCAGTGGCTGCATGCTGTGCTCTTCGTTAATCATTCGATTGTGCTAACAGCTCTTGGTTTGCTCTGGCCCGTGATCCACTACTCCGCTACCCCAGCTTGGCTTGCTCAAGGAATTGGTCATCCAGAATTTTTCCGTCGCTTTCTCTGGCTTCAGTTGCTCTTTGCAGGAGGCTTTATGCTTTATCAGATTGTGTTTTGGAATATTGTTTGGCGTAATAAGAAAATCATGAAGCATTAGTATGAAAAAAAACGTCAATAATGCCTTTTATGATGAGCTTCATCAAATGTGGCTTAATGCTGAAGATCACCCCATTGCAGTGCTTCGCAGTGAAAATCGTTTGAGAAATCCGTGGATCTCTAGAGTGATTGAAAAAGAATTGGGAGGTCAAGCGCGCGTACTCGATGTGGGCTGCGGCGGCGGCCTTCTAACCAATCATCTTGCTAAAGAGGGATATGAGGTTTCTGGAATCGATTTATCGAAAGCAAGTTTAGATGTTGCTGAACAAAGTGATCCGACAAATAGCGCTAAGTATTTATGTGCTAATGCATGTGAGCTTCCTTTTGATGATGGAAGTTTTGATGTCGTGTGTGCAATGGATTTACTAGAGCACGTTGAGCATCCTGAATTGGTCATTAGTGAAGCTGCTAGAGTCTTGCGTCCAAGAGGGATCTTCTTCTTTCACACGTTTAACCGCACTTTATTGAGCTATCTTCTCGCGATTAAGGCTTTGGAGTGGTTTATTCCCAATGCGCCTAAGGATATTCATATTTATAATCTGTTTATTAAGCCCAAAGAGCTTCAAAAACTGTGTCAACAAGTTGGGATGAAAGTAGAGTCGATGAATGGCGTAAGGCCGTGTTTAACTGCAAAGGTTGTGAAACAGGTGCTATTTGAGAAAAGAGTGACAGAGGATTTTATTTTTGAGTTTTGTAAGTCGCTGAAAGCGGGTTATTGCGGCTACGCAATTAGTCAGTAAGATAGCGAATGACACGGGTGATCTGGAAATGACGCTCTTCATTTTGAGCAATCATATCATTCCAATGTTTGATCACTTCTTCTTCCTCGTGATTTTCAATATTTAAAGGCACTAAGGAAATATCAGAATTTTTTAAATTCGATCCTTTCTTCTCTAAAGAATCGAGGAGTTTTTCAATATCGAGATCTTTAAGAAGCTTCCAGTTTTTTAGACGTTTAACCAGCTTCTTCCCCTCATCATTCTTAAGTTGGCCAACAAGAACATAAAAGTGTTTCATTGTCGTTGACCATTGGTCGACAGTGAAAGCCGTTTCAACAGAGTGTGATACTTGTGGGTCCTTTTCAGAGCCTTCTTTGAAAGCTTTAAGATCCTGCTTAAGAAAGGACATTGTTTTTTGAGTATGGGAGATTTTGTCGCTATTTTTAGGATCTATATTTGTGATGCCAAAGAAACGAAGCTTATTCGGTAGACCAGGAAATTTAAGTAAATGACAGGGACGCGAGCGTACAAGAGAATAAAACGGACTGTTTCGATCATTGATCATTGTATGAGTCCATTCATCTTTACCTAGAACGAAGAGATGAATTACCCTTTTTGCAATTGGGGCAATTGTCTGGTTAGTTTTTTTCTCTTTATTTATCATTTTAAAAGACTTAATGTTTGATTTTAAAAAATATTGTACTCGATTTTTTATTAAAAATCAAGGTGAAACGCAATGCGCTTTAATCCAAGATTTTAGAGATATTAATCAAATCTTAATATTTGTGCGCAAGTGCTATTTTGGTAAATATTTTTAATATATTGTGGGTAAGAGAGTTAGAGCGGCAACATTCTCAATGTTCTCGCATTAAAATCTTTATATTGCGATAAAGGATGTGTATTTCGGAGATAGTTAAACAGTAAAGCGTTAATAAGGAGCGTGTTATGGCAGAAGTGACTTTGAAAGGAAATCCAATAAAAACCAGTGGAGAATTACCGCCTGTAGGATCTAAGGCTCCCTCTTTCTCCTTAGTCGATAAAGATCTGAATGATGTAACACTGGATAAATATGGCTCAAAGAAGAAAGTCCTCGTTATTGTCCCGAGTTTAGATACCGCTGTGTGCTCAGTTGAGGCTGAAAAGTTCAATCAGAAGGCGGCAGGCTTAAGAGATGTTGTTGTGCTCGTCATATCGTGTGACCTCCCCTTTGCTCAAGCGCGCTATTGCAGCGCAAAAGGAGTGGAGAATGTAGAGACTCTCTCCATCATGAGATCGCGTGATTTTGCGCAGGCATATGGCGTTTTGATGGAAACTGGACCGCTTAAAGGGATCACGGCAAGAGCCATTGTTATTTTAGATGGAGATAACAAGGTCGTCTATTCTGAGTTTGTGAGAGAGATTACAGAAGAGCCTAACTATGATCAGGTGCTCTCTGCAGTTCGCTAGTCTTATCGCTTGTAAATAGGATAGTGTGGATCCCACATCTCATCATCGATGCGCTTTCTAACCTCTTCTAAAGAGCGCTTCGGTGCTAGTTTTTGTTCTTGAGCAACTTTAATCACCTCAATGGCAATCGTGCGCGAGATTTCACGAAGTTGGGGAAAACGAGGGAAAAGAGGTAGATTATCTGCCTCAAGAATGGGGGCATAGCTGCTGAGGATTTCTGCGGCTTTAATCATCATTTCATCTGTGATCTTTGTTATCTCTCCAGCGATTGCGCCGAGTCCAACACCCGGAAAGATATAGACGTTATTGCATTGTCCAATTTCATACTGCTTTCCTTCATATTCGATCGTTCCAAAAGGACTACCAGTTGCAATGAGTGCTGTACCTTTGGTCCATTCAAAAATTTCAGCGGGTGTTGCTTCTGAGCAGCTTTTGGGATTGGAAAGAGGAAGAATAACCGGTTGTTCTAAGTATTGAGCCATTGTACTGACGATTTCTTCGGTGAAAGCGCCAGCTTGAGTTGACACGCCGATTAGAACTGTAGGCCGCGCATTGATAATGACGTCATATAAGTTGATTTTACCTGGGTTTTTAACATTCCAATCGTCGAGATTTTTTTTTTCTTGTGCGAATTCTTTTTGATTGGGGCTTATATTGAGTGATTCGGAGTGGATTAAGCCGTTTTGATCGATGATAAAGAAACGTTTTTTAGCCTCTTCTTCAGAGACGCCTTCTTGCATCATTGCTTTGGCAAGTTGATTGCAAATACCAACCCCTGCAGATCCCGCTCCTAAAATGGCGATTTTTTGCTGTGCTAAACTGCTTTTTTTATATTTAACAGCAGCATAAACAGCAGCGAGTACAACAGCCGCAGTTCCTTGAATATCATCGTTAAATGAGCAGAGCGTATCGCGGTAGCGATCGAGCAGCTTTTGTGCATTAATTTTTCCGAAATCCTCCCATTGTAACAACACATGAGGATAGCGCTTTTTAATCAAAGTGATAAACTGATCGATGAAATCATCATACTCCTCTCCCCTAACACGTTCGTGACGCCAGCCGAGATAGAAAGGATCTTTAGTTAACTCAGGATTATTTGTTCCTGTATCGAGCATCACTGGTAGGACTTTGCTCGGATGAATGCCTCCAAATAGTGTATAGAGAGCGAGTTTGCCAATGGAAATTGCCATTCCTCCTGCTCCCCAATCCCCTAAACCTAGAATACGCTCTCCATCTGTGACAACTACAACTTCAATATCATCAAAAGGAATCGATGCAATGATCGTTTCCATTTGATCTCTAAGTGGAAAAGAAATGTAAATGCCGCGATGCTGGTTATATAATAGACTAAAGTGAATAGAGACATCGCCTACTGTAGGCGTATAGATCAAAGGAAGCATCTCCTCAACATGATCGAGTATAAAGCGAAAATAGAGAATTTCATTGCGATTTTGCAACGTTGAAAGAAAACTGTACTTTGCAAGGCGCGAGGGAAGCTCGCAAAAGTTTTCATAGCGCCTTTTGAGTTGCTCTTCCATGGTAGAAACATGATAGGGAAGAAAGCCGTTTAGATTTAGCTCATTGCGTTCCTCTTCACTAAAGGCGCTCCCCTTATTTAAAAGAGGGTCATTGAGTATTTCAAACGGGCTTTGAGTCAGTTTTACAATATCCACAAAATCATCTCGAGTTTTTTTGAAAGACTACCTAACAAAAAACAGTTTTAGGGCAGTTCTCGTTACCTCAACATAAGAATGTCAAGATAAGTTGTCAATTTATCATCGAATGCTTGGAGTTTTTTTTTAATTTGTCTTATTGTTTTTTTGAAAGAACTTACGAGGAAGTATGACAGAAGCAGTTTCTAAGATCCCCATTGATTTATTCCGACATGACCTACACTTTAGTCGCCACGCGCAGCCAGATAAATATGTGCTCCTAGAGATTAATCGACATTTTGAATTGGATACAGAGGGCAAAACACACGCGTTTTCAAAAAAAACGTTCGACCATTTTCAAAAGCAAATAATAAAAGAATCTTCTTTTTTACATGACCTTTTACCAGCAGAGAGAGTTTTTTTTGAAAGAAATATCGATGAGATGAATACTCATGTCATTGCCGTTCACAATCAGAGAACAAAGAAAAATTCTGGCGCACGCTTTATTCATGTTCTTTTGCTTATTTTGACTTTAGGTGCGCTGCGCTATATTTCTACAAGGGTAGTTAAATCTCTATCACTACCTAAAAATTGGACGACAGAAGTTCTTTCTCGGGATCTCGATAAAATGCCCGATAGAGCTCTTCTTCAGCTCAGCGGGCAACAGCTACAAAACTTTGATCTCAATAAACTGAGAAAATCCACGCTTAAAACCATCGCTTTCTATCACCACAGCGTTCTTGATTGGGAATCCTTTACTGATGATAGCTTAGTAATGCTTAGAAAAAGCGCTCAAACCCAGGTGAAAAATAATGCCGATCAAGAACTGTTAAAACGAGAGCAAGTGGCTATTCAAAGCCAATGGGGAGAATGCACAAGAGAAAACTTCTCTGCGGTTTTTAATGGCTATATGACTAGTCGGAAAGCAAATGATGTTATGTCGAATGAAATGATGCGTTATCTTAACCGCATGGTCTCGCTAGTGTCGCCAGAGGATTTAGATCGACTAACAGCTGATGAATTTAAACAGTTAGATCATAATAAGTTGCCCGCAAGCGCGCTTAGTCAAATTGATAGAAATCTTATGAATCTAAGTTTAAGCTCTATAGAAAGTAAATTTAGTGAGCTTGAAGATGATTTTCTTGTAAAAGCGATGAAATTGCACGTCAAAGAAAATGAATTCATAGGGGATAAACCTGATTTATCAAAGATGGAACCACCTCGATTTGTTCAATTGATTAATTCTCATTATTTTCTCAATGAATTTGAGATAGGCAGGATTCGTCCAGATGTGATTTCTGTTTTTATTGATACGATGCCTTTGGAAAATCTCTTTGAACTCAGCGCCTTTCAGATCACCTGCCCGGATACCTGGAAGGACCTCGACAAGGATAAATTAGATCATGAAAAAGAAGGATATTTAAAATTTTTATTCCTATTTACTGGCCTTAAAGATTGTTCGGATTTGAGTAATAACTACTTGATATTATTAAATAATTGTTTTGAATCGTTTTTGTCTAACCCTGTTAAAAACAAGATTGGAGAGAAGAATAAGCCTAATCAATGGGAATTTAGTTTAAGTTTATCTTTGAAATTTTTTGCTAATATTAACATAAAGCAAATTCATCTGATTACAGCCCTTCAAAATTTAAATAATACTCAGAAAGTTCAGTTTTTATCTATGTTCAATAACGAATCAAATAAAAAATATGTCAAAGAACTTATTAGTTAATAAAAATTTTACTTTTACAGGTAATTATTATTCCAGTTTATTTAAAAAGAGTTAATTAGTACAATAGCGTTTTAATTAATTTTAATAAATAAACTGGGTTGTTATATGAGTAGTTCTATACCACGTGAGTTTCTTAACCAAAACCTTTCTTTAGGAAAAAATTCAGATCAGATGCTGATTTTCAACTCCAAAGAAAAAACGTATAGCGTTGTCTCTTCAAAAGAGCAGCATAAAGGAGTTTCTTCTCCTAAAACGGTTTTTAATAAGTTTAGAGAAACTGTTGAATCTTTATCTCAAGAAGATCTCAACAAAATGGATGCTTCTGAGCAAGCTTTCTTTAAGCGCAATGTTAACCATGTGAATGAGAAGATCAGTCATCATAACAATAAGGTAGAGTCTAGCCTTCTTATTAAAATCATCAATTTTGTTTGCTGGCTATTCACTTTTGGTAAGTTTGATTACAAAGGATCTCTTAAAATTAAAGAGATCGAAATGAATAAAGGGTTCTTCAAGCCCGCCTCTTCTGATAATAACAATGTAATTGAGATTTCCGATTATCCTATCGATACAGGAGCTCTTTCTTTAAAAGACGTTGCTAAAATGTCTTATGACACAATAACAAAAGAGCAATTCGTTCAATTTTATAATGAAGCAACAGAAGAACAAGTGCGTGAGATTCCACTTTGGGTCATCGCTAAATATCGCAATGACATTGATTTAAATAAATACGGACATGAGATTTTTGAAAAAGCTGGGATGAAAGAGCAAATGCGCAATATCATCAATACAGCTATTGATTTAAAAAAAAAGGGGGACGAAACCGCTCCAGCGGCCAATTCAGAGCTTTGGGCGATCGTGGGCAACCTCGCGGCGAACGTCGACTTCAGCAAACCTCTACAAGGCCAGCTAAACAGCACTGTCAAGGATCACATTGTCAGACGCATCAAAGAATACATCGAAACAGATTTTCGCAAGGAAATGCTCGATAAAATGGAACAATTTGCTCCTAATCCGCAAAATGCAGTCCTTTTTGATGTACTCAAGAATATCTTGATCTACAATATCGAAAAAGCAGGCGTTGAAATGCCTCCTGTTGAAGTGAGTGCCTATGAGCTTGTTTTCAATAGCAAAGAGGCTTCAGAGAAACTCGTGCGTCAAACTGCAGAGCAGCTTTGCGAACGTGTTCTTAAGACGATTGATTGGAATGATATAAATAAAAAAGGCTTTTTAGACGTATGCGATAAAATCGGCATTGATAATCTAAAACGTTTAGATTTACCACGTCTTATAGAGCTCTATCAAAACATGAAGACACTCTTTGGAATGAACTCTGCGGGTTTTAATGTTGCTGATATGGGAAATAACTTCCTATCACAATTAACTCGGCTCGGAGATCAGTTCTTTAAAGGCGTTCCTGGCGCGAATATTGCAGAGACAGTTCTTGACCAAGTTCAAGGTATTGCTCAAGCCACGTAACCTCTTTCCAATACGCTATATAAAAACACCTCAGGCCATTAGGCTTGAGGTGTTTTTTTTATGCTTCTTCAAGTTGCTGAAATTGAGGTTTAGGACAGAGCTTGTAGACAGCGAGGTTCCATCCAAAGAATATGATGATTAAGCTAATTGTTAGAAGCTGAAGGTTCATTCCGTGATTGTAAAACTGAAGGAAGAGGATCATAAAGCCCGCTATTGCCTTAGATGTGCGATGGACAAACACATCAATCACTGCCTTAGCGCGGAATTTCTCTTCTAAGCTCATCGGCAAATACATCATTTCCTTAATCACGCCAAACAGTGAAAAGTCAAACGCTTTAACAGCGATGAAACAATAAGTGATTACAGGGAAAGTAGGAAAAAGCATAAACCCTAGAGCGTTGAGGCCTAGAACGCAGGGAACAAAGAAGTGGCTATTGCGCAATCCAAATAGGTGGACGAGTAAAAAAGTGCCGACAACCTGCAAACAAAGAGTGCTCATTTGGACTATGCTAAATACACGCCCGCAATATTGAGTGCGCAGATCCTCTGTTAATACTGCATGTTCTAGAGAGACACTGAACTGAAAATCGATAACCGCAGAAGAAAGCTGCATGAAAAGAACAGCAATCAAGATAAATAGCAGCGCTTTCGATTTAAAAATTAGATTAATGTTATTGCGGAAGGATGTGTCATATTTTGTTGCTTCAAGAGAGTTTTCTGAAGTTTTATCAAGGAATCCGCTTGCTTTAAGCATCATGCGGAACATGGGAATTATCACAAAACAAACAGGCAGCGCGGCTAGCAGTAAACTTTTTGATCCCATTTTAACAGCAAGGAAGCCAGGAACCGTACTTCCACATAAACTACCTAAAGCTCCTACAGCGAATATGATGCCATAAAGATATTTGGCTCTCCCCTTCTTTACAGTTGAATGAATCACAGACCAAAGTTGCTGGAAGAGCATCAGGACATAAATGTCTTTCCAAACATACAAAAAGAATGCGAGAAATGGAATTTTAGAGAGAAAAAGATAGGTTGAAGCGTGAACAAGAGCAATGTTGGCGCAGGTAGCAAGGATCATCTTAAAGTGACCAATCTTCGGCAGATAGCGATTGTATAAAGCGACGACAAGAAAATTTAGAGGCACAGTCGCAAGCCAAGCATAAGTGACAGATTCTGAACCAAAATTGCTGATTAAAAGGGAGATGCTGACAGGCCTAATGATTGAGTAGTCGAGATTGATTAAAAAACCACACAACATCGCTGTGATGATAAATAGGCTTTCCTTGCCAGTGAAGCTTTTGAGCTCCCCTACTACCGCTTGTAATTTTCTTTTCAGCATATAAGGCTAATATAAAATTTTTAAATCAAGAGTATAGCCGATTTCGCTTCAATATAAAAGGGTTCTATTTAGAGCATATAAGAAATTTTTGCTCATGGTCAGGGGCGATATATACCCAAGAATTTGTTCTAGATGGGATAGAGATTTGAGAAAAGTTGCTCGCATCACTGATTTCTTGATTCCGGTCAATAACAGGAAAGTGAAGCTTTCTGGCCTTATTATGTTCCTTTGTAAGCTTCCAAGCAAATAGCTCATCGGGGATTTTCAATTTTTTTTGAATGCTTTCTATCTGTTTTATTGTGAATTTCACAGGGATTTGAACCGCCTTAAAGCGGCTTTTGCGGTTGATAAAACAGTGCGCATCTAGATAAAGAGGATGCTTAGGATCCTTCGCTATTTCATATAGAGCGGTAAGGATTTCATGGTCACTAAACTTTAAAAAACCCTCAAGATCATTAAGCTTATCCCTGAGGTAGCCTTGCATAAAGCGTGCAATATGAAAAGAGTAAGACTTTACCGAGGACACTTGATAAACGCGTCTGTACATAAAATGACGGGCTAGCAATAGCGCTTCGCACGATTCAATACCATTTTCATCAATACCAAGTTCTAGTCCTTCTTCATTGAGAGCTGGAAGAATGCGCAGCGTTTCAATTAACTGCTGATAGTCGAATAAGCCATAAGCAACACCTGTACACTTTGCATCGCGCAATAAATAGTCAATGCGATCGGCCCCAAAGAAATCCCCGGCAATAATTTGTGCGACAACGCGTTCCCAATTAGAGAAGTTGCATAGCTCATCGCGAGGTCTCAGGTGTTTAAGTGTTTTTTCTCCCAGTGCAATTTTAATCAAATCCGAGAGAACATCTTGCTTGGGATATTTGCTCTGCAGCTTTTTCCATAAAGATTTTAAGTTTGAGCTCTCAATTATTTTCAAAGTCCAAAGCTCATGTCCCTTATTTCCAAAAATCGCACTCTCGGCAACATGAGAAAAAGGGAGATGACCAAGATCATGACATAAAGCAGCGAGCCTAACAATTTTGCGCCAATACTCAAAATCAGGTTTCTGTTTGATGTATTTAGTACTGCTTGTGATTTGATCGAAGATGCGTGTTGCAAGCTCCATTGTTCCTAGCGAATGCTCAAAACGGGAGTGCGTTGCTCCTGGATAAATGAGATAGGCGATGCCAAGTTGTCTGATGTAGCGCAGTCGCTGAAAGGGAATACTGTCGATTACCTGCCTTTCAAAATCATCGTAAGAGATAAATCCGTGGACAGAATCGTAGATTTTTTTCATTCATTCATCCTATGCTCATTCCGAGTAATCTTCAATTTCGGCTTTCTTATGATTAGTGTAACCATTTTAACTAAAAATTCACAAAGAACTCTGAAAAAAACTTTACAATCTCTCCTTACGTTTCCTGAAGTATTGATTTATGATAGCGGATCAACAGATAACACTTTAGAGATTGCGCGTCTTTTTCCTAATGTCACCATTTATCAGGGAGAGTTCGAAGGGTTTGGCATTGCGCACAATAAAATGAGCGAGCTCGCAAAGCACGATTGGATTTTATCCATCGATAGTGATGAAGAGCTCTCCCCTGCCCTGTGTTCTGAAATTCATGAACTTGATTTCAATGAAAACGTGGTTTATCGCCTTAATCGTCTCAACATGTTCAATGGTAAGAAAATGAAATGTTGCAGTGGTTGGTATCCAGATCCTGTCGTCCGTCTCTATCATAGGAAAAAAACGAGCTTCACCACGAATAAAGTTCATGAAAAAGTCGCAGTCGATAAATTAGAGATCATCGATCTATCTCAACCTCTCTATCATACACCATACCTCGCAATCAGCGATTTTCTCGACAAGATGCAACACTACTCAACACTATTTAGCGAAGAGAAAAAAGGAAAAACTGTTTCAGTTTCAAAAGCACTCCTGCACAGCTGGTACGCTTTCTTTAAGAGCTATATCTTAAAGCGTGGTTTCCTAGGCGGCAAAGAGGGACTCATCATCTCAATGTACAATGGCCATACCGCCTTCTATAAATACCTTAAGCTGCTAGAGATTAAAGAGTAGGTTGTTTTTTTACACCGCTGTGCCAAGTGAGCTGTTGATTTTTTTCAGTCACATGGAGCTTAAATAGTTCAGGATTCGCAATTTTTTGCATTAATATTTTGTTCAACGCGATTCCTTCAATTTTGAAAGCGATTTTAGAGATGGATTCGCGCTCTCCAAGTTCAATTAGCCGTTGCATACAAGGAATTTCAAGATGAGGGAATATTTTATTGCACTGAGGAATGTCAACATTATTTAAAAAATGAGAGTCTTTAAAATTACCTAATTTACAGAACAGTTGATAACGGCTGTTAGATTCCTCTTCTATTTTTGCAATTTCCTCATCAGAATTTTCACTATTATACAATTGTGTCGCTGTCATGCTACGAATCCTTTGATTGAGAGCCTCTTGCATTAGATCGCCCCCTTTTGCGCAAGATAGCAGAAATTTCACCTTGTTCGGCGTAAGATCATGATGATCTCGTGAGAGACATAAGCGATCGAGAAAAGTGAGAAGCGCCGCTATTTGAGGCATGTTGGAATGCTCATCTCTCTGAAAAGTATTAATAGCCTTTTGTAAAGAATGGGGACTAACTTTACCTAGATAAGTGCAATGCATGATCGTACGACAATTGAACCAGTGCATAAATAGCTGTTGCGTTTCTTCATCGTATTTGAGTTCGTTTAAGATTTTTGCGACAATAACTTTCTTGTCTTTGACGGCTAGAGCCTTAGAGGTTTTGCTTAAAGCCGGGAAATCGCGAACATAGATCATCAAATAAAAGAGTTCTATTGTTTTTCTGTCGGCATAAGGAAGAACAGAAAAAGCATCTTCAACCTCTTTTAAAGCAGTTGGATTAATCAGTCTGAGAAAGCGCTGATTATTTACATCAGATCTCTTATTTAGCAGATCATCTAATACCTGCACTGCGTAGCAAGCTCTGCCTGTTGCTGAAGAATTGCCAAACAATACTTTTTCATGAATTTGAGAGCCTTCACTCCAATATGCTTTAAAGGTAGGACTGTCATGGCAAAAAGAAAGCAAGAAAGGATAGTGATGCAGGAGAGGAGTTTGTGAAATCGGAGTCTTAATTTCTGCCTGCAAAGAACAGGTTGAAGAGAGTAAAGCAATAGATACTGCTGCAGTAATAATCTTTTTCATCATGTGCCTCCAAAAAAAGCGTTGATAGGACATTATCAAAGAAGCGTACTTAATGCAATAGCCTCGGTTATTCGTTGCTTTTATTTTCTTCAAGAATTAAAATTTGCCAAATATTAACGATTTTTATTAGAAAATGAAAAAACAAATTATACTAGCGACATCAATTTTCAGTTTTATTTTAACAAGTTGTGCAACTAAATATCAGCCAAGCTCCTTTTTTTCAGGAGGATATTCAGAAATCAGAACAACCTCCGATACATTCCTTGTTTCCTTTAATGGAAACGGTTTTACATCAAAACAAAGAGCGCTGCGCTTTGCACTCCTAAGAGCATCAGAGCTCGCTGTTCAAAACAACTATCACTATTTTTCTATACTATCGACAATTGATGATACGAAAAGCAGCATGCATGCTCATACCTATAACAGAGCTTCAGGATCCAAAGAGGCTTCTAATTATTCATCAAATAGTTCGAGTTCTACCGATTTCTATACCGTCGACCAGCCCTGCATCAATCTCACAATCAAATGTTACAAAGATAAGCCTGAGAATATCGAAGTGATCGATGCTCATGAGTATTTTACCTATAATTCACATAATTAGACTTAAGTGTGGATAAATAGTATTAGATTTATTACCTTATACGTCATGAAAACATTAAATTTAGATAACTCTCATTTTTCTTTCCAGCCAAAGAAGATCTCTTTTGTCTGCAAGTCTCTCAATATTCGCCTCTAGGCGAATCATATTTATTTTAATACCAGTTTTTAAAATTCAAAATATAATATAGAGAGGATAGTTATGTTTACATCAGTTGCAAATTTATTATTTAACAGGAGTTATACAACAAGAACTGTTGAACCCTATAAGAAAGAACATTATTCAACAGTTCGGAAGATTGCTTACGATCATTTACCCAAACTAACGTCTATGTTGGGTAGCGATACTACAGTTTTTGAATCACAGATAAAATCCTTACTACAAAAAGACAGTTGTCTCGTTTCTTTAGAAAGCAGCAAACCAGTGGGGTTTCTCACATATCATAAGTTTAAAGCAACTCCTTGGACCCTATGGAGAAAGTTTGCAAAAATCGAACATCTTGCAGTCGACAGTACGTTCGAGAAAAAGGGACATGGACAAGTATTGCTTAATACAGCGCTTACAAAATTGGAGAAAGAAGGCATTAACTTTGTAACGCTTGAAATCACCGATTTAGATCTCCAAAAATATTATCGAAGATTTGGGTTTAGAACTCAGTACTCATGCCAAAGTAAAACCAATGTTTATGGGATAATGATCAAAAGCTTTGAATTTCAAGAAAAGAGAACTCTGAGCAGACGGGTCTTAGATCAGGTAGCAGGACAACTCCCCCGTATTCACTCTTCTTTCTTTTACCTTCCATTGTGTGTCGCTTCATGCATTTTATTGTACAAGGAAGAGAAAAATAGGAAGTCTTTAGATTGACTTAGTGATTTTATATTAGTGAATTCGGATTGAGATAAGATATAGCGGTAGTCGGACTCGAACCAACGACCCACGGATTATGATTCCGTTGCTCTAACCAACTGAGCTATACCGCCACAGATAGAATAAAAATAGCGGGGGAAGGACTCGAACCTTCGACCTTTGGGTTATGAGCCCAACGAGCTAACCACTGCTCCACCCCGCGATAAGTCTTGACGAATTTGATGGTAAGACGCTAACAAATCGCCGATTAAAGCTCAAGAAATCTCTTTCTTAACAAAGCTTTTAATCGATTTTAAAGTTTTATCACTGCTACCAGAGAGCTCCTTTAGGAGCTCTTTGCCTTTTTGTATATATTCCTTTTGTCGTTTGGAATCTGCCAATAGCTCGGTGATTGTTTGGTATAATGAGCTGTGATCTATTTGAATCCCCGCTTTTTTTCCTAAGACGAGATCGCACAGCTCTTGTTGCGCGTCCATATGCGGCCCAAAGATCACAGGAGTGGCAAAATAGAGCGGTTCTAAGATGTTATGCCCACCTATTCCCCTTTCGTAGCTTCCGGCGATAATTGCGATGTCAGAGAGCTCGATACACGGTTTGAGAGCGCCCATTTGATCGACGAGGATAATCTTCTCTTTGGCTGTTCTTAAATCACTATAGAGAGAGAAAGTAAGTTGGTGCTGACTAAGTAATTGTTTAATCTCTTCGGCCCGATCGGGATGACGAGGACAAAGGAAGATTTTTATACGTGGTATTGTTGTGAGCAATTGCTCGATCACTGGAAGAAAGAGTTTTTCTTCGCCGCGATGGGTTGAACCAAAAGTGATTACAGGTTGCCCTTGTATACCGAGTCTTGCTTTAAGAGTAGATAACTCTTCCTTTGTTAAGGATTTTGGTCTCATATCAAACTTTAAGTTGCCTGTGATGCTGATTTTGTCTTCAGGAACACCGAGCTCTTTAAAGCGGCTAGCATAGAGCTTATTTTGCACGCACAGTTGATCGAGCTGACTGAGCAGGCGGCTTGTGAAGAAAGGAATGAGGCGAAATCGATTTAGCGAGCGCTCTGACATCTTGCCATTGACCAAGATACATCGTGCACCTGTTCTTTTACACTCTGTTAAGAGGTTAAACCAGAGGTCACTTTCACTCAGGACCAATACCGAAGGCTGAATCCTGTTAATAAGTTTGCGCATTGTCCAAGAGAAATCTAGAGGAAGCAAAAAGTGAGCTGATGCTTTGGGGTAAAGTGCTTTGGCAATTTTTTGACCTGTTTCAGTGGTAGTTGATACAACTAAATCATAATCACGCAGTTTTTCGATAAGAGGAGCGGCTGCTTTAACCTCTCCAACGGATACTGCATGGAGCCAGAGACGTTTTTTTTTCGCAGGAATAATCGCGGGAAGCTTAAATCCTAAAAGTTCAAATAAACGGCTGCCTTTCTTAAATGCTTTAGCTATGTTGCATAGGGCGTATAGGATTAAGCATGCGTTATATAAACTAATCACCCTTTAACAACGATGTTGAGTAGTTTGTCAGGAACATAAATCACTTTTAGAATATCTCCAGTGGCATATTTTTGTATGTGCGGTTGTTCTTGAGCAAAAGAGAGCACCTCTTCTTTGCTTTTACCTCGAGGCAAATCCCATTTGCCGCGAACACGTCCATTGACTTGTACGACGATTGTTGAGATTTCATCTTGAAGGTATTTAGGATCATAGCTTGGAAAAGGCTCATAAGCGATCGTTTCTTTTTCACCTAAATGTTGCCACGCCTCTTCAGCGACATGTGGTGCGAATGCTGAAAGGCACTGAGTGAGTTTTTTCAGAACACTGATTGGGTACTTATTTAGTGGAATGAAGTCGTTTAGAAATTCCATCATTTTTGCAATTGCTGTGTTGAAATGGAGCTTTTCAATGTCTTTGCCGACTCCAGCTACAAGACGATGGATCAATTTAGTAGATTCTTCATTCTCTTCTTCGCAAATATGTTCAGAGTAGATCAAATCAAAATAGCGGTTTAAAAACCGGCGACAGCCAATGACAGCTTCGCTGTTCCACACTTTTTCCTTATCAAAAGGTCCCATAAACACTTCGTAGAGACGTAGAGTATCTGCGCCAAATTCTTCAACAATCTCATCGGGTGTAATGCCATTGAGTTTCGATTTTGACATTTTTTCGATTTGTGAAACGAGTTTTGTTTCGGTTCCCGCCTGATAATAGGCGCCCTCTTTTTTGATTACTTCCTCAGGCAGGACATATCCTCCTTTAGGAAGACGAAAAGAACGCGCCGTGACAAGACCTTGGTTGCGCAATGTTTGAAAGGGTTCTTTTGTTGAGACATAGCCGCAATCATAGAGAACCTTATGCCAAAATCGAGAGTATAAAAGATGCAAGACAGCGTGCTCAACACCGCCGACATACATATCAACAGGCATCCAATAGTTTTCTTTCTCCTTACCCCACCCTTCTCTCTCATTTAAAGGATCACAAAAACGGAGGTAATACCAGCATGAGCCTGCCCATTGCGGCATTGTATCTGTTTCTCGTAGAGCTTTCTTGCCTGTTTTAGGGTCAGTGATCTCTACCCACTTTTTTACATTAGCAAGAGGACTCTCTCCTGTTCCTGCAGGTTTGTAATCAACAACTTCAGGAGGACAGAGAGGAAGTTCATCAACACTAAGAACGCGTTTTGTGCCATCTTCGAAATGCAATATTGGAAAAGGCTCTCCCCAATAGCGCTGACGAGAAAAAAGCCAGTCGCGCAGTTTATAATTCACTGTGCCTTTACCAACGCTCTTTTTCTCAAGCCACGCAGTCATCTTCTTTTTTGCATCTTCAATTTCCAAACCATCTAGCGAAAGCTCGCTATTGCTGCTATTGACAATAGTTCCATCTTTAAACCAGGGACGTTTGCCTTGCAGTACTTCCTCTACATATTGCTCAGTTGTAATATCCTCTAGATCCTCCTTATCAATCACATTGATATTAGGTTTAACGACAGGACCTAGTGGTAGATTGTATTTCTGGGCGAATTCAAAGTCGCGCTCATCACCAGAAGGAACGGCCATGATTGCACCAGTTCCATAGCTGATCAATACATAATCTGCGATCCAAATAGGGATCTTTTTCTGATTGGCGGGATTGATCGCATAAGCACCAGTAAATACACCGGTTTTATCTTTGTTGAGCTCGGTGCGCTCTAGATCGCTTTTCTCAGTAACTGATCTGCAATACTTTTCTACTGCCTCTTTTTGCTCAGCTGTTGTGCATTTTTTGACCAAAGGATGCTCAGGAGCGATGACCATATATGTCGCGCCGAAAAGCGTATCGTGACGTGTTGTATAAATTGTAAGCTTTTCATTGCGACCTTCAATTGCAAAGTCAATATCAGCACCTTTACTCTTGCCAATCCAGTGAATCTGTAACTGTTTAATGTGCTCTGGCCAATCGATTAGATCGAGATCTTCAATCAAACGTTCAGCATAAGCTGTAATTTTTAAGACCCATTGCTTCAACGCTTTTCTTTCAACAGGGTATCCCCCTTCGACAGAGCGTCCATTTTCAACTTCTTCATTCGCGAGTACTGTTCCAAGCTGAGGACAGTAGTTGACGAGCATTTCAGCTTGGTAAGCAAGACCCTTTTCATAAAGCGTCGCAAAAATCCATTGGGTCCACTTGTAATGCTTGGGATCACTTGTTGCAAATTCACGATGCCAATCGTAGCTAAATCCGAGTGACTTTAATTGACGTCTATAATTAGAAATGTTTTTTGCAGTTGTCTCAGCAGGATGAGTGCCAGTTCGAATTGCATATTGTTCTGCAGGTAGGCCAAAACTATCCCAACCCATTGGGTGAAGTACGTTAAAACCCTTCTGTCTTTTATAACGTGCGATGATATCTGTTGATGTATAGCCTGTGACATGACCAACATGCAATCCAGCTCCAGAAGGATAGGGAAACATATCTAAGACGTAGTATTTTTCTTTCTCGTGATCGACTTCAGCGCGAAAGACTTGTCTATCTTCCCAATATTTTTGCCACTTTTGTTCGATACGTTGATGATCATATTTGGGTTTAGTCATAACTCTTCAAGGTGTGAAATTTTTTGACAAAGAAAATAACATTAGAACCTATTTAATGGGAGAAAAACCCTCCTCAGTATTAAAAATTTTACTACATAACTCAATCAAGCATTTAAAGAGTTTATGTGCAATTCATATAGGTTTTGTTAAGGTATTATATGGTTTCTTGCGTTAAAAGAGAAAATTGAGTATCATAATATTTCTTCAAACCAAAAAGCTTATGTTTTCATGATTGAGATTGCCCCGCCGCGTAAAAACAAAATTTGCCTTACTGACTACGATTTTCAAAGAGATTTGAACAATCGTATATTAATGGCGAGTTTCTCTCCATCTGAGATAGAAGTCCTAGAAGAGCTTCTCTTTAGCCCCCTTAAATTTCCAATCAAAAGATTACAGAAGAACCTTTCCCTCTCTGAAGAGGAAATTCAAGAGTGTTTAAAAAAAATAATTGATACTAGCCTATTCAAGATTGATAATGATACGATTGAGATCGATAAGGACATACGCCGCTATTTTGAGGCTCAAATCCTTAAATTTGAAGAGGATTTCACCCCAGGCGTCGATTTTCTCCAAGAGCTCTTAAAAGGGGTTCCTATTCACGTTCTTCCTGTGTGGTATGCTATTCCTCGCACATCAAACAATATCTTCGAATCCCTGGTTGAAAAGCTCTTTGAAACCCCTCAAATATTTCAGCGTTATCTCAAGGAAATTGATCTTGGCGATCCTGTGCTTAATCAGATCACTCAGGACGTCTACAATGCTCCTGACCTCTGCTTGCCAGCAAACATAATTATTGAAAAATACAAGCTGACTCGAGAGCAGTTTGAAGAGATCATGATCAGTCTAGAGTTTAATCTGACCTGTTTTACTAAATATGAAAATTGCGATGGCGAGTGGCAACAAGTGATCACAGTTTTAGAGGAATGGCGCGATTATTTACGTTTCCTCAAAAAAACAGAGCCTACATCAATTGCCAATCAGGAAGATGTTACTGCATATAGACCAGGAGACTACGCATTTATCTCTGACTTTAGCGCATTTTTAACGGAACTCGCCTATTCCCCTCTTCTCCTAACAGATGAATGTACCTTTCACCCAGAAGCAATTCGTACAGTTTGTGAGAAACTTGAGCTGAATCCCAATAATCCTTGGTCAACGGACTATCTCGACTATTTGCTTTCCAAGTCCATGATGCTCAAATTTGCAGATTGTGTTGAAGGAAGACTTTACCTATTAGATAATGCGCGCGAATGGCTCGATATGTCTATTTCAAATCGTGCAATGTTTCTTTATCGGCACCAATTCAAGTATTTTATCATCCCTGAAGAATTCGTTAGCCTATTTACCGAGCGTAATATTCGAGAAGTTGAAAAAAGTATTGTTCGCATCCTCGATAAAGGATGGGTTTATCTTGATGATTTTCTTCAAAGCTTAATTGTCTCTTGCAGCGAAAACTCTACAATGGTTTTAAAACGCACAGGAAGATTATGGCAGTATACCAAACCTGATTATACAGAGACTGAGCGTAACTTCATAAAAAAAGTTGTGATGCATTGGTTGTTTGAAGCCGGCATGATCGCAACAGGCTCTCACGATGGAAAAGAGTGTCTCTCTGTCACACCTCTAGGACAAGAACTGTTTGGTTCTTAATCCCTTTTCAAGCTATAACATTTCCCAATAAGCAAAATATTACCTCTATGAGGGAGAAATGCATAGCCGCTTTAAAACTTATCGCGATTCTTACTATTTAAAAGATCATATTAAAAGTTCTAAAATTATTGTAGGTGACTATACCTACTACGCAGGTTATCAGCATAAAGAAGATTTTGAATCGCGCGTTTGGTATCTTGATGAAATCGATGAAAGTAAAGATGTTGACAAGTTAATTATTGGCAAGTTTTGTTCGCTAGGTAGCGGTTGCACCTTTGTTATGTGTGGCAACCAAGGACATCGTCACGACTGGATCTCAACTTATCCTTTAGATGGGTTTGATGATGATTTTATTAATTATGAAACTCATGTACCCAAAGCATTTCAAAAAAAAGGCGATACAATTATAGGTAATGATGTATGGATCGGAGCTGAAGCAATGATCATGCCCGGCATTACAATCGGCAACGGTGCGGTTATAGCTTCTAGAGCTGTTGTAACAAAAAATGTTCCGAGCTATGCCATCGTTGGAGGCAACCCTGCAAAAACAATCAAAATGCGTTTTTCTGATGAGGAAATCGTATTGTTAGAACAAATTGCATGGTGGAACTGGGACTCTGAAAAAATTAAAAAACATCTCGCTATATTAAGAAGTGGAGATGTTCGAGCATTAGCAGTTAAATAATGGCAGAAAAAAAAGGCAAAGATCTCGTTTCGAATCGCAAAGCTTTTCATGATTATGAAATTATGGAAACCTTTGAAGCTGGAATCAGCCTCATGGGTACCGAAGTAAAAGTTTTGCGCGAAAATCACGGCAGCTTGCTCGATGCTTATGTATTAATTTCTCACAATGAAGCATTTTTAAAAAACGCCTCCATTCCCCCCTATACGCATGGCAATATTTACAACCACCAAGAAAAACGTACACGCAAGTTATTGCTTCACAAACGGGAAATTGCTAAACTCAGGCAATTAACAGAAGTCAAGGGTCTCACAGTTATCCCGCTGTCGATTTACTTGAAAAATCAACGTGTCAAAGTAAAAATCGCTGTTGCGCGAGGGAAAAAACAGTACGATAAGCGCAGCACGATTAAAGAACGTGATGAAAAGAGAACGATTGATCGTCTCTTAAAAGGAGAACGTTCTTAACCCTAAAGAGAGCATTTGTATGAAAGCTACCGTTTCCAAGTCAGAACTCGTAACCTTAATCAGTAAAATCCAAAGCGTCGTTTCTAACAAACCAGCGATTCCTATTTTAGCAAATATCCTGGTCGAAGCGCAAAATGATCAACTCATTCTTAGCGCTACAGATCTTATTGTCAGTATGCGCGCTGAGGTTCCAGCTAAAGTCAGTGAGCCCGGATCTATTGCTATCCCAGCACGGAGATTCTTTCATTTGGTTAGAGAGCTCACCGCCCCTGGCCTAGAAATTCAGAATAGCTCTACCGATGTAATTACAGTCCAAGCAGGCAGCTCTCACTTTAAAATCAACGGAATGCCTAAAAGCGAGTTCCCCACTTTCCCTGATTTATCCGAAGCGCTAACGCTTTCAATTCCCAACAATGAACTCAAAGAGATGCTCTCTCGAAGTATCTTCGCCGCTGCTCGCGATGATAGCAGACAAGTTCTCAATGGAGTGCTCTTCCAGAAAATAAAAAACCAAGGCGTATTTATTGGAACCGATGGAAAACGGCTCGCGCGCCTTTATACCGATTTTGATCAGCAAATCGATCAGGATGGCACTTATATTATTCCACTTAAAGCTGCAGATGAAATGATCAAAGTACTCGATAGCAGTGATGATGTAGCAAAGCTAATGTTAACCAGTGATAAAATTGCTTTAGAAGTGGGCTCATTTATATTAATTTCCAAACTTCTTGCAGGTCAATACCCTGATGTATCACGCGTTATCCCAGAAAAAAGCTCAAACACAGTTTCCCTTCACCGCGAAGAACTCATTTCACTACTTCGCCAAGTTTCGCTTTTTACAAATGATGTGAGCAACTCAGTACGCTTTACATTTGACGAAGGAGAGTTGCGCCTTTCTGCAACAAATGGTGATATCGGAGAAGGCAAAGTGAGTATGCCTGTTAATTATTCAGGCTCTAAACTTGAGATCGCCTTCAATCCTAATTACTTTTTAGATATCTTGCGTCATAGCAAAGATGAAACCGTTAATTTTGATGTGACTGACTCTTACAATCCCGGTTTAATCTCCGATTCGACCTCGGCGCAATTTGTAATTATGCCGATGCGTCTCGAAGTTTAAATGCGTGTACAAACCCTTTACCTCCATAATTTTCGCAATTACAAACAAGCGGAAATCAGTTTTGATCCGCATGTCAATTGCATTGTTGGGCCTAATGCTCAAGGTAAATCCAATCTGCTTGAAGCGCTCTATCTCTTAAGTACAGGTAGATCCTTTCGCACGTCAAAGCTTACTGACCTAATCCGTCATGGAGAAAATCACTTTTATCTTGAAGCAGACATCATAAAAGAAGAATCTCAGTCAAAGATCACACTTAGCTATAGTGAAAATCAACGCCTTCTCAAGTTCAATCAGACAAGTTATACAAATTTCACACCACTTCTAGGACTTCTTCCTACAGTTCTTTGGGCTCCTTGCGATCACCAACTGATTGCTGGAGCACCTCAAGAAAGACGTCGATTTCTAGATATGCAAATATCTCAAGCTGATTCAGTCTATCTCCACCATCTAGCGCGTTATTACCGTGCTATGAAACAACGCAATCAACTTCTAAAGAAACAACAGCTCTCTACGATATCTTCCTGGGAACAAATCATGGCGCTATCAGCGAGCTATCTCATTCGAGAGCGCCGCACTCTTCTCAATCAACTTCTGCCCCTTGCTGCGCAACAACTCGATCACCTACTCGATTACCCCTTTCAACTTGATTTGCGCTATCACTCCTCGTTCCATTGCAAAACAGAAGACCTTTACTCAGAAATTATCAATTTGCTCGCAGCTCACCGCCCTCGTGAGATCGAACTCAAAAGCACTTTAAGCGGACCCCATCGCGATGACTTTGCCATACTCTTTAATGGGCAAGAAGCACGCCACTTTTGCAGCGAAGGGCAAAAGCGCATCCTCGCTGTTTCTCTACGTCTTGCCGAATGGAAACGTTTAGCAGAGAAACATGATGAAAAGCCCCTATTTAGTATCGATGATTTCTCGCTCCATCTCGATAGCAAACGTCAACATGAACTAGAAAATCAACTAAGTCAGCTCGGTCAAGTATTTCTTACCTCCCCCCATCCCCTCCTTTCAAATTATAACCAGCTCAATATTGAACAAGGCTCTTTCGTTAACTGCTAGTTTCACCTTTGCTAAAATCTGGGCTTACATTAAAATGAATCCCAAAATTTTTCTTATTCTCCATACATGGTGATATCATGGCAGTTAGCGCAAATTTTAATGTTATTTTGCCACAAGGCAAAGTGAACACAAACGATTGGATCAAACAAAAATTCAGCGATGCTCCTTCCTCAACATCCAAAAAAATTGCTAAAGATGTGCTTAAGAGCATGGATACCTATGCAAAAAAGCTAAAGACTCAAGGCAAAATCGATGTGCTCTATGACACAACATCAAAAGGTGTGGAGATAATCCAAAATTGCAGTAAATTTGCAACCCCTTCTAAAATTAGAGAGTATCGCAAATCAAGAACAACTCTTCTCATCGCTGGATTAACAACACTACTCGCTTCAATATGTTTGACCACTTTAACCATGCTTTGGGGATTCCTACCGATCGCTGCGATAGGAGCTCTAGGAATGCTTGCTGGAACAGCAGTCCTCTTAGCAACTTTATCAAAACACTTAAGTTACAAAAAAGAAATTGATAAAATGGCTCACACCGCTGTTGATTTATACCATTGTATCGCTCAACAATGCACAAATAAGACTGGAGGAAGCCTCTCTTCGACGTTAAATGGCAATATTTCAGGTTCTGATCTAAATAATGAGAAAAATACATTCATTGATGATGTAGCGAAACGATCCTTAACACAGATGCTGCCAGCATAACCCAAAGAGATAGCAATGTGCACATTAGCCTGTGGCCTAGGAGGCCAATCGCAAATCAGTCGTCAGGATATAATTGAGCTCAACATGTACAATCAGCAAAGAATGGATCTCTCAATCTCTGCTATGGTCGTATCTGTTGTTGGAGCAATAATTTTTGGCCTCTCCTTTGCTTTTGCTCCTTTTCTTCCTCTAGTGATCACAGGCTCAATTCTTCTTGCCGCAGGCTTATCCTGTGCAATAGCCGCAATCTGCAGGCATTCCCAATATAATTCCAAACTCGATGAAATCAACCGCAAATTACAAGGAAGTTTCTCCTGTGTTTGCGGCTGCTAAACTAATAAAATTTCCTTAAGTTAGTAATAATAAAAAATTAGCTTGGCTTGAGCAAAATGTTAAGAATTTGTTAAGATGCTCTCATTTAGAGCATTCTGCAGAGGAGAAATTATGACAGGCATTTCAAATACCCTTAGAGATTATGGCAATCAAGCGGCTAATGCAATCAGATATTACACCGTTTATAGCCCAAGCGCTATGATTACTATGCAACAAATTGGCCTAAACTTCAAAGAAACGGAATCCTCTGCTAAAGATTTTTATAAGGCATATGACAAAGCGTTTTCTAGAGCAACTCGAGAGTTTCCAAATCCCACTTCAAATGATCTCAATGCAATAAACGAGAAATACGTTCAAGCTATGACAAAATTAAGTTCCTTTAAGGTGTCTTTTAAGGATATGGTAAAGCAGAGAAATATCTTTGCGATTGTTTGTGCTCCTATTTTTGCAGCAGCTATAGCATTAGCTGTTCTAGCGTTTGTTTTTGCAAATCCACTAGCATATATCATATCAGGAGCAATTCTTCTTGCAGCTGGAACATCCCTTGCAATCACCTCACTAGCAAGGCATGTTCAATACCAAAGCGCGCTGAATACCTTAGCTAAAGTAAGCGCATATAAAACACTAATGTATAACAACTCCTTGTGATTACTTAACTTTTATAGATTCATTACTTTTAGCATTTTATATACTAATTGTTGCGAAATAAAATTTTTATAATAAAGACTTAAATTGAGTTGAGCGAAATGTTAAGAGCCTGTTAAGATATTTCCATTTTAAACATTCCGCAAAGGAGGAATTATGTCAGGCAGTTTTTCAATGTTCGATGGACCACACTTCGGTGAATCAAGCCGCCTAGGTTATGAAATGTTCAGAGGACCTCAAGTTAATCAAGGAACGTTCAATGCTAGTAGTTCACAACCGGCGACTGATAGCTCCAACGTTGCTGATCTTTTAAGGGATATCCCTGCTTTTGGAAATATCAGTTCAGTGTCAACTCAAGTAAAAGCAGAAATAGCTAACGATCGAACACTTAGCAAAAGAGAAGCTAGGATCCTTACTGCTGATATGGAGCGAGCAATAAAAAATGAAGACAAAAAATTAGATAGAAAATGCTCATCTAATGACGCTACTAGCAATATTGACAAAGTTACAAATGAAATGCAAAAAGCAGCTGATAAACTTCAAAAATTTGCTAATCAAAAACTTGATCCAGTGAAGTGTCTAAAACAAAGAAATAGCTTAGCAATTGCTTGCGGCCCTATTTTAGCTGCAGCTATAGCAATTGCCGCTCTAGCTTTTATTTTTGCGGCTCCTTTAGCTTTTATCATCGCAGGAGCAATTCTTCTTGGAACAGGACTAGCTCTTGGAATCAGTTCTTTAGCAAGACATATTCAATATCAAAGCCAAATCAACAGTGCAGCAAAACTAGCTGCTTGTAGCATGCAGATGATTAAGCAAGCGAGTAGGCAACTCGCTCCTTAATCATCTTTATAAGGCGTAAAGAGCCTCTTTACGCCTTATGTCTCTATTCTTCTATCAAGCTAATACATGCATTTTATGACTATGTAAAATGACATAGATGCCTTGAGCAATACATCTAGTGATCTGATTAGCAATCAAAATAAGTGCATATATAATCCTTATTTACAACAACTCCCTGTGATTACTTAGCTTTTATAGATCCGCTGTTTTTAACATTTCATATACTAATTATTAGACAATATCATTTTTATAATAAGACAATAGTCTTATTCAGTGTTCATCTTGAATTAAATGTTAAGATTTTGTTAAGATATCTCCATTTAAAACATTCCGAAAAGGAGAAATTATGTCATCCGGTGCTACTTCACTACCAGTAAGAAAACCAGTAGAAACTGATTCAATATTCAACAATGTTAATCATAATGGTTCGCAACTTTTGCTAGCAAATTTTGATATTTCTAGTTTTCTAGGTACAAATTTAATGAGCTCCCAAATGCCAGCCCAAATAGCTAAAGATCCTGAATTAAGCAAAAGAGAAGCTACAATCATTACTGCTGATATGAAGCGTGCAATAAAAAATCAGAACAAAAAATTAGATGCACAATGCTCATCTAATGACGCTAGCAGCAATATCGACAAAGTTACAAAAGAAATGCAAAAAGCAAAAGTGAAAATTCAAAAGTTCGAAGATAAAAATCTCGATGTAATAAAGTGTCTAAAACAAAGAAACAGCTTAGCAATTGCGTGCGTCCCTATTTTAGCTTTAGCTATAAAAATCTCAGCTGTAGCTATCTTTCTAGGTTTTATTTTCGCTGCTCCTTTGGCTTTTGTTCTCGCAGGAGCAATTCTTCTTGCAACAGGAATCGCTCTTGGAGTCAGTTCTTTAATAAGACATCTTCAATATCAAAGCCTAGTAAACAGTGCTGCAAAATTAATTGCTTGCGACATGCAGATAATTAAACAAGTGAAGCCAAAATAATAATCTTTTTTAAGGTGTAAAGAGTCTCTTTACACCTTAAGTCTCCATTCTCTTGCATCAAACCAATGTGCTTCGTCAAATTTTTAAGATTATGTAAATTTTTGTTGAAAATTTGATCAATGCGCTTACAATGTTTGACAGTCATATCTTATATGGAGGGTATATGGCAGCATTCATCAACACCCTAGGCGATCTTTTTCGTAGAGATCAAAAATCAAGTGAAGGAACAGCTCCAGAATCAAACAACGCCACTCCCCCACCTATACAGAGTGGCATTTCAAACGACCTTTTTAAGCTTTTTCAGGATAATGTAATTAGCAGGCCTCTTTTAATAGCTCAAGGTCAAAATATTGATGATTATTCAAATCAAAGAACTGATCAAATAACAGTTGATTGTCTTGCCCATATTTCATCAAATCTTAGAAACATTGAAGTGCGCATTGTTAAAAGAGATTTTAGATATGCTCTTAAAGCAGCTGAGAAACAGATTGCAAAGGAATTTCCAAGTATTACTATAGATAACATAAATGACTTAGCCAAAATATCTAGAGAGGTGATTAGCAATCAGAATAAGTTGAAAAACAAAAACTTAACCTTAAAAGAAACGTTTAGACAGAGAAACATTTTCTTAATGATCAGCGCTCCATTACTCATCGTTGCATTGATATTAGGAGCTCTAGCATGTGTTTTTGCGAACCCTTTGGCTTTAATCATTGCAGGCGCCATTCTTCTCGCAACAGGTACTGCCCTTGGAGTGAGTGCTTTTACAAGACATCTTCAATACAAAAAGAATATCAATAATATGGCTAAAATAAATGCGATTATGAATCACACTGTATCCCAAGCTTTGAAAGGGTCTTCTCTTTAAAAGAAACGATTAATAAATAACATGTAATAGATTATTTTAAATCGTCAACTTGTTTAGCAATGTATTGCATTTAGTTTACAACTATTGGCTATTCATTTAAACTGCTTTTTTATAAATTATTTTATGAGGAGAAAGTATGTATTGGGACGCTCTACAGAATAATCTTGAGTGGGCTTGTTCAGGTCACTTTCAAGATCTACAACAACTAGAATCTGCTCTCAGGGACAAAGCTGGGGGTGGTTCTAATATCTCAGATCCTCAATTGCTAGCTTGGGCTCAAAAGGAAATCATTTGGAAATATATCCCAAATGGGTTGTTAGAATGCGAACAAAAAATAGTTTACACAAATATTGTTAATGCAATAAAAACCGAGAATAAAAAAGCATCAAAGCAATATTCAGAATCTTTATATCAAAATGCACTAAGAGACTCACAACCAATAAGTGACGTTAGAATTCTAAATGAGATTGTTGATTTATCTCATAGAATGAGCCATGTTAGTCAAGATCGCAATGATTTAAAAACCTACTTTAGACAAAGAAATATCTTCGCTATTGCGTGTGGCCTTGCTCTGGCAATTAGCGTTGTTTTAGCTGTATTGGCTTTTGTATTTGCCAATCCTTTATCTTTCATTATTTCCGGCGCAGTTTTTCTTTCATCAGGTGTAGCCTTTGGAGTCACTTCATTAACAAGGCATGTTCAATACCAAAACAAAGTAAATGACATTGCAAGAACCACATCCTTCGTGCTTCGAGTAATGAGTCAAAACATGGACCGCATAAAAAGGCAACACTAATTAAAAGAACGACTTAATCTCATTGAGATAAGCAGCTCCGAGTACAAAATCTCCTAATGGCTTGTTCTCATCTTGCGCTTTAAATTGGTTGATAATTTTCAAAGCGAGAACCTTTCCAAGCTGCACGCCTTCTTGGTCAAAAGAGTTTATATTCCAAATGAATCCTTGAAAATCAACCTTGTGCTCATAATAAGAAAGCAGCGCACCCATCATATATGGAGTGAGTTGCTTAGCAAATAATACCGAGTTCGGTCTATTGCCTAAAAACACCTTGTTGGGATTCTTGTGCTTTTGTCCGGTTGCTAAAGCAATGGATTGAGCAAAAAGATTAGAAAGCAACTTCTTTTGCGAACAGGTCCCTTCATAGCGCACATCTAATCCATATTGTCCCTGGCTAAACCCCATCATCTCTAGTGGAACAGGAGTTGTTCCTTGATGAATCGACTGATAAAAGGAGTGTTGACCATTTGTGCCTGGCTCTCCCCAAATAATGGGTCCCGTATTAAAATCCACAGGCTCCCCTGTCTTATCAATTCTCTTCCCATTAGATTCCATATCAAGCTGCTGCAAGTGCGCAGGGAAACGCGCTAGCGCTTGGCTATAGGGAATAACAGCAACAGTTGGTAGTTCAAGAAAATTGTGATTCCAAATCCCAAATAACGCAGTGAGAAGAGGAAGGTTTTTATCGATAGCTGCTGTCATCGCGTGCTTATCCATCGCACTCGCACCTCTTAAGTACTCCAGTGCTTTATCAATACCAATAGAAAAAGCCAAAGAGACAATACCCACCATTGAGGTTGCAGAATAGCGGCCACCAATATAGTCCCAAATATAGAACGATTCTATATAGTGCTGAGGATCATCCATTGGACTCCCCTTTCCAGTGATCGCAATCATGTGATCTTTAGGATCGAGGCCCGCTTTCTTGATTTGTTCTTTGACATATTCTTGATTTGTCAATGTTTCTAAAGTTCCACCTGATTTGGAGACCATTGCAAAAAGAGTCTTTGAGAAATCAAGATCTTTAAAGATACGCGCTCCGTCATCTGGATCAACATTGGAGAGGAAATGCACGCGGCGATTAGGTTGTTCATATGCCTTTAATGCTACGCAAATTGCTTCAGGTCCTAAATCAGAACCTCCAATGCCTACTTGGACAAAGTCAGTAAATTTAGTATTGCTCTTTAAGAATCCTTTTAGCTTTTCAATCTCAGCCCATGCAAGATCTGCAGCTTCTTTTGCAGGCTTATTCGTGTTCTTATCTTCAAAAAAGTCACGCATTGCTGTATGAAGCACCATACGGTTTTCACTCTCACAACCCTCAATTTTATTGATTACCTCTCCAGCTTGCATTGCCTGATTCTTTTTCAAAACATCGCACTCTTTTGCAAGTTCAAGAAGCGCTTCAAGACACTCTTCTGAAACTCTTTGCGTTCCATAAAAAAGCTTAAATCCCAACGCTTCACATTGCATTTTTTTAATCCTCTCAGGAGTTAGGACTCCTTCCTTGCTTAAATCGAGTGGATGCTCTGCAAGTGCATGAAGCTTTTCTACAGCAGGTAACTCATTAAATCGTGCCACTACAAACCTCTTAATAGTCATTTAAAAAAGATTACCATCGCACAACAGCCCTCATCACTCAAGATTTTTTTACCAAATCATCCTTGCCATCAAAGCTATAAAGAAATAATTTGAACAAAGTCAACAAAGGATTATTCTATGTCTGGATCCATTCCTCCTCTTTCACCAGAAGGAAAACCGCATCATGTTCAATCGGCAAAACAAGAAACGTTCAAAGAATGGATTCTTAAGAGAATCCGTTGGGCTTTTGCCTGTATTGGAATTTCATTTTCGAATGATCAGAAAACTCCTAGTTTGAATAGTAGAGTCTCAGGGAATGCTGAGCCTGCTTCAGAGAGTGTGGATCGTGATATAATAGCGAGCAAAAATTGGAAGGCGGTGATCACTGAACTCAAAGAGGGAAAAAATTTTTCTCCAGAGCAAGAGGTTGCTATTTTTGAAACGTTAATGAAAGCGGAAAAACTAACAGCTGAGCAATTAGAAATTGCAGGCGTCTTATCTCAAAGCAAATCAGAGTTTAGTCAAAACTTTAAGATGCTGTTGGATCATAAACCGATTGTTGAGGATTTTGATTTAAGAGAAGCGTTAGGTGATGGGTATATTCATGCTGCTACGCGATACACACGATCAGCAGTAAAGATCAGCGATCAGGAATCAATGCAAGTATTTGTAAAGTACGATGGTTCTAGTAGAATTTCAAAGCAGGAACGAAGATTGATTGAAACTGTCCGCAATAAATCCGAAAATTCAGTTGATAAAACCCAATTATCTCAAATTTTGGAAGATGTGACAACAAGCGAAGATTATTCTTCTGAAACCTGTAATACAGATCAAGTAGTTCGAAATCGCCTTCTTTCTACAGGATTAAAACCTGGAGATGAATCCACCTTAGTCGATTACATTGAAAGAGGAGAATGGAAAAATATTCAGGATTTTATAAAACTCCAAAATCAATTCAATGGACTCACCCCCCAATTTTATTCTAAATTTTCTCTTCATATTTGGATTGCAATGCTAAAAAACAAAGATCAGATAGGCCCAGAAGGGTTTGAGCTCATTTCTTTTCTTAAAGATAAGGGTGGAATTGACAAGGCAAAGTGGGAGTATTTAGAAAAATCTGTTAGAGAATCTCTCCCCGCTCAATCGATTGAGAAAATGGAGTGGAAAAATCTCCGCGAATATTTAACAAATAATCCTCAGGAATCTGCCCAATATTCAGCTCAAATTTATGCTCAAATGGATGAACATCAGGATAAAATTGATGTAGAAGGATTAAAACTCATCGATCAGATGAAAAAACAGACAGGTCTTGATGAGGATTGGAGCAATTTTGAAAAATTAGTCATGACATCTCTTCCTAATAGCTTTATAAAAACAATGAACTGGAAGCAGCTCAACGAACTCTTTACGTTTAAACCTGATTTAATTTCTAAATACAAAACGGAAATTCAGAAAAAAATAATGGCTAATATCGATGAAATTGATGCGGATGGGCTGCGGCTTATTGCTAAGTTTGAAAAGACTCAACAGAAAAGTATGCTCACTACAATCACAAAAAAGCACCTTGAAAATCGAAACTGGAAAAAACTCGACGAATTCCTCGATGTTTATCCCGAACATCTGGAACAGCTTTCTATTTCAATACATATAGAAATGTCACGGATTACAGAAGCAGAAAGGCGAAATAAAATAGGACAGGCAGGCGTAAAACTTATAGACAAGATCATAAAACTCTACCCTAACGATCCGAAATCTTGGGAAGACTTAAGAAGCCATAGCTTAAAGAAATGAACCCATTTTTACTAAAATTGCCTTATAGCGCATCTATGTCAAACCTGCCTGAGATTTCGAAGGCAACCTCTTAATAGTCATTTAAAAAAGATTACCATCGCACAACAGCCCTCATCACTCAAGATTTTTTTACCAAATCATCCTTGCCATCAAAGTTGTAAAGAAATAATTTGAATTTTTTACAAAGGATATTTCTATGTCAGGTTTCATACCCCCTGCTGGATCAGGAGGAGAATCTCATAATGTTCAGCCAATAAAAACCGAGTCTCTAAAGGAATGGATTCTGAAGATAATAGATCGAATTTTCACCTGTCTCGGGCTTTCATTTGCCGTTGATAATAAAGCACCTTCTCTAAGGAATAGAGGTTCTCTCGAGTTGGATTTTCCTGCAGAAATAACAGATGGTGAAATTGATATTGATCAAGAGGTAAGCAATTCCAATTGGAATCCCGTTATTCAGCATTTAAAAAATGGGGGATCTCTAACATTTCATCAAGAAACCGTAATTGCTAGAAAATTTCAAGATAAGGATATATTAAACACATCTGAAGTCGAATTAGTCTGTTTATTATCTGAGCATGCGCTCAGTTTAAAAGGGGCTTTTACAACTCTAGCCGACACAAAAAACACAAATATTATTTTTCATGAAGCCTTAAACAACAGCTACATACAAGCTGCTTTAAAATATGCCAAAGAAAATACATTAGATAAAGAACATCTAGCGCAAGTTCAAAAAAAATTCGAGACACTCAATCAAATAACAAAGCCAGAGAAGGCATTAATCGAGACTGTTTTTGATAAAACTGGAACATTGAAGTTTGAAAAAAATGAATTTCTAAACAAATTTGAAGTTATTGAGAATCCTATATACGAACAAAGGAAAACTGAAGCTCTTTCGCATAATTTTTTTGTTTCTCCAAAAGCATTAGAAGGAATGCAGGAAGTAGATCGTCTAGATATACAAGTCAAAATAAAGCATAAGCATTGGAAGAATGTCCATATTCTTTTAAAAAAGTATGAAGGAAGTTTAAACGAAAGAGGTTATAATTTCATCTCATCTGAAATTTTTTCCGAAATGATTTTAGATGAAGATTCTATAGATGATGACGGAAAAGACCTCATTCGGTTTTTACAGACACAGAATCCTCTAGATAAGTCATGGAATGTTCTCCTTAATCCTGCATCTTCAGATTCTCGTAGAACAAGTGTAGCATCATCACGTGGTGAATCGGATCTGGGGCTAGAAGTCGATCGTCCAAAATCGCCTAAGGGCCCTCCCCTTTTATCTAACGATGAGCTTGTTAAGAACATTAAAGAAGGGAGGCCCGTTGATTTTAAGGCCCTAGACAAAACAACTATAAATAATCGCAGTAAGGAGGGTAGCACTCCATTCGAAACAGCCATTAAACAAAAACGCTATGACATTGCTAAAGAACTCTTAGAGAACGGCGCAAAACCCAAGCTTACAGATTGTATATTAGCTTGTAATACAATCAGACTTTCCCAAAACAAAACGCCTGAAATGAAAGAATTTATATACGTATTTATAAATCCAGAAAATGAAGAATTAAGGAACGCAATTGGAATAACGCCAGTCCATGTGAAAGAGTTTAAAAAAATTGGAGATAGTTTTTCAAAAGAGATCTTCCCCCCTTCTTCTAAAGATACTTATATTCAAGAAGCATTTAATAGTGCTTTATTTGTCGATGATATAGCCACTGCTTCACATCTTTTTAATCAACACGCAGATAAATTAAATTTCGAATCGAAGGAAGTGGAATTTTTAAGAACAAGAAATAAAAAAAGAATGATAATAGACGAAATAAAGAACCATCCAAAAATCAAAAATACAACCTATACAGAAGAACAATTAATAAAAAAATTTACAGATGAAGAAATAACAAAAAAGTTAACAACTGATCAAAAAGAACTCTTAAGAAATAATGACATAAGTCCAATAACAGATAAAGGAAGAAAACTATTGGCTGAAATCGATCGAAAAAGAAAATAATTTGATCATAAGCTCGCTAGTTTCACCCCATTCACTAGATTTGGTATAATATATCTCCTCTAGACAAATAAGCCCCACCGCTGTAACATACTTCCTTTTAGAAATCGGAGTATAGCGCAGCTTGGCTAGCGCGGCTGCTTTGGGAGCAGTAGGTCGGGGGTTCGAATCCCTCTACTCCGATTTCCCTTTTGAATCGATAAACACTTCCCAGTCTATTTCATCAATTAAATTCAGACTCTCCCCTAATAGAACAACCTGTCCACTACTCGCACAGAACCCTTGTAGTTTTCTTTTTCCCATGGTGCTAACAGCAGTAGAGATCACAATGATCTGCTGAAGATCGAGCCACTCCTCATTGAGATAAAATTCTGAGATGAGACGATAGTCAATTCCTCTTGCATCAAGAATATGCATCGCAGCAGCGAGTCTATCTAGAATCAGTCTTGAGCAGTAGCAATCAGGTGGTATGCAGAGCCCAACTTTAGGTTGTCTTATAGCAAAGTCTGTTTGATCAATTGCTCCGCTTAAAGCTCTTCCGCTTTTCCAATTCAGTCCTGGCATTGAAGGGGCATTCTTTACTGCGAGATGAAGATGAGTAAAACGCTCGCGGGAAGTGAGTTGAGCGATCTCCCCCAAGTTCTCACTATTGGGGAAATCGAGTAAGCAAAAAGCATTGATCTCTTCTGGTAGAGTTGCAAGAAGATATTGCCAGTACTCTGTGATTTTACTGAGCAGAAAAACGCGCAGGTGATGACGCGCATAGTTTGAAGCTTGAAAAGCTTCTAGAGTATGTTCTTTTACAAACAGGTCCTTAATCGCGGCAGAGCTTAGAGAGTTCAATAGCTCTTCAAAAAGCTCAAGATCCCAAAGGTGTGAGTCAGCGAGATCTTCTTCTATTTTACCTAAACATACGCCAATGGTTCTCTCTTGAAACTTATCCCAGATTTGTCGGTTAAAATGCTCAAGACATAAACGTTGAGACTGCAGCATGACAGGATCTGCTAAATGAATTTGATCAAAGTCAAATTCCCAAAAGAGATCTAGCCCTGTGCTTTCAGCTTGAGCGATTTCAGAGCTCCAATCGAGATCACTATTGAGCTTAGCGTCTAGGGTGATTGCACGTGTGTTTGCAGTCAGCTTCCCATCACGCTGTATGATTGGATAAAATGGAGTGTCAGTGCGATAAAATTCAGTTGTTTCCCAGATGAGCATTTTTCTTAAACTTTATATAATGGATTTTTCTACCTAATTTGCGCCAAAGCGAATCAAAAAACGAGGTCCCATAATCGGGATATTCCTCTGCATAATGAGGCTTTGGATAACACGGTTTAAATAGAGGAGATTTGAGCATCTCTTCAATCATTTGACTGCAGTAGGTTTTATCATCTGTTACAAGTAAAGCCTCTCCATTAGGAGCGATGATTCGACCGAGTTCTTTAGTAAAAGCAGGTTGCAACAGTCGATGTTTAGCATGTTTCTCTTTAGGCCAAGGATCGGGAAAGTTGACATAGATCTGATTAACAGAATTTTCTTTGACATAGTAGCTAGAAAACGTCACCGCTTCCCCGCAGACGACAAATAGATTTGAAAGCTGTAAGTTTTGGATTTTCGACCAAATCTTACGAACACGCTCGAATTTTTTTTCTACAGCGACCCAATTAATTTCTGGATGCTTTTTTGCTTTTTCAGCAATCCATGTTCCATTACCGCTGCAATATTCAATATGCACTGGATTGTCATTGCCAAAAAGCGCACTGTCGCTCCACGTTGGAAATACAAACTCTTCATGCCTTTCATAATAATCTGGCACAAAAAGCACACAATTTTCAATCGCTGGCTGTCGCTCTTTCCAAGAGAATGGATGTTTTAAATCTTTGGGTTTCATAGGCTACCTATTTTAAACCAAAGAAAGAATTGTTATCTATCTCAAAAAGGGGTAGAGTTTGCCTTTTGCCTCAATATAGGCATTGAGATATATTACAAAGGGTTGATGCAAGAAAATATTTGTAAAATTCAGACTATAAACCTGATAATTTTGCAGAAAGATTGTTGCACAATCCACAAAGGCTTGCTATGTTAGAAAATAGTTTATACTCGAGCCTAGAGCACGTCTTTTTAACTGAGGAGAAGTTCCTACGATGAAGCAGCTGCTAGCGTTATTCTGCACCATTTTATTCGCAACGACCCCTAACCTATTTAGCGATACAGTCTCTCTTGATGATCAAGAACTTTCGCTTTTCTTTGATGACGATGATTTAACCTACTTCGATGATTTTGATGAAGATTTTGATGACAACGAGTTCCTAAGTCAAAATGAGGACCTCTTTGATTTTGAAATTGAAGATTACTTCTTAGAAGATGAAGAGATAGCTCAAGATCTCGATCAGCTCGATGATCTACTATATGAAGAGCAAATTGCAGAACTCGATGATCTACTTGACCTAGATTTTGATCTCGATGATCTAGAACTCTACGAAGAAGAGCAAGAACCTGCTCTTGGTTATAACCGCGATCAAATTGAAGAGTTCTTTTCTGAAGGTGGACAAATCTCTTCTGATGAATTTACCTTCGATAATTTCTCCGCAATGGATCAAGAAGCAGATGATGATCTCGATGACGAGTATTTTGAAGACGAAGATCTCACGTTTGAAGATGAATTTGAGTTCGACGACTTAGATGTTGCAGATTTAGAAGTTGAAGACGAAACCGATCTCGCAATTAATACAGAAGCTGATTCTGAGAATCTTACAGCAGATCCTTCCGAAGACTCAGAAACAGAGTTTGATAATCATTCTACAGATGACTCAGAAGAACTTCTTGAAGAAGAGCCCGTAACTTTTGATGCTCCGATCGAAGTTGAGGAATCATCTCTTGCAATAGTCGAACCAGATCAAGTTATAGAAGCAGAAGACCCCTCTATTACTTTAGCTGAACCTGAAGTGATCGAAGAAGCATCTATTGCTTCTGCTGAGCCAGAAATTGCTGAAGACACTTCACCTGCACAAGAAACTATTGCTGTTGAACCTGAGGCGATCATTTCAGAAGAAATTGCAGATTCTACTCCAATAGAAATGAAGACTATTTCAGAAAAAATTGCAAAAACTCCAACTATCATGATCGCTCAACCAGAATTCGATTCAAGTGATGAGACAAGCATTAAACTCTTTGATGAGCTCCCCACTGAGGCTCTCGCCGTCTCTAAGCACCTCAATATTGGCAAAGTGTTTGCTGGATCACCCGTGATCTATTCATTGTTGTTTTTCATGTCGACCTGCTCATTTGGTATCTGGTTTTACAACCTCTACGCCCTTAGAAAAAATCAATTTATGCCGAAAAAGACTGTTAAGGAACTCAAAGAGAAACTCACAGACAGACGTTATGAAGAAGCTCTTAGCCTTTGCAAAGGGAAAGAAGTACTCTTCTGCCGCATGCTAGCCTCTGGTATTTCTTATCGCAATCAGGGCTATCAAACTATGCTCGATAATATGAAATCGGAAGGGCGCCGTGCGACTGTCAAATACTGGCAACGTATGACTCTACTGAATGACGTCGCAATCATAGCACCTATGCTAGGTCTTCTCGGTACTGTAATCGGTATGTTTTACGCCTTTTATGATATCAATAGATCCAAAGAGAGTGTTACAGCTTTATTCGATGGCCTTGGCATTTCTGTTGGAACAACAGTAGCTGGACTCGTTGTTGCGATCCTAGCAATGATCTTCTATTCCACCTCAAAATACCGCCTAGTTCGCATCTTAACTTCAGTTGAGAACGAAGCGTATTCGTTTGCGAATATTATCAATCAACAATCTTACTCTGAGCCTCAGGAGGAAAAACCCTCATGACACTAATACCAGACGAAGAACTCAATCCAAAACCATCATTTAACTTAGCTCCCATGGTTGACTTCTTGTTCCTCGTCCTCGCTATTTTTGCAGTATTAGCTGTCACGCGCTCCTCTCTTTTCGATACAGAGATTACCCTCGCTAAACTCACACCCGAGAAAAATCGGGATGAAGCAAATGACTTTCGCTATACAGTCGCCTTAAGCGTCAATCCTGAAGGGCAGTACAAGTGGATCGCTGAAATGAGCGAGATCATGATTGAAAGTGCCGAAGAAGTGCAAAAGCAACTCTCTCTTCAACAAGAGCTTGGCCTACTCCCCCGAGATAACGAAAAAATTAAAGTATTACTCCACATCGACCGCGAAGCGCGCTGGGAAAAGATCGTCGATCTGATCTTCAAAGTTCGCGAGCTCGGCATGCAAATCAATCCGATCTACGAACCACTCGAGACAACATCCTCTCTCTAAATTGCTCTTGAAATAAAGTTCGAGAAAATCTCATCTTAAACTGAATCTGTAGAAAAATTGTAAAGTTACGCTGATATAATGTAGAGATGCATATATGTTATGAATACTATAAGATTTGTTCATAAAACCTCAAAATCAACTCTTTTGAAATCAGAAACTATCAACGAGCATTTTTATTACAAAACAGGCAAAAGCATACAAAATCATCGATCTGATCTTCAGTGCGCGAGCTCGGAATGCGGATAAATCCCATCTATGAACCACTCAAGACTACAACTCTCTAACTAATCCCATACCAGGGAATTACCTGAATACCTTTTCTTTTTTGCCATTCAGACCCACCATAAATGAGATTTCCCTTCTCCTGCTTATTGTCCTTAAGACCTAACCAATAATGGAGATTTTCAAATTGATCTTGAGATAAAGTTTGAGATGATTTTATCTCAATAGGATAAAGAAGAGATTGGCCCTGATCAATCATAACATCCACTTCACGTCCATTGAGTTCTTGCCAAAAATATAAAGGCGGCTCTTGATCATGATGATAAAAAGTCTTCATCATCTCAGAAATCGCAAAGGACTCGAAAATACCACCAATTTGAGGATGAAAGCGCAGTTCATCACTTTTTTTCACTCTCAATAAATAACAAAGCAGTCCTGTATCGAGAAAATAAATTTTGGGCGTCTTAATAATGCGTTTATTATGATTGTTATAATAAGGTTGCAGAATTGTAATGATATAACTCGCTTCTAAAACAGATATCCATCTTCTAATTGTTGAATGAGAAACCCCTAAATCATTTCCCAATGATGTGAGATTGATGCGTTGTCCACAACGACCAGCCAAAACACGCAGAAAATTCTGGAAAAGGCGTAGATCTCCTACATTCAATAGTTGTTGAAGATCTCTTGTGACATAGGTATTTACATAATCTCGATAAAACTGCGTGGGGTCTAAATCATAACCATAAATACGCGCATAAAACCCTGAGAATAAATAATCATAAAGACTATTCGGTGGAGGAGATGGTTTAGTAAGAGTTCCCGTATGCCATAACTTTTGATAAGGACGTTGATATAATTCGCTAAGAGACAATGGGAGAAGTGTAAGGCGAGCTGTCCTGCCTGCTAGAGTTTGAGAGATTTTCTGATTAAGTAAAAACTGTTGAGAACCAGTGAGAATAAATCGACCAGGACTAGAATTCCTATCAACTTCACTTTGTAGATATGAAAAAAGCTGAGGAGCTTGTTGAACCTCATCAAAAATCACCTTATCGGAATAAGCCTCTAAAAAACCTCTAGGATCCTCGGTTGCATACTCAAGATTATCAGGATCTTCTAATGAGACATATTTGTATCCCTTGCAGGTTTCCTGAGCAAGAGTCGTTTTCCCCGACTGCCTAGGACCCGTTAATGTCACAATGGGGTATTTTTTTAAATATTTCTTAAAATAATTAGTTAAATTACGCTTTAAGAACACAATAACCTCTATATTTTCCTGTAATCCCTATCTTATCTTTGACACCATTAAAATGTCAAATTGAACATTGAATATTCAATTTGACAAAAGCAACCATTGATCTTAACCACAAAAATATTAGCAAGAACAGCCTAAATCATTGTCTCAGCTTGACTAGAATACAAAATAAACTCTAAAATATTCGTCTCTTGCCCAGGTGGTGAAATTGGTAGACACGCCAGATTTAGGTTCTGGTGCCGCGAGGTGTGTAGGTTCGAGTCCTATCCTGGGCAATTATTTCTTCTTTTTTTTCTTGAACCAGCTTTTGAATTTTTCTTTCATATACTGAATAAAAGGCTTTCCCAGAAGAGCTATACTAGCAAAAAGAGCAATCTCAGTAGTTACCCAAATACCTGCAGCAAGAGAAAGACTGACAAGGGGATCTATATGCAATAAGGTAACGCCAACCATGGGGATCATTCCAGCCCATGCCCATACAAACAACCCAATTCCTAAATAAAACTTCCAATCTTTTTTCTTTGGCTTCAAAACAACCCTTCTTTATAATCTTTATATAATTGTTATTTAAAATTTTAGAAAGTAGTTTTATGGGTTATAATATACAGCGCTCTATATTCTTTGGTAAATACGATGTTGGCACAAATGCCTACACATTAAACCAAATCGATATAGCAGCAAAACAAGTATTGGACACAGAGCTAGAGAATTATATAGATGAGGTCGCTTATACTGAATATTCAACTAAAGGTTTAGGCTGTAAGATCTCCGCAAAAGATTTAGTCGCTAAAACAAAACAATTTGCAGAGAACGTCAAACAAAACGGTGTTTTCACCCCCTCCTCAACTCCCCTTGCAGAACGACTATTCACTCATCTATTTTCTAAAGAACTTACATCCTTAAAAAAACAAGCACTCAAAAATTATAAAAAACCACTCCCTTCAAAAACTACACGTTTTTTCATCGGTTTTGGCAGATTATTAATCGCTTTACCAGTTTGCTTCTATCATATATTCATCTTTATAGGAGCGCAATTTCTCTCTCTCTTTGCCAAAAACAAACGATCAGTTTTTTATGTCCGCATGAAACTCAATGCAGGGTTCCACTTGACCCAATCTAAAAATGCATGGACTGCAATTGCACAAAGTACAAAAACCTGCTCTATAAATGCAGGCAACCCAAAGGCAAGTATAGATAAAAATAAAGCTGTTTTCTACCTCCCAACTGGTGTTTGTAGAGGAATATGCGATTCTTTTTCTTATCTCTTCTTTTCTTTGTTAAAAGAAAACCCCAATCTCGATCAAAAAAAGCTGTTCTACGCAATTGCTCAGCTTTTTAATAACGGAGCACCAAAATCAGCAATGTTTTTCCAGGACACTTCTTTATGCCAAATTGGCAACACTATTTACCAAGAAAATCCTGCAGTAAAAACTCCTCACAAAGAATTCACCTCTGAACATTTAAAATCTTTACAGCCCGGTTTTTATGACGTAGGAGTTCCCTGTCATGCTATGCTTCTATTCAAATCAAATGATAGAGAATACCATCTCTTTGATCCCAATGATGGCATCTATGCAACAAACGCTAAACAGGTCAGTAAAATACTAAAAAACGATTATTCCCCAAAAAAAGGACATAATAAAATAGAAATTAATTCAGCAGCACTACGCACAGAACCCCTGAAGAACGCATCTCTTTTCCGCCACTATTTATTAGCCTAGAAAGCTGATTATTTTGTCGCTGCTTTCGCAACAGCTAGTGCTCCTACTGCAAAAGATAAAACCCCAGCAGGTGCCAGAGCCGCCGATGGTTGTACTTTTTCCACAGCAACTCGATCACTTCCCATAATCGTTTTTGTTTCATTTATATCCGAAGCATATCTTTCAGCTGCAGAAGCCGTACGCAAGAGCAACGCCTTAGGAGTAAAAATCCAATTTGTCCAAGGAAACCCATTAAATAAGCCCCAAGCTCGATCACCAGCATTACATTTTGTGGTATTATAAAAGCTCCAATCACGAGGTCCACGACCTCTCACATGATTTTTATAAGTTAATGGATTATCCAATCCACCCATTCTTAAGAACGAATATACAAACGTCACGCAGCTAGCTACTCTCGTATTAGGATCCGTTACATCTTCAGATGCTGAAACATCACCTTTCCATCGCAGAGTCTTCTGAACTTCAATTCTGTTTTTCACCTGATTAAAAGCTGCAAGCATTTTTGGAATATCCAACCCATGCAACCTTATAATGACATCAGGAAGAGTTCCTTCAAAATCAGTTTGCTCTACTTCAAGACTTTTAACAAGCATGCCGGGTTTAGTTCTTGTAACCACATCAGGCCAAAAACTCATATACACATTGGGTGGAATTTTGCCTTGACCAGGTTGAAAAATTTGCATTGAAGCGTGTCCAACACGTTCTGGACCGCGCCTATCTTCTCTTCTTTCTAACCTCCACCCTTCAGAGGAAGTCGTTGTATATCCTTCTGAGTCTTTCCCCAGCCAAATATAAACTTCAGTATAAGATCCTGCGATCGGCGTTGCCATAATCTCGCTCCTTACATTTTTTTTCGAGAACATGCTAAATAGGATGCCGATTTAAATCAACGCAATCAAAGTTCATTTTTGCAAGTTATGCACAGCCCAATAAGCCTTTGTTACCTGCATCTTGCAATGGAATATCTGTATTTTTTTTGCCTTTACTCCAGCACTCTTCCATCTGATCTTTTTTCTGACCACAATAATGAACGACAGTTCTTTTGTGATTTCTCCATTCGCCATTGCGTCCATATTTAAAATAGTAAACTGCTGCTGAGCTTAAAGAAGCTACGAGGAAAGGCGCTACATAAGTCGCAAATTCTTCCATGGTTGACATCCCATGAACACGCGCAAAAAACTGCTGCGTTGCGCATAAGTTGTGTATATCGCAACCTTGTAAAGTCACTTTCACACCATTTGTTGCCTTTTTACCGGGCATACCGCCAATGAGCCAGTTTCCTTGGTTATCTTGTTTTAGCTTTAGCCATTTTATTTTCTTATACCAATTCAACGTGCTGTCAAGTTCTGCGCTTTCTTTTTCCATACTCAATGTAATAGAGCTTCCTACAGGGCTGATAAAAATACCGCTGTCTAAAGGAATCCAATTCTCAGTACCCACATTAAAAAATAAATCATTGATAAGTTGTCCCATACGAGGAATTAAAGCATCCGGAGTAACAACATTAAAAGCTACAGGCTCAGAAACCCCACTAGGATGCTCACTATCTCTCACCTCAATAACAGGAGTAACAGACCCAACAAAATCATCTGGCGCCTTGCCCCAAAAATCAACAATGACATCAGATGTGACACTACTTTTAAACCATTCAGGAAGAACCCCAAAAGAAGATTTCACACTGGCTAATAATTGATCACCCTCAGGGTCAATAACAAAATCTCTTACATCAATATGATAAGAAAAATCCCATCCCGAACCAATAGGGTTAGGCTCTGGATAATCTCTTACTAGAGCTGGCAATTCATTATGTCCGTCTTCCGGAAATACAGTAATTAATCCCGTTCTATCTACAGTACAGCTTGCATAGGAATCACAAAATGTCGGATGCACATTAAATGTTTTGCCAAAAGCTCCGCCAGGAACGCGGCCTGTTAGCGACTGCGTGCCAATATTAGGGATAATCCAATTTTCCAATTCACCAAAATCTTCAACTCTCACTACATGACCATCTAAATCGCCATAAGCCTCATCATCAACTACAATCGCAAAATTATGCCCAGCTGTAACAGCATGCTGTCCAAAGCCCTTATTGACAAAAGGAAGACGATTGTTCACTGTCCAATCAAACAAATGATAACCTTTTGCTCCTAATGGATCTGTGACTGTAGCATTAACAGTTCCCGTTCCTACATCATCCGAACCAGGAGTAAACGTCCAGCAGTCCGTTCCATTAAGCACTCCCCGTCCTGTCATCCCTGTAGTCAAAGGAGTGTCTAAATCAAGATCACTCGTCGTTAAGCAAACTGGTCCCATCTGTTCCAATGGAAAACCGCTAACCGTAGCATCTCCAGTTATTGTTGGAGCTCGATTCGCCACGTAAATAGGAATCTGACCACCACTGAATGTTCCATTCCAATAACCATCATCACCACCAAAGAATCGATTATGATTTCCCTGAGATCCCGGAGGAGCTGTTACGTTCAGAGTTAAAGAGGTCTCATTAAAAATTCCCCAAGGAACTCCACCTTCATCAGTAAAAGCAATCGAATGTCCATCGGGATCCGTAGCAAGAGCACCCGCAGCATATGTCTTAGTAAATGGCTGATTGATAAAAACTGTTTCAGGAGGAACATTATTTGGTACAGGAGGAGAGTTGAATTTAAATGTGCGCATTGTCGGTATGCCGCTACTATCTTTAAAGAACACTGTTAAATCTCCATCAGGCGTCCAAGACAACTGAGGTTCAGTCTGCTCCCCTACTGTATTGTCATTTGCACAAAAGGCATCTTCAATGGGCACTCCATCATTATCATAAATCCGAGCAAATGCACCATTTCCACTTCCATCAGGTGCTTGATAAGCCACCGCAATAAAGTTTCCATTGGTAGCTATCCTAGGATTGCCCGTCGCATCAGTCGCAACAGTCACAGATCCCCCATCAGCAGATCCATCCTGATTGAGCTTATCGAGAAAGATAATTGCCCCGATTCTCCTCACTCCAAAAGATTTATTCCCTACAACAACTAAATCCGGCTCTTTAGAATCATCCAGGTTATAATTCGCACCCACTGGATCGCTTCCTAAAGTGAATGCCTGTCTTCTCATTATTCTAAATTTATCTTTATACATGGCAATCATATTGCCATTTGCCGCCTGAACCATCGCCATTTCATCTGGTTCTGGGAATTCAAATGGAAAAGCAAAAGTAGAATGTTGATAATTTATTAAAGAGCCAACTAAGTTGCCATCCGATGATGCAATCTCTTGCCAATAGATATATTCTCCATCATTATGGAAGGAAAAAAAATTATCCCCTTTAACTCCTATGCACCGACGCGAACCAATATATTCAGTAGATGCAAAAACTTCGGTTCTAGGTTTTATAATTTGACCTTGTGAGCTATGAATCGTATATTGCATTGATCCGGAAGATGTATCAATCCAAGCAATTCCAATATTCTCACTTGTTAGTTCCTGCACTAAATCCGGATAGTTTCCTTTATCATCACTTATAAGCATAGGCGCTGAAACAACCGATCCAGCTGAATTATCAATGTTAAGATAAATCTTATTTGATCTAGCACAAACTGTTGCTATATTCCCATTACTTAAAACCTTTGAAGAGTAGCCATTGGAATATGATCCTGAGTTAAGAGTAATGTCTTCTGTTTTAGGAATCATTGGAGATGATCCTGATCCAGCTCTTGTTTTTTTAGCTTTTTGTTGCTTTCTTTGTGGATTATTTTGTGATGTGCCTCTTTTAGAATTGCGATTACTTCGATCTCTTTTGTATTTTCCCGATTGAGCTTGAAGGCTGGGCAACTGATCAAATGGGTTAACAAGTTCTTCTGAAAGATGATCAACCTTTTGTAAATCGCGATTACTTAAATCATTGTTAAAATTCACCTGATCATCTTTTGCAGCCATGATCGTTGCATAGATCGTTAATGGTATGCTTGCAATACTTGCTGCAATTGCTCCGGCGCTAACAGCGATATCTGTAAGCATTGATCCAACATCTGCTAGCTGATATGGATTTTCATTTTCTTCATTTCCAAAATACAAATAAGCTAACGACGAAACTGCGGCAGCTCCACCTAAAATCCATAGCAATGGTGCATTATAAGACGTTTTTTGCCGTTGGTCAGCTGCATAAAATTTACTTCCTGCAACTTGGAGATCACCATTTTTAGACACTCCAGACATAAACACCTCGTGAATTCAGAGAGAATTCTAATGTAGAAATTAATTAAAATCCATCAATATTGAATTGTATCTAAGCGCAATTCTAAGCAGTATCTAATAAATTTTCATTTAAGGATCCTGTGCTTTGCAAAGAGATATCCTTATTTGCATTATTTCCGGCCCAGCACCTTTTAATCTGGTCTTTTTTTTCACCACAATAATGTTCGACAGTTCTTTTGTGATTTCTCCATTCGCCATTGCGACCGTACTTCCACCAATATGCAATGCCTGAACTTATGATAAAAACGACTGCAGCAGAACCATAAGTAACAAACCTCTCGAACGGAGATTCGCCTTCAACACGCACAAAAAACTGCTGAGTTGCGCATAAACTACGATCATCACAACCCATTAGAGCAACTTTAGCCCCATTTGTCGCTTTTTTACCAGGTTTGCCTCCAATAAGCCAATTCCCTTGATTGTCTTGAGTGATCTTCAACCATTTTGTTTTCTTATAATGACTCCAAGTGTTGTCGAGACCTGCACTTTCTGTTTCCATACTCAATGTAATCGCACTTCCTGTAGGGCTATAGAAAATATCACTAGGTAATTGAATCCATCTTTCTTTACCCACATCAAAAATTAATTCACTGATAATTTGATCAATCTTTGGAGCTAACGTCTCAGGATCTACGATATTAAAAGTTATCGGCTCAGAAATTCCATTAGGATGTTCACTATCTCTTACTTCAATGATTGGAATAACAGGTCCAATAAAATCATTGGGGCTCTTTCCCCAGAAATTAACAATGACATCTGACGTAACATTATTTTCAAACCATTTAGGGAGTCGCCCAAAAGGAGATGTTACACTTGCGATTAAGGGGTCATTTTCTAAGTCGATAAAGTAATCTCTAATATCAAGACGATAAAAGAAATTCCATCCTGAACCAATAGGAGGATGGGAGGGGAAATTCTTTACTTGCGATGGTATTGCATTGTTACCATCTATAGAAAGAACAGTAATTGTTCCAGTAGAATCTGTACCACAACTTGCATATGAATCACAAAAAGTTGGATGAATATTAAAGGTCTGTCCAATAGTGTTTATTGGAGCACTTCCAGTTAATGACTGCGTATCAACATCAGCAATCATCCAGTTCTCTAAATTCCCGAAATCTGCAACAAAAGTTGCATGCTCATCTAAATCATCATAAGCATCATCTGCAACCACAATCGCAAAGCTATCACCTGCAGTGACATTGTGATTCCCAAATCCCTTATTAACAAAAGGATTGCGATTGATTCCTTCCCATGAAATAACATGAAATCCTTTTGCCCCCAACGGATCTGCAACTGTAACATTAACAGTTCCTATGCCAATATCATCGGAACCAGGTGTAAACGTCCAACAATCTGTCCCATTAAGAACTCCCTTTCCACTCAACTTTGTAGTTAAAGGAGTATCTTGATCAAGATCTCCCTTCGTTAAACAAAGAGGTCCCAACTCTTGAAATGGAAAACCGCTAATCATAGTACTACCAGTTATTGTTGGGGCTCTATTCGCCACTGTAAATGGGATCCTTCCTCTGGTAAAAGTTCCATTCCAATTGCCATCGTCACCACCAAAGAACCAATTATAATTTCCCTGTGATCCCAGAGGTGCTGTTAAATTCAACGTCAACGTTGAAGCGTTGAAATTCCCCCAAGGAACACCACCTTCATCAGTAAAAGCAATCAAGTGCTGATCCGGATCAGTAGCAAGATCTCCCGCAGTATATGTCTTATTAAACGGCTGATTAACGAAAATCGTTTCCGGAGGAACACTGTTCGGTACTGGGGGAGAGTTAAATTTAAACGTGCGCATTGTTGGTGTATCAACATTTAGAAAAAACACCGTTAATCCTCCTTCCGGTGTCCATGACACTTGAGGATTAGTTTGGTGCCCTGCCGTATTTGCATTTACTCTAAACCGACTGCCAACTGCAGTAATATCTTTGTCATAAATCTGCGCAAAAACTCCATTTCCTCCACCATCAGGCGCAGGATAAGCTACTGCAATATAGTTTTTATTTGAAGCAATCCGAGGATTGCCTGTCGCATCTGTCGCAACAATCACAGTTCCCCCATCAGCCATCCCATTCTCATTCGATTTATCAAGAAATATATTCGCCCCTGACTGTCGCACACCATAAACCTTATTTCCTAGAGCAACCATATCTGATCCATATGAAGCTCCAAGATCAATGTTTACCCCTGCAGGATAACCTGCTAAAGTGAACGCCTGTCTTTTCAGTATATTAGATTTATCTCTATACATGGCAATTATATTGCCATTCCCCGCCTCAACCATTGTCATTTCATCTGGTTCTGGGAATTCAAATTGATTAAAAGTAGAATGTCGATATTTTGTTAAAGATCCAACTAAATCGCCATTTGATGATGCAATCTCTTGCCAGTAAATATATTCTCCATCATCATGGAAGGAAAAAAAATTATCCCCTTTAACTCCTATGTACCGACGCGAAACAATATATTCAGTAGATGCAAAAGCTTCGGTTCTGGTTTTTATAATTTGACCTTGTGGATTATGAATCGTATATTGAATAGATTTGTAATATTTATCAATCCAAGCAATTCCAATATTCTCACTTGTTAGTTCCTGCACTAAATCCGGATAGTATCCTTCATCATCACTTATAAGCATAGGCGCTGAAACAACAGATCCAGCTGAATTATCAATGTTAAGATAAATCTTATATTTAGGAAAAATCTCAATTGATCTAGTAGTACAAGCTGTCGCTATATTCCCATTATTTAGCACCTTAGAAGAATAAGCATCGGTACATGATCCTGAGTTAAGAGTAATGTCTCCTGTTTTAGGAATCATTGGAGATACTTCTGATTCAGCTCTTGTTTTTTTAACTTTATGTTGCTTTCCCTGAGAATTATTTTGTGATGTGCCTCTTTTAGAATTGCGATTACTTCGATCTCTTTTGTATTTTCCCGATTGGGCTTGAGGGCTGGGCAACTGATCATATGGGTGAACAAGTTCTTCTGAAAGATGATCAACCTTTTGTAAATCGCGATTACTTAAATCATTGTTAAAATTCACCTGATTGTCTTTTGCAGCCATGATCGTTGCATAGATCGTTAACGGTATGCTTGCAATACTTGCTGCAATTGTTCCGGTGCTAACAGCTATATCTGTAAGCAGCGAGCCAAAATCTGCAAGTTGCAATGGATTTTCATTTTCATCATTTCCAAAATACAAATAAGCTAATGTAGATGCTGCGGCAGCTCCACCTAAAATCCATAGCAATGGTGCATTATAAGACGTTTTTTGCCGTTGGTCAGCTGTATAAAAATTGTTTCCTGTAACTTGGGAATTAATATTTCCAGATACTCCAGACATAAACACCTCGTGAATTTAGGAAAAAAAATTCTAATACAGAAGTTAATTAAAATGCATCAATATAGAATTATATCTAAATTCAATTCTAAGCCTCGTTTAATAAACCTTCATTCAATGATCCTGTACCTTGTAAAGCGATATCCTTATTTGCATTATTTCCGGTCCAGCACCTTTTAATCTGATCTTTTTTTTCACCGCAATAATGTTCGACAGTTCTTTTGTGATTTCTCCATTCACCATTGCGGCCATATTTCCACCAATAAGCAAACCCTGCGCTAATAAGAGTAGTAACAGCCGCACCTCCATATGTCACAAACTCTTCCAACGGTGACATCCCATCAACACGTGCAAAAAACTGCTGAGCTGTGCATAAATTATGATCATCACAACCCGTTAGAGTAACTTTAGCTCCATTTGTTGCCTTTTTGCCGGGTTTTCCTCCAATAAGCCAATTTCCTTGATTGTCTTGAGTGATCTTCAACCATTTTGTTTTCTTATAATGACTCCAAGTGTTGTCGAGACCTGCACTTTTTGTTTCTATGCTAAGTTTAATAGAACTTCCGGTAGAACTAAAAAAAACATCGCGAGGCAATGAGATCCATTTCTCCTTGCCCACATCAAAAATTAATTCATTGACAATCTTATTAATCTTTGGAGCTAAAGACTCAGGGGCGACAATATTAAAAGTCAGTAGTTCTGAAATTCCATTAGAGTTTTCAGTATCTCTTACTTTAATCATTGGAGTAACAGATCCAGCAAAATCACTGGGACTCTTTCCCGAAAAATCAACAATGACATCTGACGTAACATTACTTTCGAACCACTCAGGAAAACTACTAAAAGGAGATGTTACGCTTGCGATTAAAGGGTCATTTTCTAAGTCAACAAAATAATCTCTGACATCAACACGATAAGAGAAGTCCCAGCCCGAGCCAATGGGTTTAGGAGAAGGGAAATTCTTTGTTTGTGTTGGTATCGCATTATCGTCATTTGGAGGAAGCACAGCAATTGATCCGGTTCTATCTACAGCGCAGCTTGCATACGAATCACAAAACATTGGATGAATATTAAAGACCTGTCCAATAGCATTCATTGGAGCACTTCCTGTTAACGTCTGCATGCCAATATTTGGGGCCATCCAGTTCTCTAAACTCCCAAAATTTGTTACAGAAGTCGGGTGTTCATCTAAATCATCATAAGCATCACTACCTACTACAATCGCAAAACTATCCCCCGCAGTGACATTGTGATTCCCAAACCCCTTATTAACAAGTGGCTTGCGATTGATTACTTCCCAACTAAATAGATGAAAATCTTTCGCTCCAAAAGGATCCGTAACTGTAACATTGACTGTTCCCGTGCCAATATCATCCGAACCAGGAGTAAATGTCCAACAATCCGTCCCATTAACCACTCCTCTACCAGTAAATCCTATAGTCAAAGGAGAGTCTTGATCAAGATCGCTTTTCGTTAAACAAATAGGTCCCATCTTTTCCAAGGGGAAACCGCTAATCATAGTACTCCCAGTTATTGTTGGGGCTCTATTTACCACCTCAAACGGAATTCTTCCTCCAGTAAAAGCTCCATTCCAACCACTATCATCACCACCAAAAAACCAATTATAATCTCCCTGAGATCCCGGAGGTGCTGTTAAATTCAATGTCAAAGACGTAGCATTAAAAGTTCCCCAAGGAACTCCACCCTCATCAATAAAAGAAAATGCATCTCCATCAGGATCCAGAGCTAGATCTTCCGCAGTATATGTTTTATTAAACGGCTGATTAACAAAAATCATTTCCGGCGGAACAGCGTTTGGTATAGGAGGAGAGTTAAATCTAAATGTGCGCATTGTCGGTGTAAAATCGGCATTTAGAAAAAACACCGTTAATCTTCCTTCCGGGGTCCATGACACTTGAGGATCAGTTTGCGACTCTATCGTATTGGCATTTACGCAAAAAGAGTCTTGAATTGGCACTCCGTCTTTATCATAAATCCGAGCAAATGCACCAGAGCAATCTCCATCCCGAGCAGGATAAACAACCGCAATATAATTTTTATTTGCGGCTATCCTTGGAACTCCTGTTGCATCCGTAGCAATAGTAATAGCAGGTCCGTCAGCAGTTCCATCTTGATTGAGCTTATCAAGAAAGATATTTGACCTTGATTCCCTTACACCATAAACCTTATTCCCCATAGCGACCATATCTGGAGATTCTGAATATCCAAGGTCGTGATTATCTCCCACCACAAGCCCAGTTGATGTAAATGTTTGTCTTCGCATTATCCCCGAATCATCCACATACATGGCAATCATATTGCCATTATCAGTCTCAACCATCGCCATGTGAGCTCTGAAACTACGATCAGAATGTTTAAAAACTCTTGAAGATCCAACTAAGTTACCATTCGATGATGCGATCTCTTGCCAATAGATATATCCTCCAACATCACTAAAGGTAAAAAAATTACTCCCTTTAACTCCTATATGTCGAAATACAGACCCCTGTGTAGACCCATAAGGTACAGATGCAGTTAGAGGTCCTATTTCTTGACCCTGTGAGGTGTAAATCTCATGTACAACAGAATTCATCTCTTCCGCAAACCAAGCAATTCCAATATTATTACTTGTAGGTTCCTGCACTAAATCCGGGTAAGAGCCATAATTATCTTCACTTATGAGTTTTGATGCTAAAACAACATCACCATCCGCGTTATCAATTCCAAAATAGATTGCAGAGGTGAAAAAATCTCTTGTGTGACAAGCTGTCGCTACATTTCCATTACTTAGAACCTTTGAAGAATAACCATCAACACAGGGACCGAAATTAAGGGGAATATCTCCTGTTGTAGGAAATATTGGAGCAAGTTCTTGGTCAGTGGCTCTCTTCCCCCCAGCTCTAGACTGTTTTTTTTGTGAACTATTTTGAGATTTATTATTCAATGAATCGCGCTTTGAATTGCGATTACGTCTTCTGTCATTTGAAGATTCATAATCTTTTAATGCAGGTGCGCTTTGATACGCTTCTTCAAGTTGACGTTTTAAATCATTTGGCAAACTACCAGCCTCTTGCAAATCTCGATTACTTAAATCATTGTTAAAATTCACCTGATTGTCTTTTGCAGCCATGATCGCTGTATAGATTGCTAGCGGGACACCTGCAATACTTATTGCAATTGCTCCGGCGCTAACAGCGATATCTGCAAGCATTGAGCCAAAATCTGCAAGTTGGAATGGATTATCATTTTCATCTTCAGATAGAAAATATGTAGAAACAGCAGCTGTTACAGCCGTTGCCCCTAATACCCAAAAGAGGGGTCTTTGGTAGAATGGTTTTGGTTGATCAGGAATGTCTGTTCTTTGCCCTATTATTCCTGCTGACATGGGTTACCTCATAAAATTAAAAAGGAGAGTTAAAACATATAAAAACTTAAATAAAACTATAAAATGGCAATAACAAATTAGTTGGGATCTTCGTAAATTCTTTTAAGTCACCTTGCAAAAAATTTTAATTTAACCCTAAAAAAGCTCTTTAAACAATCCATCACTGCAAGAGATTTTAAAACATAACATTCAAAGTTCTTAAGACTTTAGAAACAGCCACTGCCTTTCTCAAAATCCAACATTTCTACGTTTTTCTCTTTCTTTTTGCTCATTTTGACATTAGAGGTATCTATATCACCTTGGCGCTCCATATTCCATCTACGAAACCTATTTTTAAAATTCGTAAAGGAAAGGTGAATAGCAGCTTTGTCTTCTTTCCATTTTCCTGTGCGTCCACGCTTGAACCAATAGCCAGCTCCTGCACTACCAATAGTGAATAATAAAACAGGTCCTCCAAAAGCAGCGAACTCCTCTAGAGGTGACATTCCATCTACACGTGCGGTAAACTCTTGATCAGAGCATAAATCATTTTGATCACATCCTGTCAACGTCGCTTTAACGCCATTGGTAGCCTTCTTTCCAGGGTTTCCACCAACAAACCATTTCATATTACCATTGGAGTCTTCCATCTGTTCTAATTTCAACCAGGCAACTTTTCTATGTGAGCTCCAAAATGTATCGAGCTTTGCAGATTTTTTTGCTAAAGAAAGCGTAATGTCTCCACCAGTCTGACTTATGAAAGCATTATCAGGCAGTTGAACATACTTCCTACTCCCAACATCAAACAGCATATCACCAACAAGCTCGTCAACAATCGGTGCTAGCTGCTCAGGAGATTGAAAATTAAAAGTAACCGGAGTTGGGACTACTGTTGTATGCTGATCATCTTTCACATTAACCGTTGCGGTTAGTAAGCCTGTATAATCAGCGGGTGTATCACCCCACATTCTAACAACAGTATTGTTTGTGACACCACGATTGAACCACGCTGGAAAACCTCCAGCTGGAGCACCAATCGTTGCAATCAGTGGATCACCCTCAGAGTCTACGAAATGGTTTCTTACGTCGACTTGATAAGAAAATGGCAATCCCGATCCAATTGAATTGGGCTGAGGAAGATCGCTAGTTTTAGTTGGCAATGCATTACCACCACTACCCGCTGCTTGTACAGTAATCGATCCAGTTGTATCGGTAATGCAACCACTATATGTATCACATACGGTAGGATGCACATCAAAGGTTTGTCCTACAGCAGAGCCTGGAGCACTCCCTGTCATGGACTGAGAACCAATATTCGGGATCATCCAACCCGGTACAGCACCAAAGCTCGTTACAGAAGTCGCATGACCATCTAAATCGCCATAGGCATCACCAGCTATAGCAATCGCAAAACTATCACCCACTGTAACATTGTGATTACCAAATCCCTTATCTACAAATGGATTGCGATTGTTCACTGTCCAATCAAATAGATGAAAACCCTTCGCTCCTAATGGATCTGTGACTGTAGCATTAACAGTTCCCGTTCCTACATCATCCGAACCGGGAGTAAACGTCCAACAATCCGTCCCATTCAGCGCTCCCTGTCCTGTCATCCCTGTAGTCAAAGGAGTATCTAGATCAAGATCACTTGTCGTTAAGCAAACGGGTCCCATCTGTTCCAATGGAAAACCGCTAACCGTAGCATCCCCAGTTATTGTTGGAGCTCTATTCGCTACATAAATAGGAATCTGCCCACCACTGAAGGTTCCATTGAAAAACCCGTCATTACCACCAAAAGACCAATTATGATTTCCTTGAGATCCCGGAGGTGCTGTTACGTCCAATGTCAAAGACGTATCATTAAAAGCTCCCCAAGCAACGCCACCCTCATCAGTAAAAGCAATCGTATGTCCATCAGGATCTGTAGCAAGATCTCCAGCAGCATATGTTTTACTAAAAGGCTGATTAATAAAAACTGTTTCCGGAGGAACACTGTTCGGTACAGGAGGTGAGTTGAATTCGAATGTACGCATTGTTGGTATACCGCTACTATCTTTAAAGAATACGGTTAAACCTCCATCAGGTGTCCAGGACAACTGAGGTTCAGTCTGTTCTCCAACAGTATTGTCATTTGCACAAAAGGCATCTTCAATGGGCGCTCCATTCTTGTCATAGATTCGAGCAAATGCTCCATTTCCACTTCCATCAGGTGCTTGATAAGCCACCGCAATAAAGTTTCCATTGGTAGCTATCCTAGGATTGCCCGTCGCATCCGTAGCAACAGTCACAGATCCCCCATCAGCCGTCCCATCTTCATTGAGCTTATCGAGAAAGATATTCGAGCCCGACTTCCTCACACCAAAAGACTTACTCCCCACAGTAACCATATCTGGCCCCTGAGAATTGCCGAGGTTATGATTCGCTCCAGTTGCAACGCCTGCCGAAGTGAAGGCCTGCCTCTTCATCACCGTATCACCATCCTCATACATAGCAATCATGTTGCCATTTGCAGCCTCTACCATTCCCATTCTTCGCATGGCAAAATCACTGGTGCGCGGAAAACTTTTCAAAGATCCAACTAAGTTGCCATTCAAAGAATTAAACTCTTGCCATTCAACACTTGAACGCCCTGCATTACTAGTAAAAAAACTAGTTCCTTTAATTCCAAGTTGAGGTGCCATATGAAAAAAAAGTGTATTAGTATTGAAGGCTTGTGATTCTGATTTTATACTTTGTCCCTGTGAATCAAAAACTGCGTATTGGATTATGTTTGTTGTATCCAATTGATCCCAAGCAACTGCAATATTTCCGCTAGAAGATTCCTGTACTAAAGCAGGATTAGCAACATCATCTCCATTCGTACTAATCGGTGTTGCAGCTAAAACGCTAGATCCTGCTGAATCATCGATGTTCAAACGGATTCTGTCTGTCCTAGCACAGGCTGTCGCTACGTTCCCATCACTTAAAACTTTAGTAGAATAACCATCGAGACATGTTCCTGAGTTAAGAGCAATGTCTCCTGTTTTAGGCACCATTGGAGAAATCCCAGATCCAGCTCTCTTTTCCTTAGATCTAGACTGCCTTCCCTGGGAACTGTTTTGTGAATTGTTACCAGGCCAATCGCGCTTTGAATTGCGATTCCGTCTTCTGTCATTTGGAGGTTTATATCCTTTTAATGGAGGTGCACTTTGATATGCTTCTTCAAGCTGAAGTCTTAAATCAGCTGGCAAATTGCCAATATCTTGCATATCGCGATTACTTAGATCGCTAACCTGATTATTCTTTGCAGCCATGATCGTTGCATAGATCGCCAGTGGAACACTTGCAATGCTAGCTGCAACTGCTCCGGCGCCAACAGCGATATCTGTAAGCAATGAGCTAAAGTCTGCAAGCTGATGTGGATTATCATTTTCTTCATTTCTAAAATACAAATAAGCTAATGCAGAAGCTGCGGCAGCTCCACCTAAGATCCACAGCAATGGGGTTTTATAAGATGTTTTTTGTTGTTCTGGAGCAAAAAACGTTCCCTGCGCACCATTATCGTTACTATTTCCTGATACTCCTGAAGACATACTTACCTCATATTTTAAGGAGGAATGTAAAAAGCTAGTTTTTAGCCTTGGAGTATAAAGTGGTAATAAATTTTATTCAATAAAGACTGTAATAAAATGCAGTCCGTCTTGAAAAACATATCGCAAAAATAAGAAGGTTTTTTCAATTAATTAAATCATAAAAAATGAAACATTGCAGATTAGTTTTGTTTGCGCAAAAATTTGTAATAATTAATTCGAACAACTGCTCTCTCCGCAAGTTCCTAATGGGACAAAAGTCACGTTAGTACCTGGAATTGTGATAGGACCTGCGTTAATAGACTGCAAACTTTCAAGACCTGGTAGTCCTTGAACAGCATTTGGAACTTCAATTTTAAGATATGAAGGAGGGTTTCCTCCTGGGTTAACTAGTAAATATCCATTTGCATTAGTATTAACATTATCTCTTAGACTCAAGCATGACGAATCACTTGACGCAATATTTACCAATATTGTGAATGGATCTCCTTCGTTAGAGAAGGAATTTTCATTAATAGCCATAAAACTATTATTTGAATTGATTAATAAACCTTGAGTAGAGATGTTTTGATCGATATTTTTAATATATCCTAATATGGAATTTTCAATGGTTATAAAATTCAAGCGGTTAAAATTTGAAATATGATTTGAAGTAAAGCAGATTTGACTATTATTCATTGCACTTAATAATATCCCTAGATCACCAGGACCTGAAATTTCACAATTGCTAACATTTAGAGAGCTATTATCTGCAATTGTGACATTCAAACCATTAGTCCCAATCTGATTAAGAGTACATGATCTAAATGTAGTCGGACCGCTATTCGTTATATCAAGAACAATTCCATCACCTGGTGCGCTGGTAATCTGAGTATTTGCAACTTGAAAACTTCCGCTATTTTGTGAAGTGAGATTTATGCCGTTGTTTTCAAGATTTGATAGAGAACAGTTTTGTATAGATGTTGGCCCGCTATTAGTGAGATTAAAGATCATGCCATCACCTGTAACATTCGATAGCTGAGTATTAAGAATATTAATGGCAGAGTTGTTTTGCCCTGTCACATTTATACCGACACTACCTAAAGCTAACAGGTTGTTTTTAGTCCCAGTAAGTACATTATCTTTAATGCATGTTGGTCCACTGTTAATGAGATTAAGGGTGATGCCATCCACTGAAAACTTTAATATGCGGTTATCAAAAATACTTGTGCAAGAGCCATTTGCAGCGGTAATGTCAATACCTGTGCCGATCTCATTAATATTGTTATAGCTGATGATTGCTTTTGAGTTGTTATTTGCGTTAATTTTAATAGCTGTAGCTCCGGGATTCGATATAAAGTTGTTGTCGGAGATGATTGCACAATTGGAATCAGGTAAAGTTAGGTTAATAACGTTAGAGCTTATCGTGGTAAATGTGTTTTTATTAATGCAGTAAGAAGTTCCTGGGCAAGAAGCTGTGCCAACAATCCCATTTACTGAATTTTCGATGTTAAAACCTGTAACTGTGTTGCTATTAGCTAGAGTGATTGCTGTTCCATTTGGATTTGAGATTGCTGGTCTAGAGCAAGGATCACAAGCTGGTATGCAAAATGGTCCGAGCTGAAGAGGAACTGCTGAACTGGTAAGCAATTGATTATTTTTAAGGATGATGCCTTCGTTTTGGTTATGTGTTGTCTCGTCACCTGCGCATACATAGATGATATCGCAAGGATCAGAATGGAACTCAGCAAGTTTTAGAAGTGAATAAGGCTGCTCAAATGTTCCGCAACCGAAACTAGCTAACGCATTGTTTACAAAGACAATGTTGTAAGGACAACCATTGCAGTCTGAAACAATGCAGCAACGCTCTTCTTCTTGAAGAGGGATGATCTCATTGCGGTAGACCGGTTGAGCTAAGATAGAGAGTTGGGTAAATGTGTCAGGACATGGACAGTATCTTTCAGATTTACGGAATCCAGTCTTTTGCATATTTCCTGGGCCAAAAGGAAAACTAATTGTTGCATAGCCCTGAACTCTTGTATTGAAGATCTTGTCATATGTTGCGTCAATTCCAACAGTAACACCATCTAGAATGCGAGCAAATATACGTGCCTTACCACCAATAGCATCACCAAATTTCACATTGTCGATTTTCTCTTCGAAGAGGTAATAAGGTCCAATTGCAAAATAGACATCGACGGGATTTAGAACTCTAGGAATCCAAAAGCCAATCTCCCCTTCTATATTTGCTAATGCAGACGCAAGTTGTTGTTTAGCAAAAGCGTTGTTGCCACAGAAATTAGAAAACTGCGGACACTCCGTTCTTTGAGTTGTGCCAACAGGGAAATATCCATTCAGTCTAAAATCTATCCATGGACTAAGAGATTCAAAAATGAATCCAACTTGATTAAAATCTTGCTTGGAAGTTTGTCTCCAATCGTAATAGACACCAGCACCAAGAGCCCAATTAGGAACCAATGGCATATATCTGCTTCCGATACCAACGTTCGTAGCAAATTTACCATCATTGAAAACATGTCCTCTTACATCGAGAAACGGCTGAAACTGAGAAATCCAACTTGGAGTAAGAAATGTAGCTGCAGTTGTATATCCTTTATCGTAACCTACCCCTTGCTTTTCACGATGTCTTAGCTCTACATAGGAAAGTGTCCCACTTGTGCATACCTGATTCTTAGCAATTTTGAGAGGTTCTTCTGCAGGAGCTTCTGCAGCTGCTATTAATGGTTCTACAAAAGGTTCAAGAGCACTTTCATCAGCATATGCAAATGATAGTGAAAGGCAAAATAGAGTCGCAAGCTGTCGTTTCATCAATAATATACGAGTTGGTTACTTTCTCTTCTTTATAGATATATAAATATTTTTTGAAAAGAAAGAAACTACCTCTTACTACAGAGGAAATAGCCTTAGAGAAAGAGATCTTTTAGCTTATGTTTAACATGCTGGTAATAAGTCAGATAAGATGTGCCAATCTATTGCAAGAAGCTTTTAAAGCACTCTGGACTTTAATTTAACTAAAGCAAAAACTTTATTTTACACTTTTTATGCCATTATAGATCTGGATTTATTGAATAAAATTTAATAATAATTTATAATCTTACTCATAATTTAATTTTTTAACTCCCCTCTTTAACTTTATGAGGTAAACAATGGAAACAGGAATAATAGGGCAAAGAACAGATATTCCTGCTCAAAGTACAGCTAACGAACCAAAGAGATTCTACCAAAGACCTCTATTTTGGGTATTAGGTGCAACAGCTGTAACAGCTGCTGCTGCGACATATTTTCTTCCTGAGGATGAATCTGATCCTTCTCAAGCTTCAGGCTTAAGTTTATTGCTCAATGATGCACTGATTGCAGCTGGCGGATTAGCAGCAAGCGCAATGGCCACAGTTTCAGGTCTTTATATTTCCAGAACAATACAAAAGCAAACGATTGAAGCTAATGTTACCGATGATTTATCTACTCGTGAAGTTTTAAGCTTTGAAGAGGCTAAAAACCAGTTAGGTAGTAGTTTTACTAAACATGTTGAACGAAGAGCTTCCAATCAAGAACTTGTTCCCATGTTCCCTAAATCAAAAGCAAAACGTCTTAATTCTGGTGCCTGTCCTGATGGATATTCCTCTAAAATTTTACGAAATAAAAATGTGGCAACAGCTTGCGCAAGAGCAAATAGAATCCGCTTTGGAATTGATAATGCAACAGGAGAGGTTGTATCAGCGCCTACACCTATAAGTACTAATGGAGATGATGTTGCTAATCCCGATTTAATCCAGGAACCTGCAAGTGAGAATATTGGGATTACTTGGGACAAATTGAAAAATGCAAATGTAATTCAATATGTCGTACTTAACGATCAAGGGCAAGCTATCAAAACAGAATCCGAAGCTTTTTCTACTAATCATTTATTTTTTCATGTAACACCTCGACTTGGAATTAAAGGAGCTAGTTTTTTTACTAGTAATGCAGGGCGTTCAAGCATTGAATGGCAAGAGATTAATTCTTCGAATGGCAATTTAGTTGGGTCTTTAAAGAGCTTTGCCAGAACCAGCGACTATGCAATGCGAAGGATGGGGATGGTAGAAGCTCCGAATGGCAACATGATTGCGGTGTATGAAGATGGTGATGCTGTGATGCGGAGGCAAACGTTTCGGGGTGATGGGGTGCCTGTTGGGGGCAACTTTAATATGGGTGATTCGCAGGGGCCAGATTTGGTGACTGTTGGTGATCGCGTTTATGGTGTCAGAAAGTCGGGATCGAATATTCTGTTGGATCGCTATTTTGAGAGTGGTGGTACTGATGGTGATCCTATTGTTGTAGCAAGTGATGCGATTGGGCTTTCTAGAATTGCGACGGATGATGAATTTGTAGCTGTAGTTTATGAAGCGACAGATGGTGTTTATGGGCAGATCTATCGGGATGGAGTGAAGATTGAAGGACGTTTCGAGGTGGGTGTTGGTAAAAATGCACAAGCTTCTTGGACAGTAGATAGTGATTTAGTTGTTTTCTTTACAGTGAACGATGTTCCTCACATGAGAGAGTTTGCCTTTAATGAGGCGCCAGTTGCTAAGGAAGTTGCTCCGGTAAGGGTTTATCCTAATGTGCGCACTATTGTGAAATTTAATGTGACTGATTTGGTTGAGGATGCTGAGGGTGAGCCTGTTACAATTAGAAGTGAGGGTGGTGTCTCTTGGGGAACGTTTGGTGAGTTGGAGTTGGAAGTGATGGCGCCAACCGGATCTCAAGGTGTAGATTACTGGTGGAGTTATAGTGGAACGGATCATCATTTTAATGGCAATTTTACTGGTGGACGCATCCCAATTATTGTTGAGAATCATGCTCCGGTAGTCAGTCCTGGTGTTGTCAATCGTACGGGCTATGTTGGAATTGATATGGGGCCAATTTGTTTTAATGTCACAGATGTTGACTTGGATCCATATAGTGTGCAGGCGACAGGTCTTGTCTCATCAATGGTCTTTGATAGTGAGTGTTTTAATTATGTTCCTCAATCGAACGATATTGGTAGTGGCGTTGTAGAGGTTTTTGCTTTGGATGAGCCGGTGGGAGATCGAAGTAATACGGCGAAGATCCATTGGGAAGTTCTCAATAGAGTGCCGTTTGTTAAGAAGGGGTTTGGGCATCATAACGTCACTGCGGGTGATAATTTTGCGATTGTAGTTGGAGACGATGCCTATGATGATTTGGATGGTCATTCTGTAAGGGTTGAAGATTTTGGAGATTTAGAGAACTGGATTATTGCAAATATTGGTTCGCAATCTTTGACAGGCAGTGCTCCTGCTAGCGCTATTGGTAAGACGTTTAATATACATCCAACATTTTGTGATTCCTATGGAAGTTGTGATGTTGATGAGACAGGGAAAATTACGGTTGTTTCTGAGGATGGTGGCAATGCGTTACCTATTCAAGTAACAGACTATCCAATACCAGGGCTCATTGGTTCGGGCAGAAGTTTTTCTTACCGCGTTGATGTAAGGAAATTTGTTGTTGATCCTGAGGGTGATCCATTGTTTGCGAGTGTAGGATCTCCTTTTAGTGATTTTCCTGAGTGGTTTAAGAGCAATGTCACATCAAATGTCATTGTCAATATATGGGGAACAACGCCAGATAATTTTGTTGGATCTGTAATCCCAGTAATTCAAGTGAGAGATAGTGAGCATACTAGCGGGATTTCAGAACCTGTGACTTTCAATATTGTTCCTCCAGAGACTTTAGCTCCAAGAGTTGATGAGTTAGTAAACGATGTGTTCTTTGATGTAGGTAAAGAAAAATGGGTTCAATTGGCAAACAATGTTTTTGTTAGTCCTATAGGAAGTTCAATTGAATTAACCATCGACAAAGAGAGCGCGGGTCTTGATCGCACGATGAGTTCATATAAAAAAACCAAGTGGTTGAAGATTGAGCAGAATGAGGATGGTAGTTGGAGAATCGGAGGTAAACCGGGTAAAAAAGCAACAAATGGCGTGAAAGTGACTTTAAAAGGTTGCGATATACATAACTTATGCGCAACGCAGCAGTTTATTGCACGCGTTAACGGCATGTCACCTTTTGAAGAGTTTGTGACATATGGAAGTGCTGCTATTGGAGCTTTATTTAGTGCTGGGTTCTCTTACTGGTGGAAATTTGGTCGTAATGGAAAGTGGAGAGATCACAAAAGAACCGTCGAACATTATTGCGGTGAAAAGAAAGATCAAATGAAAGAGTGTTGGGAAAATCGCAGGAAAAAAGATGAGGTTGCGATGCAGCAAAGAAATACAATTAGCAGAGCTGCACTGCTTTGCGGATAAATTTATTTAATAAATAATAAGGGTAATAATTATGTCAGGTTCAGTTGCTTTTAAAGGAAATCCTACGATGCCTAGTTACATAGCTGTTCATGTTGATCTGGATTCGTTAACAACTCCAAAAAATAAAGCAGATTATGAAAAAAGAACCGAAGAAATTATTGGAAACACAGTTCAAAGAATAACAGATACTGTAGAAGAAAGCGCCGATCTTCAACAATTTTTTCATGTGCTGCTTGCAGATCTAGGAAAAGCGCGAGGTGCTCTTGCCGCTAAGCACAATACTCCCGGCGCAGAAGATTTTGGTAAAAGACGTGATGTTGTACCCTTTGAAGGACATATCTACACAACAATCTTAGTAAACAGCGCAGCTTATGATCGTTATAACAAGCGCACTCTTGAGTTTTTCCAAAGATATTTATCTCAAATGAAACATAATTTGCAAAATTTTCAACAAAAAAAGGATGAAATTACTGAGAGTCATTTAGGAGTAGTCTCGAAATTAGAAATTGAGGTTCTCGATGGAAATGATATGGTAAAGCGCAGATGGAACGCTGAGGCAACTATTCCGGAAATTCAAGCTATTAGGAAAAGGGCTATACAAGAAATAAATCGAAACACTTCCGCCTACGAAACAGGAAATGAAGATCAACTCTTAAAAGCGACTTTTAAGGCAATAAAAAAAACCAATCCTACGTATTACAAACGGGAAAGAATAATTGAATGTATGAAACTCATCAGGGCAGGTTTTCCATCACCGCGAAAAGTGGGGCATGATAAATATGAGGGTAATACGGCCCATTTAAAGAGTCATTATGTTCACGTAATAGCGCGTCAGGAGGTTAACGGCAAACTCTACGCTTTTACTGAATATTTCACATGGATGTACTTTACTTATAGCCATGATCCCGTTGAACGCATGGTAAATTGCTCAAAAGTGGTTCTTTTACATCATGATCTTTTTCTGATTGAAGATGTCTTAAATGATGTTGCTCGACTTTTTGAGCGAGCGATTCAATGGAAAGGAATAGACATGAATGAGCTAAAAAATAGAGTGGGTCTTTTTCGTTATGAATTTGCGCATGTGATTCCTTTTGAGAGAGGATCTGCTGCAGTAGGAGAATGGTTAGAATGCGCGATCTACCGTTATCACGGGTTTGAGTTTGAAGTGAGAAAAAATGTTGACTTGGAAGCATTCTCCACTCCTTTACTTTCACAATTCATGCAAAAATATCATGATATGACCGATCCTTTTATGATCGTTGATTAATACAATGCAGATTTCTAATAAGAGGTAATAATTATGTCAGCTTCAGTTCAAAATGGAGCGCCTTTAAATCAGCTGCTCGCTGCGCAATTAGATCATATGATTGATGTTAATGTTGCGGATATACGGAAAAGTGTCAGCGAGAAAAATGATTTGCAAGAGCTCTTTCATCATCTGATTAAAAAAACAGCAAATATGAGTCAGCAAATGGCCTCAGGGCTTGGGATAAATCCTGCTGAATTTGTTAGAAAAGATGAAGATGTGAAAAAAAATATTATCGGCTTCACTTATTACAATAACAATAACAACACTCAAATTCTTGAGTTTCTCTCTAGTCAAATGGAACAGCTTTCTCATGACAACATGAACTTTACGGAAAAGAGGAGAGAGGTTTCTGACATTTGTTCAGGCATAAGCTCTGCTTTTGAGATTGAGGTTTTAGAACCCAGTGATATTAGACAACTTGGATGGGATCAAGAACCTTCTTTTGTTGAAGAAAATGATGCAACTGTACGCGCGATGTTTTCGCTAAATCAACGTGGAGAACAACTTACGGACAAATCAATATATAGAGAAATTAAACAGAAATATCCCTCATTCTATAAACGCAAGAAAATGGCGATGTATCTAGATTTCTTAAATACTCAAACTCCTGAGCCTATCGGAAAGGGGAAAAACGAAGAATATATTGGCAACTTTTCCGATGAACAAGCACTTTATATTCTTGGAACAGCGCGCTTGCAAGTCAATGGAAAGCGCTATGCCACGTCTCAGTATCTGACTAGGATGTACCGACAACAATCTGAAGATCCAGTTGATAGGCTAAAGAAATACTCTACTGTTTTAATACTAGATCAAGATGTGTTTCTTGTTGATGATATGATGAAAGATATTGCAAAGCTATTCAAACGGGCTATTGAATGGACGAGTGATGTAAAAGAACTTAAAAATAGAGTGGGTTTGCTCTGCTATAAGTTCTATCATGCACAGCCCTATAAATTGCGGAATGATTTTATCGTGAACGCATTAGAAGGAGCTATCTATCGCTACCATGGGTTTGATTTTGAGAAAAGTGACTGTTTGCAAGATACAGTGAAGATCTCCCCTCTCCTTGGGCCATTTATAGAAAAATATCATAGCATGAGACAATTAGAAATCATTCAATAATAAGGAAACTTTTATGACAGCTACAGTTCAACCTGGAACTAATTTTCGCCAAATACTGCTAGATAACTCAGCTCAGTTTGCTAGCGATAATGTTAACGATATACGGGACGCTGTTAGCAAGAAGCACAATTTGCAAGAGCTCTTTCACACGCTAGTCAGAAATACAGCAAGCAAATGTGCTCGCTTAGCTTCTGAGCATGACCAAAGCGGCGTTGGAAGCTATGGAGTTAGAAGAGATGATGATACGCGATCTAATTTTGTCAATTTTTCTCCCTTATCTAGCGGTATGAATAATTCTGTGCTCATTATTTTAGCTAGCATAATGCGAAAGCTATCTCATACCAACAATAATTTTCATGAAAAACAGATAGAAATATCAAGTCCATGCTTGAACAAGGGCTCCGTTTTTGAGTTTGAACTTTTAACAGAGACAGATGTTCATCAACGGAAATGGCATGAAGCGCCCTCAATTGCAGCAGAAAATGCGGCAGCAGTATTAGCGGGAGCCGTCGTTTTGGAACGCGGCGACAAATTTGATCATAAGACGCTAGATAGAGAAATTAAAAAAATGCACCCAGATTTCTATAAGAGAAAGAAGATGGCATGCTATTTTGATTTAATCAATCAGCCTAAATTTAGGCCAATTGGCAAAAAAGGAGCAAATGAAGAATACATTGGTAATTTCTCAGAAGAACAGGCCCTATACGTTCTTGGAACAGCGCGTTTGCAAGTCAATGGAAAACGCTATGCTATTGCTCACTATCTAACCAAGATGTATCAGCAACAATCTGAAGATCCAATTGAACGTCTTAAGAAATATTCAACTGTATGCATACTCCATCAAGACATCTTTCTTATCGATGATATGATGACAGATATTGCTAAGATATTTAAAAAAGCGATTGAGTGGAAAGGAAATATTCAAGAACTTAAAAACTATGTAGCTCTCATATGTTACGAACTCTCTTTTGCTTTTCCTTATAAGTTTGAAAATGAAGTGATTGTTGAATCTCTACAAGCATCGATCTATCGCTATCATGGATTTCAATTTGAAAAAAAAGGCTTAGTTCAAGTAACAGCTCATGCTATACCGATGCTGGCTCTGTTTATGGAAAGATACAATAAAATAATTGATTTGAAACCAATTAATCATTAAAAAATTTCGCGTGCGATTAATCTGCAATTTTAACAAACTCAGTATCTTAAGAAGATTATTATTTTTTATTGTTTGCCAGCGATAGAGGCCAGGAGAGAATAAGGATAAGGATAGGCACAATTTCTAGTCTACCCATCCACATCATGGTCATCATGATGATTTTTGATGGAATGGAGAGAGCTGCGTTTGTCAGGTCGGTGGTGAGACCTACGTTGCTTAGGGCGCTAGTTACATCAAAGAGAATATCGATTGCTCTTGCGCTCGGATTTGCAAGGATCATTGCGATCCATCCTAAAAAGAGAGTGGCAATCCATAAGGTGAAGAGAATGCTCGCTTCATAGAGCCTTTCTGACTTGTGACTTTCAGGAAAACTAATTCCTACATCATCTTGCACAATGCTTTTCTCTTTGGTTACCGTGAGCGTGCGTAAGCGTAGAATAACTCCACTCCAGAGACGCATCAAACGACGGATTTTAATACCACCAACAGTTGATCCGGTACATCCCCCAACTAACATGCCAACGACGAGAAAGAGCTTGCCTGCGGTGCTCCATGTTGTAAAGTTCACAGTATGAAAGCCACAAGTTCCGAGAGCAGAGACCCATTGGAAAGCGGGCTCTATAAAAGGCGCTTTAAAAAAAAGCAGAGCATAGAGAACGAGTGTTCCTGAAATTAGCAAAATGAAGAAAATGCGGTTTTGTGGATTTTTCCACAGTTCGGAGATTTTTAATTTGGTGAGAATACGCTGGTGAATAGCAAAACTCATTGCGCCAAAAATCATTAAAGGAAGGGCGACAACTTTAATTGCGAGAGAATAGCCTTCGAAATTGTCATCAGTGATAGTAAAGCCCCCTGTTGAGATGCTAGTGAGAGAGTGGTTAACAGCTTCCCAAATAGGCATGCCAGCTGTGATAAAAAGCAAGAAGGCTAGAACTGTGAAGAAAAAGTAGATATACCAAATTGTACGAGAGGTTTGCATAAGATTGCGACCAAACCGCTCCGAGCGCGTTTCAGCATAGTAAAGTTGATACTCTTCAGTTCGCGATTCAATAAAAGAAAGTACAAAAACAATAAGGCCAACTGCTCCAATCCATTCTTGAAAAGAGCGCCACCATTGCAAAGTATGAGGAAGTTCAGAAGGCTTCAACAACATGGTAAGTCCAGTACTGGTAAAACCTGAAATCGACTCAAAAAAGGCGTTGATTGGTTGAGATAGAAAAAGTATTGGTAATGAGGTGCTTCCTTGGACAATGAGATGATCTGAAATCCAAAGAAAAGGAAGAGCGCCTAGCAGTGGACAGAGAAGCCACGCTATCGCGGATGAGATCATCGCATCCCATAATCTATTTTGCTGCGTTTTATAAAAAAGACGATAAAGCAACTGCCCTGTAAAAATGCTGATTGCCGCCATTTTAAGAAACGGAAGGACGGCATAGGTCTCATCAAATATGAACGCGATCGGAAGAGTGATCAGCGCCATAATCCCGGGAATATGGAGTAGTAGACCGATGTCCCCTAGAATCTCTTTCAGATGTATCTTTTGATTGAGCAGCATCGTCATCTACATGTTTGTTATCTTTTTTTATTGACGATGCAGGCTTTAAAGAGCAAGGACAAGGTGTTCCACTCACCTGAAATTCAATAGTTCCCATGATGTTGACCGGAGCATTATAGTTATCGGCTGAAAGTCCTTCGGCGCTTTTCCCAGCAGAGTTAACAGTAAATAAGCCGAGAGCATTGTTGTTAAGCTCAAAGGATTTTACTGTATTTTTACTCCAATCAAAAAGGCAAATTGAATGAATTTGCTCTCCACTAGTAAATGCAACGGAGTTATCAAGAATATTGGTAATCCCGCACGACTGGAGATTGATTTTTTCGCTGCCAGTTAACTTGACATCGATACCAAGACACACTCCGGTTGTGATCATATTGTCATCAAGTGTGAGCTGGTGATCACTGCAAGAATTTCCAATGTAGTTAATATCAAAACCGCGCGTTGTGGAACAAATCACATTTTTGCGTCCATCAAAACAGGTTTCTGGGCCCGTTAAAGATAAGCGCACTGTACTGCCCGAGCCATTATGATTGATTGTATTGCATAGGAAATTAAAGTCTGCTGAGCACACATTGCTGATATTCACCGCTTCGATCTTGCTATCATTGATCTCGTTGTTATTTAGGGTGTGATTCCCCCCTTGAGCGCGCAGCACAATCCCGGAGCTTTGTGATTTTTTAATGCAGTTGTTTTCAATGCACGAGTTGCACACACAAAGGAGATGCATTGCGTGACTACAACTATTTTCAATGATATTGCGGTTGATCGTAAAGTCGCTGGAATCAGTAATCAGTATTCCTTCTTTTTGCGTATTGCAAATCGTGTTGTTTTTGATTAGAGCTCCTTTACAAGAAGAGGTAATCACAATACCACGCTCTCCTCCACAAATAAAATTGCCGATTGCTTGAGGATGGCAAACACAAGAAGCGTAGATCGAATCATCGTCGCATGGAGGCAAGATGCAAAAGCCATTGACCGTTGAGCAATTGTCTAGCGTGATGACTGTAGAGCAGTTCGTGATCTTAGGATAGCAATCTGGAGTTAATGCCGGGATCTCAAGTCCTCCAAGGCAGTAACTAGAACCCGACCCGAGGAGCACTTGATTTTCTTTTAAGCAAAATCCTGTGTCATAGTTGCATGTTGTCCCATCGCCATAAAAGACGTAGATAAGATCTCCTGGACAAGAGTGGTTTTGCGCTTCACAAAGAGTTTGAAAGGGACATTCATAGGTGCCATTGCCAAGGTTTTCATTGCAGTTGTTAACAAAAACCGCACTAAATGGACACCCAGATGGTGTGTAATTGAGCGTGCGGCACGATTCTTTGGTAATAATCGGAATGATTTCATTGCGATACACCGCTTGAGTTAATCGTCCCATCAGCTCTGCTTTTTGATCCCACCCATTATCTGTATACCACTCGCGCCAGCGTCTGCCTTTAGTGCGAATATTTGCAGGTCCAAAGGGAACTGTGATCGATATGTATCCCTGAGCACGCGTGTTGAAAAGAGAATCATGAGTGACATCACATCCGAGTTCTATTCCATCATAAACTTTGAATGAACAGCGGCCCCTCACCCCTGTAGCACTGCCTGTCGAGAGATCGTCGCTGCTGTTGTCAAATAAGAAATAAGGGCCTGCGGCGATGTAAAAATCGATATAACGAAATACGCTTGGAAGATGCGTACCCGCTTCTAAAAACACGCTGGGTATTGCAAAGATCGTTTCTTTATCAGAAGCGATGCTATTGCCGCAAAATTTAACGAATGAGTAGTTTTCTTTAACAGTAGAGCCAATTGGCCAATAAGTATCGAGTCTGAGATCAACAAAACGGTGAAGCGCCTCAAAGCCTAGACCAATTTGTCCAAATTTATTTTCAGAGAGCGCTCGATAATCATAATAAAAGTTACCCCCAAGAACCCACTTGTCGTTAGCTACAGGAGCTCTATAGCCAATGCCAACATTCGCTGCTAAGCAGCCATCGTTAAGTATGTTTGCTCGAAGATCGACAAAAGGCTGATAACTTTGTCCCCAGTGAGGAGAGATGAATGTTGCAATCGTTGTATAGCCTGTATCATAGCCTATGCCTTTAGGGGCCCGGTACTTAAAAACGAGGTTAGAATAATTGCCTGTTTCGAAATATTTATCAGAGTAAATCGAAGTGATAGAAAATGTGAAAAGAAGAAAAAATAGAAAACGCATTCTCACCCAGATGAGCTAGATTCAGTTGCTAGCAAACTCTATCATACTGCCGAGTTGATATCGAGATGCATCATTTGATGGAGGCGTTTTTTTGAATCCCAATTGGGGATATAGGTTTCTACTTTTATAAAACCCGCTTTTTCATAAACATGAATCGCCTTAGGGTTTCCAATTTCAGGATCGATGAGTACTCTTTTAACATCAGGGAAATTCGTTTTTAGAAATGCCTTGATTGTTGGAGCTGCAAACCCCTTACCTAGAAAATCTTTGTTACCAAGGATGACATCGAGGGTAATTGTCTTTCCCTTTGGAGATCTATATTTTGCGTAATCATCGACCTCTTTAACAATGGAAGTTGGAAAATAGCAAAATGGGACATTGTTCATGCACGCAATCCAGTGATCGAAAATTTGTTCTTTTCCAGTGAGATAGCGATCGATATTATCAAAGGTACAACCATTAGGATCGACAAATTCACAAACGTGATCTTCCGCGAGCCACTTTTTAAGAATTGCTCGATCTCTTTCTTCAATTTTTCGAAAGGAAAGGGCTAGTGATGGCGCTTGCATCATACAACTCATCTCCGGTTTTGGTACATAACTACGGATTCAAAACAATTAGTCCGAATATTTGTACCATTATTTTTATTCGTGGATTGTTCCTGATGTGAGACGTTCATTCCAATACACTTCATCATAGATTGTTTTAGTGCGAATATCTCCAAGAACACGTCTTCCTACTGGCAGAAGATTTTCTGGCAAATCATCGATTGGGAAAAACGCTATATCGTCACATTTATGTGGTTCACAATTAGTAATTTTGCCGCGATAAGATCGTGGGACAAAGGTAAAGAAAAGAAGTTCATGTGGATTATGATCATTCGGAGCTATGTTCATGAGATTAGCAAGCTCTAAATCTTCTTCATAAATATCAATTCCAATTTCTTCTTTAGCCTCTCGCACTATTGCGCGGCGCAAAGACTCTTCTCCATCGATCGATCCACCTGGAAGACTATAAAAACCATCTCCCCAACCGGTATTGGCGCGCCTCATCAAGAGAACTTGATTATTTTCGATGATAGCAAGACCTACTCCTGCATGGATGCGATAGGCCGGTTTTTTAATGGGAACTGTTGTAAGCAGTTTCTTTAAAAAATAGAGCTTTGAATTTTTTTCATAACCATTGCGCACAAATTCAACGTTGTAGCCAAGTTTTTTATAGAACGGCAACGCTTCCCAATCCATTGTATTAACGGTGACAAAACGACAATGTTCTCTCTTAGCGAGTTCTTCTGATTTTTGAATGAGCTGAGTTCCTAAGCCTTTATTACGCAGAGCTGGAGCAAGCCAGAGCGTATCGATATAGAGACATCCATAATAGGTAAATCCAGATATCGCTCCTTGAAGTTTCTCATTTTCTTCGATAGTAAAAGCAAAGGGTTTCATTGGCGGGAGATCACGCGCTTTTTTTGCCTCAAAGGAAAGGGCGCTAAGCACAGTTTCATACTGAGATGATGAGAGTGAATTCTTTTGCTTAATTTCCATGGCGACCTCCTAAAACGTAGAGGAGATTTTACTTGAGAAAGATGCATTTGTCAAATAAGGGATTTTTTTTTAATGTAGTGCTCTTTTTTCTAATTTTTGCAGACTATGTTGCGTGCTTTTTTTTGTTTACTGATAGTCACGGGCACTGCTTGGGCTGCTGACGGGAGATTTGGAGCAACAGCGCCAGAACGTCATGCTGAGATGGCACAGCACTTAACGAAAAAACTTCCGCCTCAAAAAGAAGATATTTGGCATCGGAAATATTTAACGGGCAATTGGAATGGCGCACGCACGTGGATGGCTGAGCAAGGGTGGACTTTCTCTAGCAGTTTTTTCTCTGATATCATGGCGAGTATTGCTGGTGGATTAGCACGCGGCATGACTCAAGCAAGCTCTCTGGGTCTCGATAGTAATTATGATTTTGGTAAGCTTACAGCCGCTAAAGGGCTCAATTTATACAGTTCGGTAGTCTATCGCTTTGGTTCTAATCTCTCTCGAAAAAAAATTGGCAATGCGTTCAATGTGCAACAGCTCTATGGAAGCCAAACATATAAGCTCAATGAACTCTATTTAAGACAAGACTATCGTGATTTAGTGCGAGCCAAAGCGGGCAGGCTAGATACAGGTAATGACTTTCTACAATCTAATCTCTATGGACAATTCGTCAGCCTTTCAATTAATCCTAATCCCATCAGCATCTTTTTTAACGGCTTTTTTTCAACGTATCCCAATCCAACATGGGGAGCGATGATTGCTATAAATCCTGGGCCAATATCAGCTAAGGTTGGAATCTATAATGCGAATACCGAGATCAATGAAAATAGATTTCATGGAGTTAACTTTACTTTTGCAAATACTGAAGGAGTACAACCGATTACCGAATGGGGATATCACCTTAACAGGAGGAAGGAAGACAGAGGATATCCTGGAAATTATCGAGTGGGAGCGTATTGGCTCACTGCTGATCGGGAAACTTTTCTTGGTGGTTGTAAACCAAACTTTTATTCTTACTATGTTCTTCTTGATCAAATGATCTGGAGACCAGAAAAAGCTGATAAAGATCAAGGAATTATCCCTTTCACTTCGCTGATTTTTGCGCCTAACGACAGAGCTACTTTTCCTTTCTTTTGCAATGTTGGTATTGTTGCAAAGGGACTGGTCAAAAAACGAAAAATGGACTCAATTAACATTGCTGTTGCTTATGGTAAGTACAGCAGTGATCTTAGAGAAGCTCAAAGGGAGGCACGTGCTTGCAATATTCAAGGAAAATATGGGTGCAAACCACAAACTTTTGAGATGATTATTGAGCTCAATTACTGGTATTATGTCACACAGTGGTTCGTAATCACTCCCGATATACAATACGTCATTAATCCCAGCGGTTTTGGAACGATTCCAGATGCCCTGGTCATTGGAGCACAAGTAGGATGGACATTTTAAAAATTATTCAGATCAGCGATTGTCAAATTGGATTCATTGAACAGAATCTTTCTTGGCAAAAAGATCTCGATAATATGAGCGCGTGCATAAAAGCTATCAACCGATTAAAGCCTGACTGCGTCATAGATTGCGGTGATATGGCGCACGGTCCTGTTGGAACGGAAATTCATGCAAATCAAAAGGCTGATTATCTTAAAATGCTTGAAGAGATTGATCGAGGAATTCCTTATCAAACTCTATGCGGCAATCACGATGCTAAGGGCTCTCCTACTTTTGAGTCGATTCTTAACTTTGAAAAGGACTTTGGAAAATCCTATGGATCTTTTTCTATCAAAGATACTCAGATTCTCTACTTAAATTCATGCATCATTCACGACTCCAGTCAAGTACAAGATCTCTATAATGAGCAGTGGTTGTGGCTAGAGAAAGCGATAGATAAAGATGCTCAATATCGCCTTCTATTTATGCACCACCCCTTTTTCCGAGATAGCATTGACGAAGAAGATCACTATTATTCCCTACCTAAAGCTGAAAGGATCAAACATCTAGAGCTGCTCAATGATTGCAATGTCAATATGTGTTTTAGCGGCCATTTGCACCACAATCTTCAAAATAGCTATCAGGGCATCGAACTCATTACCACATCTGCTGTAGGCAAGCCTTTAGGCAATGATCCTTGTGGAATGCGATTAATTGAGATCAGCGACAGAGGTATTGATCATCACTTTATGTCACTTGAAGAGCTGATGCTTAAGAATGCACTTTCTTAGAGTGTTTTTCTAACAGCATTGTGAAGATAATGATAGCAGCTAAAATCAAAAGGATATGTCCGAGAATGAATAAACCATCGTTGAGAGCAACGATAGAAGATTGTTGCGCTATATTCTCAATGATCAATAGGCGGGCTTGTCTTTTTGCTTCAGAGCTTTCTGCTCCTGTCGTTGTAATAATGTGTGTTGTCCAATGATTAAACATTTCGCGATAACGGGTTGATTCAATATCCACTTGCTCTCCAAAACGCTGGGTGTGGAATACTTGACGAACAGTTTGCACTAAGATTAAAAACGAGCCCCCCATTGCGCCGCCAACCTGACGAAAAATGGTGACAGTCACCGAGGCTTGAGAAATCAACTCTGAGGGAACTTGTGAAAGAGCTAGAGCAGTCAATGGACCAAGGGCAAGGCCAAGGCCAAACCCGCGAAGGACAAAAAGAGAGACTAACTGAACATGATCGCTTTGAATCGTAATGTAGTGATTTAGATAACAACTGATGGCAGTGATCACAATGCCAATTAAGGCTAGAAGGCGAATGTTAATCACCTTGGCAATATAACCGGAAATCGATCCAATAAAGCCAAAGGACAAACCGAAAGGAACGAGGATAAGACCCATTTTCGACTTGGAATAGAGAAAGTCATGCTCGAGCATAGGCCGGATAGCTGTAGGTGTTCCAAAAAGAAGGGAACCAACAAAAAATATCGCAATACAGCCGAGTGAAAAGGAGCGAATCTGAAACAGATTAAGTGCAAAAACAGGATGATCGGTTTTCTTTTCAAAATGAAGAAAAAGGCAAAGCGAAATAAGTGCCAGTGAGATTAAGGAAAGGATGAAAGTTGATGTCCAGCCTTGAGTATTCCACGGAGCTTTCGCATTGTTGATGATAATAACCACACTAGAGAGAAAGAAAAGAAAAAACAGATAGCCAGAAATATCGAACTTATGTGCTTTATTAGGCTCTGTTTCCATCTGCATTAGCCAGGTAAGCAGAAGATTGATGGGCCCCAGGGCGAGATTGATAAAGAAAATCCAACGCCAACTGACAAATTCTGTGAAGTACCCTCCAAAGAAAAACCCTAGTGCAAATCCTAAGCCAAAGGCCATTGCAATATAGAGTGATAGAGCTAAAGTTTGTTTAGAGCCTTCAAAAGTGCGAGAAATGATGCTAATTGAAAGAGGGAAAATCGCCCCGGCACCAATGCCAGAAATCACACGGTAGATCATCATCTCTGTGAAGTGATCGGAGATCCCTGCTAATGTTGCTCCAATAATAAAAATTGCCACTCCAGCAAAGAGAGTTCTTTTATACCCAAAATATTCAGCAGCCCAAGCAGCAAAAGGAACTGTTGCTCCAACTGAAATGAGGAAGATTAAGGAAAGCCAAGCTGATTTAGTTTGATCAATAACAAGAGCTCCTTGAATACTCGTGTCAGCGATAATGACAGCAACTGCAGAAATCACAGCTAAAATATTAACGCAAATAATATTAAAGAGAATGATCCAGTCGAGGATATGTGGATTCATCTTGCATAACAGAGGATGATTCCAGTTAAACATCTCTTTGAGATTCATGATTTAACCTTGATCTTCACCTCAGTCGACATGCCTGGAAAAAGATAGATTGGTTGATCCTTAGGGAAATCATCAGGAGCTTTGATAGTCATTTTAATCGGAATGCGCTGCGCAACTTTGGTATAATTCCCTGTTGCATTGTTTTGAGGGATGAGAGAAAACTGTGAAGCAGCAGCGCCTTTAATCACAAATACCTCTCCTGTGAAGGTTTTTCCAGGATACGCATCGACATGAATTTTCACTGAATCTCCGAGTCGAACATTGCGCAGTTTTTTCTCACTGAGATTCGCCGTAACCCAAACATTGCGAAGGTCATACATGGTAAACATCGTTTGTCCTTCTTGAACAACATCTCCGATCCAAATCCACCTTTTAGAAATATAGCCATCCATCGGCGCATAAACATAGTAGTGAGTGATTTTAGTATCGATTACTTCAAGCTGTCTCTTTGCTAGGATGAGATCGGCCTCTGCCATCTCAAGACTAGCAGTTGCCATTTCGTAATTTTTCTCGTTATGATCATAGGTTTGTGAAGAAATAATCGCATCTTGAATGCCTTGCAGTGCGCGCTCGTAGTCATTACGCACTTTATAAAAATGCGCTTGCTGAAAAGCAACTTCCTTTTCCAGACTCACGATTTTAGCTTGTGCTTCGTATCTTCTAGATACGAGAATATCGCTCTGCATAGTCGCAATGAGTTGACCTGCTTGAACATAATCCCCTTCATCAACGCAAAGAGAAATGATTCTTTCTGTGACATCGCTACTTAAGTCAACGCTATACGCTTCTATATATGCATCATTAGTATGAACATATCCGCGCATAAAGAAAAACCAATAGCTTCCCCCTCCTATAAGAACTAGGCATGCAATAATAATTGCTAGAGGTAGCCAGATATTCCTTTTCTTTTCACTCATATCCTTTCTCCTTGCATATCTGCACCGCTGGCATGACGTAGGCCGTAATATGCAGTCATTAAATCAAAACGCGCTTTATCGCGAATGTTCTTTGCTTGAACAAAGGTGTCAATCGCAATTTGATAGTCATATATTGTGATATATCCAACCTCTAGCTGAGATAAAGCTTGATCAACGGTTTGCCTTGCGAGCTCAACATTTCCTTTAGCAGTGACATAGGTTGCAACAGCTTCCTGAATCTCAAAAATTTGTTTCCGTACATCTCCGTAGGTCTCTTGAACTTCTTCCTCATAGCGATAACGATCAGCTTGCCTCTGAGATCGCGCCATCTGCACACGTCTTTCTCTTCCAAGCCCATCAAAAAGCATCCATTTAAAACTCACTCCTGCGCCGACATCAAATTGCTGATTCGTGAATTCATCAGAAGGAAAATAAAAATAAGGAGTAGGAAATCCTCCATAATTTAGATGAAAATCAAGAGAGGGAAGATATTTCCCCTTTTTGCTTTTGACAATCATATTGGCAATTTCTACGCGCTTTCTCCCCTCTAGCAAACCAGGACGGTAACTAAGAGCTAAAGTCTCCCAATAATTGATCTCGCAGTCGCTAAAAAGATCATTCATCAATGATCCTTCTGTATTGGGAAATCCTGGTTTATAAAGGAAGCTATCAGTTGGTAGTGCTTCGAAAATACGTTCAACCTTGGAAATTTTTGTCGCGAGTTCAGGAATCGAAAAAACCGGAATTTCTTGATTAGGAAAATTAATTACGACCGAACCAGGATCAAAACCAAGAACCTTCACAAGATGATCAGTGTTGGTACGAAGATTTTTTTGAGAGTCATAATATACTGATGTTGAGTTAGCAACAGCGACTTTTGTCTGATTGACATTATAAAGTATCGCTGTGCCAATACGATAATTGTCTTGCATTTGCTGAGCGAGATTTGTCAACAATTCGACTCGCTCTTGATTGGTACCTAAAGTCTGCGAATCGAGAATAACCCTATAATAGGCTGAGCGCACATTGTAGAGCGTATCATTAACTGCCGCATCAAGAAGCAATTTAAGCTGCTCAACCATCAATGTCGCAATTTTCGTCCCATAATAGACATCAGATTCGAAAAGCGTTTGAATCATAGATAGTTGTGATAGAAACTGACTTTTGTGTAGAAAAATAGGGTGCTCTTCAGTGGTGTAATATGCCTCGCTGAGCGCTTCAAGTTTAGGGAACCATTTAGAAAATGCTTCGAGTCTCCCCTGCTGCGCTTTTTCTACAAGTTGCTCAACGGCTTTAACCTGTTTATTGTTTTCTAATGCAATTCTTTCTGCGTCTTCAAGAGTAATTTCAAGTGTTGGCATACAGTTTGCATATAAAGAGCAAACGCCTAATGTCATTAATAACAACGACTTTTGTTTTATAAAGAAAAAAAGATTAAAAAATTTAAATACTTGCATTTTTTATCAAAACCGAAATTAACTCAATTTTATTAAGCCTATTTATTTACTTTCTTCTAGCACATAATTCTATTTTATTAGAAACATTGTTTGCACTTATTCGATTAAAAGTTTTATCTTTTAAAAATAATTTGTTATAGAAGAAAAAAAACGTGTTTTTTATTTTATGACAAATTATCGACGCTTCAAACAGCAATGTTCAAACCAGGCTGTAGCTTGGTCAGTCGCCTTTTTGCCCTTTACTATGGGAACTCCCCCAGCTAACTCGTCAAAAACTGATCAATCTAACAATCCCAGAAAAACAAATAAGTCTATTGTAAAACAAAATAAGGAAAGTTGTTGCCCTGAAGTTTTTCTCTCTCGTTTGGGAATCAAATATAGAGCACCAAAGGGCCTTGGTTATGATCAAGGTTATACTACCGTTGAAACATTCATCACACCCAGTCAAAGCTATAATTGGCGCCCCTTTCTTGATGCAAGAGGCCATGTTTTTAATTCAGGTCGTTTAGCTGCTAATGCAGGTGTCGGGCTCAGATATGGAGATAAACAAGGATCTTTTGTAACAGGGATCAATGCTTATTACGATTATCGAGACTCTAAGCATTTCAACAGCCAACAATTAGGCGGTGGTCTCGAATTTTTATCTCGCTATATCGATCTCCGTATTAATGGCGCTTATCCATTTAGTAATGATAAGTTCATCAGTCAAGCTTGTTTTAGCGGCTTCTGTGGTCATTTTGCCTTAGCTCAGCAGGATATTTCTGCAGCGTTGGGACATATTGACGGGGAGATTGGATCAACTCTTTATCAGCCACTTGATCTATATGCCGCAATAGGCTCTTACTACCTATTTGAAAGAACGATCAATCAGGAAAAATTTGGGGATGCAGTAGGCGGTCGGGCGCGTCTTTCATTAAAGATCTTTAATGGTCTAACAATTGGCGGAGATGTCACTTTTGATAAGATCTATAACACAAGAGCCCAGGGCTGGGTAAGCATTAGTCTCCCTCTTGCTCCTGCGACAATGCGCAAATACTCACCCGCTTGGAATCGCACCTATGCTGATTGTGATCGAGCCGCATTACAACTCGCAAGAATGACCTCTCCCGTTTATCGGGATGAAATTATCCCAGTACAAGATCTAGAACATCAATTTCCAATCATCAATCCAATCACTTGTTGTCCTGCAAAGTTCATCGTTGTCAATAACTGCAACCCACATTTGGGGAATGGAACATTCGAAGATCCCTTTTCTGAATTGCAAAGAGCTGCAGAATTCTCCGCTCCTGGAGATATCCTATATCTTTTTGCAGGAGATGGCACATCACGTGGCTATGATAAGCCGATTGTGCTAAAAGATTTCCAAAAACTAATCGGAGCTAGCACTTCACTGCCTGTCGGATGTTTTTGCATCCCCGCTTGTGCATGCTCAAGACCAGTAATCAATTGCGAGGAAGATCCAATTTGTATCACCTTAGCAAATTGCAATGAAATTGCAGGTATTGAATTGTGTGGTGGACAAGTTGGTATTGGAACCAAAAATGGTCGACCCATCAGTGGAGGATTTATTCACGATTCTCTAATCTTTGAACCAGCAGAGAATGCTATTTCGATCAATGCATGTGCTTGTAGCTGCATCGATATTGAACGCTTAGAAATCATGAATGTCACTCCATCATATATTGGCCCCTCAGTAACGACAGAGGCGATTCTTGTGAATATTGGTGACAATGGATGTGTGCGTATTCTCGATAATCGCATCTCGAATGTCATTGGAGGTCCAGCTATTGCAGTGATTGATAACAGCACAGAGGGAGTTACGGGCAGCGAGATCCGTATCTTTAACAATAAAATTGAAGAAATTGAAGGTGATTTGTTTGCACCAATTGATAGTGGTGCAGCAATTTTAGTCTCGCTGAAAGCAGGAGGCAATCGCACTCGCATCATCAACAATTCGATTCTTAAAACACGCTTGAATGAAGTTGCTAATATCCCTACTGTAGGCATCGCTCTTGTTTCAGAAGGAGACAATCAGTTTATTGTAGAGCAAAATACAATTGGGGATGTCATTGGATCCGCCTTATTGACTACTCAAAAAGGGAGTCAATCCTATGTTGTTCGAAGCAACACATTTAGCTCGATTCGAAATTTTCCTGATTTTGCAGCAATTGAGCAATTTGACAATCTCAACCTCAATGCTTTTTATGAAAACAACCTACTCTTTCAGTCCAACCAACCTAACATTTCTTATAGTACACTAGCAGCAAATGACAACGATTTAATGACTTTTGCACGCAATGTATTCTTAGAATCAAATTCAGCGCTAACAAATACTTTGATAGGGCAAAGAAGTCGCTTTATTCATAACGGGAATGTATTTACAGAGCCCACTGCTTTTCAAAATTTTAGCGAAGGATCGTGCTACAACATCCGAGGAAACATCGAAGTTGCTTATCTTTTTGAGCAACCGGCAACAGTAACCAATGCGACAGATCGCCAAGATCTTATCGACCAAAACATCTGTAATTTCATCAATATACAGGATAATAATTTTGGTTCTTGCCCATGCAATATTCCTTAATTATTAAGGAATCGCAATTCAACCCAACGACTTTTTTTACCGTGAAACGGCTCATAGCTATGCTCTGCTATAAGCTCTAACACCTTAGAACTAATCAACTTTTCCACTTCTTCCACAACACGCAAGTCTTGGTAGCGATCAATCCATATATGACAATTGGGAGCAGCAAGAGCTCTCGCAGCTTGTATCTCATACGCAAGCTGACGAGGTTTTTCAGCAGTGAAATACAACAAGTTTGTTTTTTTATGACCTTGATTTCTTCTAAGTTTTTCCAACTCTAAAGTTGCAAGCCCACAATGGCAAAAACATCGGTTTGGAAAATTTTTATTAAAGTACTCAATGCCCGCTTCAGCATAAGGATAGGCAAAACTATCGCATATATCTAATCTGGCAGAGGGGTTTTGATTTAAAAACCACTCACTAATAAATCCTCCTTGCAGCCCAATTTGCACGATATGATTAATCGGTTCGTACTGTTTCAATGCCTTTTCCATTTGTTTGCTCATTCGAGAAGAAAATAAACGTATTTTGCGGTCTTCTGAGGGAAAGCCATACATTCCGTAATGATAACTTAGCGTGTGATGTTTGCGATGATCAATCACAAGACGAATGTAATGATCGATTAAATTCTTAATATGTTTGTTATAACGAAGTGCATAGAAGTGGATGATAAAATCGCCAGGCTGATAAAGATGCTTAATTCCAAGCTTTTCCTGAATTGGTTCAGGCCGATGAAGACTTTGGCAGGAATTTAACTGTCTTGGCAATAATACTTTAATGCGCTCCTTAATTTTGGGAGATTTATAATAATGAAAGATAAAGGCCTTATTATCCCAGCGATGTTTGTCTCCATCATAACTATTATCAAGCAGCTGCAAAAGCTGCTGACTCCAAACACAATTTTTTATGAGGAACTGTCCTGTATTCAAACCAGAATAATCCTTTGATAAGATCATATCAAAATGCTCATCGGTATACTCTTCAAGCTTAATTGCGAAATTCATAAAAAGAGCATCAGCGTCGCTCCAAAATAGCCAACGATACTTCCCCTCATTGAAAAGACGTTGCAAAAGACGCAATTTGCTCCAAGCTGGAGGACGATCAGGGGCAAGAGACTTTGTCTCAAGAATAAAATCGTAACCGTGATGCTCACAATAAGCGCGCTTGTTCTCAATCGCTTTAGCTACAGATTCTTGAAACTTGTCTCCTATTGTGAGAGTCACAACAGCAATATCACTGCTTTTAAGAGAGCTCGTTATCAATAAAATGCAAAAAACAATCCTTTGTATATTCATCTCTTCTGCCTATCATATTTAGTGATTAATTCTTGTAAAAGATTTAGCCGACGCCTTACTCCAGTAAAGTGGACGATAAAATCTCCCTGTTGATAAAGAGAGTCTTCTCCCAATAGTTTTTTTTGGGAAGAGGGCCGGTAATCAGTGACATAACTATTTAGTGCGCGTTGTGGCAATATTTTGATTTGCCCTGCAATTTCTGGAAATTCAAGGAGTTCAATAATGGCTTGATTCTCCCAAAGCACATGTTGAGCTAGATCCTCTCTTAGATAGACTCTCTCTAAAAAAGAGCGACTCCATTCTGAGTTTTTTAATAAAAAAACTCCTGTATTAATTGGGAAACGGTAATCTTTTGAAGCAATGAGGTAATAATCTTCATCGATCAGAGATTCTATAGACTGATCAAAATTCATAAAAAGAGCATCCGCATCGATCCAAAACAGCCATTGATAGGAAGATTGCTCAAGTATCTCCCTCATCAACAAGATCTTACTCCACGGAACAGGGCGGGAAGGATCTATATGCTTAGAGCAATCGATAAAATCATAGCCATGGCTCAAACAATACTGTTTTTTATTTTCAATACTTTGAACTGTTGCTTTTCGATAGCGCTCCCCTACTGCCATGCTGATAACAGCGATATCGCTAGCAACAGTATAAATCCAAAAAAATAGGAAGAGAGGAAATAAACGCATGAAATCTTCTATATTCAAAAAATAGAAGATTAATCTCTAAAAAGGAAAATGAGAAGAAATTTAATTTGTTAAGGAGTGCAAATATTTGTAGATTGGTTTCGGAATACTCTTGTCTTCATAACAGCTCATGCTTTTGATTGATTCAGACGTTGGAGGAAGATGAATCATGATGATATGCTCAGTATTCAACTCCACAAAAATCTCACCGACAGGAACCCATCCAAGTTTTTCATAAAAGGCAACTGCATGAAACTGCGCATGCATATAAGGAAGATAGGCGGGAAATCTTCTATGTGCAACACGTTGCATCTCTTCAATGAGCGCCTGCCCGACGCCCTTGCCACGCGCCTCTTCAGTGGTCGCTATACGCTCAAACTTCATCAAGCTCCCTAGCATTCGCATGCGTCCTGTTCCCACATCATTCCCGTTAATTTTTGCGAGAAAATGTGTCGAATGAAACTCATGGGCATCCCTTTCCATATGTTCTGGAAGATCTTGCTCATCAATAAAGACAACTTTCCGAATCTTCAGACATTTTTGGTAATCTTCTTCTGTTGTAACAGTGATTACTTGAACGGGAGAGGAATCAGGCATAAGAAACTAACACTTAATTTACCTCTTAATAGCTGAGAAAATTCTTTTTGGCAAGTGTTGGTTGGCATGATGGACAAAGATGAGTGCCGCGCTGAGCAACACGAATCTCCACTATCATCTTCCGACAACATGAGTTTTCTCAACACATAATTTAGATATTGAGTTAAAGTAATTATTGACGGATCAGTTTTTGTTAATTATATATTAATTAAACAGTAAAGGTTTTAAATGTCAGTCGGTGGTCCAGATGCAAAACCATTCAAAGATTTTAATTTAGATGGAAAAAAGATTGGAGAAGCAGGCCTAAATTATGATGTCATCCCTGGTATCTATAATCAACTTCCTCCAAAAGCTATTTATGAATTCCTTATCGCATTTGCGACTAACGACAAAACCCAGTTAACAGCATCAGCATGCATTAGGAATATCTATAAAGAAAAAACATCTCTAACAGCTGATGAACTAGCCTTTTATCTTAAAACTCAAAGCATCGATCTAAAAGATCCTAATTTCTCGGCATCTATAGAAAGCAAAAAACTAGCAAAAGTTACATCGCTCGACCACACACACACCAAATACACAGATACTGAGCTAAAAAACATCATCGCTCTTTGTCCTAACCTGACCTCTCTTGATCTCTCGAGCACCGAATACACAGATGCTGAGCTAAAAAGCATCATCGCTCTTTGTCCTAACCTAACCTCTCTTAGTCTCGATGGATGCCATGGAATAGAAGACGCTAGCTTCCTTCAAAGCCTACCTAACCTGATCTCTCTTAGTCTCGCAGGATGCACTCGGTTACAAAATTGTAGCTTCCTTCAAAAATTACCAAACCTGACCTCCCTTAGTCTCGTAGGGTGCCAGCAAATACCAGATTTTAGCTTCCTTCAAACTCTCGATAAGCTAACCTCTCTTAATCTCAGTTTGTGCACTCAAATACAAGATTTCAGCTTCCTTCAAACCCTTGCTAATCTAACCTCTCTTAATCTCTCTCTGACTGAAATACAAGATTGTAGATTCTTTCAAAATCTACCTAAGCTAACCTCTCTTAATCTCGATGGGTGCAATGAAATAGAAGACGCTAGCTTCCTTCAAAGACTGACCAATCTAACCTCTCTTAATCTTTGTAAATGCACTAAAATACAAGATTTTAGTTTCCTTCAAACCCTTGATAAACTGAAGACTATTAACCTCAACAAATGTAGAAGCTTGTCTAATGATTTACTCGAACAATTAATTACTAATGGCGTAGAAATAGTTTTATAACAAGCTAAAGCTTTAAATAAAATATACAATAAATTGAATACATACGATTTAGCCCAGAAAATTCGTGCTTTTTCGATGATTAGAGATACAAGCTATTGGTTTTGAAACTACATTGCGGCTGTCTTTACTTCGGCTATTATCAACGATTAAAAATTGATCTGAGTAGTTTTAAAGAGTTCCCATTGTTCTGCGCCCATGTTTTTTAGTGAATCTATCTGCATCATATATTTTGAATAAAAAAATTCCAAACTGGGATTATCCATTTCATATGCAGTCATTTTTTCAATTCCAAACTTCAGTAGTTCCAAGCATAGTTCTATAATTTCGGGAGATTTTCCAGGGATCTGCTTGACAAAATTAAATATTGCATTGAGTTTATCTTTTTTAAGTAAATTTTCAGGTGCTTTTTTGAAATCGCTGAACAAATCTACCAGCAAAGTATGGAGTATATTTAAGTCAAGTTTGTCTAGCAATTCACCCAATTTGGTACTAATTGTTCCTTTTGTACGCGCATGAAAAGTTAAAAACTGTGTAGTTACATGCTTCATGATATCTGTTGTTATGTCTTCTAGACAATCAGGACAAGAGCGCAAGAAAAAATCAATCGTCGATTCAATGACATCAATTTGTTTATTCACAAGCAAGGCATTGGCTGCATTAAGATTACATATTTTATAATCACGAGTTTCTTTCCCCTTTGGTGTAATTAATCTGTCCGTTGAATTGAAAAGATAAATTCCAGTTTCAGCAAGAATAATTTCAGGATCGCCACACACATAGAGATATCTTATGCGCAACATATCAAGCTCAGGGCAACATCCGTTTTCGCCAAGCACTCCTAGAAATTTTGCAAAACCCTCTTCGTCATAGGGATCGCTCTCCATTCGGTCCATATAGTGATCACATAATTGAATTTGAGATTCTCTTTGGTAAGATGCGAATTGTTCTTCATTTTTTTTCATATCATTTAGAAAATCCTCATACGCATTATGAATGACAGTTTTCCCTTTTGATTTTTTCATTGCCTCATTTACAGTTTTTTTATAGAAATCCGCTCGGTTATTAAGAAAAGCTATCGCCTTTATTACTTCGCAACGGTATCCCACTTGGTAGGAAAAAGGATTTGTAGAACAATCATATTTAACCAGTTCAGAAACTAAATGAACGCAGATATTTCTAACGTTTGGCATTTGAGACCAAATCTTGAGATCAATGGTCATTAAAGCAATCACATAATTAAGATACACCCTTGGAGCTTCTGGATTGCTCATCAATGGATCACTAATAAGCGATCCACTTTTTGGGTCAAGTACAGGAAACACGCGCATTTCTATCAAAGTAGCCAGTTCATTAAAAACACGCCATTGTTCCGGCGGTTTAACATTTAGATTAGCAATCAGTTTATTGAGTTTCATAACCACAGCTTTAATATTTACAAGATAATCAAGATCATCAATGATATTTTTCATCGCTTGTATAAGATGTTTACCACACTCAAAAACCACTTTGGACTGTGTTAATGGCAATGCTACATAAAGAGCAATCACTCCATTTAAATCGGTTTGTTCTGGTTCGTTTTCTGGCTGCTCATCTTGATTTGACGCAATCTGATGAATACATTCGACACAAATTTGTGATATCGTCTCCAAATAGTTCTTATCTCTATCTGAAAATTCAATTCCATTTATAAAAGATAAAAGATAGTCCATCCCTACTTTTCTTTTCGCTAATTGATTCTGCGCAAACCAATTAAAAACTTTTAGTTCAAATAACTCGGATTTTTGTAATTCAATGACTGAATGGGTTCTTCTGAAAAATCTAAGCATTGGCACTATTTTCTCATCGCTCACAAACCTCATATTATTCATAACAAGCGTAAGAAGATAAGGATAATAAACACTTAACCTTTCAAAAATTGGTAGCTTTTGATTATTCCCCGCTATTATTTCTTGAATCGTAATAGCACTCTGATCAAAAATTGAAGGCCTATTTAAGAAAAAATTCAAAAGCTGATTAAAAACATCTTCGGGTATTGCATGAGATGTTTGATCCATTTGCACCACACACTCAACCCACTTTTCAAACGCACTATCAGAACATAGCGTTTTAATAAAACAATCGTCTTTCCAATGTGTTTTAATTAGATCAAATAACTCTGGATTATTCGTTTTTGCTAAATAAGAGATGTAAAAAAACAAAAACCCTTCTTTCCTGTTTTCATCTATGGAGTTATATATCGTTTTTATTACTTCAAGGTGCTCCCTTTCTCCCAACTCTAAAAGTCTTTCACAGATATTTTTTAAATTGATATCAATAGCGGTTACATCTTCTAAATGATAATTTTGAGTATTCGATTTTCTAAGCAAAACCTCGCTTAAATCTGAAAAGAATTTTGCAGATTGAGATTGCATCAAATATGCGACAGTTGCTGTTAATTGTTCAGCGGTGCATAAATCGCCATTTATAACAGGATAAATTAACGTTTGAAAATGTTCTGCTGCTTGATTGATAATCTCTGAGGCAGGTTCTGATTCACTAGCTAAGCGTAAGAGTAAAATTTTTGCACACTCTTCACTAGGAACTTGTTGGCGCTTTATTGCTGGCATCCATAACTTAAGCAAATCTTTTTCCCACCCTCTATATGAGCTGTTTTTTATTATTAAAGGGAAAAGTTCTGCAATTTTTTCTATTTCCTCATCATCTCCTTTTTCAAATCGCTGACTGAAAATTAAAATATCTGTAGAAGAAATTAAGGAGGGCCTAGTAGCGAGCAGATTTAAGCTAGCTCTTCTGCACTCTTCATCTGATGCTGCTTCAACCAACTTTCGGCTGTATGCCTGACGCTCTTCTCCTCTACTAAGAGACTTGAAATCAGAGAGTTCAAAAACACCTAATCGATATCCTCTATCGAAATAGTTCTCACAATCTTTTTCACATAGCGTATTTAACAGAGGACGTAGCCCTTTTTTCATTGGATCACTGAGTTTCACTGATAGTGAAATGTGATTAAAAAGCTCGATTTTTTCGGCCAATGTAAGCTGATCATTACAATTTACAAGACAAGAGACAGCCAAATGACTTAATGAATCATTAAATTGACTCATTCTTAGAGAGAATAGCTTAAGCAATACCGGCGCCAATTTTAGCAGATTATCCAAAGAGAGATCCTCAGCATTAACAGAGGCTATATAAGGCAAAAATTCCTGCCGAAGAAGTTCTTTAACCGCCTGGTTTTTAATAATAACGGGAAAATAACTAGGAAAAAGCACCGTGCTATTTTCTATCAGCTTTTGCCTAAACTTTGGAAGCTCCTTAACCAATGCACTTTGTTCAATATTAAGCATTAACTGGCAAACGATTGAATAATCCTCAATTTGATCAAGGTTTGTCGCCAATAACTCAAGAATTTTGCTCCCATATAATCTACAAAATTCGAGCATTCCGTTTTTTTCTTCCAAGCATTTATTAAGGAAGCTTAATATTTTGGGGATATTTTTTTCTTCAATGTATAAACGAAGCAATGTTTCATTTTCCAAATGGAGAATTTCTGTTTCATTTTTATAGCGACCAAATATTATGCAAATAAGATCTATTGCATCTTTATTTTGGTTGGCATCTTTATTTTGGCTAATGCAATGAAGGAAGGCTTTTTGCAAAGTATTCTCTTGCTCACAATTTAATTCTGAAACAATTTGACTTGCTGCGCTTCTTTGAAGTTCTTTTTCAATCTCTGCTTCCAAACGTTTTAATAAGATAAGACTATGGCTAAAAGTCAGAATTTTTTCGAGATCATGAACAGACAACGAACTTAACACTTCACAAAGGACAGAGAGATCTCCGGTGTGAAAATAATCATCGCTAAATACAGTATCTGAGATCATTCTTTTATTTAGAAAGGGCTTCCAATTTGAGTCGTGACTTAAAGCGATGTAAAAAGGGATCGCTGCATCCTTTTGCTTCATAAAATAGGCATTTAGAAATTTCTGTACTTGCTCTTTAGATACTGCTGGAGCAGCTGCTTTATGTTTACCTTTGCTCGGTCTCGAAGATGATCCTTGACTGAAATTTGCTTGTAAAAGCTCTCTTTCAAGCAACTTCGCTAAAGGAGGCTCTAACGGCGGGTTAGTTTGAGATAAAGGTCTTAACACGATGTCTTTAATCCGCTCCTTGGGATTAACGATAAGATCAATTGCCAGTCGTTCATTTTCATAAAGGCTTCCATTTTCAATTTTCTTTAGTTCGCTATCGATTTTCATCAATTCGTTGTTGGCATAAGGGAAGGGACTGTTTTTATCGATACATTGAAAAACAAGGAAGTTAATGATCTTAGGAATAACAGCAGACAGTCCTTTTGTTACGACAAACCCTAAAATTGCTTGCGCACAATGAGAATTGGATAAATAGGAATCCAAGTTACGATGCAATACAATTTGCATTTGGCGTATATTGACATCGTTGATGAAAGTTTTTTGATATAATTCGTTTGCGCACTCGAGCCAGTCTGCAAATAGCGCACTATTCGCCTCTTCATTATTTAGCCTCTGCAAGAGGTAATACTTCCATTCTAAGCTAGGCAATTTTGACTCTTTGTCGAAATCAGAAACAAGTTGCTTCATTTCATCGACAGACAAATAAGATATAATTTTCCTTATTCTTTCTTGATTCCATCTCAGCTTGCTCTCATTTGATAAAGAAATAAAAGCATTGATCACTTTTCTGTGCTGCGCATTTTCAAGAAGAGGCATTAAATCGAGTATAGTGCGTTCAAATTCCTCAAACTCTACTAGAACAGGTCGGTTTTTTTCTTTGCCATCACTCTCTTTGATTAGGTTCAATTTTATTAACTGAACATAGTTTTCTAGCCAAACCTCAAAACCAATGAGCTTGTTTTGTGCGCTGCCAGCAAAAGGTTCTTTAGGCAAACACACTTCTAGAAGTTTCGATATAACGACTTGTTTAATATCGGTCCCTAGTTCAGCAGCATTGAGATTAAATACTAAGGCGTAAAAATCTCTCAGTTCTTTCGGATTTTTAGCAATTTCTAAGCAATCGATTGTAAAACACCGCTCTACGGGGAAAAACCATCCTCCCTCTTGCTGCACTGACAGTGGTTTTGAAAAGAATAGTGTTTGCTGCAACTTCTTATGATTTTTTATAGAATGATATAACCATCCTGCTTTGACTAGAGGGAATACATCACTAATTTCATTTTGTTCGAGTACATTTAAAGCTTCTAATGCGAGTGCATGATTTGAACATATCTCTTTGAGACATGGAATAAAAAATTTCAAGGAGCTTTGATACTCATTTAATTTTCCATTTAATTTTAACTGATCGATCAACAACAAGAAAAATCCCATTGCTCGATCGGGGAATTGATTGTAATGACTGATTATTTGGGTATTAACAGTGCTAAAAAAAATAGGGCCAGGTGATGTAGCGTAAGCAAAAGCTTCGAATGATTTACGCTCTAAATCGGGATTTGATAGGAAGCCTTGTGTCATTTTTTGGATATTTCTCAATAGCACTCTTGGAGTAAGCGGCTTAGAATGACTTAGCCGCAAAATCCCCTGCTCTAAATCTTCGATTCCTTGCGCTAGTTTTTCTGCAGTTGTATCATCTTGAACTCCACCATAAGTTAATTTGGGCTCATCCCAATCAACTTCCAAGCCATCGATTATGAAATCTGTTTCATACTTTTCCGGCAAAAAAAACTTCAGTTCGACATCGCCAAGGCGAACCCACGAAAAACCCAAATCATCGTTGTGCACCTTATTATTGAAAAATGAGAGCAGAATGACCAACTTAAGATGCTCATCGGGAACATGACCAAAATCAACTTTCATCCTAGGGACAAAAAAATCAGCAACGTATCCGACGCATTTGCCAATATCGTCACGTTTTAGATAAAAGATAATATCGCGATCACCGTAGGGAATATCCCCATAAATATGTTGAGCCGCCCCACCAGAAATGACCGTACGCTCTATATCAAGCTTAGTTTTAAGATATCTTGAGAGAAGAATAAAGTCATATTGGTTAAAGTTTAAAAAGTGCAAATTTTGAACTGTTTTACCAGGAAGATACTTAGCAAGAATCGCGTGATTCGAAGGATGGATTTCTGTTACAAATGCCTTGATCTTTTTCCAGCGTTCTATAGCTGGCTCTGCTAATTTAAGATGATTTGCAGCAGCAAAAGCCTCAGGAGTATGAATACTTCCATTTGCTACTTTGGATGATGGATCTACTAATAATGACATATTGCAAAATTTTATTGATTAATTTTTCAAGTATTATAATTAAACAAGAGATTGTCCGAAAGGACAAATAATAATAAAAAAGACTTGATGATATATTACTTTTAAACTATTTATAAGAATATTAAGAAAGATGGTTTTAATATTTTAAATGCTAGAATTAAATAAATTTGTACCAGCATTACTTCTTATTTGCTTTATTACATCATTATTAATGACAGGCATTATTTGGTTTATACAAGTCGTTCATTATAGAGTGTTTAAGTATTCAGCAGAAGACAAGTCTCACCGCCTATTCACTAAAAACATTCGCCGCACTAAACATGTACTCTATCCAATTATGACAACTGAGCTCATATCAACAGCAATACTTGTTTTTATGCCTCTTCCAGAACAAATTGCCTTTTTTATTTATATTAGCGCTCTTTTTCTACTTATTATTTGGATTTCAACCTTGATGATTCAGTTTCCTTGCCTGCAAAAGATGAAAAAAGGTTATGACCACAAATTGATGCTCTTCCTTAGAAAAACAAATTGGATACGCACTTGCTCTTGGACATTGCGTTCCTTAGCCCTGCTTATCGCCTTTATTTATTTGTTTTATCCAATACCTGCATAGCTATAGACAACTCTTCTTGAGCGGGAATGACACATACAGAGACTTTACTATCCGATGATGAAATAATGCGTGGATTTTCAGAATGCTGCTGATTTTTCTCGCCGTCAATCTTGACTCCTAGAAATGCGAGCTTTTCACAAATCTTAGAGCGCACTTCCAAAGAATTTTCGCCTATGCCTCCAGTGAATACCAGTGCATCGACTCCTTGAAGTGAAGCGATCATTGCTCCGCTTAATATTTGTATGCGATGCAAAAAGACCTGATACGCGAATTCGCAATCTTCGCTCTCCTGCTTTAGAATTTCTTTCAGATCTCCTGAAAATCCGCTAAGACCAAGAAGGCCACTTTGAAAATTGAGCATATGATCGAGTTCTTCTACACTGATCCATTTTTCTTTGAGCATATAGAGTAAAACACCAGGATCGATTTGACCTGAGCGCGTATTCATTACCAAGCCATCAAGCGGGGTGAATCCCATCGTTGTTTCAATGCTGCGTCCATCACGTACAGCACAAAGAGAGCTGCCTGCTCCCAAATGAAAGATTAGCAAGCGCTGATGCTCCTTTAAAAGCTCTTGGGCAATTTCTGTACAATACTGATAATTGATCCCATGAAACCCATACTTCTTAATTCCTTGATCACGCCATTTCTTTTCAATTGCATAAGCAGACGATTCTAGAGGAATCGTTGTATGAAATGTCGTATCGAAGAAAGCATATTGCTTTGTTTTAGGAAAATGCTTAGTAAGATGATCGATCACTTCAAGCTGAGGCCCATTATGCAAAGGAGCTAATATGCTCACTTTCTCAAGCTCAGAGCGCACATTTTCATCGATGATTACTTCTTCAATATAACTTCCTCCATGAACAATGCGATGAGCGATCTGATCGATTTGATGATCTTTAAGAATCTCTAGAACTTTTTCAACAGCATCTCCCATTGATGCAATTGTGATTTTTTGATTTTGATGAGCACTTTCTAGATACGCATCACGAAAATCTTCATGCCAATGAATCTTGCCCTTCCAAATCTGCCGTAACTGCTTATCATAGCGAAACAAAACGCATTTTAAGCTGCTAGAACCCGCGTTGAAAACAAGAAGATTTAGCTCCATTTCCATTCGGCAATCTCTTCAGGATCATTACCATGCTCTTTGATATAATCCTTAAACCATTGCAAGAGGTATTCATAATGAGAAATACGCTCATTAGCCTCTGCTTGAACTTTAGGATTATTCTTAGAAGCTAAGCGAATAGCCTGCATAATTATGTGAAAACGACTTGTGCCATTGCGCACACACATATCAAAGGGTGTTGTTGTCGTTCCCTCTTCTTGATAGCCATTAATAATAAAACGCTGTGATTGATTGCGTTGAAAGATCAATTGTTTCACAGCAGAAGGATAACCGTGAAAATTGATAATCACAGGGCGATCTGAAGTAAATAAAGAATTAAACATCTCATCATCAAGTCCATGAGGATGAAGTGTTTCTTTTTCTAAAATCAACAAGTCAGTGACATTGACAACGCGTACGCGCAACTCGGGCATTTCTTGACGCAAAATGTGTGCGGCAGCCATCACTTCCAGATGAGGATTATCTCCAATGCCAACTAAAACGACATCAGGATTAACACCTTCATCAGTACTTGCCCATTTCCAGACAGAAGCTCCTGCCCTACAATGAACAACAGCCTCATCCATCGTTAGCCACTGCGGCATCTGCTGTTTTCCCGCAACAACGAGATTGATGTATCCTTTACTCTCAAGAACATGATCAAATGTGCTAATTAAACAATTCGCATCAGGTGGTAGATAAATCCGCGCAATATTAGCCTTTTTATTGAGCAACGTATTGATGAAGCCAGGACTTTGATGTGAGAAGCCATTGTGCTCTTGACGCCACAAAGTTGATGTTTCTAAATAGTTAAGAGACGCAACTGTTTTACGCCATTCCACTTCACGGCTAAATTTTAAAAACTTCGCATATTGCTCCATCATCGTCGCAGCAATTGCCAAAAACGCTTCATAAGAGGGAAACATGCCATGTCTTCCAGTAAGCAAATAGCCTTGTAGCCAACCTTGGCAAGTGTGTTCACTAAGGATTTCACATACCCTTCCACCATGGGAACTAATTGGTCCATCTACTGACTTAATCGGCCATTGATAATCGCGCTTAGTCACTTCAAATACCGCACCCAAGCGATTTGATTGCAATTCGTCTGGAGAAAAAATACGGAAATTAAAAGGATTGTCGCGAATCATATCACGTAAATAATTCCCAAGTTCACCAACATTGCCCGTACGATTCGCACCACGATCGCTTAAATCACCTTTTCCTTTTATGCCAGGCTGCACTTCGTAGTCAAAAATATTGGGTAGTTCGAGAGCTTTATACATATCCCCACCAAAAGTATGAGGATTAGAACCCATGCGGCGATCTCCCTTGGGGCATGCATCTAACAAGTCTTGATTGGGCCGCTGATTTTCATCTAGCAATTCTTCGATTTTGTAAGATCTTAGCCAATTTTCAACCAATTTTAAATGCTCTTTGTTTGTTCTAACATCTGTCACAGGAACCTGATGCGCACGGAAAGAGCCTTCAATTGGGAGTCCATCAAGTTCTTTAATTCCCGTCCAACCTTTTAATGATCGTAAAATTAGCATAGGCCATTGGGGCTTCTTAATGGGATTGCCTTCTCTAGCCGCTTTCTGTATTCCAATGATTTCCCTATACGCCCAATCAAAAGAGGCAAAAATATCTGCATGAAGATCTGTATCTTGAATAATCCGCACCTGATAGCCATAGCCTGTAAATAGATAGGTCAGCTCATCATCATCCATCGTACCAAATAAAGTGGGATTGGAAATCTTGTAACCATTGGCATGCAGAATTGGTAATACCATGCCCGATTCAGCTGGATCGATAAACTTGTGACTGTGCCATGCTGTTGCTGTGGGACCTGTCTCTGCCTCGCCATCGCCAATGATACAAGCAGTAATCAAATCGGGATTATCCATGACAGACCCATATGCAGTTGCAAGCGCGTAACCGAGCTCTCCCCCTTCATGAATAGTTCCAGGAAGCCCTGGATATAGGTGACTTGGAAATCCCCCGGGCCATGAAAAACGCTTAATGAGATTTTCGAGTCCCCTTTTATCAACAGTGAGTTCTGGATAAAACTTTTCTAAAGAACCTTCTAAAAACAAGTTCGCTAAATTCGCAGGAGCTCCATGCCCCGGTCCTGTTACAAGAAGCATATTGAGATTATAAGAACGAATTAAGCGATTGAGATGCGCATAAATCAGATTAATTCCAGGAGTTGTTCCCCAATGACCTAGCAAGCGTTCTTTAATGTGATGGGCTTCTAGCGGTTGCTCCAAGAGAAAGTTGTCTTTTAAGTACAGTTGCGAAGCTGCAATGTAATTCACTAAACGAAAATATCTTTCTAATCGCTCTAACTCTGCTCTTTGTACTTCACGACACTTTTTTACATCGATTTGGTCGCTAAACTCAAAAGGTTTTTCAAAAGCCATTACTTTTCCCCTATAAACACTCTTATTAGTATCTATAACAAAAGCATAATATAAAATTCACATTTTTTAATTTATAATGCATAAATTTATTTCGACAAAAACAGCAGAAGCACTATTATATAAACCTTTACCTTCAATATTGAGAAAAAAACGAACAACTAAAAAAATTTAATACTTTAGTATTTAGATAGTTATGATCTTCAGTTTAAACTACACTCAATCTTACCAAATATATTTGGTAAGACCAGGCTTACAAGAGAAAAACAAGGGTGCCTTTAAGTGTAAAGAGCTTGTAAAGCAATTTAAGAAAGAGGGGTTTGAAGAAGTTAAAAGAGAAGGAAAAAGCTCTCATACTAAGCTTAGGAAAGGCAATAAAACTGTGATTATTCCTGCACACAAAGAACTCAAAAAAGGGTTAGAAAAAACGTTAATAAAACAGTTAGAAGAGAGTAAATAAAATGCATTATCATTTTAAAATACATCGAGAGAAAGCAGGCTTTTGGGCACACTGTATAGAACTTCCTGGTTGTGTCACTCAGGGTGATACAAAAGAAGAATTGCTTCATAATATGCAGGAAGCTCTTAACACCTATTTAGAAGAGCCTGAGAATTCTAACTACCTTGCTCCTTTACCTAAAAAATCCGTTAAAAAAACTCGAAATATTACCAAAGTTCACGTTGAGCCTTCAATCGCATTAGCCTTCTCTATAAGAAGACAAAGAATTAAAAGAGGCTTTACTCAAAAAGAGGTGGCTGAAAAACTTGGGATGAAAGCGATATATAGCTATCAAAGGCTTGAAAGAAAATGCAACCCCACTTTAGATCTAATTGTAAAACTCATCATCATATTCCCAGCTTTATCATTTGATAAAATCCTTCGCTAATAAATTATTCCATAAAATTAATTAATTAAAAATTCAATCGACTTATTTTCGACGCCATTATTAATAGGAGGTTGTTCTATTTTTAAAAAGGCCGTCATTTCTTTTTGCATTTCAACATCTTCTTTTATGATGACCCCATCTAGAAAATCTTGATTATTTGAATTGCGTGAGACTCCTCCAGATGTCACCTCTTTAATAGTAATTGGAGGCGAAGCTAATTTAGCCGCAGCGACATATAGTTTAATTTGAGGAAAAATTGTTAACGGTGTGAATCCCTCAATATTTTTAATAGTGGCTGATAGATGATTTTCTGAGATAATTCGGGCACATAGTTTCTCATTATGATTCAAAGCAGCTGTGTGAAGAGGAGTTACACCATAGTGATCTTTTGCAATGCGTGCTCCATGATTGAGAAGTAAAAATGCAACATCATCCCTTTTCTCAAGACAAGCAATATGCAGCGCGCTGCGCCTCTCATTATCTTCCAGCTCGATAATCTCAGGATACTTTTGTAAAAGTTTTGCAATAAAATCAACGCTGCATAAAGAGATAATATTTTTCCATATGAATTCCCCATGTATATTTACTTGCATTAATGAAGCTCCAGAGTCGAGTAAGATCTCGATTATTCTTTCACCTATCGCATTAAAATTTACATAACCTGCAGGGGTTAAGCCTCTTTTATCTTTTTTTGCAACTAATGTCTTGTCTTTATCTACCATCAATTTCACTTGATCATATGCGTTATGGGACACAGCGCAAACTAAGGGAGAGCACCCATCTTTGTCCAAAGAGTCAATCTTAGCCCCATGCTCGATAAGAACCTCAGCATAGGCGCAATTATGGGGGAATATCCTATGAAGTAGTGTGCGATCATCTTTATACTTAGCATTAGCATCGCCGTTATATTTTAATAGCAATCTTAATATTGTTTCTCCATTTTCAATTATTTCACAACAAAACAGCATCAATATTGAGGAAGTATGTCTCTTGATTTTTTCATTAGGGTTAGCTCCGTGTTCCAATAGGAATTGTGTAGATTCTTTATCACCTGCAAAGGCAAATTCATAAAGGAAGTAGTCGAGAAATTTTTGTCTATTTGAGAATTGAGGCAGCGCTCTACTAATCGCGATAATAAGAACTCGCAAATCTTTAATATCGAGCTTATTATTTCGATTATAAGTCCCTGCATTATCATATGAATAAATAACAAATGCAGATAGATGACTAACATTAGTTCTTACCACTGCTTGCTGGAAGTTTAGACGCTCAAAGCATTCGTAGTTTGATGAACTATCAGTATTATATTTTATTCTATCAGGCAAATCAGAAAAAGCAGTTGATACCTTCGCAAGAGCTTGAGACTCCTCTTTATTGAGATTGATATATACCGTCCGAAGAGAATCAAAAGCAGGAACAAAAGTACTCATTAATTCTTGTTCCTTTTTTCGATTTTGTAGCCGCAGCCTTTGAGTAGGCGGGGCTTGCCAAAGCATTCGATTTCGGGCCATTTGCGGCAGACAAGAGGACGATACCTGTATTGCTGGCACTGCCCATTTGGTGCTAGATGACGGCATCCCATCACCCAAATTGGAGTGCCATCATGTTCATAATCTTTTTTGTTGCGGGGGAAAAACCCGTTTATCTCTGTTTGCCACCAATAATAAATCCGTCCAAAGATATTGCGAGGAGGTTCTATCAGAATGTTACGGCAACAATTACCGCGTCTTTTGCACTGACCCGCGCGTTTATAAGGTAGGCGGATAATCTGACGGGCGACTTTTTGCATGAAAAGATCGAGATGGATAAAGGGCAAAATAAGAAGTTGTAGTGTTCTGCGAACTGGCAAGGGCAAGCGCTGTTTGCTTGGGAGATTTTTTTCATGAAAGGGAGCTGTTTCGCTGCTCGCCTGCTCAAAGAGTAAATTGAGATCGCTTTTCATTCTTCAATTTTGACTTTTAACAACAATTATACGATGAAAGAGAAAAAGAACAAAGGAATGAAAATGGGTTTAGAAGAGATTAAAAAGATGAACGCTGACGAACTCTCACAATTTTGCAAGGATCAAGTTGTTGATTCTAAGCAAGGGTTGAGTGTGAGTGAAGCGGAAACCCGCCTTCAGAAATATGGTTTAAATGCTTTAGAAGATAAAAGAAAAAGCAAATGGGCGATGTTTTTTGGGTTTTTTTGGGGCCCTATTCCATGGATGATCGAAATCGCTGCTATTTTATCTGCCTATTTACAGCGCTGGCCCGATTTTATCATGATCTCTGCTTTATTATTGATTAATGCGGCTTTGGGCTTTTTTCAGGAGTTTAAAGCGGATAATGCGATTGAAGCGCTTAAACAGACGCTCGCATTAAAAGCACGCGTGCTTAGAGAAGGCAAATGGCAAGAGATCGAAGCGAGCAAGCTTGTCCCAGGTGATGTTATCTCAGTTAAGCTCGGCAATATCATCCCCGCTGATATTCGTTTGATCGAAGGAGAATATCTCAGTGTTGATCAATCGGCTCTTACTGGTGAATCGCTACCTGTTGAAAAGGCGGTTGGTGATAGCGCGTTTTCTGGAACGATAGCTAAAGTTGGTGAGATGGTTGGTGTTGTCACTGCCACTGGCATGCAAACTTATTTTGGCAAGACAGCTAAACTCGTGCAATCGGCCAAGACCATTTCCCATTTTCAAAGAGCTGTGATGCATATTGGCCAGTTTTTGATTTACACCACACTTTCTATCTGCGCAATTATTTTTGCTATTTCAATCTACCGCATTGATGTAACGCATAGTCTGACAGCCTCGTTTGGAGAGATCACCATCTTTATTTTAGTTTTGGTTGTTGCAGGCATTCCAGTTGCGCTTCCAGCAGTACTGTCTGTGACAATGGCAATCGGCGCGAATCGCATGGCAAAGATGAAAGCAATTGTTTCTAAACTCATTGCTATTGAAGAGCTCGCAGGCATTGATATTCTCTGCTCGGATAAGACAGGAACTTTAACAAAAAACGAGCTCTCTGTTGAAAACATTGCGCCATTTAATGAAACCAATGAAGATGAAGTGTTACTCATCGCATGTTTGGCTTCAAATCAAAAGGATCGCGATGCGATTGATGGGGCGATTTTCAGCAAGCTTGGAGATGAAGCTAAACTTGGAGAATATCAAGTTGAAAAGTTCATTCCTTTTGATCCTGTAAATAAGCGCACAGAAGCTATCATTAAAGATAAGGGACAAGAATTTCGGGTATGTAAAGGCGCTCCACAAGTTGTCTTGAGTCTAACAAATCCAGATGAAAAGATGCAGCAAGCCATTGAAACAAAGGTTAATGAGCAAGCACAGCGCGGATTTCGAACATTAGGTGTCGCAAAGGCTGATAGTGAAGGAAAGTCGTGGCAATTTCTAGGGTTAATCTCCCTTTTTGATCCGCCGCGTGAAGATACCAAAGATACGATTGCCAGAGAAAGAGAGCAAGGCGTGCAAGTAAAAATGGTCACAGGAGATCATGTTGCAATTGCTAAAGAAGTCGCTTCAGCGTTAGATCTAGGAACCAACATATTGCCCGTCTCCGATATCTTTGATGAAAAGGTTCTGCCTGCAAAGCGAAATGAGCTACTCGAATCTGCTGATGGTTTTGCGCAAGTGTTTCCTGAACATAAATTTGAGATTGTCAAAAGCTTACAGAACAACAAACATATCATTGGCATGACAGGAGACGGCGTCAATGATGCCCCTGCACTTAAACAAGCTGATGTGGGAATTGCAGTAAGTAATGCGACAGATGCGGCACGTAGCGCTGCAGATCTGGTTCTTACGGAACCTGGCTTAATGGTCATTACCAAAGCAATTGAAGAAGCACGTCGCATTTTTGGTCGAATGAAAAGCTATGCAATGTACCGCATTAGCGAAACCTGCAGGCTGCTTTTCTTCTTGCTTTTAGCAATGCTGGTTTTTAACACCCATCCCTTAACAGCTATTATGATAATTATGATCGCTCTTTTAAACGATATTCCCATCATGATGATTGCCTACGACCATATGGCTGTTGCGCCAAAACCCGTTGAATGGGATATGAAAGAGGTAATGTCGATTGCAATTGGACTCGCGATTGTAGGTGTTGTCTCAACTTTTGGACTGTTTTGGATTGGTGATAGGCTGTGGGCAATGGATTTCGCCTCCAAGCGCACTCTGGCATTTATGGCGATCTTATGCGGAGGGAACTTAACGATTTATCTGACGCGTAATCGAGGGATGTTTTGGGATAAGCCCCATCCTGAGAAAAAATTCTTCCTTGCAACACTCTTTTCCCAAGTTGCAGGAACTCTTGCTTCGGTCTATGGACTGGGAACAAGCGATTTTGTTGGCATTGGCTGGAAATATGCGGGCCTCAGCTGGATCTATATCTTAATTTGGTTTGTGATCTGCGCGATTACCAAATATGGCATATACGGCCTACTCGATCTTGCTCGCCAGCATAAGAAAAGCTTCCATGCGCAAACAAGCAAAGGGTATCATTCACATGCAAACTAATCTTGTTCGACCTTTTAACGGTTTATCGATCCATGACGTGCCTATAGTAGGAGGTAAAAATGCCTCTCTAGGTGAGATGATTCAGCAGTTATCCAGAGAGGGCATTGCGGTTCCCGATGGTTTTGCTACAACAGCCGATGCTTTTCGCCTCTTTCTAAAGCACAACAACCTCGATCAACGGATCAAAGAGACCTTAGCCCAGCTTGATGGCAGTCTAACAACTTTAGAGCATGTTGGAAAAACAATTCGGGCTATGATCTGCGAAGGAGAATTCCCCGATGATCTCAAGAAATCTATTGAAGATGCCTATTCCGACCTCTGCAAAAAATATCAGAGCAAAAACTTATCTGTTGCAGTGCGCAGTAGTGCCACAGCAGAAGATCTCCCAGAAGCGAGTTTTGCAGGACAACAAGAGAGCTATCTCAATATTCGAGGCAAGGAGAAATTATATGCCGCTTGCCGCAAATGCTTCGCGTCACTATTTACTAATCGCGCGATCACCTATCGCGTAGAAAAGGGATTTGATCATTTAGAAGTTGCGTTATCCGTTGGTGTGCAAAAGATGGTTCGCTCAGATAAAGCCGGAGCAGGCGTCATTTTTACAATCGACACTGAAACCGGATTTCCCAATTGCATCATCATTACAGCAGCTTTTGGTCTAGGAGAAAACGTCGTACAAGGAACAATAACTCCGGATGAATATATTATCTTTAAGCCTTTATTACACGATCCAAGTGTTCATCCGATCATCGAAAAAACGCGCGGAGAAAAAGAGCAAAAACTCATTTATACAATTCGGGGAAAAGAACCTGTCAAAAATGTTAAAACCCCTCGCAAACAGCGCGATCAATTTGTGCTCAGTGATGATGAAATCTTGAAGCTCGCCAATTGGTCTCATTTGATCGAAAAGCACTATAACAAGGCAATGGACATTGAGTGGGCAAAGGATGGCATTAGCGGAGAGTTGTTTATCGTTCAAGCACGTCCAGAAACAGTGCAATCACAAAAACTAGTGAGCACCTTTGCACAATTTGAATTGAAAGAGCGTTCCAAAATTCTGATTAAGGGATTAGCGATTGGAGAGGCGATTGCTACAGGCAAAGCTCAAGTAATTAAATCGATCGATGAAATTCATCGCTTTCAAGATGGATCCATTCTTATTACCGAGATGACAACCCCAGACTGGGTGCCAATCATGAAAATGGCTAGCGGTATTATTACTGATCATGGAGGGCGTACTTCTCATGCGGCAATCATGAGTCGTGAGCTCAATGTTCCTGCGATTGTTGGAACAGAGCGAGGAACACTCTTGATTCCTGACGGAGATGAAATCACTCTCTCATGTGCAGAAGGAGATCACGGTTTTGTATATGAAGGCATTCTTAACTATGAAAAAAGCGAGTTTGATCTAAGCAACTTACCAAAGACTAAAACTCAATTGATGATGAATATCGCAACACCAGCCGCTTCGTGGCGGTGGTGGAAACTTCCTTGCAGAGGCATTGGTTTAGCGCGCATGGAATTTATCATTGATAATTACATCAAGATTCACCCAATGGCACTTCTACAACCAGAGAAAGTCCAAGGACGCAGGGTGCAAAGAGAAATTAATAAGCTGACGAGATTTTATGAAGATAAGGGAGCGTATTTTGTCGATCTATTAGCAGATGGCATTGCACGCATCGCCGCTTCACAATATCCAGAACGAGTGATTGTGCGCTTTAGTGATTTCAAAACCAACGAGTATGCTAATCTTATTGGAGGAAAGGCCTTTGAACCACATGAGGACAATCCAATGCTGGGCTTTAGAGGAGCGAGTCGTTATTACAATGAACGCTACAGGCCTGCTTTTGAACTGGAATGCGCAGCAATTAAAAAAGTGCGTATGGAAAAAGGCTTGAAAAATGTCACAGTAATGATCCCCTTTTGCCGAACTCTGGAAGAAGCAGATCGTGTCATAGATGTGATGAAAGAATGTGGCTTAGAGCGAGGCAAAGATGATCTTGAAATTTATGTCATGGCAGAAATCCCTTCTAATATTGTTTTAGCAAAAGAATTTTGCGACCGCTTTGATGGATTTTCGATCGGCTCAAACGATTTAACTCAGCTCGTTTTAGGAGTTGATCGAGATTGCGAAGATCTAGCAACGCTATTTGATGAGCGCAATCCGGCAATCACCCGAATGATTTCTCAATTAATTCACGTCGCTCATGAAAACGGGTGTAAAGTAGGCATTTGCGGCCAAGGGCCAAGCGATTATCCCGATTTTGCACAATTTCTTGTGCAACAAGGGATTGACTCGATTTCTCTCAATCCTGACAGCATTATTGCTGTGACAACAGCAATCGCTGAAATTGAAAAAAACATTGAAGAGAAATAAATAATTACATTTACTCTTGTTGAGAAGGTTGTGCTGATGGTTTCGCCCTCAATAGCATTGCATTTTGCAGGCAAAGTATTACACAATCCTTAAAAATAAATAATGAAACTGAACTGAAAACATATTTTTTAAGGAACATGGAATGAATAAATTTCAATTCGCTTTAACGAGTTTTATGTGTGTAGTAAGCGCGTTATTCAGCAACGACAATCAAAAAACTTCCTTCCCTTGTGAAAATGTCAAAGTAATCAAATTAAATAATGGAATAGAGCTGCTTTTAGAATCTAAACCATTTGATGAGCACACTTCAATACGTCTTGTCATCCAACGCGAACGCATGCAACAACCCCGCTCACTTGGAGATCTCAGTACAGAATTGGTGATGACAGAAGAAAAAAGCAGGAGTTCTTCCTCTATTATCGATTCTTTGCATCATCTCTTTCATACTAAGCAAGCGATTTTCGCCCTTGATGTTCCCTCTGACAATTTCGATGCCATTGAGAGTTTCATCTGCGGATTTAGCGATGTTTTATATAAAAGAGAACTTATCTCCAATCTTCCAAAAGAGAGCTATTGGCTCGATGAGCAAGGGAATAAATATCCTCTTTCAACAGACGTCCTCCTCGCAATGGGAGAATATCTCAATCCCCTTTCTCTTTCATTGATCGCCGTTGGCAACTTTGATCGAGATCACCTCATTAATGGGATAAAATGTACATTTAAAGAAGAATTAAATTGGAATAGATCAGGAAATAACAATAGTCAAAGACATTTAATTACATTCAATCCTAAACAGCACATAGACTCTTCTTTGATTACCCTCTCTTTCTCGCCTCTCAATCATACCATTCTAAATGAGGAACAACTTGAAAATTATTGGGAGCTAAAGCTCATCGAACGTGTATTAAAATCTCGTCTTAATTCCTCATTTTCTACAGAAAAATGCAGCTTATTTTCATGCCCAAGTTGTAGCTTAACATTTACTAGCAAAGAGCCAATTAGCGACCTGCAAAACGCTTTAGTCCAAATTGAATCTATAAAGAATACTGAAATCTCCATTGATGAACTTAATGGGCATCTTCAACAAATTCGAATCGAACTAGAGCAAAGCAACTCTACTAGCTTTATTGCTGATTATCTTGCTTACCAATCAAACTTAAGCGAATGGATTCCATCATATGCAGAAGTTAGAGCAAAATCTCGCCAACTTTTTGAAAGCGTAAATGCCTATAAACTCTATCTCCGTGCAAAAAATTATCTAAAAGACAATTTCCGTTGGATTGCAATTACATCATCGAGTTTCATCGATGAGCAAAACTTTTCAGATCTAGACAATCTCCTCTCTTACTTCAGTCATAAGCCCAACTACTATCGAGCTCCAACACATACTAAGACAGCAGGAATAGTGAGTTGGCCATCTAAAAAGCAGCGCTGTATAGTCAACTATCACGAAGAAGAGATCGAATTGCCAATGGGCATAGAACCCGTTAGGCGTAGCGGCGCTGCAATAGAGCCCTACAAGCGCTTACCGATTAACAATGAAGAGAAAAAACTTATTTCTGACATTGTCAATACACTTGCGAGCTATAATGTTGTCGAATTACTTTTTAAAAAAGGTGAGCTTCAAAGCAAAGGAGAGAAAATTCAACATGTGCATCCTATGCGTTTTATGGGATATGTCTTCTCAGATCCTAAACTGAGCAGTAATATGCAAAAAATTTCTAGTAGCTACTTTAAGTGGAGCGGTTTTGTCGATGGATTTGCTCAACGGATCGAACAAGAGCACCAGCGCAACAATCTCTCAAAACATGTGCCAGGTTTTATTAAAGAAATTCATGTAGATACCGATCAAGTCAACTACTATATTCAAAAAAGGGAATGGGAGGAACTGCTGCTATATCTGATTAAGTCCACAAATAGTTAACTTGCTGATGAAATTGATTTCTTGTTAAGCTAAGCAAAAGACAAAAAACTATGAGCTAAACATTGGAAACCAGCGACGAAAAGAAAATAAATATTTTCTACTTTGGATTTTTCTTTTTTATCCTCGTTGTGACTTATGCTTATCACGTCCTACTCGTTGAGCATCACAGTGCATTCACCTGTTCGTTTTTTTTGATCTACGCCATTGTCCAATGTTTCATTGAAATGTCTGCGATGATTATTGTCGCCAAGTTTCTAAGAGCCAAGGCTCCAAACTTTGTCTATGGCGGTTTTATTACCCTGACCTTTATTCTTTTATTAATTCAGTTGGTAGACCTCCCTCTTGTTCGTATTTTAGATATGACCGTGTGGTATGCCTTTGATTGGTTGCCTGAGGAATCCTTTGATAATTTCGTAGAGATGCTCTCGGCAACAACACTTTCATGGACTTATTGGCTAGGAGTTGCTGCTTTTTTTGCTGGTGTTATTTTAAGTTGTTATTTTTTCTATTTATTTTTAAACGTGCTTTCGAAGAAAACTCCTTTTCTTCTCTCAATGCGCCGTTTATTACTTACCCTGCTGTGCTTCGGCCTTTTTATGTTAAGTTGGGATCTTTCTCTCTCCCGCTTTACCGATGCTTATGACTTTAATTATTTCCGAAGAGCTCTACCTTGGAAAACAACGCTTCTCCCTTCCAATCAACATTTAATCTCTTTTGACTTCTCTATTCCAGCAAGGCCTGAAGAAGAAGATTGTTTACGCTGCTTACATCAGATAAAAGATGTTCCAACTCATCGCCCTAATATCTTTTTATTTATTACTGAAAGCGTACGCGATGATTTTATTACTAAAGAAATAACTCCTCATTTAGCACAATTTAAAAAAAACAACGTCTCCTACCCTATGGCTTTGTCTGCAGCAAACTGTTCAGCACAAGCTTGGTTTTCTACTTTTCATTCAAAGTATCCCTTTTATTGGGGACATACCAATGCTAAAAATTGGGAATCAGGAAGTCTTCCATTAAAGCATCTTAAAAACAATGGCTATAAAATCCATTTGATTACTTCTGCACATTTGAGCTTTTACCAAATGGATGAGTTGTTATTTGGTAAAGAATGTGGATTGCTCGATTCTAACCGTTTCTTTCCTCATGGATTTGAGAAAGAGGCATGGCAGAGTGATAAACAAGTCTTTGATCAAATCCGCACTGATCTCGAGCAACAGGATAATAAACAAGGACAATGCTTTATCGTATTTCTTGATTCAACGCATTTCAACTATAGCTGGCCTAGAGATCGGCCGATGCGTTTTGAACCAGTGGCGGAGAACATCAATTACATTAAAGCAACTTTTCTTAAGGAAGGACTTGAAGAGATAAAGAACCGCTACCGCAATGCTTTAAATTACATAGACGAGCTCTTTGGACAGTTTCAAGCCGATTTAAAATCAAAAAAACTATGGGATGAATCAGTTATTGTTTTTGCTGGTGATCACGGAGAAGAATTTTATGAAAAACGCAATCTATTCCATGCAGGTGATCTATCTGACGAGCAAATCCATATCGCTCTTTATTATAAGTTTGGATTAAACAAACGCCCTATCAATCAACAATGCAAAATCACGTCACAAGTTGATATTTTTCCAAGCATTCTTGACTATATTTTTAAAAAAGAGCAGCTTACTGAAATTCTCGACGGTCAATCGATTTTTTCTCCACAAAAGCTCCCTTTTGCACTTTGCGGAAGAATCAATGCAAGTAGAGCTCCCTATGAATATTGCCTACATAACGGCGAACATAAACTCGTTTTCCAATTCCCTGATGAGAAAAACCTCTTTAAACCACAAAAAGTGCGCATTCTCTCATTAAAAAACACTAAAGATGAAAGCATCCCTTTCAATCGTTTTCTCATTGAAAACCAATTTGCAACAACTCTACAAACTCGTTATTTACACGCTACAGAAGAACTCATTGCAGATGAAAAATCCCCCTCAGAATAAATTTGATGAGTGGATAGATACACTCGAGCAAACCCTTAAATTTCAATTTACTAAAGAACTGCTCACCTATGAACATTTTCAAGATCAACCAACAACAATACTAACGAATCCATCACCTGAATTAAAAAGCTTTGCAGACCACTATGGCTATCACTCTCCAGATTTTCCGCTAATAGGAAAACAAACAAAAGATCATCAAGATCTGCTTATATCAAGACAATTACTTGCCTTTATTCAAAAAGTTGAATTTTCCCCAGAACTACATGAACTACTAATCCTAGAGCTCATTGCAAAACTTTTTGCTTATCGTGAAATGCCTAAAAATTATTCGATTGATCTTCCTAAGCAAGATGGAACGATTCTCACCTACTTTGTCGATGAAGTCTTTGATCTCTGGCAAGGAATGCCAGCTTTTGGTCTTCTTCCAAAAGACAAAAGGAAAGCTGCCCCAATCTTGCTCATCCGAGGTACAAATTTCTCATTAGGATCCAAAGCAGGAATCGCTTCTCTTCTCAATGATTTAGATCCTAAAGGGCCGGGGTTTCACGCTTTCAATAACAGCAAAGAAACCATCACCCAGTGGCTTCTTAAAAACTCCTCTCCAGTTAAGCCGCGCGCTATCGGCTATAGTCTCGGAGGATCTATCGCCTATTACTGGCTTATTGAAGAGCCTTCTCTCTTCAATACAGATCCGGCTTTTGCTTCGATCGTCTTCAATCCTCCAGGACTCCCCCGCTCACACTTTAAACTCTTGGAAAAAATCAGCAACTTTCCCGCTCTGAGATCATATGTCAACTGCGGAGACGCCGTCTCGAAAATCGGAGTTCTGTTTGGAGATACTTATGAGCTCTCTACGACAGAGCACCTCTCTCCATTAAATTCCCATACAATGCTAATGACAGCTCAGCCTATCTGTCTAATCAATAAAATCGACACAGAAAAAGAAAATAAAGCCAAACTAAGAATTATTTAATTCATTAATTAAGCGTAAGATTTTTTGGCGCTCTTCGCTATAGAAGCTGCGAGCATGTAAATCATCAAGTGGCATCGTGCGCTTCTCAGGCTCAGTAAGTTCGATATGATTTTCAGCAATATCAGTTTGCAGAGGGTGATATAACGATTCGCGATAAGGTATTGTTTGATCTAGCTTATGATAAATCACACATTTTTTCCCTTTAATCTTGGAAAAAGCCTTTTCACAGTTCACATCCCAACCAATAAACTTTATAACAAAGCGCGCTATTGTTCCAAGAACGCCTCCCCCCAAACGACAATTCACCAAAAGCGCAAGATCTCTAAAGGATCTTTCATTGATCACTTTCAAATGATGATCGGGATAATGCTCTTGAATGAGAGTGGCTCCTAGGAGGGAAACAGCTCCGCCAAAGGACATCCCGTAAAGCAGAACGTTTTTCGGGTCTGTTTTTTTTGATTCGATGAGATATTGATAGATCGTAAAGAGATCAACAGAAAACCCATGCGGCGAAGGAAATCCTTCACTTTCACCAATACCTCGGGGATTATAAAGAATAATTGTTGCCTTCGTATCAAGCAGCAAATCAAGATGATAAGGGGTGTCAAGATCTTCATAAAAGCCACAATTGCCATGAGAAAAGATAATGACCTGATCGCTCTGCCCAGGAATGACAATCATATCAAGAGCTATTTTATCAGGTGTTAAAAGCGAAATCCTTATACCTTTGGTTTTCTCAAGCAGATTTTTCCTATGGAGATCTAGATCGCTTTCTTTTGAAAGATAATAAGCAGGATAGAGGATTTTTATAGCCCTCCTAACAAAATAACTATGAGCTAATCGCTTAGGCAAGCTAAAATACTGAAGAACAGATTCAAAGAGAGAATTAGGTTTGTCAGAAGAACTCTCGGAAGGAAAAACAGCCTCAAAACTGAGAGATTCATCTGGTTGCTTAGGGAGATCCATTTTCAACTCTTTGCTTTCTATTACTTAAGAATATATTAATTATTATTTTAATAACAATGCATTTGCTTAAAATGTTGCATATAATAATTAAATATTTAATTATAAAGAGACAGGGAGATGAGATATATTTATCTCATTGATATACTGCATGTTGGTGAAACGTTCTATTTAGGAACACATAGATAATGATGCCTCTTATCCGATCAATTTTGGCTCCGATTTTTAGCTTAGCTCTATTAATGCTAGGCAACGGTTTTTTTATCACCTTTATTAGCTTGCGTTTGCAACTCGATGGTTATGGAGCAACTATTATCGGTTTTGTTCACTCTTCCTATTATGCGGGTTTCTTAGTAGGTGCTATTGGTATTGAAAGTTTTATCAGAAGAATAAAACACATTCGCTCTTTCGCATTTTTTGCAAGTATCGGAACAGCGATAATCATGATTCAGGGAATATTCGTAAATCCATACGTTTGGATTGCGGCACGTTTTGTTGCAGGTCTTTGTATAGCTTCGCTTTACGTTGTAATCGAAAGCTGGCTCTTGATTATTAGTCCCATATCAAAACGGGGTGTCGTTCTCTCATTTTATATGATCGCTCTCTATTTCTCTCAAGCAGCTAGTCAATATATTATTGAAATTATCGGCTACGAATCTCTCCTCCCATTTCTTGTGACGGGATTTTTATGCGCTCTATCAGTATTGCCAGTTGCCTGCACGACCTCTCGTGCTCCAGATTACGACGAATCAAGCGTGAGAAATGTCTTTAAGATGTTTCGAACGGCCCCTTTTGGATTTATTGGTTGTGTATTGTCAGGTTCGATTCTCAGTTCCATTTACAGTTTCACACCGAACTATGCAATACAAACAGGCATCTCTGTTCCATTGATGATGAGTATAACCATCGCTGGAGGTTTTTTACTCCAATGGCCAATTGGTTACCTCTCTGATATATTCGATAGACGTAAAATCTTAATTATGTCGAGCTTTGCTACATTGCTCCCCGTTTTGGGAATTATATTTGCGACATCAAAAACAATACCAATATTGGCACTTTCCTTTTTTCTCGGGGGTTTTACATTTACCATCTATCCTCTTAGCATTACTCAGGTATGCGATCGCTTTCCAGCAGAAGACATTACGATGGTTACTGGAGTCTTACTACTTGCTTTTGGAGTGGGATCTGTAATCGGTCCATTAATAGCCCCTTTCTTCATTAATGCGATCGAACCTTATGGGCTCTATCTATATATTGGAACCGTGTCACTTGTTCTTGCATCCATCGGCCTTTATGCTCATTTTCGCTTCCCACCAGTTCCCAATTACGAGCAAGGAGATTTCGTTCCTCTTCCGAGACAAACTCCTGTTGCTTACGAACTTGATCCTCGTAAATGATCGACAGCTAAATGTGCCGTATCTGCGAGAAATAGACCACTTACCCCAAAAATAATATAAGCCTTGTAATACTGGATGAATTTCCAAAAGGTTTGCTTATCTGGTTGAATTTGATAAACTAAATAAGCAAAAAGCAATGCGTGCAGACCTAGCCAGATCACTCGTGTCAACGTTCCAAAAATCAGTGAGTGAGACAAGCCACGGTGACGAAAGAACAGCGCATAAGAGCGAAAGGGCAAAGTAAACAACCCTCTAATAGAAAACAGCTTAATCTGCGAAGCTAAATCCACATCGGGACTCATAAATAGAGTGCCATAAATGAAGCAACAGCCAAAAGTAACGAGTTCTATCGGCTTTGGAGAAAAGAAATAATAGGCTCCCCCTAACAGCAAAGGAAGTGCTAAAATTAGATTAATGCGCGTGTGTGTTTTAAAGTTAGACATATGAAAATCCTTGTATTTCTAAATTCAGTCGCAATAGTATTACAAAAAACACAGGAAAAATAGCAATGACAACTCCTCTAATTCTTGTTCCAGGCCTTGGATCTCCTCCGGAAATGTGGCATTATCAAGTTCATCACCTCAAAGAAGTATGTCCAATTCAAGTCATTTCGCTTGAGCATCAAGATAGTCAACAAGCGATGGCAGAAGAGGTATTAAAGCATGCACCTACACGCTTTAACTTAGCAGGTCAGTCCATGGGTGGTTGGGTTGCGCAAAAAGTTGCAAGCATGGCGCCAGAGCGCGTGAATCGACTGATGCTACTCAACACATGGTGTCTCCCGTCAGAAGATGATAATAGCAGGGAGAAACTCGGAGTTCAAATTATAGAAAATGGTGAGATAGAAACAGCTCTTGATACTCGATTGTCAGAGATCATCTACCCATCTCGTTTAGAAGACAAAGCGCTTATTGATGAAGTGCGCAAATTTCAACGATTTTTTACCCCTGAAGTGTATCTTCGCCACTTAAAAGCGATGATTGCCGATTATTCTTCTATAGATCTTCTAAAAAATATCACAGCACCAACCTTAATTATCGCAAGTAATCATGATGGGCTTTTTGCCATGAAAGAAGCTGAAACTCTAGAAAAAATGATTAAGCATAGCGCGTTGACAATGATTGAAGAGTGCGGCCATATCTCTATTCTAGAAAGGCCTTATGCAGTTAGCTCTCTAATTCGCCTTTGGATAACTCTCCCACTCTCCAAACTAGCAAACAACTAATTAATACGATGCTAGCAGCCCCCATTAACGACCAAGTCATTTCCGCCTTTCCCCATATAATTAAAAACAAAATAGAAAGAATCGGAGTGAAATAAGCGGCAATTCCAAGTAGACGAAAATCGCCGTTCTTTATCCCATAATCCCATAAAGAAAATGAGATTCCACACACGCCTATTCCAAGAGATAAAAGAGAAATAGTTTCTAGCCCATTAGGGATATATGTTGTTTCAAAGAAAAAATGGAAAACAAAGCTAATTAATGCCGCTCCTCCACAATACATTGAAGGCATAAGACTGCTTTTTGTCGTTTGGTAGCGAGAAAAGAGCATAAATCCTCCCCATGCAACAGCTCCAATTACGCCACTTACATATCCCCCTAGAACCCTAAAATTAAGACTAGTTAAACCACGATCGAAAATCAAAAAGGAAAAAAGAGCTCCCGTTGCGGTTAAAGCAAAGATGAGATAGATCCATTTAAACCGCTCATTGGGAAGTAATGGAGAAAAAACAATCATAGATAAAGGCCAAAGATAATTGATCAATTCTGCATGCGCTGGAGGGATAACTTTAAAGGCATAAAGAATACACCATTGATAAATGGCACATAAGACAATACCAATTAGATAAAATCGATATTGCTGTTTGATACTTGACCAGTTTTTGGCATAGGAAAGTCGACAAGCTCCAAAAAGGAACCCTAAAAAATACATCGAACCAACAAGTTGAAAAAGTGGTATTTTATCCAATGCAACAATTAATACTGCTGCAAGAGACCACAAAACAATTGCACCTAAACCACTAATAATACTAAGCAAATAGCTGAAATCCCTACTTTTATATCGAAATCTCCTAACACTTAAACTATTTCATATGAATACTTTAAAAGCAAAAGTAAAAAATATTTTAATACATAAATCCTAAGTATGTTACATAGATATCTATGAAACAGAATAGTAACACAATTGCATTATAGCAATTGATATATGAGGATAAAATTATGAGTAAGAAAAAAAGCCGTGCAATAAAAATCGCTGCGACAGCTTGTTCATTAACTTTAGCAGCTGGTGCTTTAACTGCAGCTCAAGAAGCTAAAGCTGAAGAACAGCTCGAGTTTAATGCACTTGGATGTGGAGATGCTGTGCGTGAGGATCTAGTCTCTGGTGATGCAGAAATTGCTGAAAACACTGAAGCTGCTGGATGGTTTGACAATAACAACAATGGCAAACCTAAAAATGGCAAAAATGGTAAAAATGGCAAAGGAAACGGAAAAGAAGGTTCTTGCGGTGAGGATTCACCTAGTGAAGGCTCTTGCGGAGAAGGTTCTTGCGGTGAGGATTCGCCTAGTGAAGGCTCTTGCGGTGAGGGTTCACCTAGTGAAGGCTCTTGCGGAGAAAAACCTAAACCTAAGGGCAACGGCTATTAATCGATGAAAATTCGCCAAGTTGGAATTGGATTTCGGGATAGTATTTCTGATAAATTACTCGAGCTTGAGGAAGGCAAACCCGCCTTCCTCGAACTCGCTCCTGAAAACTGGATGGGTATAGGCGGAGCATTAGGAAAGATTCTCAGCCGTGCTGCCGCAAAATATCAAATTACCTGTCACGGACTTTCTTTATCTCTTGGAAGTACAGCTCCTCTTGATTGGGATTTTCTACGTGAACTCAAGGAATTTCTTAATCGATTCAATGTAAAAATTTATTCAGAACATTTAAGCTTTACACAATGTGAAAATGCTCATCTTTATGAATTAATGCCTCTTCCTTTTCAGGAAAAAGCTGTTAAGCATATTGCTGAGAGAATTCGGACTGTTCAGGATTTTCTTGAAAGGCGAATAGCTATTGAGAATGTCTCCTATTACACACCTGTTGAAGCTGAGATGGATGAAGCGACATTTATCAACAGTGTCATTCATGAAGCGGATTGCGATCTATTGCTCGATGTTAATAATGTCTATGTCAATAGCTTCAATCACAAATACAATGCGACTGAGTTTTTAAATAAGCTCGACCTCTCCCGCGTTGCATATATCCATATGGCCGGGCACGAAATGCGCGATGATGATCTTATTATCGATACACATGGAAACCCAATTATCGATCCAGTTTACGATCTCTTTCGCATAGCCATTGCTAAAATTGAGCCTGTGCCAGTTCTTTTAGAACGCGATTATAACCTTGGCAACTTTGATCAAATACTTGGCGAGCTCAAGATGCTACAAAAAATTACTGAAGAAGTGTGGATTAAAGAATATGCTCACTCTTGACGAAGTGCATCACAAACAAAACTCGTTTGCCAAAGCCTGTCGCACTGGCAATATATCAGAAAAGCTCAATATCAATGAAAAGCGTATCCCGATCTACCATAACATGATTTTTTCAAATATTGAAAAATATTTAAAATACGCCTATCCAATCACCTACGATCTATTAAGTAAAAAGCAGTGGGATCAGCTCACTTATGAATTTGTCACTGAGCATGATTGTACAACAGCAGCGTTTCGTAAAATGCCAAAAGAACTGTGCATCTTTGTAAAAAAACGCAACTATGCTAAGGAATTTCAAATTCCATATCTCGACGATTTACTTCTATTTGAATGGTTGGAGATTGAAGTTCATCAAATGCCCGATCAAACATTTGAAAAACACCGTGTGATTGGAGATGTTCTTAAAGATCAATTACTTCTCAATCCCGAATTTATTCTCTATCGCTTTTCATATCCGGTATTTAAAAAGCACCCTCTTCCAAAAGAAACAAATGCAGGGTCATATCCCCTATTTATCTATCGACATCCCGATACTTTAAATGTGCATTTTATCAGCCTTTCTCCCTTTTTTGCTACTGTGATTCAAGAGTTAACTCAAAAAAGTTCAAGTGGTAAGGCTGTTTTAAAAAAAGTTCTAAAAGCTCATCCAATAGCAGATGAAAATAAAGTGTTTTCAACTGGAAAAGCATTTTTTGAGTCACTACTGAAAGAAAGAGCAATTTACGGTTTTCAACTCTGAGGTTATTTATGCGACACATTTGTTATCAAATTATTCTAGGGCTCAACAAATTACGTCATTTCCCTTTGCTATTTTTTAGGCTAATACTCTCCTATGGATTTTTCAAACCAGCAATGATGAAAATTAACAACTTACCGGCCACTATCAAATTCTTCCAAACGATTGGAATTCCTTTTCCAGAACTAGGAGCATGGCTTGCTATGATTACTGAAGCTTCTGGTGTCATTCTTTTATTTTTAGGGCTATTTACGCGCTTAATCTCTCTTCCAATGATGTTTCTACTCGGCGTTGCTATATCAACTGTACATTGGAAGTATGGTTTTTCAGCGGGAGCTAATGGGTATGAAATCCCACTCTACTATCTTGCGATGCTCTTTGCCCTATTTATACTTGGACCAGGAGGAATCAGCATCGACGCAATCATCCGCAAAAAATGGATTAAAAGCTCTCATCCGAAAGATTAAGATGCTCGAAAAATCTTGGAAAACTCAAAACTGCGTCCGTTAAATACGAAAACGATAAGAGGCAGATCCTTTAGTGAACGATTGAGGCGAACAAAGTTACTATGAAACTCTTCTTTACTCTCATCTTCTTTTATTGTGCGCAGACCAACTAGAACAAGATTGCTTTTGGAAGAAAAATGCTCAATTAAAGTTCGTTGTTTTTCAACAGGCTCAGAAGAAACAAAGACTTCTGGTTTAATATCAATTCGGCTGGTTTCTATAAAGTTTTGTAAGTACTTTAAACGAGATTCTCTTGCAAGCTCATCTTTAGCTATGCTTTTTAAGTAAATTACAGCCTTTCTCCAGCTAGGATTACGCTGAAGCATCTGTGCAAGAATCAACATTAAGTCATTATTTTCTCTATCTTTCTCATCCCACCATATATCAATTTGAGTAATTTTTCTTTCAACTATAGATTCTTCATTTTCTCGAACAACTAATAAATTGCGCTTTAGACTACTTGCAAGACTCGTGACTTCTCCCAGATTTAAAAGGTTTTCCACCTGGTGAGAACTTAAAACCATTGTATCTGGGGTTATAGGTCCAAGACCGTAGCTTGTCATTAATTTCGCAATCCCGGAGCCAAAACTTGCGGCAGCACAAATTTCAACAAGAGCCTGTATCTTTTTTTGGCGCAATGAACGACGCAATTTCAGCTGAGCTCCCTGTAAACGCTCAGTCGAGGTATCTTCCTCAGACAGAATAGATGCCATTGTAATAAAGCCTTTAGTGCGACTAATCGAAGATGCAAATTGCATTAAAGGAGTTGAGTCAACGCCTTCCTCAGAAAACACTAAAAAGTTTGGTCTCCATGTACGCAACGATGGCTTCGCATAATTCAAACGGTAAATTGCAAAGCGTGAGAAAAACATTAAAATCCCATTGCGAATATCATCAAGATCGCTTGAGAGCTTTCTTCTGCGCATTACTGCATAGATGAATAAGACAAAAAAGACCGCACAAAAACTTGTTCCTGCATCAATCATAAACATCGCAATAAGACAGAGAGCTGCTCCTAAAAGAGAAACATAAGAAGGAACGCGAAACTTTGGTCGCCAGCTAGCGCTTTCAATAAACTCTTCCAGACCAGTTGCTAAATTGAGCATTCCATAAGCAATCAATATAAACATACTCATTACAGAGATAAGCAGATTCAAATTTCCGAAATAAATGGCTATAGCTACAAGTGAAAAAGTTATTATCGCAGCAACCCGAGGATTATTCTGAGACCCGTGTCCTTCGCCAATTTTACCTGGCAATACACCATCATTAGCGATTGCCTGCAATGTGCGTGGAGCTGCTAAAAACCCGCCCAGTGCACATGATAGAACAGTCATCCAAATACCAAATGAAATTAGCATAGGAAACCTAGTAAGAGAAAAAACAATCAGAGGATCATTAATTAAAGCGAGTCTAGGAACATGGCTATCAAAATGCCAAGTCATTCCAAGATAAATGACATATCCAATCACTACAGCAGCAATACAGCCTAAAGGCAACGAGCGTTTAGAATTTTTTAAATTACCCGATAAAGCGACTCCTGCTTCAACGCCAGTAACTGCAGGGAAAAAAAAGGCGAATGCTTTCCAAAATGAAAAAGATTCTGCACTTTGTTCAGGAATAACATAATCAACTGGAAGTCCCCTTCCCCATATAATAAAAAGCACAGGCAAAACTGATAAAATAAGAAAAACCAATTGAGCTTTTAAAGCAGCCTTTGCAGATGTCGTCGCTACAAAAAAGAGCACAAGAGCTACACTTAATCCCAATATTTTAGGGTTGACAAATGGAATAAAGTGTTGAAAAGATTCAACAAAACCAATCGTGCCCAGAGCAATTGTCATTACCTGAGTAATATATAGTGCCAAGCCTATTGCACTACCCATCTCCATTCCAAAAGATCGAGAGATCACATAATACAGACCTCCCCCTCCAATGCGCATATTCGTCACAACAGCAGAAAGAGAAAAAACCGTAATTAAAGTAATAAGGGAAGAAAATGAAATCACGGCAGTCATCTTATACAAACCAGTATTGCCGAGGATCCAGCCGAGTCTTAAATATAGAATAACACCAAACATCACAGTCATGATCGGAAGAAAGACACCTATAAAAGTGCCAAGCTGATCAGATTCAGATTCTTTATTGCTTGAAAAGATATTGCCAATAGCCATTTTAATATTCATTTGTGGAGTGAGAACCTCTGACTTGAAAATAATGTTTTATAAACTGATACTATACGATCGCATTTATGTCACTGGAGACCACGCTGTGAAGTTCATTCCAACTATAATACTTTTATTTTCCGCTTCATTTCCTCTGCATTCAAGACTAATTCCTGAACTAGAAAAATACACCCCGATTCTAAAAGATTATGAATGGATCAAATTTGAATTGCGATCAGCAAAGACATATCAAGATTATATTAACATCCTTTCTTATTTTCACCAGAAATCTTTATACCTAATTAAACTTAAAAATTGGAATGAGGTTAGAGAAATTGCAGAGAAAGGGATAAAAATTGCTAGCTTAATAGACCATCTCCCCTATCAAATGCGCTTTAAAAATAATTATATCTGTTCTTTGTTCCAAATGAACCAAGGAACATCAAAGCACTGTTTAAGAGCTATAGAGGAATTTGAACAGATCGCTGTTAATTCAGCAGATGCATCTCTAATGGTATACGCTCTTTGCCATCGCGCTTACCGTCTGTCCGAAAAAATCAAAAGCGCTAAAACCTCAAATAAATTTAAAAACAAGAAACTTCTCAAAACCACTTATATTTCTCATCACCTCAACACTGCCCGAGAAACAATTACTGCCGCTTATCGATTAGCAAATAACTCATCAGATCTATTGATCAAAATCCATCATACAATGGCAAAAATCGAACAAGAAGATCCTCAAGGAGATAAGGATCTAGAAATTGAAATGCTTTCACTTGTCGATGAGAGTTTATCTAAAACTGGGGAAGATATTGATCCCATGTTTTGGATGCCCTGATTAGAAAAAAGGTTTGGCAAAAAATTACTTAACAAACGACTATGGTTTCTTAACATTTTCTTAAAGAGATTGACGCACAATCTATAATAGAAGAGGGTTTTATGATCGGTCGATTTTTTATTCTTTTGCTCACTATAGCTTCTCTTGGTTATGCAAAAGATCCAATCCTCCAGCAAAATTTTCGCGAAATCAATGAAAGAGATTTACAAGAGCTCTATAGTGAATCATGGAAAGTGATTAAAGAGGAAAACTGGCTCTCTGTTCTCGATATCGCAAATGAAGGAATTAAAGCAGCAAAAGCATTCCATTATGATAAATATTATGCGCGCTTTCTAAACCACTATATCTGGGCCTATTACTTCATCAGTTGTGATGAAGCAAAAAAATATTGCGCCATGTATGACCACTATACTGAAGAATATAGAAAAATATCTGCTAAACTCGGCGCCGAATTTTTAATTTGCTACTATTTTTTTAATGCAATTGATGCGATCGATGAAGCATTTTATGCTCAAATCATCAACGACTTAAAAATTCACAGCCTCTACATTGAAATGGGTAAGGAATATCTTAAAAAATCAGAAGCAAATTATGACCCCAATAAAGGATATTTTGGATTAAAACTAAAACTGCTTTTCCTAAAATGGCAAATCCAAAACACCAGTATGTTTATCAATGAAAAGGAAAAGAAACTCGCTTTAAAAGATTATATTACAGAAAAAATGGCGCTACTCGACGATCATGATAATAAAAAGAACCATTATTACGTCTATTTCTGGATGCCCTAAAAAGCGCAGATGGGTTTTGAACTAGCAACCCGAAGAAAATAAAAATGGGATCTCCATCTCTGCTTTTGTCAGACCGCCATGAGCAGCTAAGAATACTTGACGAAAGCGAGGAGGGTCATGCCACCATACCGCTTCACCTTCATAAGGTAATATAATAAGATCTCCAATTTTATCTTGAAGAAGATCTCCCCTATCACCAAAAAATCCCTTGTTCAATAGATCATCTGAGCGATAAATCTCCGCTTTGCCCTTAAGTAAAGCTTGCAATTCTGCAGTTGCCTGATCAAGAGAGTTCTTATTAAGAAAAAGAAAAAAATCGCGACAAGACCCACAAGGAGCAATCAAATTCCCTTTAGAAGATTTCTTAATATAGAGCTCTTTGTTTTTCCATTCCTGGTTGAGGAAAACAGTTTTTTTGGGATCGACAGGAACCAAACCATGATCAGCAATCAGAATTGTAGCAAAATCACCTTGAAGCTTTTCCTCTAAGGTTTTAAAGCATATATCAATAGCCTCTTCAAACTCGGGAGAATCGATCCCATAACGATGCGCGGCAGCATCGATTCCATCATAATAATAGAAGAAATAGCCTTTCTTTTGCTTTGTAAAATTAGTTAATTCATCTAAACCATCTGCAAGATTATCATAACCTATTAACTCAGAGCCCTTCATCATGTATCTTGAATAGGTCGACCCAACAATTTTTCGATTTAAAAAACAGTAAGAGTCAACAGGAAGCTTTTGATAGATCGTCTCATTAGGAAAAAGCTCTTTAGGTTCAATCTGCAAGCTATCGCGCCTTTTATCACCCGCAATCGCATAAGTTAAAGGACACATAACTTGATCTAATTTGGGTTCATAATAAAACCATTCAAATACGCCAGACTGAGAAGGTGTGAGTCCTGTATTAATTGTTGTGACATGGCATGCTGTTGTAGAAGGAAATTGCGAGGTGAGTTTTGATACCATTCCTTTATCTAAAAAACGCTGTAAAAAAGGATAACGCTCGGCATAGCGCTCAAAAAACTTCCAACCAAATCCATCGATAAATAAGAGGACAACACGTTCATACTGATCATATTTCAAACAATCATCCGGAAGTCCTCCCTTCAATTTGGGATCAAATAAACGAGAAATTGTTTGAGGAACGTTAGAAAAACAATATGAAGAATACAGTGGTTTGAGAAAATGATCACTAAACTGTGCTTGATGAACAACTTCTATCGATTTTTGATTAATCATGAAGCCCGTAGTGCTTTAAAATGTTTTCAGCAGCTCTAAGTGCCATTAATTCACGGCATTCTTTTGTTGCTGAACCAAGATGAGGAATAATCATACAATTACTTATTTTGCAAAGGGGATGTTCAGCAGGAAGCGGCTCGGGATCAGTTACATCAAGAGCAGCACCGCGAATTAGTCCCTCTTTTAGCGCTGCAGCAAGATCATCGCTCTTGATCACAGCCCCTCGCCCTACATTAATCAGCACCGGCTTTTTCTTCATCCTTTTCATTAAAGCTAAATCAAACATCCCTCTTGTTTCCGAAGTGAGAGGAAGATGAATCGAAACATAATCAGCCTGCTCGCAAATTTGATCGAGAGAAGCCTGTTCAACTCCATTCTCCCCTTCTAATTCCCTACGGGCATAAAAGAGCACGCGCATTCCAAACCCCAAAGCACGTTTAGCAACGGCTTTGCCTGTTCTACCATAACCAATAACAACAAATGTCTTTCCAGCCAGCTCTTCGCCAAGAAAAAGAAAAGGCTGCCACTCTTTCCAGTGACCTGCTCTAACATAATCCCTTGCATCAGGTATTTGGCGAATAAATGATAGGAAGAGGGCAAATGTCAAATCAGCCGTTGATTCCGTGACAACATCGAGCAAATTATAAACAGAGATCCCTAATGTAGCAGCTTTTTCAACATCGATATTATCAAGCCCTATCGCATAGTTTGATATCACTTCTAATTTATCCGCATGTTCTAACACAGAACTTTGGAATGGATCAACAAAAGTGGATAGAATAACCTCGAAATTTTTTACCGCTTCCTTCAGCTCATCTTCGCGCATCGGGCGCTCTTGAATATGCTCTATAACGTCAAAATGCTTAGCAAGAAGTTCTTTAGCAACAGGATATAACTTTCGCGTTATCAATAGGCGCTTCATGAGACATCTCCAGTTCCAGAAAATGAAATAACTTCCTCTTCTTCTTCTTGATCTCCATTCCAAAGCGCAGCATAGTTTTCTTTATTACTATATGCAGCAATTTCAGCTAGAGTTTGCTTTGTTTTTGGATCGCGATAGGTTACAAACTGCTGCTTGTCTTTTACATTTTTATATAAAACATTAAAAAGATCAAAATCCTCTTCCGGCTTTGCAATCAAATGGTGGAAAAGCGTGTTATTTTCATGATCGCCATACTCGACTAATGCACCACCTCTTATCAAACAATTAGCAATATTGACGCGATCGTCTGTTCCAAAAAGAGATCCACCCATTGGCTCCATACCAATTTCCATTCCTTGTTTTTTACGCTGAGCATATATCAGATAAAAAAGAGGAGTGTACCCTCTATTATCAGGCTCATTGGGGTTTAAATCCCAAAAGAGCATAACCTGTATTGTGGTGAGATTTAAATTCGCTACAGCAACATGAAGGGGCGTACGTTCCTCAGCATCTTGAATAAGGGGATCTGCTCCTTGGTCTACCATAAAGTTAAGGAATTCAGTAATATTGTATTTCGATGTTGCAAGCACATGCATTGGGGTTTGGCCATTGCAATTTGAATCATTCATATCATAGTGTTCTTTAAGTAACTCAATGCACTTTTTTGCCTCTTCAATTAAAAGTGGATCTTGTGCAACAGCTTCACAGATGCGATGAATCAGAAGTGCTCGTGGCGCTCTATTTTGTGAAAGCAAAAAACTTAATACCTTCGATTCACAGCGAGAACTAGCCGTCTCAAACATTTCAGTAATATTCTTTTTAGCAGGAGGGAGTTTCTCTAGCACATTAGCATTACCCTTTCCCTGCGCTCCACATGCTGATAGATACACTTGGTTTCTCATCACTCGATGACAGGGGATAATGTTTTCTACTAGATTTGCCCGGTATGTTAAATCTGAACCCCTTGTCGCTTGAGAAACTAGAAGCAACAACTGCGCTAAGATTTGTGTACGATAAAGCAAATCGTCCTTAGTAACTAATTGCGCGGCAAAGGCAGTAAGCTCAGCTCCCCCCTGATCAATATCTTGAGGGCGAAGATTTTTAAAAAACCCATAAAAATCGTATCCGTTGATTTCAATATAGAGATCACGCGGATGTGGCTCAGCAGGAATCATTTTTATAATGTTTTGAATGTGAGCGTTTTGCTCACCAGAGAGTTTTAGTGCATACGCTCTAAGAGCTAAAGCCCCCTCTCGAGGAAAAAAAATTGGCGGTGAAACAATGCGGTTATACAGATCAACGATAAAAGCCATGTAAATATTTTGACTAGTAGACCAATTTTTTTCCAGTCAATATCTAGAAACCATGCGCAAAACCTGAATCAACGACTCGGTTTTTTCTCTATAATTTTTGTACGAATGATTGTGAAAAAATAGGTAGCACTATTAAACTATTCTCCATTCATTATTAAAGCTTTGGTAGAATCATGAGTAAAACAAAAAAAATGCTTACCGTGTTCTCGCTAGCGATGATTAACGTCGCTGCGGTCGGGAGCGTCAAAAATTTACCTTTAAGTGCTGAATATGGGTTTTCAGCAGTTTTTTATTACTTGCTAGCAACTGTTATATTCTTTATTCCAGTCGCTCTTGTTTCGGCAGAGCTCGCAACGGGCTGGCCACAAATTGGTGGTATCTTTGTATGGGTTAAGGAAGCTTTTGGTCACCGGTTAGGCTTTTTGGCGATTTGGCTGCTTTGGATCGAAAATGTGATCTGGTATCCAACGGCGCTAACATTTATTACAGCAACCATTGCCTATATCTTTTACCCGCCATTAATGGAAAATATACCGTTCCTCATTACGACAAATCTCATTTTATTTTGGCTCGCTACATTTGCGAATACGCTGGGAATGCGCATCTCGAGCTTAATCAGTACTTGGGGCGTTCTCTTAGGAGCCTTTATCCCCGTCGCTGTGATTATTGCTTTAGGCGGTTATTGGATAGCTAGTGGCAGACCTCTCGAAATTGCTTTTACTATGGAAAGTTTCATTCCTAATATGGGAAGTCTTGACAACATCGTCCTATTTTCAGGAATTATTTTATCTCTTGCGGGACTTGAGATGTCAGCGATCCATGCTCGCGACGTAAAAAATCCACAAAAAGATTATCCTAAAGCGATCTTGCTATCAGGAATCCTGATCTTGGCAATGATCTTGTTAGGTGTTTTGGCAATTGCTATTGTTATTCCAAAAGGACAAATTAGTCTTGTTGCAGGTGCTCTTCAAGCTTTTGCCTTTTTCTTTAATGCATTCGGGATGGAAAAGCTGATGCCTGTGATGGCAGCTCTTATCGCTATTGGAGCAGCAGGATCGATGAGTACGTGGATCATTGGCCCGAGTCGTGGTCTTCTTGCAGCAGCTCAAAGCGGAGATTTACCTCCTATTTTCCGGAAAGTGAACAAACACAATATGCCCAAAAATCTTTTGGTTTTACAAGCGATTATTGTCTCCCTACTCAGTTTGATTTTTGCACTCGTCCCAACAATTAATACTGCATACTGGATTTTGATCGTTTTAGTCGCTCAGCTTTATGTCGTCATGTTCGTATTAATGTTTGCTGCAGCGATCAAGTTGCGTTATAGCCATGCAAAAGTTAAACGTGCCTATAGAGTTCCTTTTGGAAATCTCGGTATGTGGGTCGTCTGTCTTGTTGGAATGGCAACATCCCTATTCAGCTTAGCCATAGGATTTTTTCCACCAGCTGAAGTTCAAGTCGCAAGCAAAGGGGGCTACATATTAACAATTGCAATTGGAGTGATTTTCTTTTGCTCAATACCATCAATCATCCTGTTATTTAAAAAGCCCCACTGGAGCAAAGCTCTAGAGCACGAAAAAAAATAAGGTTAAAACATGGTTGAATATAAGGGTGGTTGCTTATGTGGAGAAACGATATTTACTGCTAATGGGGAACCAACCAATCCCCATCTGTGCTCCTGCACGATGTGTCAAAAATCATCAGGAGCACCAACAGTGGCTTGGGTTGAGTTTTCCTTAGATAGTTTTCAATGGACTCAGAACAAACCTGCTTTATACAGATCTTCACAAAATACGCAGCGTTGCTTTTGTCAAAAATGCGGAGGGTTCTTAGGTGCGATTAATGATGGAGATTCCAGCATCTTCATCACAATTGCTTCATTAAGCAATCCTGACTCCATTATTCCGGGAAAACAACACAGCTATAAAGAGCACATGCCTTCCTGGTGGGATGTCTTAATCTTAAGATAAATTCTTCCTTCAACAATCTAAACAGCATTCATAGAAATCCTCTTTCTAAGTTCTCATGAAGAGGATAGCTGTAATAGGCAGAGTTAGCGAGACCAAGAAGTCTCTTTATTTGCGAAGAACGAATAGCCAAAGGCTATTTGTGATGAGGAAAGGAAGGGAGCTCGACAGTCGCAGCAACTCTGAATTTATAGAAATCCTCTTCATGAGAACTACTAGAGAAGCCACCAGGTGCCAAGAGTGAGATAAATAGCTGTGCCAATAATATCGGCCAGGGCAAGAACTATCGGTCCGCAAGCAACTTTGGGATCGAGTTTCTTTATATGAAGAAGAAGTGGAAGCGATGCTCCAACAAGGGCTGAGATAGTTATCGAAATCAATAAACTTATTGCAATCACTATAGCTGGAAAAAGCCCCTCTCCCCAAAAAAGCGATAGAGCACCAACAACAATTCCTGAGGTTATAGCAAGCAATAGCACCACTTGACCATCAAATATGGTTTGCTTCAAAACACGCGCTAAAGAAATATGCATGCGATCGCGCAGAATTTGCATGCTTTGACTCATCGATTGCATAGATATTGATTCACCAAGGCTTAAAACCAGAGGGATAAACATCGCAAGTAAAATTACTTTAAGAAGGACGGGCTCGTAAACGCGTGAAATAATCGCACAACCAATACCTCCTGCCATATTGCAAAAAATCCATGGCATGCGCATACCATAATTGCGGAAAACGCTTTGTTTTCTCCCCTCTTCTATAGTTAAACCTATCATTTGAAAGACATCACGGCGAAAACGGGCATCAACAATATCTACTGAATCATCCATATACATGCGCACATCAATGCAACCAATTAAAAACCCTTCATCATCAACGACGGGTATTGCTAGCAGGTGATGGTGAGCCATGAGCTCCATCGCCTTTTCTAGTGTTTGATCCCCATCAATGCGTACGACTGCTTTTTCCATAATATCAGCGATCTTAGTGCTAGGATCGCGAAGAAGTAAATTGCGAGACGAGACAACGCCAATCAGATAGTGTTCTTTATCAACGACATAGAAGTAAACAATCTGTTCGTCAATCTTACGCTGACGAAGTTCGCGTATAGCCTCTTCAATTGTTTGATCGATATAAAGCACCGTTTCAACAGGAAGAACGCTATCTTTAACCAGCTGAGAAAAATCTTGTTGTGGAGAAATTACTTTCATATCACCTCTAATAGAATGTATAGTATTACCTAGTTAACAGTATTTAGGCAAAGGATAGATTTTAAAATATGAAGAGAGATAGCAGTTGGGAAAACTCCGCACAATGGTATGACAAAATCGTTGGAGAAAAAGGGCACTATTATCACAAGCAGGTCATTGTGCCTCGCGTACGCAAGCTCATGAAAGGAGCAGGCAATATTCTTGACCTTGCATGCGGTCAAGGCGTAATGGCAAGAGAGCTCAAAGGATACAAGAATTATGTAGGCATCGATCTTTCTCCCGCATTAATTCTCTCCGCAGAAAAAACCATCCCTGAAGAAAAATGCACGTTTCACGTCGCTGATGTAACGAAACCTTTGCCTGTAAAAGAAAATCACTTTGATACGATTTTAATCATCCTTGCTTTGCAAAACATCGCTGACCCTGAAAAAGTGATTAAAAATTGCTCCCTTCATTTAAAAAAAGGAGGTCAACTAATTATTGTGCTCAACCATCCCTGTTTTCGAATTCCAAGACAATCTCGCTGGCTCATCGATCAACAAAAAAAACTGCAATCACGCGTACTCGATCGTTATATCTCTTCAATGGAAGTTCCAATACAAACGCATCCAGGTAAAAAAGAATCGGTAACAACAATAAGCTACCACTATCCTTTGGGAAGCTACACAAGTTGGCTTAAGAACTGCGGGTTTGTCATTACCGACATAGAAGAGCTTTGCAGTGACAAGAAAAGCACAGGATCGATGGCGAAAATGGAAGACCGGGCGAGGAAAGAATTCCCTCTCTTTCTTACTCTAGTAGCAAAAAAGATCTAAGCTTGCTATATTCACAAAAAAAACTAGAAGTGAATATATGTGTGGAATCTTTGCCCATATCGGACAACGCAATTCAGCGGAAATTTGTCTTGAAGGATTAAAAAGTCTTGAATATCGCGGTTACGACTCCGCAGGAATTGCAGGAATTAACGAAGGAAAACTCGTCGCCTGCAAACAACCTGGCAAAGTCGCAATGCTTGAAAATGTCATGATCAGCAAGCCTCTTTGTCTTGATCTTGCAATTGGCCATACACGATGGGCTACCCACGGAAAACCCAATCAAATCAACGCGCACCCTCATTTCGATCAATCTGAAAATATCGCTATTGTTCACAATGGAATCATTGAAAATCACTTTTCTATTAGAGAAAAACTGCAAGCAAAAGGATATGAGTTTTATACAGATACAGATACAGAAGTCCTTGTGCAGTTAATTGCGTATCACTATCAAGGAGACCTTTTAGAGGCTGTACAAAAATGCACTGAAGAGGTGGAAGGTTTTTGGGCTTTTGTGGCGATACATAAAGATGAACCTCATCGCATTATCGCTGCCGCGCGCGATAATCCTCTCGTTATTGGAATGAAACCCGATCGCTCAGAAACATTTGTCTCATCGGATGTTCAAGCATTAAGAAGAGAAGATCTTGAAATCATCGTTTTAGAGCGTGATGAAATTGCCGCAATTTATATCGATCATATTGATGTATACGACCATTCTCATAAGAGAGTAGAACGGATTCCCGAAAGATTAGGAATGCTCACAAATACCCTTTCTAAAGAGGGCTATGAGCACTACATGCTCAAAGAGATTTTTGAGCAACCCAAACAACTACAAAAAATCATCGATCAATTTTCCAATAACGATCAAACTTTTGATCAGCTCTGTCTTAATGGAATTGAAAAAATTACAATTTTAGCCTGCGGCAGTTCATGGCATGCAGCAGCTTTAGGGGCTCTTTTTATCGAAGACCTTGCGCGCATTCCTGCTAGAGCTGAAATTGCTTCGGAATTTCGCTATCGCAAACCATTAATCGATGATAAAACACTTGTGATTGCTATCAGTCAATCGGGAGAAACTTTAGAAACACTTCTTGCTCTGCGTTACGCAAAACAATTGGGTGCTAAAACACTCGCTCTTTGCAACGTTCCTTTATCTACTTTAACGCGCGAGGCCGATCAAGTAATCTATCTAGAAGCGGGAGCTGAGATTAGCGTATGCTCAACCAAAACATATTCTGCGCAGCTTTTAATTCTCTATTTTATCGCAATGCAACTCGCTGAGCAAAAAATCAATCCTCAAGAACTTGAAGAACTCCCTATAAAAATCCATCAAGCACTTGCATTAAACTCTCATATTGAGGCAATTGCTAGGAAATACAGCTCTTACAATGATTTTATTTTCCTCGGCCGCTTTTTAATGGTGCCCTCTTGTTTAGAAGGAGCGCTTAAGCTCAAAGAAATTGCCTATGTTAATGCCTTTGGCTGTCCTGCTGGAGAAATGAAACATGGCACAATTGCTCTGATTACCCCTGAATTGGTCACTATTGCTTTATGCGGCAATCGGAAAACTGCAGAAAAGATAAAAAGCAATTTAATGGAAATCAAAGCGCGCGGCGGCTCGATTATTATCTTCACGACTGTTCATGATCCAATCTTTGAAAAACTCGGAGACGAGGTCATTACCCTTCCAGAAATTTCCGATGAGCTTGCCCCAATTATCTTTGCTGTAGCAACTCATCTATTTGCTTATTACAGCGCCAAAGTACGCGGCTGTGAAATTGATCAACCACGTAACCTTGCAAAATCTGTGACTGTAGAATAAGGAAAATATGAAATATCGCACTAAACTTTATTTAATCCTCGTTGCCGTCGCTTTTATTGGAGCAACGCTTGGCTTAACAATCAGTTTTTTTGAAGTGCGCAATTTCGCTCTCAATGCATACCGTTCTAAGGCGCTTTCTATAGCAGCTACCACTGCAGCACTAATCGATGGAGACCAACTTGATACGATTAAAACTATCGAAGATACAAAGCTGCCTGCTTATATTACCATCCGAGATCAACTGCGCTCCGCTCGCAATCACAATCAGCGCAGCGATGTTCATGTCATTTACATGTATATCCTTCAGCCCCTTCCAGAAAACAAAGAGCAGCTTAGCCTCCTTGTCACCGCTGCAAATATTCCTGAAGAAACACTGCCATTTGGAGATATTTATGAATCACCACGCAGCAAGTTAATCTCAGAAAACACACAATTACCTTTTGCTCCAAAGACCTATGTCGAAGATCAGTGGGGCAAGTGGCTCAGTGGTTATGCTCCAATTTATGACAGTAATGATCAGTATGTCGCAACACTCGGAATCGATATAAGTGCCGAAGACATCCAGTATGAGCTTTATACACTGATCTTTATCGCTTTATATTCTCTTGGTATCGCATTAATAGCAGCTCTAATTTTCGCCTTTTTTCTATCGAGATTTGTTACCTCATCTCTTTCTACATTAATGCAATCGATCAATCAAATTGGTGAAGGCAACTTCGATCACAAGATTGAACTAAAAACTCATGATGAGTTTGGGGAACTTGGCAAGTCAATTAACAAAATGAGCGCAGGCCTTAAAGAGCGTGAACGACTTAAACTCAATTTCGCTCGCTATGTTTCCTCATATGTCCTTGAAAAAGCTCTAAGTTCAGATGTCACACTCAATCTTGAAGGAGAACGAAAAAAAATCACCGTTATGTTCTCTGATATTCGCCATTTCACCAATCTCTCTGAAAAGCTCAATCCTGAAGTTGTTGTCAGCCTGCTCAATGAGTATTTTGAAAAGATGATTGAAATTATTTTCTTGCACAACGGAACACTCGACAAGTTTCTCGGTGATGGCATCATGATCGAATTTGGTACTCCTATTCCTGATGAAGAGCAAGAAATCAATGCGATTAAAGCAGCTATTGCAATGCAAAAAGAAGTTGAAATACTCTCAAAAAAATGGCTCGTACAAGGCAAACCACAATTAAATATCGGCATTGGCATTCACACAGGACTTGCTGTAGTTGGTAACATAGGCTCTGAAAAAAGACTTGAATACACCGCAATTGGAGATACTGTCAATGTTGCCTCTCGTCTCCAAGAAGCGACAAAAACACTCAACGTTCCCATCCTTGTAAGTAATGAAACCTATGAAGGCGCAAAAGATAAATTCACCTTTGAATCTTTAGGTGATGTAGCTCTTCATGGTCGTGAGGAGAAAATCAAAACCTTTACACCGATTTTTGATAAAGGGAGCGATGAGCAAATCTAAATTACAAGAAGAGGTTGAACGAAGCGCAAAACATACCGTTAAAACCCATTTCGATGGGAAATTGATTCAAGCTTACACAGAAACACTGACATTTTCTGACGGATCAGAAAAATGTTATGAATGTGTCGCTCACCCTGGAGCTGTTGCAATATTACCCATTGATGAGAATGGCAATCTTATTTTAATCAAACAATGGCGCCGTGTTCCTCAAGAAATTATGATCGAAATCCCCGCAGGATTGCTAGAGGACGGAGAATCACCTGATCAATGCGCTCAAAGAGAACTGCAAGAAGAAATTGGATACAAAGCAAAACATTTACAAAAAATTGGAGGCTTTTACAACTCTCCTGGATTCTGCGACGAATTTATTGACCTCTACCTCGCACGCAATCTTATCTCTTCTAAACTCCCAGAAGATGATCATGAAGCGATCGACCCATTTACAATTTCTCTGCCAGATGCGCTAGCATTAATTCGTAAAGGAGAAATTCGCGATGCAAAAACTCTCATTTCAATTATACTCTATGCAGAAAACAACTTTTTTAATGATGATATTGGTAAAAGATGAATAGCCGTCCAAAAAAAACAAATATGCCTAAAGCACTAAAAATCACCTCCATTATTTGCGGAGCACTCTTGGGCCTATTTCTTGTTTTTATCGCAACTCTACCCTCGATTCTATCGACAAATTGGGGTAAAAAAACATTAATCTCCGTCATTGAAAAAAACCAAAACATCAGTATTTCTATCGATGAGCTTAATTTGAGTTTATTTGGAAATCAGGAAGCAAAACTCGTTTCCATCTCTGACAAAGGAGGTGATTGGAATTTAATATCACAAGATATCAAAGTTGATTCGGGATTTATTCCTCTGATCTTTACGGGTTTAAATGGAAAGGAAATCGCATTAACACAACCTAATCTAGAAGTGCGTACAACGCGCTGGTCTCCTGAAGAAATTGAAGCAACTTCGCAGCGTCATAAAACAAAACGCCTCAATACTGCTCTAAAAATCGATCAAGGCTCAGTAGATATTTATGGTGAAGGCTTCGATACTATCCGTTTTGAAAACATCAATGCAGCACTCACTTTAGATAGCAAACGCGATATCGATATCGATATCTCAGCATTAACTCATCAAAATGGCCTGAGAGGCTCCTTGAAAGCTAATGGAAGCGTCGTTTTCAAACGCAATATGCCAACTGCTGATATCTCCGCTTCATTTGACAATTTGCCAATTGTTGGCGTTGACCAAATTCTCTCGCTCTTCAATCCCTCATTGCAAGGCTTGCTAACCGGAATGATAGGTAACAGCTGCAATCTTAATCTCACGGCACAAACTTCCCCGGAAAAAATCAATGCTGATTTCAACATCATCAGCCCCAAATTTTCTGGAAGTTTTGCAACGACAACTTCAGACCAAGTTGTCTCTCTCTCTCAGCCTGGCAGAGTGCGCTTTCCACTCTCACCAGAGCTAATCCGTCTACAATATGTTCAAAAACATCTGCCAGTACAATTAGAGCTTCTCAACACCCCCTATGTTGAAATCAACCTCGATGAGTTGGAAATTCCACGTAATAAGCAAACGTTTGATTGGCAGCACATCCGCCTTAGCAGCGCTCTTGCTCTACAAAATGCAAATCTTTCTATTCTAGGCAAAGCTCCACTTGAAAATTTAACGCTATCCGGAAATATTTTTTCCTCCGATATTGCAGAGCAAACCTCCTTTTCAACAACTGGATCATTTTCTTATCAAGAACATCCTGCATCATTTCAAACTCAGGGAACTTTAAAAGCACTACTTAGCGATAGCAGAAGCGGAGTCATTGCGTTTGACGGAAAAGATCTTCCTCTAACTTTCATCGCCAAAAATGCAGATCAAGCACAAATGGTCTCAAATACCATTGGAGACCGTGTAAATACTTCACTCGATCTCACTATCGATAAAGAAAGTCGTATTCTACTCAGCGCAAATTCCAATCGCCTTAAATTCTCTGAGCTTAATCTAAGAAAAAACAATACAATCGAGCTCCTATCTCCAGCGCGCTTCACTCTTTCTCCTGTTATTCCTAATGCCGCTATCACTCCGATTGATGGCGAACTTCAAAGCTTCTCTCTTCCGTCTAATCTAGATTTTGAAGAGCTCAAACTCAATGCAGACTTATATACGCGAGAAATCTCAATCGATCCAATTGATGCTTTCACATTTCCTTCCCTACAGCAAGTCTCTTCTAAGCTTATTGTCGATAGCATAGATGCCGTACATTTTGATCTCCAAAGTGCTGATTTCAACGCAAAGATCTATGGCAAGCTCGTCAATAATCAAGTGTGGCGCTTTAATTTGACAAAGCCTCTCTCTCTCTCTTACCAGCTTACGCAAGCTGAACTCAGTCGCTTTCTACCTAGCAATTTGCAAATGCTCCAACTTACTCAACCAACACCCATCACACTAAAAGTTGAATCGATTTCAATCCCCTTCTCTAACAACCTCCTTCCCTATCTTGAAGCAAGCGTTTCTGCAGAAAGCTCTAAAATTTCTATGATTAGCTTAGATAATGGGGCTTCCATCGACCTAGAAAATCTCAAAGCTTCAACGCAATTTTCTGGCAAGAAAGGTCGTTTAGAAGCTAGCTTATCGTCAAACGCTCAAAGTTTTCAGCACTCAGGCAATCTCGCCATTGACGTAATCGTCACAAACTGCTTTTCACCCACTCGTGACATCTTAATCGACAGTAAATTTAATGAATTGCCCACTGAGCTATTTCAATCATTTTTGGGAGGCAAATACAGCCTCGCAGACCTTATTGGTAATCAACTATCGGGAAAAATTGAACTAGTAACAAATAGTCATGATCATGAACTTCTTCTAGATCTTAATAGTGACCATCTTCGCTGTGATCTTGATCTACAACTTAATGATCAACTCATCAAACTCAAAAAAGGGAAAAAAGGATATCTACAACTGCAAATCACACAAGATAGCAGGCTTCTACTTCGTGAAATGATTAAGAACCGTCGAGACATTCCCCGCTTCGAGCTCGATAAACCCTCTATTTTCAGCTTCTCTATTAACGAGCTCACCTTTCCACTTGCAGATCCTGCATCTGCTCATTATCCTTGGAAACCACGCAACTGGGAACAACTTGCTCTGAACTTCTCGGGGAAAATCAATAACCTCACTTTTAACGACCGATTCTCTAAACAAGTGAGTTTTCTAGATCACGGCTCTCTTATCGGAGAGAAAAAGCAAGGGGATAATCCTCTTGATCTTTCTATAAAAGGCGCAATTGGAGCTAACTATAGCGAGAAAAAAGGTTCAAAAACTGGATCTATCAGAGCCGATATGACAATTGACAATCCGCTTGGAGATACTAGCTTAATTAACTACGACAATCTCGCCTATCACCTAACAATCGAAGCTAACCAGCTCCCCTCTCTTATGCTCGATGCTCTTATTGGGACTATTGGAGAAGTCCAACTTCCTTTTAGCGCTCTTTTTGGCTCGGAGATTAACTGCGAACTTAAATCTGATATGAAACAATCCAACGGCACTATTACAGCAGATTTATTTTCCACCAATTCACGCGCATCGTTAAACGGCTGGATTGATCATGGCACTCTTCGCCTTCTTGATCCCCTTCATATGCAACTAAAAATGACCGAAGAGCTCAGCTCATTTTTCTTTAAAGAGAGCGACAACCCCAATACTCTAATCAGCTCTAAAAACCCTATTGTTTTAAACGTTGACTCCCAAGGCTTTTATATTCCTATCCTTCCCTATAATCCTCAAGGCATTGGAATATCACACGGCCGTCTAGAACTCGGTCAAATTATTTGCCGCAACGCACCTACTTTAGAGTTATTTCTCAACCTATTGAAAATACATAATGTTAAAGGCAATACTCCTATTTGGTTTTCTCCACTCGATTTCAATGTTCAAAAGGGCTATCTAAATTGCGAGCGTACTGAAATTCTCGTTGCAAACTCCCTTCAAATTGCAACATGGGGCGGAGTTGATCTTCCTACAGAATCTGTCAGAATGGTTCTAGGTCTTACAGCTCAAAGCTTAAATGAAGCCTTTAGCATTTTAAACGTACCTCCTAAGTATGTCCTTCAAATTCCTATGGAAGGAAAAATCGGCGATGTTCGAATCAACACAGGAGTAGCTGCAGCTAAGATTGGCCAGCTCTTGCTTTGGCAAAATCGCGCCTTAACAGAATCTCTACGAGAGGGTCAAGGAGGCCAAATCTTCGGTGGTATTTATGATATCTTCGCCAGACTACCTGATGCCAACACTCCCGCCCCTGATCCTAAACATCCTTTCCCTTGGGAATTATCGAGCTATTTCTCTAGCTCTCTTCCCTCTCAAGAACAAGTAAAAGAAAAAGTTTACAAAAATAATCCAGAAAACAAATTAATAAAGCTTTTAATAATTAAATAAACCATTTCTTTTTATTATATAATTGACACAGACACCTTATTTACTTATAATTCCGATTATAAATAATTTATAGGTGATATTATGGCAGCAATAGCTTCTTCAGTTACTATAGAAGGCAGTTCAGTAATTGCTGATCCTATTAGCACTCCAGTTACTACTGTTCCTAATAGTGATCCAGTCGTTGCCCTACCTAATAATCAACCTACAGCAGAACAAATCAAAGAAAATCTACTTTTGATGCAATCTGTTTCCACGCTTGTCTCTAATACGATGAATCAAATAAATAGCGCTCCCGTTAAGCAAACAAAATCTAAAAAACAGCTCGCTTATATGACAGGAGCTGTAGTTTTGACAACGTCTCTTTTAATTCTTCTGGCAACAAGCTTTAATGTTGAATTGGCTATTGTGCTTCTAGCAGCTCAAATTGCTCTACTCATACTTCGTTAAAATACTTTTTACTATCCAGATACTACCTTACAAGACCACAAGAACTCTTTTAAAGATTAATATATATAATTAAAATTTTAATCAATCGGCAAAAGATTGAATAATAACTCCTATTAATATATAATATATCTAAAAAACAAATACGGAGTATTAATTATGAAGGTATACAATAATTTAGAGTCATTTAGTTCAGATTTGATAGGTCAAAATCAAGCTAAAAATCTTAACTCTGCGATTGAAAAGAAACTAGGCAAATCGACTGCAGAAAATCTATTTTCTACACGATTTGTATGCGATCTTCCAACAGATAAAATCATTCAAGTCAACGACCAGAAACACCTCATTAATAAAAAAGCAAACGATTGCTTTGCATACAAAATCTGCGCTGCTATTTTTATAGCCGCTACTATAGCTTCCCTAGCAACCTTCTTCTTCTCTCCATTAGCTCTATTCACTCTAGCCGGAATATGTGGAGCTCTATCGATTACTTTCATAGCTCTAGCAATTGTTAGCCATAAACAGAAAAACAAGGAAATTGATAAAACTGCTGATATCGTAAAATTTCACATTTATCCCCATACACAACTTGTAGATCTTAGAGCCAAACTCCATGCATTTCTTCAAAACACTAACCAAAAAAATCATGCTGATACTCTTATTAATAACTTTATCGAAAGAGGCGATGGAATGACACGCCACGAAATGCTCGAGATAATCAGTAACCTTTCTAGGAACGAGAGTTCAACACCTAATAGACTAATAGCTGCACAAAAAGAACGCGAACTTAGAGAAGCCAATGCTGAATTACAGAAACAAACTGAAGATAATCGGGTGTTAAAACGAGCTAATGCTATGCTAAATAATGATCTTGCAGCTAATAAAGAGGAGCTCGCTAGAATGACCAATCAATGGCAGACTAGCGCTACGGAAGTTCATCAGTTAGAAGACTTTCTTCGCCAAGAAGGTTATAAAGATGATGACGATGCCAGCTCTGTATACTCAAGCAATACTGGCGAGCCTATAGTAGTTGGCTAAATAAAGCTTAGTTTCAATATGCTCCGCCTAAAGAGGTCATGAAAAAACCCATTTCAGTCACTGAAATGGGTTTTTTGTTTCGTCCAATAAGGAATTCTTGAGTTAAAGAATTCTTTAAGCTAGTCTTTAAATTTGTTTAAGAACAACGATAGGTAATCTTATGGCTTTAACAGTTGGACAAATACGTAATGAAGCAGTGGCTGCAGTACTCCACCTCTCTCCAACTTCTGCAAAAGAAGAACGCGTAATTGGCAAGGTACTACGATCTAAACTCATTCTTCCCTCTGGCTCAGTTAAAGAGATTACCCCTATATCAGAAAAAACTCTCGATACGATCCGTCAAACCAAAGGCACAATTGCTAAGCACCGTCTTAATTATGAAAGCGGTGTGATAGCCGCTATGATTGTAGGAACGCTTGCGATTAGTGCACTAATTTTATCCTTATATTTTGCACCCATGATTTTAATGACTGTAGGAGCAAGCTTGCTCGCCTTAGGTGTAATCCCGTCAGCTCTTGGAATTTACCACTCTGTTAAAGTTGCTCAGCAAAATAATAAGCTTGCGAATGTTGTTCAACCTCATATGCGCGATCTTGCGTTTATCCATACTGCAAGAGGCGATAAAAATCCTGTTGAGATCTTACAAAAGTTCTTTAAAACCCCAGTAGTTTTTGCTAAAGATGACACCTTTACTTTTGATACTGAATTTGTTGATCTCATTACTGCAGAAATTAAAAAAGGCACCAATCCCAACGATATGGCAGAAATTTTCTCGCAAGCACACGCAAAACTCAAACACTATCCTTGGCTACGAGATGAGTTATTAAATGGCATAATTCTCGAATCTAGCAAAGCAATCCGCGCTGGGGTTGATCCAAAAGAACTTGAAATCGTTGTTTCAGACCTCCTTAATAACCGATTGCACGCCAATGTAAAAAATGATCAACGAGAAAGAAATTTCATAAAAACAATGGTCGCAAATTCCACAAGACTTGCCGGTGAGTATCTAAATCAACAAATCACATCTAAAGAATTTAACAACGCTTTAGATGCATTTTTCAAACTCAACAACTTAAATATCACTCTATATGCTAGTGAAGTTGTTACATCTTTGAAATGCACATTACAAGCATTTAAAGACCATCCAGAACTCCTTAGAGGACACGAGCCTGGCAAAACACCTCTATTACAATTCATTAAAGATAAAGTCACTGAATTCGCTCCACCTCAAGATAAGCAATTTCCTGACTTCGATAAAGTTGCTCCCTACCTCAATGCCATTATTGCCCATTTTCATGACTTAAGAGGAAATATAGATAAAATCACATGTGTAAAAAACATCTTTGATAAGAACTTAGATCAAGATATGTCGATTTTTCTTGAGAAGTTACTACTCGCGAAAATTGGATTGGAAGCAACTCCCATTGATGACACAACTGAACTTGACTCTGTCTTAGAAATGATAAAAAATCTTTGCAATCAACCTGAATCAAAAGATCTTCAAGAAAAGCTTCAATGGGCTCATAACAAACTTGCCCTACTTCAAGATTTCGATCCTAGTAAAGACCATAAAAAGATTGGAATGACGTTAGCTCTACTCGTATCAGGAAAAATCTCGCAAGATGATTTTTTAGCACACCGCGAAACAATCATCAATCATATCAAAAATATCAGGACATTAAAGGACCTAGAAGAGATTGCAACTACTGTGAAAGCGAAATTCAAACAACCCGAACAATAAGATTGCTCGGGTTTTGTTTTAACTTAAGCGATGTCTACTTCATTGCAAAGATAGACGTCTTGAATTGCATGGAGCAGTGCAGCGCCCTCTTTCATTGGTCTTTGAAAGGCTTTGCGTCCTGAAATTAATCCCATGCCACCAGCGCGTTTGTTGATCACAGCTGTTTTGACGGCATCTTCTAAGTCATTCTTGCCCGAAGGACCACCTGAATTGATCAATCCCATACGTCCCATGTAATTATTAATTACTTGGTAGCGTGTTAGATCAATGGGGTGATCAGAACAAAGTTCTGAGTACATCTTTTCAGTTTGCTTTCCAAACTTTAATGCTTTGAAACCACCATTGCAAGTGGGCAGCTTTTGCTTAATGATATCTGCTTCGATTGTCACACCGAGATGGTTAGCTTGACCGGTGAGATCTGCTGCAGTGTGATAATCTTCATCTGATGTTTTAAAAGCATTATTGCGCGTATAGCACCAAAGGATTGTTGCCATACCATATTCATGCGCTTCAGCAAAAGCTCTGCTCACTTCAATGATTTGACGTCTGCTATCAGGAGATCCAAAATAGATTGTCGCTCCTACAGCAGCACATCCCATTTCATACGCCTGCTCAATCGAAGCAAACATGATTTGATCATACTCGTTAGGATATGAGAGAAGCTCATTGTGATTGATTTTTAAAATCAATGGTATTTTATGCGCGTACCTACGTGCGACAGACCCTAATACACCAGCCGTTGTTGCCACAGCATTACATCCACCTTCAATCGCGAGCTTGATGATATTTTCTGAATCAAAATACTCGGGATTTGGTGCAAAAGAAGCTCCTGCAGTGTGTTCAATCCCTTGATCCACAGGCAAAATCGACAAATAGCCCGTTCCTGCAAGACGACCATGTTGAAAAAGAGTTTCCAAGTTTCTTAAGACACGAATATTGCGATCTGATGGTGAAAAAATACGATCAACCCAATCACCTCCTGGGATATGAAGCTTTTCTTTTGGAGTTGTCTTACATTTGTGTTTTAACAAGTCTTCTGCATCTTTTCCTAACAGCTCAACGATTTCCTTATAATTCATCACGCCCTCAATTTGGGTTTAAAGAGGTTAATTTAACTGATTTATGAAATAAAATTCCACGATCAAAGAGATTTTTCGATTTCTTCCAAACTTTTTCCCTTTGTCTCCGGAATAAAGAATGCGATAAAGAAAATGCCTAGGAAACAAATCGCGGCATACAGTGTAAATGCCCCTGCCATTCCAATAGCACTAACTAAATCTAAAAATGTCAATACAACGGCATAATTCACTGTCCAACAACCTAACAAAACAAATGATATCGCGACGGCTCTTAGTCTAGCTGGAAAAATTTCTGAAATCACAACCCATGTGCCAGGTCCAATACTAAATGCAAAAAATGCGACATACGCTTTTAAACTGTAAATTGTAAACGGTTTTAGCCACTCATAATCGGAGAAAAAGGTCCAAGCGAGAACACTTAAGCTTACTGTCATACCAATCATACCAGCTAGCAATAAAATACGACGTCCTACAACATCGAGTAGACAGATTGCAACGACAGAAAAAAGCATATTGACAATACCAATACTCAATGTTTGATAGATCGCTTCACTCGGAAGCGCAAAACCTGCATAGGTAAAGATCTGAGGAGCGTAGAGAATCACAGCATTAATACCACACGCCATCTGAAAAATTCCGAGAACTACTCCAATAACAAAAATCTTGCGATAACGGGTAGAGAATAGCAGTTTGTAGCGATTGCATTTTTCTGAAAGAACAACACTCTTAATTTGATCTATGATTTCTTCAACGTTCTCAGTAAGGCTAATTTTACTTAAAATTTTTCGTGCTTGATCATCTTTATTTTGAGCAATAAGGATATATGGCGATTCTGGCAAAAACAGCAGTCCAATTCCTTGGATAGCAGCTAGAGGAGCTCCAAATAAAAACATCACGCTCCAATTCCCTGTTTGAGAAAAGAAATAACTAATGAGATAGGAAAAGAAAATTCCAATGGTGATTGAAAACTGATAACCAGAGACAGAGCCCCCTCGAATGCGTGGAGGAGAGAGTTCCGAGAGGTAAATAGGCACAATGACCGATGTAACTCCAATTGCAATACCCGTAACAAAACGACCACAAAGCAAAAGAATGAGATCTGTTGCAAAACTTGCAATCAAAATACCCACGACATAGATCAAGCTATTGTAAATAAGTAGACGACGCCTTCCAAATGAATCAGCAATAAAACCTGACGCCTTAGCTCCAAGTAAAGCACCAACTATGGCAATACTTGTTAAGAAACCACTCATAAAAGCGTTGAGCTGGAATTCTTGCTGTAGAAATAACAAAGCGCCGGCAATCACACCGAGATTGTAGCCAAAGAGAATGCCGCCCATCCAGCCAAATAGATCGATTACCAAAGAGAGCGGACGACAAATTCTTTTCATTAACTGCTCAAAATAAATTATCTTTATTCTAAGCAGTTAAAAAATTAATGCAATAGTTTATATATACTTGCGCATCTCTTGCACGTTATGCCCCATATTATCAATTTCATCTCCACATGGCTGATATCCTAAGCGCTGATAAAAACTGATGTTGTGTGGCATCACTCGTAGATAGATCTCCCTAAAGCCCTTTTGACATAGCGTTCTTTCTAAATAACTTAAGAATCTGCGGCCAAATCTACCTCCGTCATACTCTTCACTGAGGGCAACTTGATCTATGCGCCCTTTATAATCTGATTCTGGGCTAAATAGCAGACAACCCACTACTTTAGCGCCTTCTATTGCAAGAAGATGAAAACTATGATGCTCATAAGCACCGCACTGAGATCCAGGGGGGAGTCCGAGTGGTTTTTGTACCTCTTCCCAGCGTAACATAAGTGATTGAGAGTATTCAGGATCTTGTGGGCTTATGAATTTGAATTTCATGAGAGACCTGCCTTTTTAGATTATTATCGATTCAATAAGACTGTAATTAAGCTGTCTTATAATTTAATTTTATTACTTTTAGATAAACTTTCACTAAAAATATTTAAATTAAATCGCTATCTATTGAAATTAAGTATTATAAAATTTTGCGCAATTTTAGATTAAATTGCGCAGAAATGTGCAAAAATTGATCGTTTTGGAATCAATGAATTAATGCTAAAGGATTTGAATCTAAAATTGATTTTTCTTGAATTTTGCGTAATGCGCGGCCAACGAGGTCGTATTGCATAACCTGTTCGACTTCAACTTCATATAATTTGCCAAAGCAATCAACTGCAGCGGTATCGTTAATAATCACCTGTCCATCAATCTCGGGACATTGTCCATAGAAGCGGCCAACCATGAGATATTCACTATCAGGGTGATAGCCTTCAACAACAACCGGAAGTTTTTTTCCAAGATAGCGTTGCATCTGATCATTAATTACAGAAAACTGAGCTTGAGACAACCTGTCAAAGCGCTCTTGTTTAACCTCTTGAGATAGATGTCCATCGATCTTAGCCGAATAAGATTCTTTCTCTTTTGAGTATTGAAAGATACCAACATTATCAAGCTTATATTCCTTAACGAATGCAACTAGCTTTTCAAACTGCTCTTCTGTCTCTCCAGGAAAACCTACCATTAGACTTGTACGTATCACAATTTCTGGAATGCGCTCGCGCAATTTAGTGATCACTTCTTTAATTTGAGCAGCATTTGTTTTGCGGTGCATTCTTTTGAGAACCTGATCATCAATATGTTGAATCGGCATATCGAGATAAGGACAAAGGCGAGAATCGGACTTAATAATCTCAATCAGCTCATCATCAATCTCATCGGGATAAAGATAGAGCAGTCTCAACCAAAAATCACCTTTGTTTTGAAGTAACTTTCTAAGCAAAGCAGCGAGAGCTCCCTTTTCCTTGCGATCTCTACCATAATCACCGAGATCTTGGGCAATGAGAATGATTTCTCGAACACCCTGTTTTAAAAGCAGCTTAAACTCTTTTTCTACCCGCTCTTCACTCTTGCTGCGCAGTTTTCCCTTAATATCAGGAATAATGCAGAAAGAGCACCGTTTAGCGCAGCCCTCCGCGATTTTCAAATAGGCATAGTGCTGTGGTGTTGCGAGTTGCCTAGGAACTTCTCCCTGCTCTAGATAACTGCGCGCTGAACTGACAGCCATTTGAGGCTCACTACTACGCACAGCTGATAAAATCGCCTCCGCATCTCCCGAACCGAGAAAAGCATGTACATCGGGATATTCTGCCTTAAGAACATTACTATCTTTTTGAACCATACAACCCGTCGCAATCACTTTTGCTCCAGGCTTACCCTTTTCTAAAAGCTCTTCAATTACATCACGAGATTCGCGCCGAGCTGATTCAAGAAAGCCACATGTATTTACAATAAGGTAATCTGCTTGATCGAGCTGATCGGTAATCTCATAGCCCGCTCTCAATAGAATTCCAATCATCACTTCGCTATCGACGAGATTGCGAGGACAGCCCAAACTAGTAAAATGAATTTTATTACTCATTGATAAAACACCTTTTCAATCTATCTTATGTAAGGCTGTTTTTAAGGGTTTTTTCTAGATTTCCAGCCTTGGGAAAAGCCTAAAACTTGTTTACTAAGATAGTTTATTATAAAGAGATTATTAAGAATAGACAAAAAGAGGATAAAATGCGAGAGTCAATTGTTTTTAAGGGACTGTTAAATATCCATTGGAGAAAGCGGTTTTTTTAATAGCCCCTTTAACTAAAAAATCATATGTAATCAAGAAATGGGAAATTATGCTTCACTTTCTTAGGAAAATAGCTGTCCTGCTTCTCTCCTTATTCATTGTCACAACAATCACATTTTTTCTTATGCATGCAATTCCAGGAGACCCCTTTTCTGGAGATATTCCCCTTCCTGAAGAGATTTTGCAAGCACTCAACCGTCACTATGGACTCGACAAACCGCTCTATATTCAATATTTCAAATACATAAAAGGAGTCTGTTGTCTCGATCTCGGACCTTCCTATAAATATGAAGGCAGACTTGTAACACGAATCATAGCGGAAGGATTTCCAATATCTCTCACACTCGGACTACAAGCTCTATTTCTTTCATTCAGCCTAGGTATTTTTTTTGGCTCACTTGCAGCACTAAAACAGTTTCAATATCAAGATAGACTTATCATGGTCTTTGCTGTTCTCGGCATTTCGATTCCAAGCTTTATCTTAGCGACCTTTTTGCAATACATCTTTTCAATGAAACTATCGCTATTACCTGTTGCGCGCTGGGGCACATTTCTTCACACCGTTTTACCAACATGCGCCCTATCCGCAATGCCAATGGCAGTCATCGCACGTTTGATGCGCTCGAGCATGATCGAGACTCTGCGTCAAGATTATGTACAAACTGCACTTGCCAAAGGCGTAACGACCTGGCAGCTTTTTTATCGCCATTTATTGCGCAATGCAATATTGCCTGTCGTCTCTTATCTTGGACCTTTGAGCGTGACAATTTTAACAGGTAGTTTTGTCGTAGAAAAAATCTATGGCATACCCGGTCTTGGCCAGTGGTTTGTCAATGCGATCATGAATCGGGATTACACGGTAATTATGGGGTTAACTCTTTTTTACAGCGCTTTATTAATGCTCGCTGTTTTTATCGTCGATATCTGCTACACTCTCTTAGATCCTCGCATCAAGCTCAATGAAAAAAAGGCGAGACATGTATCATAAAGCTCTTTTTGAACCATTGAAAATCGATGAGCATAAAACCTCAGACCTATTACTCTCATCCTATTGGCAAAATAGTTGGCAACGTCTTTGTTCTAACCCTTCCGCGCTCACTGGACTCATTCTATTTACTCTAATTGTCATCATGGCAATCATCGGTCCCTGCCTCTCTTCCTATTCTTATTTCGAAATCAACTTGCCTTTGAAAAACCATCCCCCTTCAACAACCTTTTGGTTTGGAACCGATGAGCTTGGACGAGATCTCTTCACCCGTATTTGGTGGGGTGCGCGCATCTCTCTATTTGTTGGCATCTGCGCTGCAACAATCGATTTAATCATCGGCGTCATCTACGGCGCGCTTGCTGCGTTTGTCGGGGGTAAAACCGACGAGGTCATGATGCGCATCGCTGATATTCTAAACTCTATTCCCTATTTGCTCATCGTCATTTTGCTCATCGTCTCAATCGGAACAGGCCTCATGACAATCATCATCGCCCTGACCCTAACAAAATGGATCAATATGGCGCGTATCGTACGCGGACAAGTATTGCAACTTAGGCAACTCGACTACGTGATTGCAGCCAAAAGCATGGGAGCAAGTCCCGTGCGCATCTTACTAAAATATCTTATCCCAAATAGTATTGGAGCGATTATTACCACAGCGACATTCACAATCATCTCAGCAATTTTCACAGAAGCTTTTTTAAGTTTTCTGGGTCTTGGTGTACAAGCGCCAATTGCAAGTTGGGGTGTCATGGCCAATGATGGACTTAGCGCCCTTCGCTATTATCCTTGGCGTCTTTTTATACCTGCAATTTGCATCAGTATAACCATGCTCAGTCTTAACCTACTCGGAGATGGACTGCGCGATACTTTTGACCCGAGGTTACGATGAAACCTTTATTGCAAGTTGATAATCTCTCTGTTGACTTTCAGCTTCATCAAAAGAAGTTGAGTGCTGTACGCAATGTGAGCTGGTCACTCAATGAATGTGAATGTATAGGCATCGTCGGAGAATCAGGTTCTGGCAAAAGCGTCATGACAAAATCAGCTCTGCAACTTCTTCCATCCAACCTAAGAACCTCAATCTCCGGAAACGTAATTTATCACGATACCAATCTGTTAACACTGCCCGAAAAAAAAATGCGTCGGATACGCGGTAAAGAGATTGGCATCATTTCCCAAGACTCACTAAGCGCTCTCAATCCAACAATGAAAATCGGCAAGCAAATCATGGAAGGATATCTCCTTCATTTCTCCAATAAAACCAAAGCTGAAGCGCGCATTGAAGCACTTAATCTCCTTCGTGCTGTTGGCATACCCGATCCACATGCTGTCTTCGACTCTTATCCTTTTACTCTCAGTGGTGGGATGCGCCAGCGCATTACCATAGCAATTGCGCTCATAGCGCGCCCCAAGATCCTCATTGCCGACGAACCAACAACAGCACTAGATGTTACAATTCAAGCCCAAATCCTCAACCTCTTAAAAAAGCTACAAAAAGAGTTCTCAATGAGCGTGATTTTAATCACACACGATCTCAGCGTCATTGCAGGATTTTGCAGCAGAGTTCTTGTAATGTATGCGGGACAAATCGTCGAAAGCGCTCCTGTGGATCAACTCTTTGCAGCACCTCAACATCCTTATACACAAGGCCTACTCGCCGCAATACCGCGTCTAAACAATGACAAATCCAATCCGCTCATTCCAATTAGAGGAAGGCCTCCCAATCCAATGGATCTTCCCAAAGGGTGTGCCTTTTGTATGCGTTGTCCAAAAGCGATGAACATCTGCCTAAGCCAGCCGCCTCCTTCTGTCCATAACAACGATCACTCAACAACATGTTGGCTTCCACACAAACCAAGTAAGCAATCTGCAAATAAGGAGCTCGTCAATGTCAAGACGTAATCAAGTTCCTCTGGTTGTGATCGATAGAGTGCATAAACACTTTGAAACAAAACGCGGTCTACTTCATGCAGCCAATGGAGTGAGCTTTACAATCTACCAAGGTGAAACACTCGGACTCGTCGGAGAGAGCGGATGTGGCAAGTCAACTATAGGAAAACTACTCGCCTCACTTCTAACTCCATCCGATGGGAAAATCTATTTCGATGAATGCAATATCAATGAGATGAATAAAAAAGAGCGCAAAAAACTCAGACGGCGCATTCAGATGATCTTCCAAGATCCCTATTCCTCTCTCAATCCCCGCATGACTGCTGAAGAAATTATCGCTGAACCTCTCTGGATCCATGATGTCGGTGCAAAACCCGAACGTCCCTTACGCGTCGCACATCTTATTGATCTCGTCGGTCTTCCTCGCAATGCTCTCAAGCGGTATCCTCACGAATTCAGCGGTGGTCAAAGACAACGCATTGGCATAGCTCGAGCACTTGCACTCAACCCCTGGCTTCTCATCTGTGATGAACCCGTCTCGGCACTCGATGTGTCAATTCAAGCACAAATTCTTGAACTACTAAAAAACCTCCAAAAGGAACTCAAACTTACCTATCTCTTCATCGCTCATGATCTCAGCGTAGTGCGCTATATCTCCGATCGAATCGCCGTCATGTACCTCGGACAAATCGCCGAAATCGCACCAACAGAGCAGCTTTTTAAAGCTCCCTCTCATCCCTATACCCAAGCGCTCCTATCTGCTGTGCCTGTTCCAGATCCTATTATTGAGCGCAGCAAAAACAGAGCCGTGCTTCAAGGAGATCCTCCTAGTCCAATCAATCTACCTCAAGGCTGTCTCTTCTGCTCCCGCTGCCCTCAAGCACAATTTAAATGCCAAGGGAAACGCCCACAGCTATACGCTGTAGAGCCAGGCCATCTCGCTGCCTGCCACCTTCTCGAACCTTCAGAACTCATATTAAAAGAATAAAATCACCGAATACAGAGATTTCCTCTGCTATTTTAGCAGAAGTCATCTCTGTAGTGATTGCAAGTTATGCAGATTTGCGTTGAGGAGCATTATCCTTAACGAGCTGATGCACCTTAAATGTATCGTAAAACGCTTCGATCTTCATAATCTTTTTCGACTGAGGATTCATTTCAGCATAAAAACAGCAATGGTTTAAATAGTTCTTACCATTATTATCTTTTGCAGACGCATTCATGATAAATGTTGCGCAGTTACCTTCAATAATCATCTTGTTGATTTCAAAGTTCAGTGGTGTGCGTAAATAGTGATGAATACCTTCAAAGGCATGAGATTGTACATCTTGCAAGCCATGAAATGTTCCACCAAAAGCATGCTCACCTTGGTCAATATAAGTTACGTTATTATCTAAAAATTCAAAAAATCGCTCATGATTTGAGCCATTGAGAAAAGAAAATATCTTTTCAAATTGATTGCGATAATCTTGATGATCCATAATTACTATCCTTTAAGTAAAATCCCTTACTTAATTATAGATTGTAATTATTTATTTACAAATAGAAAGAAGTTCTTTAGGAAGTTGAAAGTCGATATTCTCTTCATCATAAACAACTTCCTCAACTTCATTCACACCAAGTTCTTTTAAGCGCTCAACGCATGCTTGCACAATTGTCTCTGGTGTTGAAGCTCCTGCTGTCATTCCAATATTCTTAACACCTTCAAGCCATTTAGGATCGATATGATTAGGGTTATTGATTAAATAGCTATTCACTCCCCGAAGCTCCGCAACTTCTCTCAAACGATTTGAGTTAGAACTCATCGTATCACCTACAACCAAAGCGAGATCTGTTTCCGGAGTAATTGCTCTAAGTGCCATCTGCCGATTCGTCGTCGCATAGCAAATCGATTCGCTTGGCAGCGTTTCAATATGTGGATATCTCTCAATCAACGCTTCAGTAATGCTTTTCACATCATCCAGACTTAAAGTCGTTTGCGTTGTATAAAACAACTTCTGTCCTTCAGGGAAACTAAGTTTTTCAACATCGGCAACACACTCAACAATCGTCGTCACATCAGGCGCTTCTCCCGCTGTACCAATCACCTCAACATGATTACGATGACCGATCAATACAATGTGATAGCCCTTATTCGCATAACGTTTAGCAGCTGAATGAATCTTAGTCACTAAAGGACACGTCGCATCAATATCTTTGAGTTCCCGCTCTTTAGCTTTTTCTCTAACAACCGGCGAGACACCATGAGCAGAGTAAATAATCCGCGCTCCCTCAGGAACCAAGTCAAGATCTTCAATAAAAATCGCGCCCATCTCCTTCAATTCATTAACGACGTGCCTGTTATGCACAATCTCATGCTTGACATAGATCGGTGGGCCCCAAATTTCTAAAGCCTTTTTCACAATATCAATGGCACGAACAACACCTGCACAAAATCCTCGTGGCTGAGAAAGAAGCAACTTCATCTTATACCTCTACACATTGTGGTTCTACCCATCGGTCATGAGCTTTAATTAAATCAACTAAACGCTCCACAGCAATATCTTCATCAATATAGCGCTCAACACATTTTTTACCGACATACAAATCGATCTTACCTGCTTTAGATCCAACATAACCAAAGTCACTATCTGCCATCTCACCAGGCCCATTGACAATGCAACCCATCACAGCAATCGACACTCCTGGCAAATGCCCAGTCCTTTCTCGGATCTTTCGCGTCACTACCTGCAAATCAAACAATGTGCGGCCACATCCAGGACAAGAAACAAACTCCGTCTTCACTCTGCGCATTCTAGCCGCTTGTAAGATACTTAAACTCAATCGATGCAAATCTTCAAGCTCACCCGGACCTACTAACAACAACCCATCACCCATCGCATCGCCCAAAAGAGATCCCACCTCTGCCGCTGCATGAATCGGCAAATCACTTTCATCACACTGATAATCACACTGCAAAATCACCGGCGTCTTTAAGTCATTCCTCTTCATCCATTCAAAGAACTTGCGCCCTCCATGCACAGGATGCTCGCCACCATCAAAGAAAATCAGTCTTGGCTTAATCTCGAGCAACCGCTCCCAATCATCTTCCAGAGAAACGCGCACATACTGCTCATCACTGATCAACTCAATATTAAGTTGTTTCAACTGCTCTACTATCTCCTCATCGCCAGAAAAGCTCTCAATAAGGATACAATCAACACGTGCTGGAGTTTCCTCCCAACTGTTTCCCTTTCGAATAAATCCTAACCTTTCCCAAATCTCAGGTCCTCTAAGTTGCTCCTCTGTCAGCTTCATCACCAAGATGCCATCGGTGCGTAAATCACTCTCAAGCTCTCTTCTTTCAATATTGAGAAAGTCACGCTGCTCTTCTTCAAAAGGCTCAATCCCCTTTCCAACCTTCCCATTATAAAAACTGACAAGTCGTCTGCAGGGGTCAATTTCTGCCCACGGATCTTCCGTCAAAGAGACCCGTATCGTATCACCAATCCCATCCAACAATAGAGAACCAATGCCAAACGCCGACTTCACTCTGCCATCTTCCCCTTCTCCCGCTTCTGTCACACCAAGATGCAGGGGATAATCCCATCCCAACTCCATCATCCGTGCTACGAGCAATCGATACGCTTGGATCATCACAAACGGATTGCTCGCCTTCATTGAATAAATGATGTCGTGATAATCAAGATCCCGTGCAACGCGTGTAAATTCAACAGCCGATTCCACCATTCCTTGCGGTGTGTCGCCATACCGATTCATGATGCGATCGGACAAAGAGCCATGGTTTGTTCCAATGCGCATCGCGATCTTTCGCCGTTTACACTTTTCAACAAGCGGTGCAAACTTCTCTGTAATCTTCTCGAGCTCTGCAGCATAAGTTGCATCATCATACTCAATCACCTTAAATGTCGCTCTCCGATCGACAAAGTTGCCAGGATTAATCCGCACCTTATCGACAAAGTCAACTACATGCAGCGCAGCTGGTGGATAAAAATGAATATCTGCAACTAGAGGAATCGCATAGCCCTTCTGCACCAATGTTGACTTAATCGTCTCACACGCCTGCGCTTCCTTTAGCCCCTGCACAGTCACACGAGCGATCTCACAACCATAATCGGCAAGCCGCATAATCTGTTCCACTGTCGCAGCAACATTCCTTGTATCCGAAGTGGTCATCGACTGGATCCGAATAGGGTTGTTCCCCCCCACTCCGACGTTGCCCACCATCACCTCACGGGTTTTCCGCCGCTTCGTCTGATAAACAGATTCACAATACTTCATCCAATGCCTATAGCTTCAAAAGGAAAGGATTATTTCAAATCACTGACTTAAATCCAAGAGAGAGAAAATTAGAATATTTTTTATATATTTAAAGAACCCTGAAAATCAAACAGTTTACTACTGTCCATTAACTAAATCATAAATGCATAGCACTTATTAATGACCTTAATGAAATTGCTTGCACGAAGACCGTTAATCTTGCGCGTATAAAGCTTAATCTAAGCTAAAAAACTCTCATTTAAAAAGGCATAGATATTTTTTTGATATATTATGCTTTACTCCTTTCTCGATGGAGATTATAATCTCATGTAAAAAATCGCGGATATTATGAAGACATTACTAACTCAACATTTTATAAATAAAGATTTTTCAGATCGTTATAAAAAGCTATTACAGCAAAATAATGGCAATACAGCACCGATTGCT
>JAJFMD010000003.1 GCA_021772335.1 Chlamydiota bacterium
AGATAGCACCTCTAAAACACCAGAGCCTGTTGCAGAAGATTCGTCTCCTTCCCCCGAACCTGAAACCTTGACCAATACTAAAACTAATCCTCCGGAAGATAGCACCTCTAAAACTCCAGAGCCTGTTGCAGAAGACTCTTCTCCTGTCACCGAACCTGAAACCTTGACCAATACTGAAACTAATCCTCCTGGAGATAGCACCTCTAAAACACCAGAGCCTACTGAAGAATCCTCTTCTCCTTCCTCCGAACCCGACACTTTAGACACAACAATCTCCGTAAATGAAGAAAATCTTCAACATCCAACCGAAAATCTTGCGAGCGATAAAAAGCTTTGTTCACCAGGTCCCAACTCACGCGGCACAATCGGTTATCGCGGGCCTAAAGGCTTTGGTTACGACCATGGTTATACGACGCTTTCAACCTTCGTATCCCCTTCCGGTGAGCGCACATTCCAACCATTTATCGATTTGCGTGGTCACGTGTTCAACGATGGTAGATGGGCAGCAAATGCTGGGTTTGGCGGGAGATATGACTGCGGGCCTGTTATCTTAGGGCTTAACGCTTACTACGATTTTCGCGATACAACACAACTCGGCGGACAAAGTCAAGTTGGAGGAGGCTTCGAACTTCTCTCCGAGTGGGTTGATTTTCGAGTGAACGGCTATGTTCCCTTTGGCAGTACGAAAGAGACAGAATGTCCTTGCTTCGATCACTTTGCGTGCCACTCTGCTTTTGTAACCCAAGTTGCCCGTGCAAGCCTCGCTGATATCGATGCTGAACTGGGTTTTTATGTACCCGGACTTAAAGCTGTCGATCTTTATTTCGCCATCGGGCCTTATTACCTTTTTGAAAAGAGTGTGGGCAATACTCTTCATCTCGGAGGCGAATGGGGAGGACGAGCACGCATGTCCCTCAAAGTTTACGACGGCATCACACTCGGCGGTGATGTGACCTACGATCCTATCTTCAATACGCGCGGTCAAGGATGGATCACACTCAGCTTTCCCTTCGGTCCTGCCAACCTCGTTCAAAACGGATCACGCTTAAAAGAAAAATATCCCGCACCGTGCGACGATACCGCGCGTCATGTCGCGCGCATGACACAACCTGTCTACCGCAATGAGATTATCCCCGTTGAAAACAAAACTCTCCTCTATGACATCTGTCATGAAAAGGGCTGCTCAACCAAAATCTACTACGTCTGTAATACTCATAGTAATCGAGGCAGTGGCACAATTAAAGATCCTTTCAATAATCTCGCCGCCGCTGAGTGCGCATCATGCCCTGGTGATGTGATTTACGTCTTCTCCGGTGACGGAACTTCTAGAGGAATGGACCGCGGTTTAATCATGAAAGATTACCAAAAACTCATCGGTTCATCAGCGTGCTTTGAGCTCTGCGGTGTTTGCATCCCCGCCTGCACGCCAGGCGGCAGCCATCCTCTTATTGAAAATAACCTTCGAACAACAACAGTAGAGCTTTTTGATGATTTATTAGATGACGTTCGAACAAATGTACAAGCTGGCTTTGGTGTGCAAATGGCAAACTGCACAGAAGTTGCAGGCTTTTGTTTTAATGGAGAACCGCAATCAAATGCAGCTGAAGCGTCCCTTGGTGTTATTTTAGGCAGAGGATCTTCTTTTACCATTCGCGATAGCTTTTTCACTAAACATACTGGTAGCGCGATCTATCGCCAAAATACGTTATCCCGCGGAACAGTAAACATTGCAAACACCTGCATCACTGATGTCTCTCCCTTTGTTGGAGCCAGTTCTAGCTCCTCCTTTGGCGTGCTATTTATGAATCCTGTGAACAAGAGCTCTTTTACCTTTTGTAATAACAAAGTTGAAAACTTTTCTATCGCGATTCAAGGTAATTTAAACGATGCGATCATCGCTGGTATTGCGGCTTTCAATACAACAGATTCCAATTTCCTCTGCACAAACTCCACATTCAAAAACTTTTCCGCTTCAACTTTAGGAGCATCTTCTGAAGCTCTGCTCTTAGGAATTAATATTGGCAGTGGTGGTGGAGCAGATGGCATCAATAGATTTGTCATTAGAAATACGAACATCTGTTGCTTAAACTCAACGTTTAGCGATTTCACTGCTAGTACTAACGGCTTAATCAGCATCTCATCCGCTTTAGGTATCGGTATTGGAAGTGGAGTCCTCAATGAATCGACAATTGCGAACACCTCTGTAGCTTCGTGCAACAACTCTTTTAATAACTTTTTCTCGGGTGCCATTGGAGACAATGGTATTTCTAGCGCGTTCGGAATCGTTGTTGGAACGGGCAATCGAATCTTAGAAAATGCAATAATTACTGATTGCAATCTGACGTGCAAACAGACGAGCTTTTCTAATTTTAATGTTGAACTAGTAGGAGATGCATTTATTGCAGGCTTACCTGTAGCGGGGATTCTTGGACTTGGTTACGGCACAGGAAATATTACTGACGGACAAATCGTTAATAGCCCACTTTTTTGCACCGATTCTTCATTTAAAAATTTCACTATAGAAACCAACGGGAATAACACCTTTGGGGGCATTTTTGGCGTCGGATCAGGCGATGGTATTGGTGTCGAGATGAGAGCTAAAATTACCAATAGCCCTGTAACATGCTGCAACACCTCTTTTGAGAATTTTTCTGCCACCGCACAAACAACAGGCATAAAATCAGTTGCGGGAATTTTTGGTCTTAGTAATGGATCAGGAGGCGGCACTGAAGTCACCTTAATTAATAGTCCAGTAACATGCATATCCTGCTCTTTCAATAATTTTAACGCCTCAGCTCAAGGCGCAGGTTCAAATGTATCCACTTCAGCAATCATCGGAATCGCTTCAGGTAGTGGAGTTATACCTCAAATAACAGCTTCAACTATTACAAATAGTTCTCTCTTGTGTAAGGATTCCACCTTTAACAATTTTACTGTTAACTCAACCTCACCCAGTGATCCTATATCTGGAATCTTTGGAATCATTTTTAGTCCAGGTACTCTCTCAAACGGCTCTCTCCTCTGTACCGGATCTTCCTTTACAAATTTTCAAACAACAGCAGCAGGTAATGCTGCATTTAGTACAGGCTTTTTCTTCAATTCAATAGCTACAGAAAGCAATTCTTTTACAGTTTGCAATAATTTTTTTGATCAGTTGAGTGCTAGTGGATCCACTTCAAATATCGCTGCAGACATGTTTTTGGTCTCAAGAGGGAATATGAACTTTTGCACCGAGAAAAACCAATTCTTCTCCAGTTTTCAAGCTAGAGCTATCGATGGAACATCGTGCTTGCGCCTGACCGGCAACCAAAACCAAGGCGATTATGTCATTCAGCAAATTGGCGGCACATGGAACGTCGAGTCTCCTGATCTTGGCAACCTCACTGCCGGCCTACAATCGATCAACCAAGGAACGTTTACACTTGTTGAAGGAACTCCAGTACCCGTTGGCACCTGTAACTGCACAGCATGTTGCAGATAAAAAAATCTCTTAACGCTGGCAAAAAGAGTTCCCTTAGACATTTCTCATGAAGTATGATATTGTGCTTTCCATTTAATTAAAATTGGGTAGTAGCGATGTATTCGCAAGATTTTCGTCGTCGATTTTTACAATATTTCAAAGAAAAGGGACACCGCGTTGTTCCCTCATCTCCTGTCGTGCCTCATGATGATCCTACGCTGCTTTTTAATAATGCAGGCATGAACCAGTTCAAAGATGTTTTTACAGGAGAAAGCAAACGCGATTATGTTACAGCGACCAGTTCACAAAAATGTTTACGTGTCGGCGGCAAACACAACGATCTCGACAACGTCGGACACACAGCGCGCCACCTCACCTTTTTTGAAATGCTCGGCAACTTCTCCTTTGGAGATTATTTTAAAAAAGAAGCGATCGATTTTGCTCTTGATGTCACACTCAATGTTTTTGAATTTCCCTTTGAAAAACTTTGGGTTACAGTCTACGAAGAAGATGACGAAGCGTTTGAGCTGTGGAAAAAACATATGCCTGAAGAGCGCATTGTTCGCTTGGGAAAAGAAGACAACTATTGGGCAATGGGAGAGACTGGACCGTGCGGCCCTTGCTCCGAACTTCATTTTGATCGCGGTGAAAAATTTGGAACAGCAACGCATCTTAAAGAAGATACCTTCGGCGATCGCTACATCGAATTTTGGAATCTCGTCTTCATGCAATTCAATCGCGATGAGTCAGGAAAACTCTCGCCTCTTCCCTCTCCTTCGATCGACACCGGTGCAGGTTTAGAGAGACTCATCTCTTTAAAGATGAATACAGACACCCTTTTTGAAACTGATATTTTGCGCCATATTATCGTAGGCGTTGAAGAACTGACAAACAAAACCTATGACAAAAATGCAAAAAGCGCGCCCGCTTTCCGAGTGATTGCTGATCACCTTCGCGCATTAAGTTTTGCCATTGCCGATGGTGCGCAGCCAAGCAACCTTGATCGCGGCTATGTCTTGCGCAAACTGCTCCGCAGAGCAGTGCGCTACGGAAGAAGCCTCAATATCGAGGGACCTTTCCTCTCTCTCCTACTCCCTCGCCTCATTGAAGTCATGGGCGATGATTACCGCGAGCTAATTGATGCACAAGCACGCATCTCAGAAATCCTCACCGTTGAAGAAGAGGCATTCATTCGTACGCTGAAACGAGGTGGCAACATCCTTACTAGCGTGATTGCTGATGCAAAAAAATCACCACAAAAACAGATCACCGGCGAAGAAGCATTCAAACTTAAAGACACCTATGGTTTTCCCTTAGAAGAGATTTTACTCATTGCTAAAGACAATGCATTAGAGGTTAATCTAGAAACGTATCAGGTCCTTGAAAAACAAGCCAAAGAACGCTCACGCGCATCACGTGAAGTTGTCTCGCAACAAGCAAGCACCCCCATTTATGAGGAGTATCTCTCCGTTCACGGACAAACAGAATTTGTTGGTTATACAGAAAACTCTTGCGACGCAACGATCATGGCAATTCTTGTTAATGGCAAATTTGTCGATGCTCTCCATCCTGGTGAAAAAGCAACCGTGTTCCTCAACAAAACTCCCTTCTATGCAGAAAAGGGAGGCCAGATCTACGATACTGGAACTCTAACGCATCATAATGCGCACTTCAAAGTGACAGACTGCCAAAACCCTTACCCCGGTGTGATCGCGCATATTGGTACGCTCGATAAAGGAGCGATGATCCCCTCCGAACCTGTCCATGCTGAAATCGATTCCGCACGTCGACAACTCATTGCCAATCATCACACTGCAACACACCTGCTTCACTGGGCACTCCAACAAGTACTTGGACCTCACATCCGCCAGGCAGGATCACTCGTTGAACCCGAACGGCTCCGCTTCGACTTCACTCATCACAAAAACCTCACCGATGAAGAGATCGAAAAAATTGAGAAGCTCGTCAACGATAAGATCCGTGAAAACAGATCTGTTGAAACTCTCGAAATTTCTCATGAAGAAGCAACCGAACGTCCCGAGATCAAACAGTTTTTTGGTGATAAATATGGAGAGATCGTCCGCCTAGTCGATATCGATTACTCCAAAGAACTATGCGGTGGTACGCACACCTCTCACCTCGGCACCATCGGGCTATTTCGTATTGCTAAAGAGAGCAGTATCGCAGCTGGAGTGCGCCGTATTGACGGAGTCACCGGCCACGAAGCGGAAAAACTGATGTACAAGAGAGAGACGTTACTTAAAAAAGCAGCAGACCTTTACAAAACCACTCCTGGAAAATTACTCGATGCGATCGAGCATGGTGAAAATGAACGCAAGGAGCTCTCATCTGAACTCAAGAGCATTAAACGCGCTTCCCTTAAACAAGTTGCAGAAAAACTACTCACCTCTATTGAAACGATCAACTCCATCCCCTTCCTCTCCCATACTGCTGAAGACCCTTCCGATCTTAACAATCTCGCGGAAGAGTTAATGAGCTTAGTTCCCTCTCTTTTTCTCGTCCTCGGCTACCAAGGAAGTGATCGCTGTCAACTACTGATACGCGTCTCTTCCGATCTCATTGAAAAAGGGTATCACGCTGGCAAACTGATCAAAGAGATCTCTCCCCTAATTCAAGGTGGAGGTGGAGGTAAAGCTGATGGAGCCCAAGCAGGTGGTAAAAACCCCAGCGGCATCCCCGCTGCCTTAAAAAAAGCGCGTGAACTCATAAAGTGATGATCGAGCAGTTAAAAAAACATCCGGCACTCTTTCCTTTTGTTGAGGCACTGTCCAATCCATCACTCACGATTGAGAAGTTGTGGGATGCTCCGAAAGCGCTCCTTGCTCTCATTGCACGAGAGCATCTCAAGAGCAACATTGTCTTTATTACTGGACAACGCGAAGAGATGCGCCTTCTCGATGATCTCTCATTTTTTCATAGCGAAGCGATTTATCCGTTTCCCTCATGGGAAACACTCCCCTCCGATGATATTACGCCGAGTCCCGACCTTGTCGGCCGTCGCTTTGAGATTCTGTATAACATCACCGATTGTACGACCCCTTCCATTCTTCTTTGCCCACTGCAAGCTCTTTTACAAAAACTCCCCTCTCCTAAAACCTTAATCCCCCATTGCTTTTTCTTGCGTGCTGGCGATGAAATTCCGTTTGAAACGCTTCCCGACAAACTCACCTCTTTAGGTTATCGCCGTGTGCCTGTCGCTGCTGATAAAGGAGAGTTTGCTGTGCGTGGCGGTATCATCGACATCTTCCCCCTCTCCAGTCCCCAGCCCTACCGTCTCGATTTTTTTGGTGATGAGATTGAGCAAATTCGCACCTACGACCCTATTGGTCAAATCACCACCGGAACAATAGAACAAATTTTCATCTGCCCCGCAGATGAACTCGTTCTTTTGCGTGAAGAAAAAAATCTCGCTACACTCACAGACTATTTTAACAAACCAACACTCTTTATCTTCGATGATCTCTTCAGTCTCGAGGAGCACTACGTCGCACTCAAAGAAACTCCAGGAAGCCAAACCCGTTTTTTTCTGACAATTGAAGAGCTCTTCGCTAAAATTAAAGATCAAAAAACACTCTTTCTCACAAATCATCTCGAAGACTTTATTACAGAAAACTCCAAGCGTCCCGCAATCACACTCGACATCTTCAATCAACAACTTAACTCGACGCTCTACTCACATCCTTTCCAAGAGATCACCGAAGTTTTTTCTCCTTTTGAAGAACAAACAGCTACCAACCAAGCCGAGATTTTACAAGGCCTGCAGCGCAACCTCACCCCGCAACACAACCTCTCACTTGTCACCGCAAACGATGCTGAAGAAAAACAACTGCGTAAACTGCTAGACTCTCACCACATCACCGCTCCCTTTATCCGAGGCTATCTCTCCAGCGGTTTTGTCCTTAATCATGATGTTCTTCTTCCCTACACAGAACTAACCAAACGCTACCGCGTACGCCGTACCAAATGGCGCACGAGCTACCATACCCCTGCCGCTGAGTTTCATCAACTGTCAGTAGGAGATCTCGTTGTCCACTTTCACAACGGCGTTGGTAAATACCTCGGCACCGAAAAGCGCGCTAATCACCTCGGACAACAAACCGAATACCTCGTCATCGAATATGCAAAACAAAGTAAACTCTTCACACCTGTTTCTCAATCTCACCTCGTTAGCAGATACATTGGGGCTAAAGAAGAAACTCCCACCCTCAGCATACTCGGCACACCCAAATGGCAACGCGCTAAAGAACAAGCGCAAAAATCGATCATTGGCTACGCCCAAGATCTACTCAAGTTCAATGCTGAGCGCGAGGTAAAGGGGGGCTATGTCTACCAGACTGACTCTGATGAGATGCTCTCTTTTGAAAGCTCCTTTCCCTTCACAGAGACTGAAGATCAACTGCTCGCGATCCAAGACATTAAAAATGACATGTGCTCGAAAAAAGCAATGGACCGCCTAATTTGCGGTGATGTTGGCTATGGAAAAACCGAAGTTGCTATGCGCGCTGCATTCAAAGCAGTTGTTGACGGCGGCAAACAAGTCGCAGTCCTTGTCCCAACAACCGTCCTTGCCTATCAACACTACGAAAGCTTCAAAAACCGCATGAGCGACCATCCCATCACCGTCGCCCACATCTCCCGCTTTTGCAAACCCAAAGAGATCCGAGAGGCTTTAGAAAAAACAGCCCGTGGTGAAGTTGATATCCTCATCGGCACACACCGCCTGATTAGCTCCGATGTGCTCTTCAAAGATCTTGGACTGATTATTATTGACGAAGAACAACGCTTTGGAGTGCGCGTCAAAGAGAAACTCAAGAGCTTTAAAATTGGAGTGGAGTGCTTAACACTTTCAGCAACGCCCATCCCCCGCACACTCTATCTCTCACTACTCGGCGCTAAAGATGTCTCCGTCGTCCATACACCACCGCAAGACCGCCTGCCAATTAAATCACTCATTACAGAAAGACAAGATCAGACCATCAAAAATGCACTACTCCGAGAACTCTCTCGTGATGGGCAAGCGTACTTCATTCACAACCGCGTTGAATCGATCAACCATGTTGCGGCTGATCTACAAAAGCTAGTTCCTAATGCACGCATTGTTGTTGGTCATGGCCAGATGGATGCAAAATCAATCGATCAAGTATTCCAAGCTTTTAAAAGTGGAGAAGCAGACATCCTCGTTGCGACAACCATCGTTGAAAATGGACTCGACATTCCCAATGCCAACACCATTCTCATCGATCGCTCTCATCATTATGGTCTTGCAGACCTCTACCAACTCCGAGGCAGAGTGGGTCGGTGGAATCGCCCCGCATTTGCCTACTTCCTTATTCCTACACGCCGCTCACTTCCTGAACTGACCTACAAAAGACTCGAAGCGCTCGCCGAAACCTCCGGGTTCGGAGGTGGCATGAAAATCGCAATGCGTGATCTAGAAATCCGCGGCGCTGGAGATATCCTCGGCACCAAACAATCGGGACACATCTCCTCTATAGGATTTCATCTCTACTGCAAACTACTCAAACGCGCCATCGACGCTTTGCACAAAAACCTACCCTTCAACTTTTCTGAAACTAAAATGGAATTTCCCTACGATGCGACACTCCCCGACTCTTACATTTCAGAGAGCAGCATAAGACTTGAAATCTACCACCGCCTCGGCGAGGCGATCGCCCTATCCGACGTTGACAAAATCTACCTGGAACTCCAAGACCGTTTTGGCAAACCACCACCGCAAACAACCTGGCTTCATCACCTCACCCGCATCCGCATCTTTGCCAACCAAAAACACTACACAGAACTTAAATTCTCAAAGAGAACCCTTACCGCCATACGCGAGAGCGGCAAGCAAAAAATACTTGCCCTTCCGAAGATCACCGATCCCGCCACTCTAGAAAAACATCTTTTTGAAAATCTTTAATAGAATTCGTGCAGTAAACTGCTGACTATTACGTAATCTTAATTTTTTTTGAAGAAGACGATTTGAAGATTGCCCTATCGCTGATGACAATCGACCGGCAATTCACAAGTGAACTACAGTCGTGAACAATTAATCAAAAAATTTTATTTTACATTATTTTAGAAGAAGCTAGATCAGGATTCAAAATTACAAGAGACCTCAAATTTACACACGATGGAAGAGTCTGATTGACATTACCAATATTAACGTCCGTAATCCTGCTCAAGAACAACTCCGTAACGTTTTCTGGATTTGATACTGGAAATGTATTGACTGGCGCTCGATTGATGACACCAAATTGAATCCCATCGCCAACCATGATTTTCATCTGTTGCAACACAGAATATTGTACCAACAACAAAATATTAAAATTTTCGAATATACTCACATTCGTAATAAAGTTAGGATGAGCTTCAAGATGCCTTTCAAAATAGCGCGCATATCTCGGATCAAGAGTACAGTCCACAATCGTACCGCTTGTACAAACGGCCTCACTAATTCCACGCTCCAAAACGTTGTCATGAACAAATCCTAACCTTAGTTTCTCAACTTTTAAACATCGAATAACAGAACAAACAACATCTCGATCAACCCCTGGAGCAATACCAAAATCGATTTCCCTTAAACTCAAGGACTGAGAAGCAAACTCCCTTACTCTCCCTAACTCATTAGCATTCAAATCACTCAATTCAACCTTTACCAAATCACTAGCACTAAAAACATGAAAGGGAAGAGTCTCATTTAAATTTGCTGCGGTTCCACTTCTTAAGAAATTCATAAATCTTCGAGAATTAAAATTACTGATTCCAAATTTAAAACCACTAGTCTCTGAGATCGTATTAAGAATCCTAGTCTTTTCTCTGATATCAAGATGATTAAGTGAAAAATGAAATTCAGAGATTCTATCAGAACGCAATAGCCTGTCATCATCACTGTTGTCCAACTTTTTAACAATGTTTACAAAATCTCCAAATCGCAAAACACTGTTTCTAATATCGAAGATCTTTAACTGTGGTAAATTAGAAATTAATTCAATAAGCCTTTCACATTGACGATCACAAAATTGACGATACGCATTATCAACCCTAAGAATTTCAAGAGAACACTCTTGATTTAAACTCAGCCCAAAGATTTGTGATTCTAAGCTGTCAAAACCCATGCTCAGCTCTTTTATAGATGGTATTTGGGAAATAAAATTAAGAACCTGATTTTGAATATCAAGATCCAATTTTATCCCTAATAGATTAAGAACGGTGATTGTTCGATTATGATCTAAACAATCAATTAAATGACCTTGTAACATAACCAAAGAATTTATATTAATTCGATCAAAAGCGCCGCTGAAATTAACTATTCTAATACTTCCATTTGTTTGTAAAGCATCCAGTATATAGTAAAAATAACTGCCAGAGAAGCAACACATTGAAAAATCCAGAGTTTGTAAATGATCATTCGATGCAATAAACGCTGCGAAAAATTCCCAAAAAGTGTCCTCAACAGAAAAATTACGAATATTGGCATTACCCCTCTCACCAAGCGCTATAGAGCACTCAGGAAACTCACGACTTGACAGTTGGTTATTAACAACATCATAGCGATCATCTCTCTCAAACCCCACAGTAGTCATTCGAATGTGATCAACTCTTAATCGAAGAAAACCTTCTGTTAATTCAGTCTTGTAATTCTCATAACACGTTGCATTGAGCTGAACTAAATATTCCTCTCGGTATTGATCATCTAAATCTTCCGGAACATATAATTGATATTTCTGAAAAAAACCATCGGGAAGATCTCTAAAACACCAACGGGAGTCACTTCTATGTAATAGAAACCGAGACAATGGACTAAGATTTAGCGCATCCGCAAACTGACCAATTGTAGATATCGTATGGAAGTGATTAATACCATTCATATAAAAACCTATTTAAAAACAGGAATTATAAAACAAAATCAATTAAAAAACAGAGACAATAATTAATTTAGGCTCAAGCCTGAACTATGTAGAAATTTTTTAACTCGCTGAGATCTCTCTCCAATCTCCGAGCTCTCTTCAGGGCCATACCACATCTTCCAAGACCCTAACCCTTTCAGCATCACAGGGGCCTGTAGTCCAAAAAACCACTTCTCTCCATTTCTCTCAAAAAAATAGCTCATTCCCACCATATCACTGGGCAATGTCCTAGCCTCCAACCCAATATCCCGCAGAGAAGCATGCTTTTCTAATAAAGTCTGATAATACTCTCTCTCCTCCGGAGATTTTCCCTTCCAAGAGTCATTTGGATAGACACTATAAATCTTAATTCCACGGTTAAGCATTTGTTGCATCATACGCCCTTGAACCCCATTGCTCTCATGACAAAGAGCCCATGCCGGACCGTTCCGATGAATCACTGCAGTTATGTTATCGCTATGCTCCAAAAGATCGCGTTTTATTACAGAGAAAACATTCAAAAATATCGCCTGAAAACTTGAATCTCTGCCTGACCTTTCGACGATCCCATTCTGATCTAACTCCTCGACCAGTTCGCATACGCGCGCTCTCGAATCTGACAATCGATAATAATAATCAACATCATCTTTAACCTTCTCCGAAAGCCCCCCGCAAACCGTTCCAGAAAGCACCAGCCCACAAATAATTAGAAATTTAAACATCAATAGCTCCAATTAAATCTGCATAAAGCATAGCAGGTTCTCCTTTTCATTCAATGTCAGAAAAAAATCTTTCTTATTAATCAAAAATTTACTAACTTTTAAAAATCTTTTTGCAGCTGAGAGCGTGTATGAGCAGATACATCCTCACATTTGCTTTCCTATTACAACTTTCTACAGGATCTCTCTGTGCCATTTGCGATCAGCTCCCCAATCCCATTGTTGGTGGCTATGTTAATGCAATCACAGGCGATGCGGTTATCGGGCAAGTCGATCATATAATCCCTGCTGCGCAGCCATTAACGATCCAGCGCTTTTATGTCAGTGGCGATGCTGCAAGTGATCAAAGAGACTGGGAATTCTTTCCTCATTCACGCCTTACTCTTTATTTATATTCTAAAAACAAAGTTACCGAAGCAAAAGTTTATGAACCAAATGGAACAGCTCTTCGCTATACAAGTCTAACTAATACCACATTAAGCATCAAAGATGATGGCATTGGAGTGACCAACACTTCCCAAGGAGAAATTAGCGCCCAAACAAACTACAGAAATTATCGTCTTGATTTACGCAGAAATGAACAAGGCTATTTTATTGCAACTGTCACAACTGCTAATGGCACAGTTAGAACCTACAGAGCAGTTAGAAAAAAACCCGATTCAACATTTAGTTCCATCTATTGTTATTTAGTTAAAGAGCGTCTCCCTAACGGAAATGTCATTATTTATACGTACGATCCAAACTTACGATTGCAAGGAGTACATACCAAAAATCCCAGCGAAAACAAAACCTATTCTTCAGCGCATTTTATCTATAACGATAACATTCTCAAAATCGAAACCAGTGATCATAAGACACTTTTTTATAGCTATCTCTCTTCCAAAGATAAAAGAGCTCCTCGGTACCTAACTAAAGTCAGAGGAGATCTTAATTCAATTGATTTCACCTATGCTAAGCCAAAAAAACACACTCAACCAAAAGTCCAACAAATTAATCTATCTAATCTTGATGGTCCCTTTTTCAGCTACTACCTTGTAAAAAACAATCGTCTTCCAAATCAAACAATCAAAATCTCAAAACCTACAGATCCAAGATGTGAGCGAGTTCGAGAACTGTTTCTTCCTGTTGGCCCTAATGGTGATAAACAGCCTGCCTATAAGTTTATCTATGAGGTTGGAACCTTTATCGACCAATACTTTGGATACAGCAAAAATGGATATACCAAAGCATATGATTGTGGAAATGGTCGCACCGAGTACCACTTTAATAAACGCTTAAAACTCACCGATATTATCAAATTTTTTGCGAAATCACCGACTAGTCTCGAACATCACCGTTATATCTGGAGAGATTCTTATCTCAAAGAAATCCACCTTCTTGATGAGGATCAAAAAATCATTGCAAAAAGAGAATTTTCCTATGATCGCGATGGGAATATTATTAAAAACCAACTCACAGGTCAGATAAATACTAATCAAGAACAAACTTTTTCCACGTATGCAGAGTATACCAGTGATAAATACCATCTGCTTTTCAAGCAATATGACGATACTGGTCATCTTATACGTTTTAGCTATCTTCCCTTTACAAATCTTCCTACTGCTCGATATGAAGGATCTCATAACGAAATCCTACAAAGAGAATTTTTTGTCTATAACGATGACAATATCCTAATCAAAACAATTTCCGATGATGGCTCTGAACTTGATTCTAACAACCTAAAAGGAGTAACGCAGCGATTTATTACCCTCATCACCCCAAACTCAAATAATCTACCAGAATCAATCACTGAATATTATCTCGATATAAAATCTAAAACTAAGAAATTACACAAAACAACAACGATCTCCTATGGGAAAAACAATCTCCCAATAACTACGACCCATTTCGACGCCAACAATAAAGAACTTTATACATTAGAGACTAGTTACGACAATAAAAACCGCCTCATTTCAGAAACTAATCCTATAAATCAGAAAACGACATATCACTATGACAAACACAACCGCTTAGTCCAAACAAATTTCCTTAGCAACCAATCCATAACTACATATGACAAAGGCAGTCGCCCCTATTTAACACAATTAAACACCTATGACTATCTAGCTAAAACTCAAGAGACTCAATATGACTGCAGAAACCGACCAACTGTTACTATCGATGAATATGGAAATAAAACCCAAACACTATACGATACTCTAGATCGCCCCACCAAAATTATCCTACCTCAAGTCTTAGATCATCAAAAAAATCTGAAAACCCCTATACAAACTTTCAAATACGATCGTCTGGGAAACCTAATCTGTCATGTTGATCCTAAAAATCACCATACTCACAGCACCTATAATATCTACAATCAACCTTTAAAAATCGAATATCCCGATGGCAGAGTAGAAACATTTACCTATAACACTGATGGTTTGCTAAATAGCTACACAGATCCGCAAGGATTAAAAACATGCTATGTCTATGACGTTTTAAAACGCTTGCTTGTAAAAAATACATTTGATTCGAAAAACAAGCTTCTTACTAAAGAGTGTTATACATACAACGGATTCAACCTACTATCCTACACCAATCCAAAAGGAGTACTCACGCATTATAACTACGACGATGCTGGCCGCAAAATCTCAGAACAAACTTTAGATCGCTCAATTTTCTATCTCTATGACAATCAAAACAGATTAGCCTCCACAACTTATGGAGACACCACTCATATTACAGAGTATGATCTTCTAGATCGCCCTATAGCAGAAATTATCGAAGATCATCAAGGCTCTATCCTACGTCAAAAAAAATATCAATATGACAAATTTGGCAACTTGTCAGACCATATTGAATTCACAGATGTTGGATTGAGTACAACACACTATCAATACGATGGATTTAACCGTCTTATAAAACAAACAGATCCATTAGGTCATATTACAACTGTCAATTACGACAAAGTCATCCATAAAACAACAACTACAGACCCTTTAGGGTTACAAACTATTGAAGAGTATGACCCCCTCAATCGACTATCTGATTTGAAAAAAGTCTCCTCCGAAAAAACTCTACTTGCGCAAGAAAACTACTACTACGATCTCAATAATAATCTCTCTTGGCAAGAAAGCACCATCATTAACCCTGACAATACATTGCAAAAACACCACACTCTCTGGAACTATGGCCCCTGCAATCAACTTCTGTCACTCACCCAAGCGGCTCATACAAAAGACAACCTATTGACACGATATTTCTATACAAATGGGTTACTAACTAAAATTCAAAAACCCAATAAAGTCGATCTCATCTATAATTATGACATCTTTTCACGTCTCAGCTCTCTAGAATCATCAGACGATACGGTTCATTACACTTATTCATATGACAAACTCGGGCAGATAATCTCCTCAACGGACTGCCGAACTAATACATCAACTAACCGTGCCTATAACGCCTATGGAGAAGTCTCTAAGGAAACTTTGGCCAATGATTTAACCCTTCGTTACACTTATGATATACAAGGTCGCAGAACCAAACTCACACTACCCGACAAAAGCGCAATACAATACGCCTATAATGGCCCTAACCTTAAAGCTGTACAACGCTCAAGCTCATCAGGAGAAGTTCTTTATACGCACAACTATCTAAAATACGACTTAGCTGGACAGATTCTATTAGCTCAAGGCATAGAGAACCTTGGACTAATTACCTATAAAAGAGATTTAGCTAAGCGCCTTTTTTTACTTAAAGACGCCTACAATGAGCACCATATTCAAAAACGAGATCCCCTTGGAAATATTCTCAAAGCAAATTCACAAAATATCCCACTCTCTTACTCTTATGATTCTCTTTATCAAATCAGATCAGAAAACAACCATACATATAGTTTTGATTCCCACTCTGTACGCCTCGCTAAAGACAATCATTCTCTAAAAACAAACCCCCTCCATCAAGTTATCTCCGACTCAGAATCCACCTATGGCTACGATGCCAATGGAAACCGCATCACAATACAAACACCAAGTTCAACAACCCATTACGTCTACGATGCGCTTGATCGCCTTATCAAAGTTAAAACAGCTGATGCAACCATCCAATATCAATACGATAGCTTCAACCGCTGCATCTCAAGAAACCAACAATTATTTTTCTATGATAATCAAAAAGAAATTGGCTCTTATTCAAACAATGAAATGTCCGAACTTCGTATTCTTGGCATAGGAAACGGTGCAGAAATTGGAGCAACCATCGCAATAGAAATTGATAGCAAATTCTACGCCCCTCTTCATGATCATCAAGGAAATATCATAGCACTAATCAAACCAAAATCTCGAAAACTTATAGAGGCCTATACCTTCACCACTTTTGGAGAGGAGGAAACAACACCATCCCAACCCCGTAATCCTTGGCGATACGGATCAAAACGCACCGATCCAGATACGAATCTCATAAACTTCGGCCAAAGATTTTATGATCCGCATCTCGGTTCATGGATTAACCCTGACCCATCTGGTTTCATAGATGGCCTCAACCTTTATCTCTTCGCAAATAATAATCCCCTATCATTTCTCGATCTCTATGGCCTTGCCATCTCAGAAAGAAAAACCGATAAAGATTATTCATACGTTTCCGAGAAAAGCTTCTCCCAACAGAATAGCTATCCACTTTTTAATGATGCAGTTTCATATAGAAATATCTCCAGTCCTTGTTCAAGTTGTGTTTTTACTCGTTTTCCAGACATAGAACTTCAAGGAATTAGCTTCCACAAATCAGAACCGACGAAAAGTAAAATTGTTGAGCTTGAGGAATATATTGGGAAAGAGTCTTTACCCTTTATCCAAATAAATGGTCTTTGCACTTCTCTATCAGAAGTCACTAAAAGAGCATACAATTTTGCTGATAAAGCAGGAGGTAAACAAATCACATCGGTATATGTAGCAAATATTGGATTTCTCAAAGAATTTACAAGAGCATTTCTAGAAAGAGAAAGATTGTATTTTACAGAAGAAACAAGAATCACAAAAAAGGCAATTATTAACAAACTAAAAGAATACCCAAACGAAGATATTTATATTCAAGCTTTTAGTCGAGGAAGTGCAGTGTTATGGAATACCTTACCTCATTTAACAGAAAAACAAAAATGCAGATTAACAATTCATACTTTTGGTGCCGCAAAATTTATATATGATGTACAGTTAAAGGAAGTCAAAAATTTTTATTCAATTTTTGATGGCGTTGCACTTTTAAACTTTACTGACCATATTATTAAAGGGCAAATAAGCTGCTTTAATTACAGACCAGAAAGAACTATTATTAAATTGCATAAAAAAGCTAAATTCTTATTAGACCACAGTTACAATGGAAATTACCATGAAAACATTCAAAGAACATTTGAGAATTATAATAAAAAATAACAATTTTTTTTTTCTAATTTTTATTGTTTTCTTTTCTTGTGATGCTATGCCTAAAAGACAGGCAATCGCCTATCAAGAAATGGCTTCATTTTCAAAAATTTTATCTAAAAAAATGAATATAAAAATTATGTCAATGGGAGGATCTTTTTTAGATGAAGAAATCAAGTATTTCTCTATGGATTTTCTAGTAAATGAGGAAATAGAACTAGATAAAGCCAGAGAACTTTATTTATATATATTAAATGAATTCTCTAATAAAATAAACAGCAACAAAGAAATATGCAGATACTTAAAAAAACAGAACTGCTTATTAGAAAACATAGACTTTAATATAACTTTTCATGACAAAAAAGATAATTACTCCCTTCCTCCTTATATATACCATATTCATAAAACAAAAAATAAAATTATATTTTTTGACACATATGATAAGGAAAAAGATTGGTATAATACCATATCAAGAGAACCAGTAGATAAAGCTTTAGAAAACCTAAGACAATCTAATAAAAAACTTTATCAAGAATTCATAACAACATTTAATTTTACACCTAGCCTCGAATGAATATCAAAACACAAAATTTTTTAGTTCATCTCATATTATTAGCTATTCCTTTGTATTTGATAAGTTGCGATAATTTTACATCTAGAGAAACCCTTGCTTACAGAGAGATGAATGTCTTTGCCCGCAAAATTAAGAAATCCGACGATTGCACTATATCAGGAACAGGAGGCTGTTTCCAAGATGGGAAAATAAAAGAATTTTCCATGTATTTTATTAAAAATGATTTATTAACACTAGACAAAGCAAGAAGATTTCATTTCAAATTGATTTGTGATTTCGCTAATCAGGTAAATTCTCACAATAAAATATTAGCATATTTACCTGAACAGTTTTGTTCTTATTCTACTATTCATATTCATTTAGGTATCCTTGATGAAAATTATGAACCTCCTCCCCTACCCTATATTTGGGCTGTATTTAAAAAGACTGATAATACAATCTTATATGTTGGATATGACAAAGAAAATAATAAACGTCCTATTATTGCCGAAGAACCTTTAGAAGAAGCTTTAGAGAGCCTAAAACAATCTGATAAAGAGCTTTATCAAAAATTCATAACAACTTTTAAAATTACACCCAACTTAGAATGAATGTAAAAGCGCATCATTTTTCAGTTTATTTCATATTTGCATGTTTTTCCGTATCTATTTTCAGTTGTGATCAATTCACTCCGCGACAAAAACTCGCTTTTAAAGAAATGAATGATTTTGCTCATGAAATTAAATTCTTGAATAATTTTGATATGGAAGGTTCCGGTGGATGTTTTCTAGACGAACAAATTAAATACTTTAAAATGTATTTTAATATACTTCAATTAACAGAATTGGAAGAATCTCGAGAAACTTATTTTAAATTGTTATGCGATTTTGCAAACCATATAAATAAACACAACAAAATATTAATCTACCTCCCCAAACAATTTTGTTACTTTGAAAACATTAGCATTAATTTGGGATTCACTGATGAAAATTACAACGAAAGCACTTCACCTTATATATGGAGTATTTCTAAAACTAAAAATGACACAATAATTTATAGAACATATGATCAAAATAATGAAAAATATCCTATTATAGCTGAAGAAACTTTTGATGAGGCGTTAGATAAAATAAAGCAAACCAACCTCGATCTGTATCATAAAGCTATAAAAGCATTTCAAATAAGAAACGAGCAAAAATCAGCACAGGACAGTGTATTAAAAGTTAAATGAGGAATTTAGCCCTGCTGAGGTGTCAATTTTCAATTTTTTTATTTGCTTGAAGAAACTTCAATAAAACTCTAAATAAGGCAAAAAAAATGTTTGGACCGATCATTACATCAAGAATACCTCATCCAAATATAGTAACGATAGCTTCTAGGAGAAATGCTATAATGCTTTTCGATCATAGTTATGACAAAACCTATTTCGAAAAAATTGACGACTCTTACCATAAATTTATAAAAATGAAAGACATATGAAATTTATAAACTTAGTTACTTTATGTATATTTTTTTTATGGGCTTCTAGTTGCTACAATGAAGCTTCAAACTTTGATATCGCTCAACATGAAATGAATAAGTTCGGCAGAAAAATTAGATATTCTGATGACTGCTTTTTAGTAGGCGCAGGAGGATGTTTTCAAGACGAACAAATCAAAGTGTTTGACTTGACTATTCATTCAAAAAAATTATTGAAAATAGATCAAGCTAGAGAGCTTTATCTAAAACTAATGTCTGACTTTGCAAAACAAGTAAATAACAATCAAAAAGTAATATCGTATTTACCAGATCATTGTTTTTTATTAAAAAATATTGATGTTTTTTTAGGATTATTTGATGAAAATTATGACGATCCCAATCCTCCGCATATAGCAAACGTTTTCAAAACAAAAAGCAATACAATTGCCTATAATGTATACGATTATAATAGTGACAAATACATGATTCTAGAAAAAGAAACCTTCGATGAAGCATTAAACAAACTAAAACGATCAAATGAAGAACTATATTATGATTTTGTCGAGTCTTTTAATTTTAAAATTGACAGAGAATGCATATCAAAACACAAAAACTCTTAGTTTATCTCATATTATTAGTTATTCTTTTGTATTTTATAAGTTGCGATCAATTCACTTCGCGACAAAGCCTTGCCAATAAAGAAATGAAAGATTTCGCTAATCTCAGAAAAAAACTTGCATTAATTATTTATATGTCATTAACATTTTCTTAACACATCAAGTGGAGAGTTTATGGAACCCATACCCGCTCTTACACCTCAAACTCACAATCATCATACAAAAAAAAATTGGCAGTTATATTTGGTAATCACCGCGATTGCTATTGCAGCAATTGCCACTGTTGTCTCGTTTTGCCTTCAACAATATTTTTGTGGAGCAACTTTTCTACTCTTTGCTACTACATTTACAATCTCAGCACTTGCAATAAGAAAAAACTATAAACTGCTTTCAACAACAGCTTCTTTTCAACAATCTTCCGAATCCCTAAGAAAAAACACATTAACCTTAGGAGATCACCTCAAAATATTTGGGGAAGAAAATAATCGCCATAGAAACACCACTAGCCAGCTCCAACTCGAAAGACAGCGCTTCAGCTTAAACAATGGTGACTATCAAGCGATTAACCAAGAGGACAGAACTAATATTAGGGATTTAAATTTTACTACTGCATCCATGAATGAACGAAAAGAAGACATAGCACGAGCTACAAAAGAACTAGCCGAGATAGAAACTAAAATCAAAAACAAGAAGAATGATTTAAGTGTTATTACTGAAAAAATTGAAGATGTTTTTTTAAAATTACAAAATGCTAATAACTCTTTAGATATAAAACCGGAGGACATTCAATCAATATACGATGTTTATCTTAGATACTGCTGTGAATTAAACCGCACTCCTCTCCCCCTTGAGATTCCTCGGCAATAGGCTTAGGTGTTGAATTTTTCGCTTTGGTACTTCATCATGATTGGTTTTTTAAATGTTGTGAGGAACTATGGCTCAAGTTAGTACTAATGAATTTAGATCGGGAATGAAGGTAGAGATTGATGGGGATCCCTATGTGATCGTCTCAAATGAATTTGTGAAGCCGGGAAAGGGGCAACCTTTTAATCGAGTTAAGATCAAAAATTTGTTGACAGGAAGGGCTTTAGAAAAGACGTATAAGTCAGGGGAACGCTTAACTCTTGCTGATGTGGAGGAGATGAAGATGCGTTTATTATACCGCGAGGGAGATAGCGCTGTCTTTATGCATGATGAAACATTTGAACAAACTACAATTCCTTTGAGTGTTCTTGGAGATAACCAGCAGTGGCTTACTGAAGAAGTCTTGTATGATATTGTTTTGTATAAGGGCGAGCCGATTGATGTGTCGCCTCCAACGTTTATGGAACTCAAAATTACTGAAACAGATCCTGGTGCTAGAGGTGATACGGCATCTGGTCGCGTATTGAAGCCAGCGACTTTGGAAACAGGCGCTAAGACTCAGGTTCCAATTTTTATTGAGCAGGGTGAAAAGATCAAAGTGGACACTAGGACAAATGCTTATGTCTCTAGAGTGTAGATCTTTTGTTGAGGTGCTGAAAGATCGCGCTGAGTTACTAGGGCGATCTAGGAAGTTTTTTGCTGAGCGGAATGTGATCGAAGTTGACTGTCCAATGCTTAGTAAGTTTGCGCCTGTTGATCAACATATCGATGTAATGCGAGTTCAGTTGAATGGAGGAGAGGAGCGGTTTTTACACACGTCTCCGGAATATCCAATGAAGCGACTGTTGGTTGAAGGTATGGGCGATATCTATCAAATCGGTCATGTGTTTCGAGAAGGTGAAGTTGGCCGTTTGCACAACCCTGAATTTACGATGGTTGAGTGGTATCGGATTGGGATGGGTTTTGAGGATCTGATTGAGGAGACTTTGGATTACTGCCGTCTATTTTTAGGAGAGCTTGAGAGCGAGTTTATTACCTATCGAGAAGCTTTGAAGCGCTATGCAGGCATTGATTATGTAGGGGCATCGGAGAGTGATTTAGTTGGATGTATTCGCAAGCATGAGATTGATACTCCTGATGATATTGATAGTTGGGATCGTGATACGCTCTTAGAGATGATTGTATCTTTTATTGTGGAACCGCATTTAGGGAAAGACCGATTGTGTGTATTAAAGCACTACCCTGCTTCGCAAGCGTGTTTATCTAAAACGGCAGTGATAGAGGATGAAAAGATCGGCTACCGCTTTGAGATTTATTATAAAGGGATGGAGCTTGCAAATGGGTACGATGAGCTGCTCGATCCTGTTGAACAAAAGAAACGATTGGAAGAAGAAAACGCCTGTCGTATTCAAATGGGCAAGGAGCCGCTTCCTGTTGATCCTTTGTTCTTAAAAGCTTTAGAAAAAGGCATGCCCGATTCTAGTGGTGTTGCTGTTGGTTTTGATCGTCTGATGCTATTAAGGCATAGCGGAGAGCATATTCGTTCTGTGATTCCATTTCATTGGGATAACATCTAATAAGTTGAGCTATAATAGATTTTTTATTATTATTTTCATCTCTAAAGGCAACTGAATTACTCTTAATTAAAATCTGAAGCGAAACTGGTAGTGATTATGTCTGAATCTTTTGCAATTGATCCTTCAAGTCCACATGTCTCCATATTTTTTAAGCTCTGTCGCCAAGGTTCTATAGAAAGCGTTCACTCTTATATTCTAGAGCACCCTGAAATGTTATTCGCTCGTGACCAAAGGGGAAATACGGCTATGCATCACGCTGCTGCATGCAACCGCAATTATGTTGTTGATCTTTTAGTTGCATATGGTCAGTCCACACAGATAAAAAATCACTCTGGAAGCACTGCATTACATATTGCTTGTTATCGCGGAGCTATTAATGCTGTACAAGCGATTTTTGCAGAAAGGTTTATCTATTGGGAAGGAAGGTATGCTGCTTTTTTATCTGAAAGAAATCACAGATCTTGGACTCCAATGCGCTGCGCTGCAGAAAAAGGCCATAACAATATTGTAAATTTTTTATATCACAGAACGATTTAATACTTATTTAATTGATATTTGCTATAATAAAGTTAGCGATTTTAATAAACATTACAAACAGGCCAATGAGCTTTCCATCAGATTATAATAGTCTCATTACACGAATCCAAGAGTGCTCTTTTGAGGACTTGCATAGAGAGTTAAAAGATCAGGATGCACGGGTGCGCATACTCGGGGAACTTGTTCTTCATGAACAAGATCTTAAAAGCAACTCCTTTGTGTTGGATAAGGTGATTTGTAACATTCCTCCTGAAGCAATCAATGAAGAACCTGTTCGTGTTTTGTTTACCTATTTTCGTTCCACAACTGATGCCTCAGACGAAATCACTCTCTCTGCAATGCTGAATTACCTTACAGATGTTGGTAATCAAGAAATGATTGATGTTTTGTTTCCTCTTTTGCCTATTGAACATCGCGATCATCTCTTAAAATCAATGGCTTTTTCTTCTGCTATAAAAGGAAACACTCCCATGGTTGTTTTTTTTCTTGGAAGAGGTGTTGATATAAATGCTCAGGATATGTTGGGGAATACTCTTATGCACATTGCTATTGAAAATCAACATTTAGATTTGTTTATTGAATTATCGAATCGAAACCCAAATTATACTCTAAGAAATGGCTCTGGAGAAATTCCCTTGCATATCGCATGCAAAAAAGGAGGAATGGGATCGGATTTTGCTTTGGTTTCTAATACTGGTTTGTCTGAAACAGAAAATAGATTTTTAGTTTTTAATAAAGAGAATCTTAATATCCAAGATAACGAAGGCAATACTCCGATCATTGTTGCCGCTAAGACCGGAAACAACAATCTTTTTCGAGACCTTTTTAATCAAGGTGCAAATCTGCAAGTAAGCAATCATAAAGGCCTTACTGCTATTCACCACCTTGCTTTCAATAATAATCAAATATTGCTTAATAAATTGTCGAATATTAACTCTTTTTATAAAAATCTTGAAAGACGACTTAGAGAGACTCCGTTTGCTGAGCTCGCAATGGAAGAAAAAATCTTTTTTCTTCCATTGCAAACACCAGATGTTATTGCTGCATTTTTAAGTGCTCTTTCAGAAGAGAAGAAAAGAGATTTAATTGAAGAGCCCATCAGAATAAAAATAAGTCATCATGAAATCTCCAATCTAAATTGCAATGATTTTCTTATTAGAATACGATCTCAATATTTTCCTCTTAAAGAAGAAGACTCTGAATTTTTAAAGACGATGATCAATAGTATTGATCCAGTGACTTTGGCAGTTGCAGCTGAAAAAGAGAATAATCTAAAAATCTTAATCCCTCTTTTTCCTTTGATGGATAATCATCATCAGAAAGTATTTGGAGCCCCCTTATCTACTGAAGATTTTTAAAAAAGCTATAATAGACATCACAAATCTTTCATATAATCGAACGATTTAATACTTATTTAATTGATATTTGTTATAAGGACATTTTACGTTCTTAACAAATATTACAAGTAAGCCAATGAGCTTTCCAACAGATTATAACAGTCTTCGTACACGCATCCATGAATGTTCTTTTCAGGAACTGAATCAAGAGTTGCAGAATCAGGATGCAAGAGTTCGCATACTCGGTGAACTGGTTCTCCATGAACAAGAAGTCAAACAAGATTCTTCTCTATTGGACAAGGTGATCTGCACTATTCCTATGGAAGCAATGCAAGAAGAGCACGTAATCACTTTACTCAACTATTTTTATAACACACCGGACGCGTTTGATGAAATGGTTCTCATTGGGATGCTACATCAACTTACAGCTATTGGCAATTGCACCTTGATTAGTAATTTGTTCTCCCTAATACCTCCTGAACATTACAGTGATCTGTTAAAGGCGCTCTTATTTACTGCTGCAACAAAAGGAACTCCTGCCACGGTGAAATTCTTTTTATCCGCTGGTGTTGATATTAATACTCAGGATGCATTGGGCAATACTCTTGTTCATATCGCCTTTAAAAATCAAAATCGTGAACTACTGCGTATTTTAATGGAATTTGGTCCTAGTTTTGATATTAAAAATAGCTTTGGGGAACTTCCGCTGCATGTCGCCTGCCAAAAAGGAGCGCTGGGATTTGAAGCAACTTTTTTGAATTCAAACTATATTGAAGCAACCGATAATGAAGGCAACACACCAATTATTGTTGCTGCCAAATCAGGAAATGATGCGCTTTTTCGAGCGCTTTTTAATAAGGGCGCACGATTACGAACGCCAAATAAAAGAGGGCTTACTGCTCCCCATTATCTTGTTTTCAATAAGAATCAACAATTACTGTTGTTATTATCAGTCTCTAACCCTTTTTGTAGAGATCTTGAAAGAAGATTGAAAAATACGCCATTCGATCAGCTCGAAGAAGCAGAGAAAATTCTTTTTCTTCCTCAGCAAACACCTGTTGATATTCATCAATTTTTAAGCACATTGCCAGAAGAGAGGAAGAGCGCTTTGATTGAAGAGCCCATCAAAATTAGAATGGGTGAAAGGAGTGTTTCTTTTCAAAATTGTATGGATGCGATTCAAAGAATGAAAACGCAGCATTTTCCTCTTAATGAGGAAAACAAGAAAATGATTAGGACAATTATCAATAGCATCGATCCGACAGTGATAGCAATTGCAGCAGAAGATGAAGACAGTTGTGATATTTTAATCACGCTTTTTCCTTTCATGGATTTGGAACATATGAAGGTGTTTATCCCAGCATTAACTCCTTCGTATTTTGTTAATCTAACAAGCTCTTTATTAAATCAAGATGATGTAACTACAGCAATTAGCTTGGCAACAACAACGCAGCTTGAAAGTGAAGAGGTGGAGAGTATCGATGATAAATCCACTCCTTTACATCATGCAGCTCTGAATGACGATCATGAAGAGCTCACCTCCCTATTAGCGATCTCTTCTGATAGGTTAAACGATCAAGATCGGGCAGGATGCACACCTTTGCATGTCGCCTGTATTGAAAATTCTACTGAAGCTTTTGATGTGTTGATTGAAAAAAACCCTGATGTCAATACAGCAGATATAACTGGAGATACGCCATTAATTTCAGCATGTAAAAATAATAATCTTCACATGGTGCGAAAGCTCATTGAGAAAGGAGCTGATCCTAAATGTGCGAATAATGAGGGGCTCACTCCCATGCACTATGTCATATCCAACGAGGATGAGGGTATCTTTAATTTTCTAAAAGAGAACTCGGATTTTTGTAAGTCTGTTGCTTTGAGGATAAAAGAGACTCCCTATAAAAATTTAACCGTTTCTGAAAAAAAGGAGTTTTTTCATCTTCAAGCACCCGAAACGATTCAGAGTATCGCACATCAATTACCTAATGAGATCAAAAAACAATTATTCGATGAGCCCATTTCTGTTTATGAACACAACATTGAAGCGGATTATCCAACATTTCATAGTGCCTTTAAAGTAATCAAAGAAGACTATTTACCTATAGTTGACTGGAGAAACTCTGACTCTACTGAAATGCTTGGGTTAAAAACTCTCTTGAATGCCATTCCTGTTTTTGTATTAGCCAGTGCAATGGTCACTCCGGAATACAAAGACACACTGCTTCGCTGCATTCCGTTGATGAATGATCGGCAAATTAAAGTTGCGATCCCTCTACTTTCAGAAGACGATTTTTTTCAAGTGATCAATAAAATCCAAGCGGAAAAAACCAAGATTTTAAAAGCTGCTAGTCTTGGACAAATTCGCTACTGGTTAAAAGAAGGCGGTTTAGTTTCTGAATATTTGAATAATGCTAAGGCGCATTTATTAAAGTTAGATACTCTTCAAACTGATGATGAGAAACGAGAGTGGTTAGACAATTATCATGCTTTAATTCTTCCTAGCAAACTAGAGACCGAACGTTCTAAAATTGATCAACTGCGCAAATTTTTAGATGAAAGCCGCTTTACAAGAATGCGAAAGAATATTAACGGAGCTCATGAAAAAGTATTAAAACTCTGTGATGAAATTCAAGCGCTAAACGAAGAAAACAGCTCTAAAATTGAAGCGCTCAAAGAGCAGTTTAAAGATGAGATTCCTGAAGAGCTTATCGATCCAATTTCTCAAGAAATGATGAACGATCCGATTGAGCTCCTCAATGGAACGGTTGTCGATCGCGCAACGTTATACATGCTCAATCCCAATCAAATGAAAAACCCTTTTAATAGGCAAGAGCTCACTGAAGATCAACTCAAGCCGCGACCTGATATCTTAGCCAAGATTAATGAGTGGAAGACTAATCATCCCGATTAATTTTAAAATAATTATTTTATATATTTAATTCTTAAATCGCTTTTTAACGACAATTTACTATTCACTTGCGACATAAACTGATTTTACAAGCAAAATTTATCGTTTTTTTGCTATAATACTCCTTAATAATTACTAAAAATATTTTATATAATAAAATGAGCGTTTCCTCAAATTTTAATACACTGATTAAAGGGCTTGAAGAGATCTCTTTAAGAGATTTGTCCACCGAACTACAAAGCCTAGAAAATAGAACCCGAATCATTGGGGAGCTCATTCTCCATAAAGAGCATCTTGCGAATCACCGCAATCTATTTTTTAAGCTCTTTACGGCCGTGCCAATTCAAGCGCTTGGAGAAACGGAAGTCAAAACATTATTCACCTTTTGGTACCGCCAACCTAACTCTTCAACAGCTTTTCTGCATTCGATATTTAATAGCATGTCAGTCTCACGAAATTATGAGATGATCAACCACTCATTAACAGTTATTCCTGAAGACCAACGCTCTGTTTTCATATATTCTTTAACTTTATTAGCCGAAACTACAAGAAATCTTGAAATCGTCTTATATTTGAATAGGATGAGTTCTGATATCCCTGTTACTGATGATTATGGAAATACCCATGTTCATATTGCTGTTGTGAACAACTATGAAAAATTACTCTCTTTTTTATTAAGAGCCCAACCTGATCTTACGCTTATAAATAACCTTGGAGAAACTCCTCTGCATAGTGCATGTAGAAGCGTCTATTCGGAGCTGACTCCACAATTAATCAATAGTGCTGTTTTGGAAGCTCAAGATTTTGAAGGGAACACTCCGATTATTGCCGCAGCAAAAGAAAACAATAGCGCTCTATTTGCTCAACTCTTTAATAGAAGGGCAAATCTCCAAGCATGCAACCATAAGGGTTTAACCGCTATTCACTATCTTTTTCTCAACAAAAATAATCAGCTTCTTATCTCCCTTTCGCTTGCAAATCCATTTTCTCGAGATCTCGAAAGAAGGCTAAAGGCAGCCTCATTTAATGAATTAACGTTAAACGAGCAATATCTCTTACTTCCACAAAAAGAACCTGATGAAATTCATACATTTTTAAGCTCTCTATCCGAAGAAAGAAAAAATGCTTTAAGAGCAGAAAGCATCAGAATTCGAGCTGGTAGTATTTTATTCTTTTTTGCAAATTTCGCAGAAGCAATGAACTACATAAAATCAACTAATCAAGAAAATAGTGAGTTTGGCAGGGTGATTATCAATAAGATTGATCCTATAATTTTAGCACTAGCTGCAGAAGAAGAAAGTCAACGCCATTTTTTGATGAATTTCTTTCATCGCATGGATGAAAACCATCAAAAAGTCTTTGTTCCTGCTTTGCCAATTGATGACTTCAACCGAATGATTAGATCATTCAGTGTTGCAGAGCAAGAACACGCCTATCAATTAGCGAGCTCAGATCAATTCTCAGCAATGCCTGATGATGTCATGGATATCGATACCGGATTTACTCCTTTGCATCATGCTGCTGCTAGTGATGATCGTGCTGACACTGAAAATTTATTATCGATGAGCCGTGAGGGGTTAAATGCTCAGGATAGTGCTGGCCGTACACCTTTGAACATCTCTTGCATTAACAATGCGACAGACTCTTTTGACGTCTTAATGGAAAACGCCCCTGATGTTAATTTATGTGATACCAATCGAAATTCACCATTGATGGCAGCATGTATCAACGGAAACCTGCACATGGTAAGAGAACTCGTAGCCAAGGGAGCAAATCCTAGCTTGCTAAATAATAAAAACCTCAGCGCGCTCCATTATGCGCTATCAAATGAACGTGAAGAGTGTGTTAACTATCTGATACAACACTCTGAGTATTGCAGAGAGCTTGGAACAAGGATAGATACAATCCCCTATACTGATCTATCTCTTGAAGAACGAACGGAGTTTTGGCATCTTCAATCTCCAGAATATATTCATTCTGGGATTAGCAGTGCTCAGCTTAGCCTTAAAGAGAGAGTATTAAATGAGGAGATCTCTCTGAATCAAGGAAACGTTGAAGCAGAATACGACAGTTTTCATCATGCTATAAATGTTATAAAAACCCATTATTTTCCAATAATTAACTGGAACGATCCTGACTCAGAAGAGCTCTATGAATTACGTATTCTTATTACAAATATTGCTCCCCGCACAGTCGCATGCGCATTGATCAATGAGGACTATAAAAACACATTATTACAGTGCGTTCCTCTAATGACTGGCCGACAAATTAAAATTTTCATCCCACAGCTCTCCGATGAAGATTTTTTTCAGGTCACTCATAAACTTCAAGGAACAGAAAAAGCTGCTGTTTTAAAAGCAGGCAGGCTAACTCAAGTGCGCCACTGGTTAAAAGAGGGTGGTTTTGTCGCTGAATACCTAAAAACCAGTCAATCTCTTTTCGCTCTATTGCCCTCTCTTAATACCGACGAAGAAAAAAAAGCATGGATAGAGAAATATCACCATCTTGGCCTCCCCAGAACTCTAGGGATGGAGCGTGAAAAAATCAAACAACTCCGCGCCTTTCTCAATCATGAGCGCTTCTTGAGAATGACCAAAAATATTGATCAAGTTCATGATGATGCACTAAAATTATGCACTGAAATTGAAGAGTTCAACAGAGAACATGCTCGTATAATCGAAGCGCTCAACGAACAGTTTAAAGAAGAGGTTCCTGATGAGCTAAAGGATCACGTATCTCTTGAAATCATGAGCGATCCTGTTGAACTTCCCGATGGAACTGTTGTCGATCGCTCAACACTATTTTTGATCGACTCAAATCAAATGATCAATCCTTTTAATAGACAAGCGCTCACTGAAGATCAACTCAAGCCGCGACTTGATCTCTTAGCTGAGATTAATACTTGGAAGGTTAATCATCCCGAGTCTTAGCGTTCCACCCGCAATTACTGTCATATAGAATATTCTTTAAACAAAACTGAACATAATATATTCATAAGATAATAATGCATTTTATTATCAATGCCTATGTCTGTTTTTGCAACGCAGATAATTGACATATTTTTTTTGATTAATAAGAAAAAATACTTTGTGTGCACTATGTTAGATCCAACAAATGTTCAAAGAACTCTCAATGAAATTCAACATGAAACTTCTAGCTCTCTTGCTAAGAAAGTAAAAGAACACGCCTATGCCGAAAATATTCTCACTGTGTTCTCACAAAGAATTCAAGCTCCGGATCTTTCTAAAACCGATATCTCTCTTTTAGAAAAGGCTCTGTTTATCTTGCCTCCCGAGGAACTTAATTCTGAGCAAGCAAAAGCTTTGATCACATTTCTTGAGGAGAAAGGAGAATTTAATATTCAAAATGTTCTCGATCGTGCGTTGTTAAGTAGCGCATCTGCTGGCAATATAAAAATGTGCACAATGTTGCTTGATAAAGGAGCAGCAATCGATTGCGTTGATACTGATGGCAAAACTCCATTGCTCAATGCAAGTAAGAGTGGTTCTCTTGATTTAGTTCAAATGCTGCTCACTAGAGAAGCTGATCTTAAAGCAGTGGATAAAGAGGGTGTCAATGCTCTCCATTATGCATGCGAAAGTGGAAATCTAGAGCTTGTTCGGCTCCTGCTCGATCAGGGATTTACCATCAATGATATAGCCGACAATGGCATGACTCCCTTTCATAAGGCTTGTAACGGCGGAAGTCGTGATGTTGCTCAATTTTTGCTCGACCAAGGCGTGAATCATCTTGAGACAGATAATGATGGAGCGACTGCGATGCAGTGGGCGTGCCAAGGTGGGCATATGCATATGATCCATTTCTTGCTGGATAAAGGGCTCGATCTTTCTGCTGTTAATAATAAAGGTGACACCTGTTTGCATTACGCAAATGGAGGGGGAAGTTTAAAGGTTGTTCAATATTTGCAAGGACAAGGATTAGATTTATTTGCTGTGAATGAAGAAGGCGAGACCTGTTTGCATTACGCATGTGACCAGGGTAATTTAGAAATTGTTCAATATTTGCACAGAGAAGGATTAGATCCACTGGCAAGGAATGAAAATGGGAATACGCCTTTTGATTATGCTTGCGATGGGGGAAATTTAGAGGTTGTTCAATTCTTTCTAGATCAGGGTGTTGATCCTAAAACTAAAGATAATGAAGGAAGAACCTTTCTGCATTGGGCTAGTCGAAGTGGAAATTTAGAACTCGTGAAACTTTTAGAACACAATGGATTAGACCGGAATGCCGTAGATAATGAAGGTAAAACCTGCTTGCATTACGCAAGTAAAGGGGACAGTTTAGAGGTTGTTCAATATTTGCACAAAGAAGGATTAGATTTATTTGCTGTAGATAACCATGGCGATACCTGTTTGCATTACGCAAGTAAAGGGGACAGTTTAGAGGTTGTTCAATATTTGCACAAAGAAGGATTAGATCCACTGGCAAGGAATGAAACAGGGAATACGCCCTTCGATTATGCTTGCGGTTGGGGAAATTCAGAGGTTGTTCATTTCTATCTAGATCAGAATGTTGATCCTAAAACTGAAGATAATAATGGAGATACTTCTCTACATTGGGCTTGCTCTAGTGGAAAATTAGAACTCGTGAAGCTTTTAGTACGCAATGGATTAGATCCACTGGCAAGGAATAAAACAGGGAATACACCCTTCGATTATGCTTGCGATACAGGAAATTTAGAGGTTGTTCAATTCTTTCTCGATCAGGGTGTTGATCCTAAAACTGAAGATAATATTGGAGTCACCTCTCTGCATTGGGCTTGCAAAAGCGGAAATTTAGAACTCGTAGAGCTTTTAGTACACAATGGATTAGACCGGAATGCCATAGATAATGGTGGTAAAACCTGCTCGCACTACGCTTGCGAAGGGGGCAATTTAGAGATCATTCAATATTTTCAAGAACAAGGGTTAGATTTATTTGCTGTAGATGAAAATGGAGATACCTGTTTGCATTACGCAAGTGGAGGGGCCAGTTTAGAGGTTGTTGAGTATTTGCACGGAGAAGGATTAGATCCATTAGCAAGGAATGAAACAGGGAATACACCCTTCGATTATGCTTGCGATACAGGAAATTTAGAGGTTGTTCAATTCTTTCTCGATCAGGGTGTTGATCCTAAAACTGAAGATGATAATGAAGTCACCTCTCTGCATTGGGCCTGCAAAAGCGGAAATTTAGAACTCGTAGAGCTTTTAGAACGCAATGGATTAGATCTGAATGCCATAGATAATGATGGTAAAACCTGTTTACATTACGCAAGTGAAGGGGAAAGCTTAGAGGTTGTTCAGTATTTGCATGAACAAGGTGTTGATGTCTTAGCAAAAACTCATTCAGGAGAGACAGCCCTGCATTATGCGTGTCAGGGAGAGAATTTGAAAGTTGCAATCTATCTATTGGAAAGAGGGCTTTCAATGTTTGAGGCTGATATGGATGGAATCACTCCATGGCAAAAAACACTGTCACATGATTTCCAAACAGAGATTGTTAAGCATTTAAGCGAGGTTGATCAAGAACTCTTCAAAATGTTTGAAGCAATTGATAATGCAAATCAAAATCCTGATGCTAAAGAAGATAACGCACAAGCATTTCAAGGCATTTTCTCTCAATGGTTAAAACCCGAAAGTGAAGAGATTATTGAAAAAGCCTGTAAAATCCCTCTATTGATTCCTTATCTATTTACATATGGAAATTTAGAACTCGCAAAGCTTTTAATAAGCAGCGGATTAGATCCACTGGCAAGGAATGAAACAGGGATTACTCCCTTCGATTATGCTTGCGGTTGGGGAAATTTAGAGGTTGTTCAATTCTTTCTTGATCAAGGTGTTGATCCTAAAACTGAAGATAATATTGGAGTCACCTCTCTGCATTGGGCTTGCAAAAGCGGAAATTTAGAACTCGTAGAGCTTTTAGAACGCAATGGATTAGACCTAAATGCCATAGACAACGAAGGTAAAACCTGTTTGCTATACGCATGTCAAGGATACAGTGTAGAGATTGTTCAATATTTACAAGAACAAGGTGCTGATGTCTTAGAAAAAACTCATTCAGGAGTGACAGCCCTACATGAGGCGTGTCAGGGGGAGAACTTGGAAGTTGCAATCTATCTATTGAAAAATGGGCTTTCAATGTTTGAGGCTGACATGGATGGAATCACTCCATGGCAAAATATAAAGTCACAGGATTTTCAAATAAAGATTGTTGGCCATTTAAACGAGGTTGATCAGGAACTCTTCAAAATGTTTGAAGCAATTGATTATGCAAATCAAAATCCCGATGCTGAAGAGGTGAACAAACAAGCAATTCAAGGCATTTTCTCTCAATGGTTGAAACCCGGAGGGGAAGAGATTCTTGAAAAAGCATTTAAAATCCCTCTATTGATTCCTCATCTATTTATATATGGTGGTGATTTTGAGAAAGTTAAATGGCACATTGAGCATGGAGCCGACATCAAGCGCGAAACGGGTAAAACTGTTTTACATTATGCTTGTGAATGTTCTGTATCAACGTCGATGGATCCAATAAAGTTTGAACTAATCACCTATTTAATTAATCAAGGAGCATATGTTTTTGTTAGAGATAATGAAGGTTTTCTTCCTTTTGATTATCTCGATGAAGAAAGCTTGAACAAACTCCCCCAGAATTACCGAGAAGTTTATCAATATATTAAACAAACTGAAAAAAATTATGAAATTGATTTAGTTGAAAATTGTCCTCAGTTTCACATTACAAATAATGAGCCGATAAAAGAGCTTTGGGAAAGCTATTACGCAAAGGCAATAGAGCACCTTCTATTTGAAGGATGTGCTCATCTTTTAGAGCCAATCCCTTCTGATCTAAAAGAATTACAATGGGGACTATCCCCTGCTCTTAAAGCATGGATTCGTAAGGCGCTAGGTCTTGACATTCCTATATATTTTGAATCAGAGGAAAAGGAAATCGAATGTAAAAAAAGACTCGAAAAGTTTTGCGCTGAATTGATCGAAGAAGGAGTGAAAGCTCATATTCCAAGGGAATTTCTAGAAAATTGGAAAAGCACTGTTATTATGAAAACCCGTACAGCATATCAACAAATGAATTACATGTTGTGGATGAGCTGTTTTATTATTCAATGTGGCTTATCCCCTTCTCTTTTATCAATTTTTCAAGACTCCAGCACAATGACATCTGTGATGCGGATTTCTAACATAGCAAACTCTGATATGCAAGCAGCTGCTACACAAGCCTTATTCGAAGTCTATAAAGACGATGAAAAAATGAATGAATGGCAATCTCTTGCCAAAACCCAACCGCCACACCTTTTATTGACTTCTCTCTTTTTAATTCGAGGAGGAATCCCCAACGACACCATTAAAAAACTTCTCGAGAGTCTATCAGCCAAGAAATACCAAAACACTGAAAAAATGCAGCCGATCAATGAGCTGATTAATAATCTAACGAAAGAAAGTGATCTCTCAATTACAGACCAGAGTAATTTGTTAGAAATTGTTTTCATCAATCCTGAAAAGGGAAAAACCGAATCTCAAAAAATTTACCAAAAAAGAATGGAAAAGCATCGTGAAGATCAGTCTTTTCTTATCGCATACATCTTAGGAATTATAGCCTTTGATGCTTCTAAACAGCTTGAAGGGATTTCTGATGCCGAAACAATTAAAAACCGATGGAATATAGAAATGGGTAAGTTCTTTGAACTCACAGATCCTGCCATGATAAATAAAATGAATGCCCTATTCGGCGCATCAGGGCGTTTTCCAGCTGCTTTATTCCTTTATTTCGGGAAACTACTATCGCTTGATCAGGACAAAGAGACACGAAATAGCATAAAATTATTAAAACAATTTACTCAGGATGTTATCGATGGCTCTTTCCCAAAAATGCGCTATAGCTTTAAAAATAATCCCCATTTGGAAACAATTTCCAAAGATAATTCTTCTCTTTTAGATCAGTGGAGAACGCCAGTTAAAGTCCCTCTTGGAGAGGGGTTCACGTTAGAGGATAGTGATCAATGGGAAGATTTGCTCCTATCGGGAACGGAAGTGCACGAAAGCTGTCAACATATCATGAAAGATGCTAATCTTAGCATATGTTTGATATCCTATCTTATCGATGGAAAAAATCGACTGATACTCATAAGAAACAAGCAAGGTAAAATCGTTCATCGCACGTTTTTAAGAATTTTATGGGACCGGAAAAAAAAGACACCGGTCTTATTCATGGAAAGATCCTATTCGAACGGAACGCATCCTGAACTTGCAAAAAAGATTGAAGAAGGATGTATTGCAAAAGCGCGTGCTATGAACCTTCCTCTTCTCGCAATCACAAAAGATTACCCTCATCTCAAATCACGCCCTAAATATACTGGATCAATTGAATCACTAGGAAACGAGGTGCCTTTTGAATATGTCGATGCAGGAGGAGGCATGATAGATAAAGGCAAGTTTTCTCTTACCTCAAGCCACATCGTCTATGATCCTGATGCAAAATCATAAGGAATTCACATCATTTCTATAATTATTTACATATAGAATATTCTTTAAACAAAACTGAACATAATATATTCATAAGATAATAATGCATTTTATTATCAACACATATGTCTATTCCAAAAGATCAATGGTTTAAAAAAAATTTAGTCAATAAAACCGTAGACGAACTTTCATGGTACGGCTCAAACCGTAGTACCCAAAATGTTTTTATCCGTAAAATCAACACCTATTTAAGTGAGATTGGAGAGAATATCACTAAGGAAATCACCGATGGCATTGAAAAATCGATCGTAATTTTAGATATAAGAAAATTAAAAATTGAACAAATAAGACCGCTAGTTTCTTTTCTTAAGAAGGTCGAAACCCTCAACTCCTATCATGCTCTCAGCCGTTTACTCCTAGATGCAATGAGATATACCAACGATGAAACGCTAATTCAAGAGCTGAAAGAAGCGTGCGCACAATACCACCGTCCTCCAAGCGAAAAAGAAGCTCCCTACAACGTCATTGATGAACCTATCACCACTAAATCCACGCGCTTAGACAAGCATATAACGGCCACTCCACTTCAAGCTGCAGTAATCGATGGGGATCTTAAACAAGTTGAGTGGTTGCTAGAACATGGAGCACAGATCAATAATCAAGGAACTGATGGTAATACTCCTCTACTTTCAGCTTTGAATTTTGGCCATGAAGAAATCGCATTATTTTTGATCGAAAAAGGTGCCCATGTCAATGTCGTGGGTTCTCATGAAATGACTCCTCTACTTTTAGCCTTGAAATTTGGACATAGAGAAATCGTGTTGCTTTTGATCAACAAGGGCGCCGATGTGAATGCCACAGCTTCTAATGAATTAACTCCCCCTCAAATAGCAGCTTCAAGAGAAGATGAGGAGTTGATGAGTTTGTTAATTGATAAGAAAGTCAATGTGAACGCCGCAAATTCTAAAGAGGGCACTTCTTTACATATAGCATGTAAAAACAAAAACAAGAAACTCATTGAACTTTTGATCAGCAGTGGAGCGTTTGTTTTTGCTAGAGACTCCGCCGGGTACCTTCCTTTTGATTACCTCTCTAAAGAAATTTTAGACTCACTTCCCCAGAATTATCGAGAAGTTTATGAACAGGCCAGACTAATTTGGAAATATCAAGGCATTGATTTAGCTAAAAATTGTTCTCAATTCCGCATCACAAATGAAGAGCCGATGAAAGAAATTTGGGGGCTGTATTATGCAAATGCAATGGAAGAATACCATCTCCGAGAAAATACAGAACTAATACAATCACTTTCTAATTCGGCAGACTTGCGGTGGGGATTCCCCCTTTCTCTTAAAGCGTGGATTGACAAGGCTATTGCTCTTGAGATTCCTACAGATTTTGAATCGAAGGAAGAGGAAATAAAATGCCAAAAGGCAATCGACACCCTGCGTGCTGAATTGATTGAAGAAGGTGTGAAAGCTAATATTCGACAAGAATTTTTTGAAACTTGGGAACGCGCTGTCATCAAAAAAACCCACAGTCCTCATCAACAGATGAAACTCATGGTATGGATGAGTGACTTTATTATGCGTTGCAGTTCTTACCCTCCTCTTTTATCGATTTTGCAAAATCCTATTGCAGAGGCGACTTTGTTGCGCATTTCCAAGATTGCAAACTCTGATATGCAAGTCATGGCTGCAAATGCTTTATTTGAGATTTATAAAAGTGAAGAAAAAAAAGAAGCATGGGAATCTCTTGCCAAAACCCAACCGCCTCATCTTTTATTGACTTCTCTCTTACTCGTTCTAGAAGGAATCCCCAAAGACACCATTGAAAAAATTCTCGAAAGTCTAACAGCCAAGAAATACCAAAATACTGAAAAAATGCAACCGATCCATGAGATGATCAATACTCTAACGAAAAAGAGCGGCCTCTCAATTCAAGACCAGACTCGGTTATTAGAAATTGTTTTTATCAATCCTGCAAAAGGCAAAACAGAATCTCAAAAAATTTACAAAAAAAGATTTGAAAAACATCGAGAAGACCAAGATCTTCTTCTCGTATTCATCCCTATAATGATAACCTTTGATAGTTCCCATCTCCTTCGAGATGTTTCAGATGCGGAAACAATTAAAAGCAGATCGATTGATATAATAGGCAAGCCCTTTAATATAAAAGATCCAATCATGCTAGAGAAAATGATTGCCATTTTTTACTATTCAAAGCGCTATCCAGCAGCTTTGTTTATTTATGCTCAGAAATTACAATCACTTCCTGATGAAGAAAAACGTTTAGTCAATCCATTATTACAGCAGTTCGCTATCGCTGTTCTCGATGGCTCATTTCCAGAAATCCGCTACAGCTTTGAAGATAATCCCCATTTGGAAACAATTTTTAAGGAAGATTCTTCTCTTTTAGATCAGTGGAGAACTCCAGTTAAAATCCCACTTGGAGAGGGATTCACAATGGAGGATAGTGATCAATGGGAAGATTTACTCCTATCGGGAACTGAAATGCAGGGTAGCTGTCAGGATATCAAGGATGTTGCTCATATTAACAAATGTTTAATCGCATATATACTCGATGGAAAAAATCGATTAATGCTCATTAGAGATAAGAATCAGAAGATCGTACTCCGCGTATTCTTGAGAATTTTATGGGATCCTGTAAAAAAGACACCCGTCTTGTTCATGGAAAGATCTTATTCAAATCCTACCCATCTTATACCTGCGAAAAAGCTCGAAGAAGGGTGTATTGCAAAAGCGCATGCTATGGGTCTACCACTTCTCGCAAATATTGGAAACTACCCTCATCTCAAAACGCATCCCAAATATCCTGGATCAGTCGAAGCGCTAGGAAGTCAGGCTCCTTTTGAATATGTCGATGCAAAAGAAAAAGGAACTACTTCGATAAAAGAAAATGGAAAATTTTCCATTCCTTCAAGCCACATCGTCTATGATCCTAATTCAAAATCATAATGTTCCCACCAAATAAAATCTCTGCCTAGAATAAGAGCTAGCGAGATCAAGAAGTCTTTTTATTAGTGAGGAGTGAATAGTCAGAGGCTATTTGCGACGAGCAAAGGAAAATAATTCGCCGGTATCGTTAGTTCTTAACGCCAGCCTTGGACTATGGGGTAGTAGCGTCCCACTTGGAATGATTTTTTACTGACGCGAATGCCGGGAGGCCCTTGTCTTCTTTTATATTCGGCACGGTGGATGCGGCGGATGAGGTCGTTAATGAGGTCGAGAGGAAGTTCGTACTTAAGAGAAATCTCTTCTGGAGAAAGGTAGTCTTCAACATAGGCTGTGAGGACGGTATCGACGACGTCGTATTCAGGTAGAGAGTCTGTATCTTTTTGATCGGAGCGCAGTTCTGCTGAGGGAGCTTTTTCTAGAGTAGAAATGGGAATGAGGGGTTTGCGTTTGTTGATCCAGCGAGAAAGTTCATAGACATGACTTTTAATTACATCGCTGATCACTCCGAGTCCTCCCACCATATCGCCATAGAGTGTACAATAGCCGAGAGCGGATTCGCTTTTGTTGCCTGTTGATGTGACAATGTAGCCAAGTTTGTTAGAGAGTGCCATGAGGATCATGCCGCGGATGCGCGACTGCATGTTTTCTTCTGTGACGTCGGAGGGTTTATCTTTAAAGTAAGGATCGAGCAAGGAGAGGAAACTTGAGAAGGGCTCTTCAATGGGAATATTAAGAAGTTTAATGTTTAGGTTATTTGCTAGATCCTCGGCATCTTTGATGCTTTGAGGTGACGTGAACCGGGATGGCATCGTAATGCCAAGAACGTTTTCAGATCCAAGAGCTTCGGTAACAATGCACGCGACAAGTGCAGAGTCAATGCCGCCAGAAAGTCCGAGGCACGCTTTAGTAAAGTTCGACTTAACAAAATAATCACGCACACCGAGGACAAGAGCATAATAGAGGTCATGCCAGGGGTCGTAAGAAAATGTCAGAGCACAGGTCTCGGCGCTGGTATCGATTAGCATTGTATCTTCAACAAAGCCTTTGGCGAGCTGGAGAAGATTACCTTGCGGGCTGACATACATGCTGTAACCATCAAAGACGAGCTCGTCGTTGCCACCTACTTGGCAGCAGTAAATCATTGGGCAATTTAGGGTTTTAGCCGCTTTACCGCATACTTTGACGCGCAAATCTTTTTTATGAAACTCGTAAGGCGATGCTGAACAGTTGATTAGGATATCGGGTTTATGCTCTAGGAGCGCGAGAATCGGATCACGAAAATAGCGCGTGTTGCCCACATAACCTGCGTGCTGCCACATATCTTCACAGATCACCACTCCAATGCGCTTGCCCTTATGTTCCCAAATGCCTGTTGCTTGACCTGGTTCAAAGTAGCGCCTCTCATCAAAGACGTCATAAGTGGGAAGGAGCCACTTATCCTGAAATCCTAACAGAGCTTTATCGCGGATGAGAGCAACGGAGTTGTATAGAGGTTTTTCTCCACGAGAAGGGTTGCGGCGCGGAAGTCCAACGAGGATCAATATTCCTTCAGAAGCTGCGATGATCTGATCGAGACAACTTTCGATTTGAGTGACAAAGGAGTCTTGTAAAAGTAAATCTTCAGGTGGATAGCCAGAAATGGCAAGTTCTGGAAAGACGACAATATCGCGATTTTTGCTTTTAGCTTGATCAATATAGTGAAGAATTTTCTGAGTATTCCCCTCTAAATCACCAATGATAGGATTGTGTTGAGCAACAAATATTCGCATTTATATTTCCTTGACATCTTCGGGATAAAAGCTTATCAATTACGGTGTTTTTTTTATATTAATTGTATTTTATTTATGAAACAACAACGAGAACATTGGGGCAGCAGAGTTGGCTTTATCATGGCTGCTGCAGGATCAGCTATCGGACTCGGTAGTTTATGGCGTTTTCCCTATATAGCCGGTCAAAATGGTGGCGGAGCTTTCGTCCTATTATATCTGATTTTTACTTTTGTCATTGCCTTGCCAGTTTTTTGGGGAGAGCTTCTCCTTGGCCGTAATGCACAAAAAGGAGTGGTCGGAGCCTACTTTCAGCTGAGTAACTACTCGCATAATTGGAAACTGCTCGGTTGGTTTAACGTCCTCACTTCATTTTTGATTTTGACCTATTACTGTGTCGTCGCAGGCTGGTGTGTCAACTATGCTGTCATGTCGATCAATAATTTTACTGTTGGCAGAACTCCTGAGCAGATCCGCGATATTTTTGATACGATGTATCAGTCAGGTGATATCAACTTATTTTGGCTCGTGATCTTTGTGCTGCTCAACATCGGCGTTGTCTATGGAGGCGTACGCAAGGGTATCGAGTACTGGAGCCGCATTTTAATGCCTGCTCTGTTTGTGATTTTGATCGGCCTATTTTTTTATAGTATGACTCTTAGCGGTTTTAAACAAGCTGTTCACTTTGTATTTGTTCCTGATATGTCGAAGTTGACCGCTTCTGGAATTCTCAATGCTCTTGGAATGTCATTTTTTACATTGAGCGTGGGTCTTGGTATTGTTTTGACATACGGAAGTTATATGAAAGAGACTGAGGATATTCCTAAAACTGGAATGATCGTCGGTAGCATGACAGTGATGATCTCTTTAATGTCCGCATTGATGATTTTCCCGATTATCTTCACTTTTGGTTTTGAGCCTGAAGCTGGAGCAGGATTGGTATTCAAGACGCTTCCTGTTCTCTTTGCTCAACTGCCGGGAACGCTGGTGATCTCCACCGTCTTCTTTATTTTGATGATCTTCACAGCACTTACTTCAACGATCTCTTTGATGGAAGTGATTGTTGCGAACCTAATGGAAATTTTAAAGTGGTCTCGCGCTAAATCGATTTTGATTACAGGTGCAGCTGTCACAATTTGTGGTATTCCTCCTGCACTTTCAGGATCAAAAACGCTCTTCGCAAATTGGGGAGCTTTATATGGCAAAGACTACTTCGATACGATTAACGATCTAACAGGAAGCTGGATGCTGCCAATTGCTGCTCTTGCGACAACGCTCTTTCTCGGCTGGTTTATCGACAAGCGTATTCCTAATGAAGAATTCATGAAGGGAACAACATTAGGCAAGTTACGCGGAGTGTGGATGTTTGTCATCCGCTATATCGCTCCTATTGCAATTATCCTCGTGATTTTGCAAGAAGGTGGCGTCATCGATATTAATAAATTATTAGGTAGATAAGGTTTTTTTTCTATGGCTCAAGGCACTTTAAAGATCAACACAGACAATATTCTCCCCATTATCAAACAATGGCTCTATTCAGACAAAGACATCTTCCTTCGAGAACTTGTCTCTAATAGCTGTGATGCGATCAATAAGCTCAAAGTGCTGCGCGATGAAAAACAAACTGATTTTAATGATGATGAACTGCGTGTCGATATTCAAATCGATAAGGACGCTAAGACAATTAAGATTACAGATAGCGGTCTTGGCATGAACGCCGATGAGGTAGAAAACTACATCGCTCAACTCGCCTTCTCTGGTGCTGAAGAATTTTTAAAGAAATATAATACTGATAAGGAAAGCGATCAGATCATTGGTCACTTTGGTCTAGGCTTTTACTCAGCCTATATGGTCTCTAAAAATGTCACCATTGATACGCTCTCTTATGTAGATAATAGTAAGCCCGTATTCTGGAGTTGTGATGGCTCATCAGAATACACTATTGATGAAGGCAAAAGAGAGACGCGCGGTACTGAAATTACACTTTTTATCGATGAAGAGAATGCCGAGTTTTTAGAAGAAAATCGTTTGAAAGAAATTTTGATGCGCTATTGCGCATTTCTTCCCTATCCGATTTTTCTAAATGGCACTCAAATTAATGCAAAAGAACCTCTCTGGCTCCGAAACGCATCGGACTGCACGGACAAAGAGTACCAAGAGTTTTTTCGATCTCTTTATCCCGCTGAACCTGAGCCGATTTTTTGGGTACACCTCAATGTCGACTACCCCTTTAATTTGAAAGGAATCCTCTATTTCCCTCGTGTTGATCGTCGCTTTGATTGGAAGCAAAGTAGCATCAAGCTCTTTTGCAATCGCGTTTTTGTCTCAGACAACTGCAAAGATCTTATCCCTGAGTATTTGATGATCTTGCGCGGAGCTTTAGATAGCCCTGACATTCCTCTTAATGTCTCCCGTAGCTATTTGCAGATGGACCGTACTGTTCGTCAACTCTCTACGCACATTGCAAAGAAAATCGCTGACCGTTTGAACAATCTCTATACTAATGAGAGAGAGAAGTTTATTCAATACTGGCCCGACCTTGAAATCATTATCAAACTCGGTGCGATGCAAGATGATAAGTTCTATGACAGGATCAAAGAGATTATCATTTGGAAAAACTCTTTAGATGAATGGACGACAACTGCTGAATATATTGAGCGTCACAAAGAGAATTACAAAAATAAAATCTACTACACTTCGCAAGACTCTAAAGACTCTCATTGCCTCGAGCTTTATCGAGATAAAGGAATCGAAGTGCTCTATGCAAATAACTACATCGATGCCTCATTAATTAGCTTCTTAGAAGGCAAACTACAGCCCGCTAAGTTTCAAAGAATTGATGGCGCTATTGACGATGCGATCCTCGACAACTCGCGTGAAAAAACAGTACTTGACGCTGATGGAAAAACTGAAGGTTCTAAAATCGCTTCCTTCTTCCAATCTGCTCTAGATCAAGAACACCTCGAAGTTGAAGCAAAAAGCTTAACTAGTGATAAACTCCCCTCCTTTCTCGTAATCGATGAGCAGCAGCGCCGCATGCGCGAATTCCTCTCGATGTCCAATCAAGGTGGCGCGTTCCCCATGAAGCGCACTTTTGTGATCAATACAAATAACAAGCTGATCAATAACATCTACAAACTCAAAGAGAAACAATCTGAGCTTGCAAATTCAATGATTGCTCATCTCTATGACCTCTCTCTGCTCTCACAAAAAGAGTTTGAGCCTGAATCTCTTTCAAATTTTGTAAGCCGTTCAAGCGATGTTTTGGAAAAGCTCCTCAGTCTCCATGAAGAAAAATAATTTTTTCTTTATTAACTGCGCACTTATCAGATAGAGTATTCCTTCGTCTTTAAAATTTGGAAATAGTGATGAAACTTCTAAGAGCTCTTTTTACAATCTGTTTATTGGCTAACTACAATTCTATTTTAGCAGAAGATACCGAAGAACAATTGATTCATTTAGAAGATTTCGAAAAGAAGATTTACAGCCAAAATGGGGAAGACGGTGTCATCATTAAACTCATTGAAACCCTAGGAACCGACTCCAAATATTATGTTGAGTTTGGTGTTCAGGGGGGGGAACAATGCAATACCCGTTATTTAAGAGAACACATGGGCTGGAAAGGATTAATGATGGATATGGATTTCAGCAATCCAAGTATCGGCCTTGAAAAGGAAGTTGTAACTGCAGAGAATATCAATAACCTTTTTGCAAAATATCACGTTCCTGAAAATCTTGATCTCCTCTCAATTGATATTGATTATAACGACTTTCATGTTTGGCATGCGATCGATTCTAAGTACGCCCCTCGTATTGTTGTCATTGAATTCAATGGCACGCATCTTCCCAATGAAGATAAAGTTGTTCCTTACAACCCAAGAAAATATTGGGATAGATGCAACTATTTTGGAGCTAGCATCTTAGCTTTATATAATTTAGCAAAAGAAAAAGGCTACTCTCTGGTTTATGTTGAAAACAAAGGGGTTAATCTCTTTTTTGTCCGCAGCGATATCCTTAAAAACTGCCCCTATTCATTTCCTAATGTAAACCGAGTCAAGAAGCTCTACAAGAAGCCTAAATATGGCGGCGGCCCTAATGGCGGACATGGTCCTGACGATAAGAATCGCCCTTATACGACCTCAACCAAACTCATTGAAAGGAAACATCTCAAAGAACGCATCCATAACAGCAGAAATACATAGTCAATCTCTTAGCTCTATTTGCATTAAATGATGTAAATAGGGCTGTTTTTTTATTTATTGAACTAAAAATCAAAACTGCATAAAAAGAAATTAAAGCGAAGATTTTTTTATGCATTACCATGTTCGTCTAATTATATTATCTGCTTTTTCTATATTTATAGCATCTGATGCTATAGCGAACCCCTATTTCATAGGTTCTCGAGGAAAACCAAGCCCAAAAACCAGCGCAACATCCGAAAGCTCAACTAGTAAAACTAAAAAAAATCTTCCAAAAAAAGAAAAAAAACCTACTACGAAAAAGCGATCAAAAAAACAAGAGTGCTATCCACTCGAATATGGCAGTAGAGTTGAACTTGGCTATCGCGGACCTAAAGGATTTGGATATGATCATGGGTATGGAACACTATCTGCATTCTTAAGTCCTAATGGGAAACGAACATTTCAACCGTTTATCGACCTTAGAGGCCATGTCTTTGATAATGGGAAATGGGCAGCTAACGCCGGTCTTGGCGGACGGGTTTCTTTTGATAAGGTTGTTCTTGGTCTCAATGCTTACTACGATTATCGCGATAGTGATTGTCTAAACGGAATCAGTCAAGCAGGTGGAGGTTTTGAGCTCTTAAGCAGATGGGTAGAGTTGAGAGTAAATGGGTACGTCCCTTTTGGCTCAACAACTGCTTCTAAAAATGATTGCTTTCAGTGCTTTAAAGGTAATCGGATCATTATCAATCAAGAACTCTGTGCAGCTCTTCCTGACGTCGATGCTGAACTTGGTTTTTATCTCCCCGGCCCCCTAACATTTTTTGATACGTATATCGGTGTTGGCCCCTACTATCTTTTTGATAAAACAGTAGAACAAGAAAAACTCGGTGGAGAATGGGGCGGTAGAGCGCGAATATCCCTGCAGCTTTATGATGGAATTACGGCTGGCGGCGACGTCACTTATGATCCAATCTTTAACACGCGCGGACAAGGATGGATTAAACTCAGCCTTCCGCTTGGCCCTGCAAACTTAAGAAAAGAGGGCAAACGCTTCAAGGATCGTTATCCCGGACCGTGTGATGAAACAGCAAGACTCTATGCACGCATGACCCAACCGGTCTATCGCAACGAAATCATCCCCATTGAAAATAAAACGCGCTGCTGCGAGATTAATCGCCCTTGCTCTGAAGCAAGCTACAATATTCATTTTGTGAATAACTTAGCCAAAGGACCTGGCTTAGGAACTTTTGAATGCCCATTTAATCGGTTAATTCTTGCAGAAGAGGCTTCTTGCCCTGGAGATATTATTTATGTTTTTCCTGGAGACAACACAACGAATGGTCACAATGAGGGAATCGTTGTACAAACTGAGCAATTTTTAGTGAGCTCAGCCTTTGATTTTGAACTAGACTGCATTAAAATCCCGGCACTAACACCCGGTATTATGCCTCTCATCTGTAATGAATCTCGCGTTCTAGATGGCGCTGACACCCAAATAAACGCTTTTAGGCCAATAAAAATTCTTGCACATCCAAACACTCATCTATCAGGTTTTATTGTCTTATCAGAAGATCTTGTTTCTTCCGATATGTCAACAGCTTCGGGACCAGGAACTGCTGACCTAGTCATATTTGGACCAGGTACAGTTCAAAATATGAACTTTCCAACCATTACAGGCTGCGGCATTCTTGTTGATACTGACCTAAATGGAGGAACATTAACCATCCGAAGAAATACTTTTACAGGAGCTCCTCCTTTTGCATCATGTGATGCTGGAACGGGAATTGAATTTTTTAAGCCTCTTAAAAACGCAAGGGTTAATATCGGATCCAGCTTCGGCAAAAGAAATACATTTCAAAATCTACAATCTGGAGTTGTTTTTAAAAAGTCTATCGATAACTCACGCATTGATTGCATTAGAAATAACATGACCAATATGACTGGAACGGGTTCCTGTGATGTTTTTGGTTATGATTTCCGCAAAACATTAACGGAGAGCACATGTACTATTGACCGAAATATAATGAACACATTTAATGCGACAGGTGACATCTATGGCATTAACTTTGCTGCCATTTCGGATAAAAAACCAACCGGATGTTGTCAAATTGAGGTAAAGAACAGTGACTTCCTGAATTTTACTTCTCAAAATGAAATCTTCGCCATTAATTTTAATGATAAAATTTCAAACACTTGTGTGCGTCTCAATGACAATGAATTTAAAAACTTTTCAACGACGGGTGGAGGCGATGACATCCAAGGCATCTTATTTAGAGACATTATAGGGAGCACTATCACCTCTAACAAGAATAAATTCAAAGATCTAACAGCAGGTCACGATGTTTTCACATACGAAATGAAAGGAGATATCACAGACTCTAAGCTTACATTTGATAAAAACACTTTTTGCAAACTCACTGCGGGACCAACAGAGAACGTCTCAGCCTTTGATATCAATGATAAAATCATCAATTCAAAGTTAATATTTACTAACAGTACTTTTGATAACTTTAACGGAGATAATCGCGTAATTGCTATTGATTTCGAAGATGATGTATTAAATAAAAGTTCGATTTTAATAGAAGGCAACAGATTTAGTAATTTCACAGCACAAAACTATGATGTAAAAGGCATCAACTTTGATGACCCTATTGAAAATTCTACTGTTTGCATTCTTGATAATACCTTTGATAATTTCAAAGTCGTTAATGAAGATCTCGTAAAGTCTCAATATATCAGTGGTATTTTCTTTACCCGAATTAAAAACAATAGCTGCATTACTATTGGAAGGTCAAATAAAACTAAAAACACCTTTAACAATATAGGACTCGATACTATCGACACTCAAACCAGCGCCATAGCTTTTGTGAGATATGTTATTGATTCAACAGTTTGTATCGAACATAATGAATTTACTAACTTAAAATCAGCCGGCCCCCTATTCGATCTCTCAATCACAGATGTGAATAGCGGTAGCCATTTCAATGTTCTTGATAATGAATTTGAAAAAAATTGCTCAATTGCTTCGACGAGCGCCACTGGTTGTCTGAACTTTAAGGGCAACACCAACACCGGTATTTATAATTTTGATGGCGGAACAAAGTTGCAAATCGAAGTGAATGACACTTTGCTTCCACCTTGCGATGCTGCAAACTTGCCAGCACTTAATCCGGGATCTCCTTTTAATTTTGGCACATGTAACGCTACATCCGTTGCAAATGGAACATGTGACAACTGCACGTGCTGCGATCCTTAAGAGCTAAAAACTTCATTTCTTTCATTATCAACGACTAAGAATACTAAATAGCCCTAACCATGCTTCTAATCTAATTAGAATCAGACATTTTTAATACTAAATTGATCATACGGCTCATTGATTTTAATAATAAAATAAAATAAAAGTAAAAAAACAGCACTATTAATTGAAATGCAATTTAGCTATTTTTACGCAGCAGTTACTTTAGTTCCTCTTTCATTATCTTTTGCTTATGAAGGAAATGGAGATCCCGACCGTTCATATATTGAAGAAGTTGCTCAAGGAAATTCTTATATTAAGAGCCCTTTACGTCAAACTTATGGACATTCCCCTGATGTTTCGATTATTGAAGAGCTCGTTGAGGAAGAAGCTTTAATCTCAGCTAAAATCTCTGAACATAGTGATGAGGTGAAAACTCAACCTTTTTGCAAACCTGGTCCTGGCCCGCGCGCTGCAATAGGCTATCGCGCACCAAAAGGATTTGGTTATGACGAGGGTTATACATCCTTTTCTACTTTCCTCTCTCCTAGCGGTGAACGCCCTTTTCAGCCCTTTATTGATCTACGCGGACATGTATTCAATGATGGCAGATGGGCGGCAAACGCTGGTCTCGGCGGACGTTATGCGTGTGAGTACGGCATTTTAGGTCTCAATGCATACTACGATTACCGCGACAGTAAAGAGCTCGGATCGCAAAATCAAGTTGGTGGTGGACTAGAGCTTTTAGGCAAGTATGTCGATTTGCGCATCAATGGTTATGCTCCCATTGGCAAAACAACTAAAAAAGAGTGCCCTTGTTTTGATCACTTTGCTTGTAATACCGCGATTGCCAGGCAAGTCGTCGCTGCGAGTTTAGCTGATATCGATGGAGAGATTGGAATGTATATTCCTGGCGTTTCAAAGTGGGTCGATCTCTATGCCGCTATAGGCCCCTATTACCTCTTTGAAAAACAGGTCGATGGTGCCACGCTTGGTGGCAAATGGGGCGGTAGAGGCAGAGTCTCTTTAAAAGTGTACGATGGCATTACAATCGGCGGCGATATCACTTATGATCCAATATTCAATACGCGCGCTCAGGGCTGGATCAGTTTGAGCTTCCCCTTCGGCCCTGCAAACTTAAGACAATATGGCCCTCGACTTAAAGAAAAATACCCAGCACCTTGCGATGAAACTGCACGTCAGTTTGCTCGAATGACACAGCCTGTGTACCGCAACGAGATCATCCCCATTCAAAATACTACACACTGCTTTGATATCTTAAAAAATTGCTGCTCTAAAATTCTCTTCGTTAATAACTGCTCGACGAATGGAAACGGAACAGCTGAATGTCCATTCCCCACCCTTCTCTGCGCAGAACAAGCTTCTCAAAAATGTGATGTCATCTACGTTTGCCCAGGCGATGGGACATCTAGAGGAATGAATCAAGGCTTTGTCATGAAAGAAGGGCAAAGGCTGATCAGCTCAGCGACAAGTTTTGATCTATGTGATATTTGCATCCCCGCTTGCACACCAGGATGTATGCCTCTGCTTCAAAATTTTGAGAGAACAACTTCTCTAACGCTCTTTCCTGATAGTAGTTTTGTCGTCGATATGAACACATGCACAGAGGTTGCTGGCTTTCGTATTGACTCATCTAACCCCGCCTCTGGAGATGGAGCTGCTTTCGGCGTCGTATTCGATAAGGGGAATCAATTTACCATAAGAAACAACATCTTTACGAATCAGCAAGGAGCAGCGATTGCTCGCACTGAACTCGAAGATTGTGTTAGAGCGAGTATTTGCGGAAACTGCATCAACGGCCCAACGCCAATATTACTGCAGCAAGATCCAGACACTCTTTTACTATCCGTTGGAGTTCTCGCTCTAAATGAACTAACTAATCCAACTCTTTGTATCGAAAATAACATATTCCAAAATTTTTCCGTTGTGACAAGTTTTAATTCAGGATTAGCTCCGACAAGCGTTGGAGTAATATTGAGTAATATCACCAATGGTGATATTTCTTTTTGCCAAAACACCTTTAAGAATTTTGAAACGATTCTCAATGGTTTTGGTGACATCCCCTTTTTCTTTTCAAGCGGTATCTCGATAGGATCTTTAAAAAATTCTCACTTGACCGTAGACTGCAATACCATGGATAATTTCCGTGCAATTGCTGAATCCTTAAGTGGCCTTTATATTTTTGAAGCGATTAATTCCTCTCTTTGCATATCTAACAATCTCTTTAATAATTTCAATACATCTCTCGAACCTGATACTGGATCTAGCCTTTCGGGAATTAGAATTGACGAAACCACAAATTCAACAGGTTGGATAAATAAAAATGTGATTCAAAATTTTTCAACAGATTTGATATCGATCGATGGAATTTTCTTTAATGAATTTATCACTAATAGCACTTTCTATTTCAATCAAAATTCCTTTACAAATCTATTAACATTTACTGGTGATAATGTTTTCGGAATTAGACATGGAGCTATCACCAACAGCTCTCTTGAATACAATTGCAATATGTTCGACACCCTATTTGCCATTGCACAAGTATCTGGTATTAACTTTTTCTCCTTAGAAAATTCACCTGTCACTTTCAATTGCAACACTTTTAATATGATTGGAGCCTCCGAGTCGATGCCTTCTGTCGTTGGCACAAATGCATCAGGAATTCGCTATAGAGGAACTGTTGCAAACAGTCCTACTATCTACAAATGCAATGCATTTAATATTATTCTAGCAGACGAACTGGCAATGCCAATTGCAGCAGGCATTGAATATGATGCCACTTTTAGTGATGCTTCGATTCTTTTCTGTGGCAATACCTTTAATAATATTCAAGGGATCACAACAGGAGATGGCATCTTATTAATTAGCGAAAATGCATCGGTAACAATGCGAAATAACAGCTTTAGTCAAATCAGCACTTTAGATGTTGAACTCATTACTAGCGGCACTCAAACGCTATGCATTGAAAACAATAGTTTCTCTATTCAGTTTGATATCGCCGCTTCATCAACCACACAATGCTTACGCCTTTTCAATAACACCAATCCTGGAATATACGATGTAACAGGTGGTATCAATATTGAATCAAATAACGCGGATCTCGCTGTAGGTCTCAGTGAGCTCAACAATAACCAAGGAACATTTAATGTTGGAGGCAACACCGCCGTGCCATTAGATACGTGCGAGTGCTCTCCCTCTAAGTGCAAAACAAATCTCATGAAACTGTTCTCAAAAAATTAGCTTTCATTTTTGCAAAATAATTTCTTGGAAATTTAATCTAGATCCTATAAACATAACCTATATCTCAAAAACTAACTAATGCTATTATAATGAATCATCCCTGTTTTTATGCCGCTATTACCCTAATTCCTCTCTCGCTAGTCTTCTCTCAAGAAACAGGAGAAATTTCTTCTGTTAAAACTCCTGAGGCTAGTAAGACAATGTCATCTCAAATTGCCTCGAGACCTTTTACAAATCCCAACCCACAAGAAAATAAATCGTGCTCTCCAGGGCCTGGGTCTCGCGCTTCATTAGGCTATCGCGCTCCAAAAGGTTTTGGTTACGATGAAGGATATACCTCTTTTTCCACCTTTCTTTCTCCAAGTGGCGAGCGTGTTTTCCAACCTTTTATCGATTTGCGCGGTCATGTATTTAATGATGGAAAATGGGCTGCAAATGCCGGTCTCGGCGGACGCTATGCGTGCGAACGTGTCGTTGTTGGACTCAATGCATATTACGATTATCGCGATAGCAAAGATCTCGGCTCGCAAAACCAAGTTGGCGGCGGCTTAGAGCTTTTAGGTAAATATCTCGATATTCGAATTAACGGTTATGCTCCTATTGGTAAAACAACAAAACTAGGATGCCCCTGCTTTGACCACTTCACCTGCTTTAGAGCGGTTGCCAGACAAGAAGCCTCTGCGAGCTTAGCTGATATCGATGGAGAGATTGGACTTCATGTTCCCGGCCCTTTTAAATATGTCGATCTTTATATTGCTGCGGGGCCCTATTACCTGTTTGAGAAGAAGGTCAATGATGCACGTCTTGGCGGCGAATGGGGAGGCAGAGGACGCCTCTCTTTAAAAGTGTACGATGGAATTACGATCGGCGGTGATGTCACTTATGATCCAATCTTCAATACGCGAGCTCAAGGATGGATCACACTGAGCTTTCCTTTTGGCCCTGCAAACTTAAGACAATATGGCTCCCGTCTTAAAGAAAAATACCCAGCACCTTGCGATGATGTTGCAAGACAAGTTGCCCTGATGACACAGCCGGTGTATCGCAATGAGATCATTCCGATTGAGAACAAAACTGATTTATTTGACCTATGTTGTGATTTGCCGTGCAGCCCCAAAATCTACTTCGTCAACAACTGCAATTGTCTGCCTGGCTCAGGAACATTTGAGCAACCGTTTAACAATCTTAAATTTGCAGAAGGGACTGCTAGAGAATGTGACATTATCTATGTCTTCCCAGGTGATGGCACATCAAATGGAATGAACTGCGGCTTTACAATGAAAGAAGGCCAAAGGCTGATCAGCTCAGCTGCGAGCTTTGATCTATGTGAGATTTGCATTTCACCCTGCACTCCAGGTTGTATGCCTCTACTAAGCAACGTAGTTAGCACTCAAGAAGTTGATTTCTTTAATGCCAATGCAACTCTAACCACTGTTGCTTTGACGATGAACGACTGTACTGAAGTTGCAGGATTCCGTTTTGATGGAGCATTGAAATCCTCTGCTTCGGAAGCATCCATTGCGATTTTACTCAATGATGCTGACAATTTCATCGTGCGTGACAGCTGTTTTGAAAATCAAATCGCCACTACAATCCATCGCAGTAATCCATGGATTACTGGGTGCGGGATCATTGCAAACAACTCAATGCGCAACACAGCTGAATTGCCTTCAACTAATGATGTCTCATTTATTACGTTCTTAGAAACCATTGATTGCGCATCTCTGAACATTTGTAACAATCACTTTAATACGTTAACTGCAGAAGATAACATAAGAGGAATTGCGTTTACTCAGCCTGTGACTTCAAGTGAAATCACATTTTTCCAAAATCGTTTTAACAATTTCACCTCCACGACTAATAATTGCTTTGGTATTGATTTTCAGGAAGACAACAAAAACGTTACCCTCCGTTATCTCTACAATCAACTTGTAAATTTCAAAGCGGCCAATGTCATCACGGGTTTCCGTTCTGAAGATTTTATCTATAGCAATTTATGCCATCTCAACAACACCATTGAAAATTTTCAAGCTGAAAATGTTACGCGCGGAGTGAGCCTGCTCATTCTTACCCAGTGTGAAATGGCCTTCAATAATAATACCATTAACAATCTCAGCGCAGAAGCAGGCAACGTCTTTGCTCTTCGATTAGATGATGTCAATCGTTCAACTCTTAGCTGCAATGGCAATACAATCTCTAACCTTTCATCACAATCAGAAGAAGTTCGAAATATTAGACTAGATAATTGCGATAGCTCAAATTTATCCTTCAATTGCAACACAATCACAAATAGCAGCTCCGGAAGAAGTTCATTTGGAATCATAGTTGATAATACTTCGATGCTCTCACGCATCACAGTAAATTGCAACACTATAGAAAACCTGCAAGCTGCTACAGAAGACGTCTATGGAATTCGCTTAAATAATATCACTGGCGAATCGGTCTGCATTAATCACAATCGCATTCGCAATCTAGCAACAGCTGGAGATGACGCTTTTGGAATTCGCTTTAATAATTTAACAATGTGCCAAGCATCGATTGCATCTAATACTGTTGAAAACCTGCAAGCTGCTACAGAAGACGTCTATGGAATTCGTTTCAATAATGTCACAGGAGAATCCGTTTGTATTAATCAAAACAGCGTCCGCAATCTAGCAACAGCTGGAGATGACGCTTTTGGAATTCGCTTTAACAATTTAACAACGTGCCAAGCATCGATTGCATCTAATACCATCGAAAATGTCACCACGACTGGAGATGACGCTTTTGGTATTCGTTTGAACGATGTTACACAAACAAACCTCTGTGTAACAAATAATGATATAAATCAAATCACAGCTAGTAACGATCTATGGGGCATTCGCTTCCGTGACGTTGAATCATCTTCTGATGTCACTGTTTCAAATAATACCATCACAAACGCGACCGCTGCTGATGATCTCTTTGGAATTGATTTTAGAAATATCCTCAGCTCTGAGCTCATCGTTTGTAATAATGAGCTCTCTTCGCTAGCTGCTAACGGTGATGATCTCTTTGGAATTGAAACTTTAGCAATTAACACAAGCCAAGTGCAGATTAATCAAAACAGACTTGACAATCTCTCTGCCGTAGGCGACGTTAATGCTATCTGTCTATCTACAAATGCTCAAGAAATTGAAAACAGCTCCTTGTGCATCAAGAATAACCAGCTTCTAGGGATTAAAACCTTTGATGTCATTATTGCCGCTTTTGAACAAACCAATACGTTTTGTGTTGAAGGCAATCAGTTCTCAATTGATTTTAACGTTCAGGTCGATGCGGGCACAACCTGCTTAAGACTCGTGGATAACCGCAACCCTGGCGCCTACAACATCTCGGGTGGCGGCACGTTTCAAATTGAGTCAAATAATGCCAACCTCGCCATTGGTCTTAGTGAGCTCAATAATAACGAGGGCACATTCAATGTCGTTGGGACCAGAGTCGATCCTGGCACCTGCGATTGCGACTGTGATTAAAATCTGGGACCTATTCTTAAGAATAGGTCCAAATTCTGCTTAGAAGGCCCCTATTTTCGAGCTTGGTATATATTAAAACCTTTACTTAGACCAACTTGCGCGGAATCTCTTCCACCTGTAAACTAGGTGTCTTTAAAATAGTTTTATCATTCCCATGGAACAGGTTGTTAATACAAAGGCGCGTTGTAAACGGACACGTTTTGCTCTGCTTTGGATGAAGCTTGCCGAAGAGCCTTTCGTTGTGCTCTATGGACTGCTGCACTTTATTCTGCGCAAAGATCTCGGGGCGACAGCGCTGCATCTTTCGCTATTTGCGATGCTGCGTCCAGTAATGGCTCTCTTCTCATTTTACTGGGGAGCGAACCTATTTCAAAGACGCGACAAGCTCCTTACCAATCTAATGGGCGCATGGTTTTTAGGGCGCTGTCCCTTCTTGTTACTGCCCTGGATCGATAGTATATGGTATGTGATCTTTGTCGCAGCGATGTACCAGCTTTTTCACCGCGCGGGCATGCCAGCGCTGATGGAAATTCTCAAAGTGAACGTCGCCAAAGAGACCCGAGAAAAGGCATATACCCGCTATTTTGTGATGAGCTTTCTTGAGAGTATTTTACTCGGACTCACCATCGGCACCATCATCAGCGGCATGGGCTGGAAGCCTCTTTTCTTTATCGCAACACTCATTAGCATGAGCAGCATCCTCTTGCAGATGCGCATCCCTCTAAATTTACCCAAAAAGATTGAAATTCCTGAGCAACCCTCTTGGAAAGAACGTCTGATCAAACCGTGGCAAGAGAGCTTTGCTCTAATGCGCAGACGGCCAGACTTTGCTGACTTCCAGTGGAGCTTTATGATTGGGGGGGTTGGACTGATGGTGATCGCACCAGCGTTGCCCATTTATTTTGCCGATCACTTGCTTATCGAACACTCAACACTCGCCTATGCACGTACAATTTTAATGGGGATCGGTGTCGCTCTCTCCGCGCAGCTCTGGCGCAAGGGCCTAAAAACCATTGTTCCTCAACAACTCTGCATCTATATCCTCTGCGGATTTGCACTCTTTCCTCTTTTACTTCTATTTGCTGGCTCGAGTCTTTTTTGGTTACATACAGCCTTTCTCTTCTACGGCATTGCCCAAGCGGGCAGTCATCTGCTTTGGAACCTCTCGGGAACTCTCTTTGCACCCGATGAAGATAGTAGTCGTTTTACTAGCACTAATATATTAATGGTGGGACTGCGCGGTCTAGTAGGACCTCTGCTCGGTGGTTTTTTATGCAACCTGTTTGGAGTACAGGTCACTCTACTTCTAGGATTTACAATCACCCTTTCCGGCACTTTTTTCCTGCTGCGCAGGCGCGCTCTCAAAACCGCTTAACAGCGGCGCAATCGTATCGATCTCATCTCCCTCTATTCCAAGCGCTTTAATTTCCATCATCTTGGGTGTTAGCTCTACAATAAAAACATTATTCTTAGCTAAACTCTCTGCTAAATAAGGATGATGTCTTGGACTTCTGGGAGTGACACCCCACGCTCCATCCCCGAGATACAAAACCCCTTCTTCATCCCGCTCTCCCCCTTTTAACTTATAGCTACGCTTATACGCATGGCTATGATGCTCAAAGGCAACTTGCACTCCATACTTTTCAAAAAGAGGAGTCCAACACTGCCTAACTCTCTTTTCCTCTTTGCCCTTATACATATAATAGGTGGGGTAAGCGCCTACATGATAGACAGCGCATTTGTATAGAGCTCTACTCTCCTCTAAAGTTTCTTTTAGCCACTCTGTCTGCCTACCACAAATGGGGAAAACATGCCCAGTATCCAATAGAGCCAAAGTCAAATAATCCCCCGCCTCTAAACTGCGATAGGTAAAAAGCTGATCGGGAAATGCAAATAACTGAAATATAAGATCATCACAAAACATCTTTGGCAAACTGCTAACATCATGATTACCAACGACCAAAACCATCGGAATCAAGCACCCTTCACTTGTTACCATCTGCCGTCGCCATATTTTAAAAAACTCGCGCCATCTTGTAAGCTCCCCTTGCTTACCTAAAGGGATCACCCGTTTCTTGGTATAGGCAATATCTCCTCCAAGCACCGCAAAATCAGGATCTTGAGCGCTGACAACATGATTCATTTTCTCAAAGAGCTCTCCCTTTCCACGATAGAGATCTCCTCCTACAGCAAAACGCACTGGCCTATCTAATCTATCGGGCAACGTTTTGAATTTCAGTGTCTCATCATCTCCAATCTGAAACTCATACAACTCCCCCGCTTTTAACTGATCCAGCTTAGCGGTATATACTTGATACTCATTTCCTTCAGCCTCTGTTCTTTGCCAATTCTCGCTTCCAGCTCGCCGCACCCTCAACTCCAACGACTCCTCACTCTGCCACTGTATGACCATCGTCGTAGTCGGATCATCGATCCAGCTGAGATACACAATTTCTGGCGCGGCATAAGCTCGCACAAAGAAACAGAGCAAACTAATCATTAGAGCCTTAACCAAACTAAATCCATTCATTTATTATTAAAAGCTAATAATATCGTTTTATATAACAAAAAATAGATTAAATAAATAACTATGATATAATATAGTTAATATATAAATGTATTAATAGTGTAGTTATGGCGAATCCTCCAAGTTCAGCTAATCAGTCTTTACGTATAACTCAGAATATTTTAGACCAGCACAATATAGAGCTATACAAAAGTGAAGCTGCAACAAGTTCTATTCCATGGCATTGCAGTGACATAACTGACCCTGACATCCCTAACCACGTAGAACAATTAGCAGACTCTATTAATCAAATATTTCAAACTGTTCCCAATTTAAATCGCATTATTCGCGAAGCTCTTGCTAAAAAAGGCGTCGATAAAACAAAAGAAATGCGCCTTCACCTCTCTGTCGTGCGCGGCAGGATTACAGCCACAGCAGAAGGGCAATCTGTCACAATTGATAGAATTCCTGGTCGGGCTGATGAATTTATTCTCAATGAAACGAATCGCATTTACAATACCTGCATAGCGCGCCATCCCCATATGCATCGCACACCTGTTGGCGAAAGGACCGATCAAATAGGACGAGACTGCATACATTGTCATCCACCTACTGCAGCACACGATCTTCGCAATCGCGTTAGAGCAGAGGGTGGAGATGATCACAGCATACAATCTACAGAAGATTTTTCTTTAGAATTGAGAGCTGCCTCTGCTCAAAATGATCGGCAAGAATTCATTAATCGCCTTCAAATGAACAATATTCATGCTCTACAAACACAACTGCGCACTCAAGAAGAAGTCCATCAAGCTCAACTCGCTGAAAACGAAGAACAAATAACCACTCTTCAAGAGCAATTACACACAAGTGCAGCCACTGTGAGCACCTTAGAACGTGAATTAGCAAATGAGCGAAATAAAAGAGCAGGTGATCAAGAGAGAATTCAGCGACTTGAGGGAGAGCTAGGAAAGGCATCTGCGAATTACGATGACATATTGATGGAACTCGATGAACTCCGCGAGGAGAATCAGCAACTATATGCTCAAAATCAGGCTCTACATGAAGCCTTAAGAGAAGCAGACGAAAATCATACTGCTTATATGACCGAAGAAGCTGAGCTTCACGATACACAAATTCAAGAGCTGCTAGATCAACTACAGCAAGCAGGCGTACGAAATAGTGATTTAGAACGAGAAATTGGGCACTTACGCGCTTCCAATGATGGCTTAAGAAAAGCTGTCCAAACCAATCAAAATAAAATCGGGGAATTCCAGAAAAAATATCGCCAAGCACTTGATGAAAGGAATCGCTTAGAAAAGAATTTAAGAAAAATAATTGCAAATCAAGCATTAGAATTAACAGAAAAAACCGATCAAATAGATCAATTACAAGATGCCCTCTCCGATCGAGATCAGGATATTAGTTATTTGAACACTCAAATTCGTCAGCTACAAAACCAGTATCACACAAGCCTTCAAGATCTTGCTAACCAATACAGTTCTAATCTCGAAAAAATACAACAAGCTGCAAAAGCTGAAATTGAGCAAAGAAATCAACAGATTGCTGATCTTAATGACAAGCTAAAAGATGCTCTAAATCGAGAAGCTTCCCAAATTTCAAAAAATACGCGCTTAGAAGAAAATCTGACAAAATTACAAACTTCGACAGCCGATGAAAGAGGGCGATTAGAAAATATCATTGCTGATCAACTCAAGCTAATTGATAGATTGACACAAGATTTAGGACGCACTCAGGATATTATTCGAGATCGCGATGCAACAATCGATAGATTCCAAAATCTCGATCGAGAACTTGAACATGACCTAGCGAATCAAACTATCACCACAGATGATTTAGAAGAACAGCTTGGAATTTGGAAAGCTGAATTTGAAAAGCTTCAAGATGAAAATGCCGCTTTAAGCTTAAAACTCTCAGAGCTTGAGAACAAACTAAAAAAAACAACTGGTGATGCAGCTACAGCTCTTGAAATACAAAGATCTCTAATGCAGGAAGCTTTAGATGCAAAAGATAGCGAACTCAATGAAGCTCAAAATCAAATCGCTCTTTTATCTAGAGACAATGCCGCTATTGCAGCGCGTGAACAAGAACAAATGGAAGCTCTTAATGATTTAAGAGAGCAAGCAGCTCTACAAGCAGAGCAAATCGACATCCTTAAAGAGGACAATACTGCAAAACAAGCAGAAATTGCACACCTAGAGCAGAGATTGTCTGAACGAAGTGAAGAAATTCAAGAATTAAAAGAATCACACAAAAAGCAAATTAAGCAACTAAACAATGAAATTTCAGGTCTCAATGCTCAAAAAACGGCTGCTAACAAAGAGTTAGAAACTTTGAAACCTCAACTCGATGAACTTCGAAGAACCGTTACTAGCCAACAGGACCACATAGATAAACTCACCGTTGATCTCGCCCGAGAGCAAGAAGCGCATCGCCTGAAAAGTCAAACGCTTGAGAAAACACAACAAAATCTCAAATCTACACAAAAAGAACTCGATGAATCTAAGGCCCGTGAACGAGAGTTAGAATTAACTCAAAATGAACTGCGTTCTTTACAAAACATGCTAGAGGCTGACAATACAAATATTCGACAAGACTTAGGTAGAGCTCTAAAAGAACTTGATCGTCATACACGTGATTTACAAGAAGCTTCTGAAAAACTAGAACACCACGATCGCACTATCCAAGATCTAAAAAAAGAAACACTTCGGCTAAAAGGAGTTGACGCTGAACTTGGGCGAGTAAAAGATCAATTACGTAAGGAAGAAACACAAAGAGCTGCTGTAGAAAAAGAAGTTGCTGAACTAAAACTCCAAATTAAACAACTTCAAGAAATAAATCGCTCACTTGACAATCATTTAAAAGAATCCACTGAAAAGCTCGCAGCTAACAAACCAAGATTACAAGAAGCTCTACGCCTCTTATTTAAGGAAAGACAAAGAAATGCTGATTTAGAATCCCAACTCGCCGCTCAAGCTGATCGAATTGCTGCATTAGAAGCATCTAATACTGAACTTCAAAATCAACTGAAAGAATCTCAAAGTGCACTAACTGAGCAAAAAGGAATTGTCTCTCAGTTAGAAAAAGAAAAGGCAAATATTGCTGAAGAACTTAGAACAACTCAAGCGACGATTCTTAGACAAGAAAAAGAGCTCGCTAATAATGCTACAAAATTAGCTACAATTGCATCTCAACAAAGCGAGAAAGAAGCCGCTGAACAAGTGCTTCAAAATAGGCAAATTGAGCTAGTTGAGCAGAACAGACAACTAACCGACCAACTCAAACAATCACGCGCAGCTGAAAAAACAACTCTCCAGAAATTACAAGCAGCTGAAAAAGCGCTTGCAACTGCACTAGCTACAAATCAAGAATTAGTCGCTGAAAACGCTAAGCTAAAAGAGCGCTTATCCTTGGCGGAAAACATTGAAAACCAATTAATAAAAATTGGTGAAGAGAAATCTAACGAGCTTGAAACTGCAAAAGCACAATTAAAAAGACTCCAAACACAAGAATCTAGGCACTCAAAACACATTCAAGATTTAACAGGTCAATTAGAAAGACAAAAAGCATCAAATGAAGCTCTTCAACGGGCTAATCAACAATTAATGGATCGCCATACAGCATATGACCAGGAGCGTCAATTACTAGCTACGCAACTTAAGACTGCACATTCTCAAATATATGCTTTAGAAGGAAAAATTGCGCAGCTTGCAGAATCTAAAGTAGCAGAAATACAAAAAGTGGAAAGTGAACTCGTAGAAGCTAATCTCAAAAGATCAGAATTAGAAGAGGAACTTAAAGCAACAAATGATCGATTAGCACAAATCGAATTACTTAAAAATGGTTTATCCTCTTCACTCGAGAATGCAAATGAAACTATAAGGTCCATTTCAAATCGTCTTCAAATTGCTAAAAATGCACTTGCCGCAGCTAAAGATGAAAATGTTGCACTCAACGAACAAATCATCGCTCTTGGAAGCGCGCTTTTAGACGCAAAACAAGAGCTAACGAGGCACATAAAGCTAGTAACTGAGCTAAAAGATACCATTCACTCGAAGCAAACCGAACTTGACAGTCTTAAAGGAAAAAAAGGCGCTGATGATCAAGAAATTCAAAGTCTAAAAAATGAACTTGATGATCTGCAAAAAGAATATAATAAACTTACAGAGAAAAAAGGCTCTGTTGCTGCTCAATTGCAAAGAGCTATAGATGAAAATAGGACAGCACGTCAGGAGATCGGCTCTTTAAGAGCTCAAATCACACAGCTTCAACAAGATAAACAAGATGCATCCGAAGATGCACAGCGAGAAGTTAAAAGAATAGCTAGTCAATTACAGCGCACTAAAGAAACACATGCAGAAGATTTTGCAGAATTAACCATTGAAAATTCAGAACACAAAGAGCTCATAACTCAACTAGAAACAGCCCTTACAAATGAAAAAGCCTCTGCTCGAGCATTACGCCTTGAACTCGAAGGTAAAGGAGCAGAACTTAACCTCGCTAATAAAGAAATAGCGCGGCTAAAAAATCAAATAGTAACACTCGAAAATAGAGCCGCAGAAGCGGAAATAGCTCTTGAAGCTAAACAAAGCGCTCTTACTCTAAGTGATCTTGCATTACATACATTGCGAAGCAGCGGCACGGCAACGAGTGCTGAACTCAGCGAAGCACAAATGCAAATTCGAAGATTAGAAGCGCAAGTCGCTGCGCTAAACAAAGAAGTTGAGGAATCAAGACAGGAAGCTGCGGATGCAAAAACTGATTTTGAGAATAGAGGAAAAGCTCTCCATTCAAAAATTACTCACCTTGAAAATGAGTATTTAGCCCTCCAAGAAAAATCCAATGTCGATTTAAAGCAACACCAGGCCAAAATTGATGAATTAGAAACACAACTATCTAAGTACACAAATTTAGATGCAGCCAATAACGCTAAAATTCAGCACCTTGAAAATCAGTTAGCACAGAGAGATCAGCAAATTCGAGAATTAGAAGCCGCGCATAGAAGTACACTAGATTTAAAAGATCGCAATATAGACAGACTAGAGACACAAGTATTAGAACAAAGTCAAACAATTGATAATTTGCAAAATGAATTAGCTCGCCTAAGAGAAATCAACAAGGACCTTACAGCTGCACGCACAGCGAGTGAAAATGATAAAAACCCGCTTCTTGAAAGAGTGACCGCTTTAACTAATCAAGTCACTGAACTAGAAGGTCAGCTTTTAAGTATACGACGAGAAAAAGCAACAACTGATGCAGAGAAAAGGAAAATTGAAACTGACAAAATAGATCTAGAAAAGAGATTTGCAAAAGCAAATGAAACAATTGGCAGACTTGAAGGTCTCAACGAAAGACAAAGAACAGATTTAGCTACGGCTCGAAATAACCTAGCAGAAGTGCGCAGAGAAAAATTAGAACTGGGCAAAGAGGAGGCAAAGCTTAAAGAAAAACTCCGAGAAGCAGAAACTAATATCCAATTTTTAAAAACGCAGTTAGCTGAAGTGCGCGATCAAAAAGCAACACTAGAAAGCAGCTATAAATCACAAATAGATGATTTAAATCGTCGCCTTGCAAAGACCGGGGAAAATTCTATTGAAGAAGCTAGATTGCTAGAAGAATTAAAGACTCAAAAGGCTCAGCAAGATGAGATCGTACAAAACCTTGAAGCAAGGGAAACATCACTTACAAACGAGTTGCAGCAACTTGAAGCTAATAGAGTAGCCGATCACCAAGCTGTCGAAAGAGCTTTAGAAAATGCGACTAAAAAAGGGCGCACATTAGATGATGATGAAACAGAATTACTTGAGCAAATAGATGCAGCTAAAAAACTGGAAGAGCGCAATCAAACAGAGCTTGGTAAACTCCTTGCGAGTTACCATAGAAAAGCGCTTCAACTTGAACTCTTAAGCAAGTTGCAAGACAAAGACCTTGATGCAATTATAGCACATCAAAAAGGCATTTTAGAATTTAATACATGGGCTTCAAAACAATTGAATCTCAAAGGAGCCGGTCCCTATACACCTCCAGAACTTCGTACCAGAGGAGCAGGCGCCATGATAGGTTCGCCTTCTAGGCCTACCTATCCGTCTACTCCTTCCACACCAAAATAATAATAAATTCTCAAGAATTTACTATCCTTATGGAGTCTCTACAGTTCCGACAGGCTGTACTTCTGTGATTGCCATTTTGAGCATTTCGATTTTTGAGCCGTCAATCGTTTTTAGAACGATGGTTTTTTCATCGATACGATCAAGGGTTCCAACAATGCCCATTGCTGTAACGCGATCACCAGGCTTCATTCCGCTGCGTTGTGATTCTAGCGCTTTGCGTCTTTTTTGTTCGGGGCGCCATAGGATGAAATAGAAAAATACGATGGCGATTCCAAAGATCACAATTAGTTGAACAAAATTTTGTTGGCGAGGCTCCCCACCTTCTTCTGCAAATAGAGAAACAGAAAGAGCGAGCATTGGTAATAAGAACTTTTTCATCATTAAACCTTAATTTAAACTAAAAGAAGTATTTTGCCTGATTGAGAGGGAGGAAATCAAGAGTTTTTCTTATTTGATTTTAGAAGAGCGATATTCTCTACGTGCATGGTGTGAGGAAACTGATCGACAGGTTGAAGTTTAAGAAGGGTGTAGTCAAGCGCTTGGAGATTTTCAACTTGGGTTTTGGGATTGCAGGAGATGTAGAGCAAGTAAGGCGCATTGAGTTCTCGGATTGTCTCGAGCGCTTTGGGTTCAAGGCCGCAGCGGGGTGGATCGAGAATCAACAAATCAGGAGTGGTAATTTTATTTTCAGAAAGAAGCTTGGGTAAGAGCGTGCCAACATCTCCGCAAAAGATTTCAAAGTTTGCGAGATTATTCACCTCACGATTCACTTTGGCATCAAAAACTGCGTGAGGATTAATCTCAATAGCTGAAACTTTTTTACCATTTAATGAAAAGAGTGATGAGAGCGTTCCTGTACCGGAATAGAGATCGAGAACAGTTTGTATAGGCAGGTCTTGAATAAGCTTAAGAGCAGAGGTAAAGAGTTTTGCTGCTTGGTGAGAGTTAGGTTGAAAAAAAGAAGTCGGACTAATTTTAAAACGGAGTGTTCCAACAGGGAGAGTGAGCTCTTCAACGATGTGATCAGGACCATGGAGATGCATTTCAAAAAACTGAGTCGGCGTGCCTTTAAGAAGTTGCTGAATACGAAGAAAAAAAGAAACCTCTGGAAACTCTTTGACAAGCGCTTCTTTTAAAGCTTGGAGATCTTTTTTAGGCAAAGGATAGTAGGGATTGCCTGAAATAGTGAGCATTGCAAGTTTTTGATCTGTTGCAAAAGCGTGGCGCAAAGTGAGGGTGCGTAGAGTACCGCTATCTTTAGGCGGATGGTATGCAGATAAACTGCTATTTTCCCACCAGCTTCGGACGATCTCGAGTGCTTCCGGAAACCATGTTGGTGAAATTGCACATTCCGTAAGATTAAAGACTCTTCCTTTTGAAGCGGCGATGATTAGACCGAGGAACTTATCCCCTGTTCGATTCTCTGAGAAAGAGAACTCCATCTTGTTACGGTTATGGTATAGCTCATCTACAGGAATGATTGGATAGGTTGCAGTATCAGGTGTTACTAGTGGATCAAAAAGCTGTTTAACAAGCGCTTCTTTTGCTTGAAGTTGATATTTGTAATCAAGCTGTTGAAGAGAGCAGCCTCCACAAAGTGGAACATGAGCACAACGAGGAGTCACGCGTGTAGGCGATGGGGTGAGCACGCTTTCCAAAAAAGCGATTTGCTTTCTTTTTTTCTTAGGACCTAAGCGTATAGTTACTTTTTCATCAGGCAAGGCTGAGATCACTTCAAGCGCTTTTGTTTCAGAGAGAAGTGCTTTACCTCGGCCACGACTAGTTAAGCCATTGATAGTCACAGTATGAGTTTCATCAGTCATGGAAAGGAGTATAACACAAAGAAAACGAGAGGGGCAAGCCCTCTCGTTATGAAATAATGATTATCTACGACGAGTTGTTTTTCTTTTCGCAGTCTTACGCGCTGGTGCTTTGCGCTTAGCAGGAGCTTTACGCTTTGCAACTGTTTTCTTAGTTGCTGTCTTTTTCTTAGCAGCAGCTTTTTTCTTAGCTGGTGCTTTACGCTTAGTTGTAGCTTTCTTGCCACTACCTTTTTTCTCAGCAGCAACAGATTCTTTGCGATAAGTTTTTGAAATTTTCGCAAATTCAATTGAACATTTGCGAACACGTTGTGAAGCAGCTTTATTGCCACGACCTGCTTTTTCTAAATTAAAGCAGATATCGCGCAAGCAGCTTTCCATTTTGCTTACAGTATCTTTTAAGGCCATTTGGTCTCTCCATAAAATGAAATGTTATCCATATCCTTTTCCATAATTCTTTTTTTGAAATTAAGCAAGATTTTTAATAAAAAGTTAATAAAATATTTTTTTATCTATAACTAACTCGGAGAGAAAAAACCTATTCAGAAGTACGCAAAACACACTTTTTGCATTTTTGACTGGGCAGAGAAAAAAAGTTGTTTTAAGATGAGTTTTCAGGCGATGGAGAAATTTATGATACCAGCACAGTGCTATCTCAATGGAAAATTCTTACCTATAAACGAAGCTAAACTTTCGATTTTAGATCTCGGTTTAGTACGCGGTTATGGGGTTTTTGATTATCTGCGTACTTATCAGCGCAAACCTTTTCATCTCTACGATCACTTGCAAAGACTGAGCTTTTCTGCAGAGCAACTCGGCATCCCCCTCCCTCATTCTCTCGGTGAAATTGAACAGATTATTCATCAGCTCATTGAAAGTCAGCCAAAGGGTGAATTCCAAATCAAAATCATCCTCACTGGTGGATATGCACTTGATCAAATTACCCCTGAGAACAAACCGAGTATTGGCATTCTTGTCTATCCCTACTCCCCTTACCCGAAAGAGCTTCATCAAGAAGGTACCCGCGTAATTTCAACAGATCTTCAGCGCTATATGCCTCACGTAAAATCCCTGCAGTATGCACCCGCAATTATTTCACTAAAAAGAGCTCGCTCACGCGGCGCAGATGATGCGCTGTTTATCAATGACAAACGAGAAATTTTAGAAGCGACCACTTCAAATTTCTTTGCCTTTAAAGGAGACGAACTTTTGACTCCCCCACTCGACGAAATTTTAAGTGGAGTAACTAGGCAAGTTGTTTTAAATCTAGTACAAGATGACTATACGATATCGACACGCACAATCTCCTATGATGAAATCACAACGTTCGATGAAGCTTTTTTAACTTCGAGCAGCAAAGAGATCCTCCCTTTAATCGCAATCGACGAAAAGCCGATTGGTGATGGCAAAGTGGGGAAACGCACAAAAAAAGTTGCGAAATTGTTTGAAGACTATACCCGCAAAGGAAAATGGCACGCTCTTGCCTCTTATCGGCACACTTCTAAAGAGCTCTATGACGAAATTGCATTATCTTCTCCATAACATTTGATTAAAATAAACTTTAAGCATAAAAGAAGACTAAATAAACAACTTAGTTCCGATTATGTTTGCACTGTTTTTTCGCAATAGCGATTTCATCTCAAAGCATGAACAAGCAATCGAATCGACCGCTTATGAAGATCGCTATGATGTGATCGATCAGATCTTTAGCGAACGCTTTGGCTCAAGCTGGTTTTTCAAAGACAGTAAATACGCCTCCGTACAAAGAGATGTCGAAAATTTCTACAAAACCAAACAAGTAGAATTTATCACCAGCAATAAAGATGAGCTCATTACAAAAATCGAGTCTAGCAATCTTTTTGATTCTAGGCTTAAAAACTTCATTATCGAAAACCCTAATGTTTTAACCCCTCCTAAAAAAAACCCACTCTACAAAGCAATCGATACAATCTATCAAGGCTACCTATGGACAAAAAACGCCGCTTTGGGAAAAAGAAAAAGCTTAACCTCAATTAAAGCAGAAATTGAGACGCGGGATGCTCTAGATTGCGCACAAAAAAAAGCAGTCAATGACGAATTCAATAAGATCCTACCCAATATCAAATCGATATTCCCACTCAAATTGATCAACAACATTCCCCTCTTAAATCGATTGATTAATAAACAAGATTATGTCGACGAATACAAACTTGAACATATCTCAGATAGCATCGTTGAAATGGATGAAGCAGCACTGCACACTTGTGCAACAAAATTCATCAATAGATTGACTAGCATCAAAGGGCTCTTCTGGAAACACTTCCCCAAGTTTTCTTCCTTTGAACTCAAACAGCTGCAGCAACTACAAATTCTAGAAAGAGTTCTTGCAGACAGCACTTATCTAGAAGCAAAAGGAGGACAGCGCTTAAAAGAACTGATCTTATTTAATCATCTCAAAAAACGCGCCTTTAGAAAACAGCTAGGTGAAATCGACCAAGTATTGAAAGAAAAGAACCTGCTAGCCTCCCAAAAAAACATCGAAGGGATCCTAGATACCAAACGGCAAAATATTCGAAGATTTTCCGAACTCACTTTGATTTACGCCGATGATCTTCTCGACAACTTATCTCCAAATGAAACCAATGAGACTGTTCTCTTCTTTTGCGGCAAGAGCATGGCAGAACAAGCAAACAAACTTTCTTCCTATCATCTTAAGCGCCTAACCAATCACTTGAAAAAGCCCTCCTCTTCAATTTCTATTGATGAAAGACGTTTTTTAAAAAAACTACATATTCTTACCCCGCAATTTATTAAACATCGCGATCTAAACGAAATTGGGGGGCTGAATTTAGAGCTGCTTCTCAAAGAGCAGTTTCTTGCAGATGTTGAAAACTTAAACCAAGAGCAAGTAACCAGACTTACCTCGTTTTTCACGAATCCCTCAACTCAACTCTCTGTAACTGAACAAAATCTGCTCCGCCAGCTCCAATCAATCTATCCTGAACTTAGAAAGGATCTGCGCTTTAACATCAAGAGCGTCTTAAATCTAGAAGCGTTGATTAATAGTGCAACACAAGCAGAGGGTCAATGGCTAAAAGGACTTATTGAAAATCAAAAAGAGAAGGAACCCTTAAGCTTATATTTTGCTGCCTATGCCTTTGCAAAAAAAATTAATAAGATGAACTCTACTGACATCTCAAGAATTATCACCTTTTTAGATGACCCATCGCAGAAAATCACAGATGAGGACAAGGTTCTATTGCATCAACTGCAAATCTTATTCGCTACTTATCAAGAGAACACAGCCTTAATTTCCTATGGAGGAAAGAACCTTGAAAGATTAATTACCAATGCAGATAAGAGCATGATCGCTCTATTTTCATTTTCTAGAATGATTAATGAAATAAGCGATGTATTCCATGAGATGAGCAAAGTGGAAGTTTTAAATTTAAGTAAATCATTGCCCGATGAAATATGGAACAAACAGCAGATAAACAACACCGACTACACCAATATCAACGAAAAACTGTACGTAAGTGATTATCATAGACCTGTAGGAGACATCACGATAAAAGAAGGCGACAATATCATAGTAAAACAAGAGTTCGATAATATTCGTAGAACAATGAATAACAACGACGAATCCTTAAGAAGTAATTTTATTGAAACCTTATATCAATTAGCTGAGCAAGATGAGGATACTTTCAAAGCTTTGCAATTTATGTTTCGTCAAGACCTCCTTTCGCCTTCAGAAATCAGAGGAAAAATTATCAATATACCCTATGAAGAATTTAGGAATGACCAACTCGAAAATATTGCATCAAACAAAAATAATCGCACCCTAGAAAAACTATCTCCCACGCATTTTAGATTAACAATCGAAGAACAAGGCACAATCAGTTTTACTGATCAATGCACAACTCAAGAACATTTTCTTGATTATCAAAACAACAGCGTCTATGACATCATCAAAGTTAATAACGAGTGGACGATCACATTGCTTCCTCGTGCTGAGCAAAAGTTCCACTTCGATCCTAATTCAGTAACACGCTTTGAAGAATTGCCCATGCATGGGTTCATTCCTATTGAAGAAACAAACCTCTAATTATCTAACAAACAGATCAACTTTCACAACATAAAATCTATTCTATAAAATATTCTTTATGTATAAAGAGAAAAAAAGAGGATAGCTATGTTTGCTGCATTATTCCATAATCAAAAGGCTGTAGAGGCCTACACACAGCAACTAGAAACAACACCCTATGAAGACCGTCACAAAATAATAGATCAAGTTTTTCAAGAACGATTTGGTGGTTCATCATTTTTTACAGATAGTAAATATGAAGCAGTACGCCAAGATGTTGAAAATTTATATCGCGACAAGCAAGTAGAAGTCATAAATAATATAGTCAAAGATCGAGAAAATCAACCTACGTTTAAAGCTATCCTAGATAATCCCCTGTTCGATAAAGAAGAAGCACAGCATCTCAATAAAGAATACACTACTTCCGGAAGTTTTGATCTAGAAACTGCTCCTAGAGCAACATTAGATAAAGTTCATCAGATGGTTATTCATAAAAAATTTGAACAGTTACCAGAAGCTAAATCGTTTATCCGCCCAATCCTTCATAATGAAGAGTACTTTGTCCATAAGCATCTGCTAGATAATCTCATTCAAAGTCAACAGAACTATAATGACGCTGACCTACATTACTGCGCTGAAGAACTCGCAAATAAAATTGAGTATCTTACAGAAGAAGAAATTGACCATTTTCTTGACGAGCCGGTTGATGAAAATAAATTAAGATTCGTTAGCCAAGTTCTTATTCTCGAAAGTCAATTTGATAAAGATGTCTATCTAAGAGAAAAGTGTCACAACAAACATGAAAGACTATTAAATATCATTGAAAAATCAGATTATTACAAGGCAAACCCTACTGTCTTAAATTCAACGAAATTTGTTTTGCTAGAGAAATCATTAAAACCGGGAACTGCATTATCAGAACATCAGAAAACGTACTGTGCTGATGCCCTGAAATCCAAAATAAACAACCTAAACGAAACAGATGCAACGAGACTTAAAGAATGCATACAAGATCCGTCGAAGTTAGAGAAAAATGAAGACAAAAAGCTACTAGCACAAATTAGTCTTTTATCAAGCGAATTATCAGATGCAGATTTATCAAACCTAGGTAAAAAAGAGGACATTCTTCCAGTCGCAAACGCGGCAGAAAAAATCATAAGACTAGAAAACCGAATAAAAGATCTAACACCTGAACAAATTGCAGAGATTAAAAAGGGGGAAGTTGATCTGGAATTGTTTCAAATGATCAATGAAGTCGCAAAACTAAAGCCTCGATATGATTTAGGAATAAAAAGCATTCAGAATTATGAAAGACTAACCAAAAGCATTAATAGCATAAACAAGGCAACAACCAACCCAATAAACGAAAAAATCATAGACACCAAAGGATCAATTTTAATGGTGATGGATGACTACTTCGAAGAAAGAGAAGAGACGATAGGCTCAATAAGAGTAGAAATCGAATCATTAAGAGATCTAGGCACTGAACCTGGAAATAAATCAGAGCAACAATTACAACTAGCTGCAAAAGAACTGGAAAGAATATGTGAAGAGTACTCTCCAGAAGATATCACACAAATCACCAACTACTGTGCCAATCCCGATCAAGCTACGCCGATTACAGCAAAACAATTCATTATCCTCCAGCAATTGAAAAAAGTAGAAAACCATCTAACTGAAGATAGCAATGCAAAAACGTTGCTCACTGCATATAATCAACTAACAAATCAAAAAATCAAGGAACTGGAATATAGCTTCAATGGAGTGAATAAAACTAATATCGAACTCCAAAGTGACAAATCAACAGTGACAACTTTAGAAAATACAAAATTTGTCATGCTTGATACGTTGAGAATGAGCGGACATTCCCTTAATGATGTTGAATTATACTACTGCGCAGATGCCTTTGCACATAAAATAGCGGATATGCCCCAACAAGAGTTCGATAGTTTAATAAACTTTCAAACGCCTCCCCTTAAATCACCAACTGTTGAACAGAGAGTTATATTCTCGCAAATGAATACACTTAGTCACATTCTCAATACACATGTTGAAATCAAAGCCATCGGGGGGGATAGACTATCTCAGATATTGTCACCTCAAAATCCCCCAGAAAAAGGCAAGAGTAGACCGGAAAGTGGCGATTACTCAACCGATGGTGAAAGTGATATATCAGATGCGGAATAGAAATAGATCATTCAAAAAATTCAAAAATCATGAAATATTCAAAATGCGCAGCCATGTGAAATAAAAAAGCCCAACATCAAATGATGCTGGGCAATAAATAAAACGTATTCCAGTTCTCTAGAAACAAAAAAACCCAGCATCGGGTGATGCTGGGTTATGAATAAAAGCTTGGCAGCGACCTACTCTTCCATACTCTTGTGTATAGTACCATCGGCGATGAAGGGCTTGACTTCTGAGTTCGGGATGGGATCAGGTATTTCCCCTTCTCTATTACCACCAAGACTAACTTGGATAAACTTTAAATTCTTGGAAGACATACTCTCTAATAAAAAGAAGCATTTGAAGCGTTCTCGTAGCGATCACTTTTTCATCTTCGGGTTAATCCTTAAGATTAAGGTTTACCCCGAAAATGAAAAAAAATAGATCAAGCCAATCGACTGATTAGTATTGGTAAGCTCAATGCATTACTGCACTTACACATCCAACCTATCTACCCTGTAGTCTTCAGGGAGTCTCATGGGATATCTTATCTTGAAGGAGGCTTGGCGTTTAGATGCTTTCAACGCTTATCCTTTCCGAACATAGCTACCCGGCGATGCTCTTGGCAGAACAACCGGAACACCATTGGTTCGTCCACTTCGGTCCTCTCGTACTAGAAGCAGCTCTTCTCAAATATCCTACGCCCACAACAGATAGGGACCAAACTGTCTCACGACGTTTTGAACCCAGCTCGCGTACCGCTTTAATTGGCGAACAGCCAAACCCTTGGGACCTTCTACAGCCCCAGGATGCGATGAGCCGACATCGAGGTGC
>JAJFMD010000004.1 GCA_021772335.1 Chlamydiota bacterium
TGACACGCCATTACTAGCAATTCCAGCTTCATGTAGTCGAGTTGCAGACTACAATCCGAACTGAGATCGGTTTTATGGGATTTGCTCCACCTCACGGTTTGGCTGCCCTTTGTACCGACCATTGTAGCACGTGTGTAGCCCCAGATATAAAGGCCATGCGGACTTGACGTCATCCTCACCTTCCTCCTAGTTAACCTAGGCAGTCTCGTTAGAGTTCCCATCTAAAAATGCTGGCAACTAACGATAAGGGTTGCGCTCGTTGCGGGACTTAACCCAACACCTCACGGCACGAGCTGACGACAGCCATGCAGCACCTCTACAGCGGTTCTTACGAAAGGCATCATCTCTGATGCTGTCCACTGCACTTCAAACCTGGGTAAGGTTCTTCGCGTTGCATCGAATTAAACCACATGCTCCACTGCTTGTGCGGGCCCCCGTCAATTCTTTTAAGTTTCACTCTTGCGAGCGTACTCCTCAGGCGGCATACTTAACACGTTAGTTCCGACAAAGCCGGGGTTGAGCCCAGCTACATCAAGTATGCATCGTTTACGGCAAGGACTACCAGGGTATCTAATCCTGTTTGCTCCCCTTGCTTTCGCGCCTCAGCGTCAGGTATAAGCTAGAAAACCGCCTTCGCCACTGGTGTTCCTCCACATATCTACGCATTTCACCGCTACACGTGGAATTCCGTTTTCTCCGCCTACCCTCGAGAACAGGAGTTTCAGTTGCAGCTCCGAAGTTGAGCTTCGGAATTTCACAACTGACTTTCTGTTCCGCCTACGCGCCCTTTACGCCCAATAAATCCGATCAATGCTTGCACCCTCCGTATTACCGCAGCTGCTGGCACGGAGTTAGCCGGTGCTTCTTTACCTGGTACCCTCAAATTAGACGGCTATTAACCATCCTCTCTTGTTCCCAGGCGAAAGAACTTTACGACCCGAAAGCCTTCATCGTTCACACGGCGTCGCATCGTCAGGCTTTCGCCCATTGCGAATGATTCTCGACTGCAGCCTCCCGTAGGAGTTTGGGCAGTGTCTCAGTCCCAATGTTGGCGGTCAATCTCTCAATCCGCCTAGACGTCTTAGCCTTGGTGCGCCTTTACCACACCAACAAGCTGATATCCCAAGAACCTCTCTCAAACCGCGAGGCCCGAAGGTCCCCCGCTTTGATGTTAAAAGCTACCTCTTAACACCTCATTCGGTATTAGCGATCGTTTCCAATCGTTATCCCCAGGTTAGAGGCAAGTTATTCATGTATTACTAACCCTTCCGCCACTAAGTTACAGGTTGCCCCGTAATTTCGTACGACTTGCATGCCTCATCCACGCCGTCAGCATTCGATCTGAACCAAGATCAAATTCTCAAATAAAAGAATATAATCAATAATGTTTTTGTCGAGGCCTAAACCTCGCACAAGCTTTAAATTTTTTACATCGCTTCTTTTCTACTGTTAAAGAGCATTTAGGTCGGTTGCCAACCTAAGTTACAGGCTCGTTGTCCTGCTGTTCTTCACTCTGACGCTCAGCGTTTTCGTGAGATGAGCAAAACAATACAAAAACTCGTAAATTTACTGCAACGACTTTCGCAAGAAAATTTAAAAAAGCGTTTTTTTGCCCTAAATTTTGAGCGTTTTTTATGGGTATTTTTTTCTTTAAACAGCTGCTAATTTCCAGGCAAATCCTAGCCAGAAGCACTTCTAGAGGTGTTTCGCAAAATTACTGAGTGCCAATTTGCAACTATGTGATGTGGATTGAAGTGATGTGCACTTTTTTTCTGATTAGGGTTGTACCAACAGAAGGATAAGTCAGCGTTTTGTGCTCCTTTTCCATCGCTTGTGAGAGAGTCCCCTAGCATCAATGTCTTGCTTGGCAACGCTCCGATCGCTTCAAGAGTATGATCAAAAATTTTACGATGAGGTTTTGAATAGCCCACTTCCTCAGAAATAATTAATACTTCTGAATAGCGATCTAGTCCTAATTTTTTGAATTTACTACGCTGGAGGCCCGAAAAGCCATTGGTGACAAATCCAATTTTTACTTTTCTTTTTACAAGTAGGTTGAGCAAATCTTCTGCATGATCAATCCAATGGGAGTTTTCAATGAGCTGCTCTTCATAATAAAATTGAATTTCACGATCAAATTTAACTTGTAGAGTTTTGGCTAGTGATTCAAATCTTTTTTGACCTAATTCTGATGGACAAATCGCGCCTTTCTCAACTAGCTGCCAGAGTTCTGTGTTGATTTTGGTATAATATTTTTGAAAATCTGAAAATGCTTTGGATGAAAAGAACTGTTGATGACAGTTCTTTAAGCTAATTGCCATGCTTTTTTTGAAATCGATTAAGGTATCGTCGAGATCAAAAAGCCAGGTATCATAAGCATTAGTATCCATAGATCTCTCTTATAAGCTGATTTAGGAACTTCTTAGTCTCAAGCTAATCAAGGTGTGTGAAAAAATCAATTGAATAAGAGACTGCTTCTAACGCTGCTTGCTGCAATGTGTTTTTGGATCTTTTAGAAATTTCATGCCCTAGTTGTAAAGAATGATTTTAAGCATGATATGAGATTGGAAGGAAGACTCGATATGAATAGCCAGCCTTGGGACGCAGCCCAAAGCTGGCTTAATGATAGAACTATTAGTTAATCAACAGATAAACGCCCATTCCTGCTAAATAGCCGATTAGCACAGGTATGCTAAAGCGTTTCATGTAGGAGAAAAAGTCGATACGCTCGATCCCCATTAGCGCTATACCAGCAGATGATCCAATAATCAATATGCTTCCCCCTGTTCCCGCTGCATAAGCAATCATATGCCAAAGTGTATCATCGATGGGGAACTGCTCTAAGCTATACATTCCCATCGTTGCAGCAACAAGCGGCACATTATCCATAATCGCTGAAAATAGTCCGATAAACGTTGCAATCAGTGGCAAACTGCTCACTTCTGTATTAAGCCAATCGGCTACATTGGCTAAAACTCCAACAGCTGTAAGAGCATCGACGGCGAGTAGAATGCCGAGGAAAAACAAAATTGCCGAGTGATCAATACGGGAGAGTACATGAGGGATCTTTAAATGATCTCGATAGGAATGGCGATAGTGCATCAAATCAGTAGCAATCCAAAGCACAGCCAAGCCAAGGAGCATTCCCATAAATGGAGGCATACCAGTAATGCCTTTAAATATTGGAACAAAAATCAAAGCAGCGACACCAAGAAAGAATATAGGACGCGATCCCGGCTCATTTTGATCTTTATTTATTTTTTTCATCTTCCCAAACGTTCCTTTCACTTTAAAGTGGAAGTAGAGGAGCGGTATGAGTAATGAGACAACACTTGGAATAAAGAGCGCTTTAACCACTCCAAGAGAAGAGAGACGATCATCGATCCACAACATCGTCGTCGTCACATCCCCAATCGGAGTCCATGCACCTCCGGCATTGGCAGCTATAATTACCATGCATGAGAAGAGCGATCTCTCTTTGTCATCAGGAATCAATTTACGCAAGAGTGACACCATCAATATCGTCGTAGTCAAGTTATCGAGTACGCTTGATAGAAAAAATGTCGCGATACAAATTAGCCATAGCATGCGCCTTTTGCTCACCGTCTGAATCATATCGGTGACGATGCGAAATCCATCATGTGAATCGACAACTTCTACAAGAGTCATTGCTCCAAGTAAGAAGAAAATAATTTGTGAGACTTCTGCAACAAATCCGTTCAGCCTAAAAAGAGAGGCTTTAACAGGATCGACTTGAGAGACAAAGTAGGCAGCCCAACAGAGGACAGCCATTAAAATAGCGACCGCCGTCTTATTGACTCTGACAAAACGTTCTAAAATAATTCCCAGATAGCCAGCGCAGAAAAACGCGATAATGAAAATGATATAGTTTTCGGCAATAAATCCCATTTAACCCTCGAAAATTTAAAATTTTCCAGGAGAATATCGGATCAATCGTTTAAAAACAATCGGGAGATTTGCCAATAAACAAATAGCAAACAAATAACTGTGACGATACCGCGCACGCAAAAGGAAGCTGCTTTTCGAGTAAACCGACTTGCTAGGAATAATGCTGAATGAGACAAAGGATCAACCAGCTGAAAAAGTGCACCAAAAAGCAAGGCGAGGCCAAATGGGAAGAAGAGTGTGACATCAGAAAAAATCTCTAGGCTAACTGAAAAAAGCAGGGCCATGCCAACAACTGGCGGAAATAAAAAAGAAAAAAGAGCTCCAAATATGAGATGAAGAGCTAGTAATAGACTGTTATTCTGAGGATATAAGCTTTTAAACTGCTCAGCACATATTTGTGCTAGGCCGCTCTCTTGCATCGCATGAAATAAAAGTAGAGCACTGATGCAGTAGAGCAAATAGTCCCAGTTAATCGCTTTAAAGTAATTTTTCAGTGAAGTGAGTCGCATAGAGACAATAAACAGAGCACAAAGAGCCGTTGTCCAATAGACTAGAAATCCGCTGATTAAAAAAACCAGCCAAATGATCACTGCTGTTAATACAAACAGATCAGCGGCGCTAATTCTTTTAAGATCCTTACTTTTTTCTTCAATTCGAGCCCAATAGGGAAAATGGTGAACATAATGGCTATTGGAATCGAGTACGACTTGATCTCCAACACAAAAACGGCGCACTTTATCAATAAGCTGCTGATTGCGAATAATCGAATGACTCTGTCCTTTGCGATGGATTAAAATTGAATCTACAGTGATTAAGCCTACTTTTGTTACGCTCTTTTTCATCGCATCGACTAGAGGAATAAAACTAAAAATTAAAACAAAAAAACCAAGCAGATAAAAAGCAACTTTGCCTGTTGCAAAGAAATTCAATGGCTCTGCATACCCTGCTAGCGATAAAAGCTCTCGAAATGTGATGGTAATCACGGAACCAATCACTGTGCATGCACCCGCAATCACTAATACGACGACTAAAAAATCTAGCGCTATCATTCGCTTGCGCGAGCCATAGCTCACCGTAGCATTGACAAGATCACGCTGCATCAACAGAGATCCTGATAGGGCGTAGCTCAGCAAACAGATAAAGCGATGAATCGACGATTTCTCGAAATAAATCACTTGTGAGAATCGCCTGAAAAAATCACGTTGATATAAAGCGTGTGTGATGACTGAAAGAGCTAAAATGGTCATTGTTGCTGAATTCACAATAGAATAAACGAGCTGATTTGCTGACAGAATACCCACTATGCCTGGCAATAGAGCTCCACAGAAAAAAAGCAGATCGGCAGGGATCCTTCTTACGTGATACAGGGCGAGAAGCACAAATAGATCGACTAAAACAAAACCGCTTTGCCAGCTCATCCGCTAATCCCCTCTTGAATAATATCGTGCATTCTCAATAGACCACTGATTTTGCCTTCTTCAACAACAGGCAGCATCATCACCCATTTTTTAGGATCTTTTTGCATCTGCTTCATCGCTTCCCACACAAGAACACCAGGTGTAATAGACGTGATCGAACGTGTCATCAACTTTTCAATGCGCCAATACAAAATCTCGCTACCATGCCTTTGCAAACAGCGACGCAGATCTCCATCTGTAAAGATCCCTTCTAACTGATCTTCTTCGTCAACAACTAAAAGGCATCCACATTTTTTGTTGGAAAGCGTAACAAGTAGGTCAACAAGTCTCTCCTTTTTTCTACAAATCGGGATATTCTCCCCTTTGACCATCAAATCATTCACACGCACGGTCATTTTTTTTCCAATCGAGCCTGAGGGATGATTGCGCATATATTCATCGAGAGAGAAGGATTTTTTGCGCATCAATGCAACAGCGAGAATATCTCCAAAGATCAACTGAATCGCAGTCGATGTTGTTGGAGCGAGATCGAAAGGGCAAAGCTCCTTTTCCAAGGGCAAATGAATTGTTGAATCTGCGTCGCTGCTCAATCGTGAATGGGGATTGCTGACTAATGAGATGACTTTTGCCTTACGTTGCTTAATCATCGGAATTAAATCGAGAAGCTCACTCGTCTCTCCACTTTTACTAAGCATGATAACGAGATCACCTTCGGATAAAACTGCGATATCGCCATGTGGAAAATTGTGTGGAGGTAAAAAAATCGCCTTAGTTCCTGTAGAGCTACAGGTCATCGCGATCTTTTCTGCGACAAGACCGCTCTTACCAACGCCGGTAAAAACAACTAATCCTTTATGGTCATAAAGCTCGACTAATAGCTTTTCGACACACGCAAGATCAATCGTATCGAAAAAATAATCGATATGACTGCGTTGCTTATCATAGAGTTCTTGTAAAAGTTGACGATCAATCATTTTTGCGCGCTGTTATCCACAGCCCATTGTGTCCAACTCAAGAGATTTGCGCAACCGGGAAAAGCCTCTCAAAAATCCGTTCTTTGTAATCATTTTTAAGAGAAAAGACTCAAAATAATCGTTTTGAGGGAAATTAAATCCTGGTTGCGGGAGAAGCTCAGCAGTTACAAAAACTATTTTGTATCTGACGAAGTTCTTTAAAACTCATGGGTAATATAGAGGAAAGAATCCTAAACTCTAGAAGAGAGTTCTATGCTTTGACCATGGCAAGGCATAAGTTGATGGTTGGAATAGATTGCCAAAGGAATAAAGACTCCACTGACATCTGCTCTTTGTATTAAGATATCTTGATTAAATCTAGCCCACAAGCTTTGAGCAATAATGCATGCTTTTTCTTTTGCTTGGTCATTTTTCCCAACTAAATTAATGAGGAAAATTTTTTCTGGGTCACAGTTTAAGCAAAATGTCCAATCTGCAATACCGCAGAAACATTGTGCTACATAATTTGAAACAGTCCTAGAGTTAACTTTGTTCAGACGCTCGAAATCTAGTTGATCTTCAGCAAAAAAAGCTGAAACAGAATAACTTGGACGTGGAGCGCCTAACGACCTAAACATTATAAAACCTAATTATCTATACTGAATAACATCGTTCCAAATAGTCAACGATGTCTTGCTTGTTATTAGAGCGAGAGATCTTATCGAAAAAATAATCGATATGCCGGCGTTGCTTTTCGTAGAGTTCTAGTAAAAGTTGACGATCTATCATTATTTCATTAACTTCTATCTACTTTCTCAATATGTTTTTTTAGGCTATTTAAGAAAGCGCAGCCATACATTCCATCGAGAACGCGATGATCAAACGTTAATGAAATGTGCATCATGTCGCGAATGCCGAAACGCTCATCATCAAAAGCAATTACTTTTTTCTCGATCGCTCCGATACCAATGATTGCCACTTCGGGGTAGCGAATAATCGGAATACCAATTTGCACTCCGGACATGCCAAAGTTAGTCAGGGTAATCGTACCATCGTGTGTATCTCCCGGTGTCAAACTTCCTGTCCGCGCTTTATTGGAAAGCTCTGAGACCTCTTTAGCCGTTTGCTCAAGAGAGAGCGATTGGCATTGACTAATCACTGGAACAACGATCCCTTGATCCACACTAACAGCTATACCAAGGTTGATGTAGTTTTTGACGACGATTGTGTCACCATCTAGGAAAGAGTTGATAATCGGAAATTCTTTTAAGGCAGAGCAGATCGCTCTCACGATAAAGCTTGTAATGGTCAACTTGTAGCCATGCTCTTTAAAAAATGACTCTTTGTGAGAAACAAGATATTTTTTTATGTTGGTTACATCAACTTCTGTGACTAGTGTTGCATGTGGCGCTTCATAAAAGGAGCGTACAATATTATCCGCAATCGCTTTGCGTAATCCGGTCATTTTCACGCGCTGCTCTTCTTTATTCTCTTGAGGAGCTTTTTCTGGCTTGGATAGATGCTTCTCAAGATCTTGCTTGGTCACTCTACCACCAGCACCAGTACCTTTGATACGCTCGAGATCACTTAGTGGAATATTTGCTTCGCGAGCCATACGTAAAATTGCTGGAGAGAAAAATCCGCTTTTATCTTCCGAAGGAGCCGCAGATTGCGTAGGAGCTTTTTGCTTTTCGGAAGTTGTCGCTTGAGTAGCCCCTGTTTCTATGATCGCTAGTGTTGCTCCAACATCGTACTCTTGGTCAACTTCGGCGATAATTTTTTTTAGCACTCCACTGACAGGCGAAGGAATTTCACTGTTCACTTTGTCCGTGCTCACTTCAAGAAGAGGCTCATCTAGCTCGACGCTATCTCCTTCTTTTTTAAACCACTGGACTACTGATGCACTAACAATGCTCTCACCAAGTTTCGGCAAGGCAATTTCAACTTCGTTACTCATTTGATTCTCGTTAAAACATTTTTTGGTAGAAATCATACCACTCTTCTCTTCCATAAACAATTTCTATTTCTGTCTTTAAAGGAAAAATGGGCAGTTCTAGATTAATAGATGAAGAAAGTTTTATAAAATCTTTTTCTGTGCAAAGCAAATATTTTGCTCCGAGCTGTTTTGCCTCTTGAGCATACAATGTAAGCTCCTGAGGACTAAATGTGCGATGATCTTCTTTAAAGCGCTGCGAAATAACCTCTGCTCCACACTCCTTTAAACTCTCTAGAAAACGGTGGGGCTTTGCAATGGCACAAAATGCGGCAACCTTTTCTCCACTAAATTGGATGCCGTCAATTTTAAGTCGTGTTCCGACGATTGGGGCCTGAGTGATTGTTTTTAATAATGCGCACGCTTGCTCAAAGTGCTTTTCATCGCGGCAATTATTGAGAATCAAAATATTTGCTTGCTTTAGCCTTTTTGGATCATCGCGCAACATGCCGCGCGGCAAGAAATATCCTTTTGCTAAAGGATCTGTTGCGTCGAGACAAACAATTTCACACTGCCTTCTCAACTTGCGATATTGCATGCCATCATCGAGTAAGAGCAATTGAGCTCCCTGCTTTAAAGCGAGATCAGAGCTAATGTCTCGTCTTTTACCAACCCACACATCAACGTTGGGCAACAATTTTTTTAATAAAAGAGGCTCATCACCACAAACAGTTGCACAATCTTTTTCTGTTATTTGTTTGGGTTGTGCTGCATGTTCAAGCTTCGAACGATATCCACGAGTAAGAATCGCAATCTTTCTCTTTTGAGAGAGCTCTCGGGCAAGATAGTGAACGAAAGGAGTTTTGCCTGTTCCGCCAGCAGCAATATTACCAATGCTAACTACTGGAATAGGGCTGGTTTTTCTAGGAAGGAGTTTTAAATCATATGCTAGGTTGCGTATTTTTACAGCAGCGGCATAGGGCAAACTCAATAGGTAGAGAACGCCTCGCCCGATAGGACTTTTTAGGATGATTTGTTCAAGGAGGGCTTCGATAGACATGCAGATGAAGTTGTTGTGGTAAAGAGCTTCTTTTCGATGAGTTCAATAATAATATGCATCGCACACATATGCGCTTCTTGAATACGATCGCTAAACCCATAACCAGGAACACACCACTCAAGATCACTTAAACCTTTGAGTCTTCCCCCTTGCTTACCGAGAAAGCTGATCGTCTTAAGTTGTTTTTCTTTTGCAACAGCTTGTGCGCGCATGAGGTTTTCTGAGTTGCCACTTGTCGTGAGTGCGATAAAGCAATCTCCTTTTTGACCCAATGCTTCAACATAGCGCGCAAACGCTTCATCAAAACCGAGATCATTACTGACACACGTGAGATGTCCCGAATCTGCTAGAGCAATTGCAGGAAGAGCTTTTCTTTTTTTTCTAAAAACGCCGGTGAGCTCTTCAGCAAAATGCATCGCATCACATAAGCTCCCGCCATTGCCAGCAATCAATACTTTACCTTCATTACGATAGCAGTCTGTAATAAGAGTTGCAGCTTGCTCAATGAATCGCACGCTCTCTTCTCTTTTCATAAAGTCAATCGCACGACCTGCATCTTCGAGCGCTAGTTGAATCGCCTCTTGCATCCTGATTTAATCTCGCATAAACTTAAGTGCATGAAAAACCAAGGATATCGTGTTGCTCTTATCGGCGCAAGTGGCGTCATAGGAAAAGAATTGTTATGCTTATTAAAAAAGCATGCATTTCCCCTTGAAGAGCTGCGCTGTTTTGCTTCTAAGAAAAAAACAATCGATGATCAACTCATCGCGTATCCGCTTGCAGAAAATAGTTTTGATGACATAGATCTTGCATTTTTCGCAGCAGGAAAAGAGGTCTCTAAAAAATGGATTCCTTTAGCACTTAAATGCGATGTGACATGCATTGACTTAAGCAGCTTGTATCGTCTTGATCCCAATGTTCCTCTGATCATTCCAGAAATTAATGGAGAGCTGATCAATAACAAACTCATCGCCTCGCCCAATTGCACAACGACATTTATGTTGATGGCATTAGCTCCTCTGCATCGAGCTTTTAAACTCAAGCGCATCATCGCCTCTACCTATCAAGCAGTTAGTGGAAGCGGCCATGCTGCATTGCAAAAACTTAAAGACCAAACACAAGACACTCTCAACAATAAATCGATCACAACCTCTCCACACTACGCCTTTAATCTTTTCTTGCACGACTCTCCTGTCAATGATGAAGGATACAATGATGAAGAGAGAAAAATGCACGATGAGACCCACAAAATTTTAAATGCACCAGATATTGAAATTAGCGTGACCTGTGTTCGTGTGCCCACCTTTCGTGTGCATGCCCTTTCAATCACAGCCACTTTTGAAAACGCTATAACACCTAACCAAGCAATGGAGCTACTCGTAAATATGCCAGGCATCATCCTAGATGCTAATGCAACCCCTGAATCTCTTGCTGGCAAAGAGCAGGTCGCCATTGCGCGCATACGGCAACCTTCGTTTTGTAACAAAACCCTTGAATTCTGGGTGCTCGGAGATCAGCTGCTCAAAGGAGGAGCTCTTAATGCTGTGCAAATTGCTCAAATAATTACAAAGGAAAATCTATGTCATTCACACTAGATCAAAATGATCCCGCTCCAGATTTCAATCTGCCTGCAACCGATGGAAAGAACTATTCACTTAAAGACTTTGCTCAAGCTGAATTGCTCGTCATTTTTTTCACCTGTAATCACTGTCCTTATGTGATCAATTCTGATGAGGTGACGCGCGCTACTGCAGACAAATATATCCCACGCGGATACGCCTTTGTCGCGATTAGTTCCAATAGCAAAAAAACCTATGAGGAAGACTCTTTTGAGCACATGATAGAGAGGATGAACGTCCATAAATTTCCATGGACCTATCTTTATGACGAATCGCAAGATGTTGCAAGAGTCTATGGCGCCCTGCGCACTCCTCATTTCTTCGTTTTTGATAAACAACGCAAGCTGCGCTACACTGGAAGAGCTGTTGACAACCCACGTAATCCCGAAAAAATCACCGTCAATGATCTTGAAAATGCACTTGATGCTCTACTAAAGGGTGAAGAACCGCCAGTTTCTCGCACCAATCCGATTGGATGCAATGTCAAATGGGAAGGTAAGCCGCCCCATTGGATGCCTGCCGAAGCGTGCGACCTTGTATGAACCGTTATTCAAGTTTGCTTGAATAACGAGAAGAAAAAGCGTTCTTATTCAACCAAACTTGAATAAGCGGCTAGGCTGCCTTTGAAGAATCCGTAAGAATTGCGATTTTCTCATTATAGATACGAACAAGGGCAGAGACTTTAATCACATTTAATCCCCCTTCACCATCATCAGGAGAACTTCTGACATCAAGAAGATCGATTCTTTTTCCTAAGCGCTCAATCCATCCTTCGCCTCGATGAAGGTATTGTTGTATAATCACTTGCATACTTCCGATCGGACTGACATGCATCACTTCTTTCTTAGGGAAAAAGTTTTGAGCAACAATGGCTGTAAATCCATGTAGGAGCATCGACAGTCCTGCATACTTTCCTTCAAATACCCAATAGGGATTTCTAGAGATTCCGCGATTGTGAAAATAATAATCTTCTGAAAAATCTGACCCTATAGAGATCAGTATATCTTGATAAGCGTTGATGACGTTTTTAAGAGTTTTCCAGTTTTTTTCTATAGACTCATCAGCCTGTATAATAGAAAAATTGCGATTTCTTGTGATGTAAACGACATACTTAGTATCTTTTCTATAAAAGGCGGTATTCATATGATTAATGCCGATGGAATTCTTTTTAAGCACCTTTGTAATTTTACCACTGGTTTCCGTTTTTCTTTCGTTTGCCTGCTTTGTAAATGCCATGAATTCTTCCGGTGTGAAACCGGTAACATCTTTAGCTCGCTCGTAACTGGGATAACTACATTTCCCAGCAAGACTTACAAGATAACTTAACACTCCATTGTTGGGATTTAAGAGGTTGGTTTCATTAGCCATCCAAATAGAGTGCTCTTTAAAATTGGTCCAATACTTTGCATTTTCTTGAGTAATGATTTCCATGCGGAGATGCAAATCCTCTCCATCATATTTAAAAGAGGCGCCAAATACTCCTTCTTGAATAACAACAGGCTGAGCAGACGTTGCTTCAATACTCATCGCACACCGGCAGTTAATTGAATGTAGATGCGCACGAGAGCAGATATCTTGATCACATTCGTTCCATTTTCAACATCCCAAACATCGGCTTCAAAATCTACGAGATCTTTATTTCCGCTTTCCAGCTCGATGTATCCTTCATTGGGGAGAAGATATTTGATGATAATCACTTGCATAGTACCGATTGGCGAGACGTGCATCACTTCTTTCTTAGGGAAAAATCTTTCAGCCACAGCGCCTGTAAAGCCATGCAATATCATTGACAACCCTGAATATTTTCCTTCGACTACCCAATGGGGATTCCTAGAGATTCCTCTATTTTCAAAGCTTTTTTCAGCAGTAAAATTCGATCCTACAGAGATCAGTATATCCTGATATGCCTTGATGAAGTTTTTAAGAGTTTTTCCATTTTTTTTCATATACTCATCAGCTTTCAGAATGGAAAAATCACGATCTCTTGTTATATACGAGATATAATCTGGGCTTTGAGGGTAATTCATAAAATTGATACCCGTTGCATTGTGCTCAAGAATCTGCGTAATTTTATCTTGTGTCGCTTCTTTTAATGCACTGACCCGCTCTGAAAATGCCTCATGCTCTTCAGCAGTAAAACCTGTGACATCTTTCATTTCTTCATAACCAGGATAAGCTGATTTTCGGGCCATAACGAGTTTAGTCAGCACTCCATAAGAGGGTCCATTCCATCTATTAGTCGTCCACATGCTATACTTCTTATAATTATCCCAAGCTAGATCAGTCTCTTTTGTTATAGACTCCATGCGAGCAAAAAGCGGCTCTTGATCTTTTATAAACGTCGCGCCAAAGACCCCTTTAGAAATAACTACAGGCTCTACGCTAGATTGTGCTTCAATACTCATCATGCACCGCCAGTTGCTTGATTCAAGATGCGGAGCAGAGCAGATATTTTGATCACGTTCATCCCGCTTTCACCAACATCATCAATGTCTACCTCAAAATCTACGAGATCTTTATCCCCATTTTCCAGCGCAATATACCCTTCATTACGATGGAGATACTTGATGATAATGTTTTGCATACTGCCAATTGGGGAGACATGCATCACCTCTTTTTTAGGGAAAAATTTGTCTGCAACGGCTCCTGAAAAACCATGCAGTATCATCGATAAGCCGGAATATTTCCCTTCGGATACCCAACGGGGATTTCTTGAAATCCCTCTATTTTCAAAGCTTTTTTCTTCTTTAAAATTCGATCCTACAGAGATCAGTAAATCCTGATAAGCATTGATAAAACTTTTAAGAGTTCTCCCATTTTTCGTCATATACGCATCAGCTTCTAAAATGGAAAAATTGCGATTTCTTGTGATGTAGACGACATAGTCGGGACCGGTGTATTGTCCCATAGCACTAATACCCGCTACCATAGCACTGATACCCGTTGCATTATACTTTAGAATCTGAGTAATTTTATCTTGCGTCGTTTCATTTAACGCACAAAACCTTTCTGAAAACGCCTGATACTCTTCAGCAGTAAAGCCTGTGAGATCTTTCATTTCATCGTAACTAGGATAATTTGAGCTTCTAGAGCTAACGAGCTGAGTTAAAACTCCTGATGAAACCCCAATAAATCGATTGGTTGTCCATACGCTATTGCATCTATACTTAAACCAGGCTGGCCAAGTTTCTTCTGTTACCCGTTCCATCCGAAGAAATAGCGACTCTTGATCTCGAGTAAATGTTGCGCCATAGACGCCTTCGCGAATAATGACAGGCCCTATCCTAGACGGTGCTTCAATACTCATCACACACCACCAACTGCTTGCATATAGATGCGCATGAGAGCAGATATCTTGATCACATTCACTCCGGTCTCATCACAATCATTGATAGACGCCTTAAGTCGTACGAGATCTTTTTTTTTCTCATTTTCTAACACGATGTATCCTTCATTCGGCAGGAGATGCTTGGTGATGATCACTTGCATACTACCAATTGGGGTCACATACATTACTTCTTTCTTAAAAAAAAATCTTTCAGCCACAGCTCCAGTAAATCCATGCAATATCATGGATAAACCCGAATACTTTCCTTCGACTACCCAATAGGGATTTCTAGAAATCCCTCTATTTTCAAAGCCATTTTCTATAGAAAGATTTGCTCCTACAGAAATCAGAATATCCAGATAAGCATTGATGTAGTTTTTAAGGTTTAGTTGATTTTTCTTCATAAATTTATCAGCTTTCAAAATGGAAAAGTTGCGATTTCGTGTGATATAAACGATATAATTTGGGCTAAAGGCTTCATTCATACCAAGAATTCCCGTTGCAGTGCGCTCAAGAATCCCCGTGATTTTATCTCGTGTCGCTTCTTCTAATGCAAAAACTCTCTCAGAAAATGTCTCGTACTCTTCAACAGTAAAACCTGTATCATCTTTCATTTGTTCATAATCAGGATAATTCAATCTTCCGGCATCTAGGAGTTTAGTCAGCACCCCACAAGAAGGTCCAGACCATCTAGCAGTAATCCATACGCAATTTTGCTTATAATTATCCCAAGCTCGCGAAGTTGCTTCTGTTAGAAATTCCATGCGAAGAAAAAGCGGCTCTTGATCTTTTATAAACGTCGCACCAAAGGCTCCTTTAGAAAGGACAATAGGCTCAGAGCTTTCAATAGATTGTGCTTCAATGCTCATCATGCACCGCTAGTTGCTTGCATATAGATGCGCATGAGAGCAGATATCTTGATCACATTTGTTCCATGCTCTCCATCGAAAATGGATGCCTGAAGCTCGGCAAGATCTGTATTTCCATCGAACTGCTCAAGATACCCTTCATTAGGTAGTAGATACTTGCTAATAATCACTTGCATACTACCGATTGGTGAAACACGCATCTCTTCTTTCTCAGGAAAAAATCTATCTACAACGGCTCCAGTAAATCCATGCAATATCATGGATAAACCCGAATACTTTCCTTCGACTACCCAATAGGGATTTCTAGAAATCCCTCTACTACCAAAGCTCCTTTCAACAGTAAAATCCGTTCCTATGGTGATAAGAACATTCCTGTATGCTTCTATGTAATTTTTAAGTGTGACTCCATTCTGGGCAATGTATTGATCAGCATTTAAAATAGAGAAATCAGGTGTTCTTGATGCATAGGCAATATAGTGCATCCCATCAGTATGAGAATCGGTATCCATGCACCTGATGCCAATTGCATTACTTCTAAGCACTCGAGTGATTTTACCATCCGTTGCTTTAATTATTCTGATCGCTTTTTGCTCAAAAGCACGATGTTCATCAACTGTAAAACCTGTCTCCTTTTCAAATTCATCATGTTCAGGATAAATAGCTCTTTCTGCCATGTGAACTAGATAGCTAAGAATCCCTCTGCCTTGATTCGCAATCTCCATAGTATTGCTTTTATAATGAGCCCAAGCTGAAGCATTTTCTTCAGTCAATCGTTCCATGCGAAGATAAAGTGGCTCTTGATCTTTAGTAACTGATGCACCAAAAACACCGTCGCGAATAACAACAGGCTGTCTACTTTCAGTAAAAGCAGACATTGCTTGATTAAAGATACGAATAAGGGCAGGCATCAAGATGACATTCCTTCCAAGCTCTTTATCACTAACGGATGCATCAAGTTCAACGAGATCTTTTTTTCCGCTGGGAAGCTCGATAAACCCTTCATTAGGTAATAGATGCTTGCTAATGATCACTTGCATGCTACCGATTGGCTGCACGTATAGCGCTTGTTTTAGTGGAAAAAACTCATGAGCTACAGCGCCTGTGAATCCATGCAATAGCATCGACAATCCTGAATATTTTCTCTCAAAGACCCAATAGGGATTTCTGGCAATCCCTCGATTATGAAAAGTGATTTTGCTCGTAAAATCCGATCCCACTGCGATAAGAACACTTTTATATGCTTCTATGTAATTTTTAAGGGTTTGCCCATTCTGAATCATATAATCATTGGCTTTCAGAATAGAGAAATTGCGATCTCTCGTTATATAAGCAATATAATTTATTTTTGTTGCTTTGTGGGTGGTACACATATAAGTGATACCACCTGAATTGGCCTGAAGAAGTTGTGTAATTTTGCCGTCTGTCGCTTCTTTTAATGCGATCGCTTTTTGCTCAAAAGCACAATGCTCTTCAGCAGTGAAACCTGTTTGCTCTTTAGTTTGTTCGTGACTTGGATAAATAGATTTTCCTGCATAGCTAACAAGATTGCTTAGTACTCCCATCCTATCATTAGCAACCCATGTGCTATTGTCTTTATAACGAGTCCAGCATGGTGCATTTTGTTCAGTCAATGGTTCCATGCGAAGAAAAAGATTTTCATTACCTTTTTGAAATGTCGAGCCGAAAACACCTTCGTAAACAACAACAGGCTCTGTACCAACAGTGCTTGCTTTAATACTCATCTTGCACAACCGACTGCTTGATTAAAGATGCGTACTAAAGCAGACACCTTGATCCAATGCTTATTATCACCCACATCAGAATCTTCGACAGAAACAGTAAGATCTTTAATATCTACCGACTTCTCTATTTCCTCAAAATACCCTTCACCTCTCTCAAGATATTTTTGTAAGATCACGCGCATGCTGCCAATTGGCATAACGAGCATCATTTTTTTAGCAGAAAAAAAATGATGTGCTACAACACCTATAAATCCATGTAATAGCATCGATAGTCCCGAATATTTCCCTTCAAATACCCAATAGGGATTTCTGGAAATCCCTCGATTATGAAAATGGTCTTCTGCAGAAAAATCCGTTCCTACGGAGATAAGAATATCTTGATAAGCGGTGATGTAATTTTTAAGAGTTAGTGCATCTAACTTTATATCCTGACCAGCTTTTAGAATGGAAAAATCACGATTTTTTGTAACATAAACGATATATCTCGTCTCACCGGGCTTAAAAGCGGTCGTCATAAACTTCATGCCAGTAAGAGTACTTTTGAGCACTGTGGTGATTTTACCATCCGTATTTTCTTTTAAGGCAATCGCCTTTTCTATAGCTGATTTATGTTCCTCAGCTGTAAAACCAGTATGATCTCGAATTTGATCCCAAGTAGGACAACTAGCCCTTCCTGCCAATATCACTAGAGTACTCAGAATTCCCCTGCTGGAATTAGCTATCAAGTTAGTCGCTTCTTTATACTTTTCCCAAGCCCCTGTGTTCTCTTCCGTAATTTTTTCCATCCGAACAAAAAGAACTTCATTATCTTTTTGAAATGATGCGCCGTAGACGCCTTCTTGAATGATATAAGGTGTAATTCCTTCATTTACTGCTGTACTCATAAAATTCCCTCTTTATTAAACCATATTAGACGCTGCCATTTTACTAAGCAGACGGGGGCGATTTTGATGTGCTTGGATCGCTTTGACAAGGCTCATCCTGCGTTACTAGTTGCTTGATTAAAGATGCGTACTAAAGCAGTCACCTTGATCCAATGCATATTGTTACTCAGATCGGAATCTTCGACAGAAACAGTAAGATCTTTAATATCTACTCCATTGTGATTCCCTTCACCTCTCTCAAGATATTTTTGTAAGATCACGCGCATGCTGCCAATTGGCATAACGAGCATCATTTTTTTTGCAGGAAAAAAATGATGTGCTACAACACCTGTAAATCCATGCAATAGCATCGACAATCCTGCATATTTTTCTTCAAATACCCAGTGGGGATTTCTGGAAATCCCTCGATTATGAAAATGGTCTTCTGCAGAAAAATCTGTTCCTACGGAGATAAGAATATCTTGATAAGCGGTGATGTAATTTTTAAGAGTTAGTGCATCTAACTTTATATCCTGACCAGCTTTTAGAATGGAAAAATCACGATTTTTTGTAACATAAACGATATATCTCGCCTCATCTGGACTAAAACTAGTTATCATATGATTAATGCCATCAGAATTACTTTTGAGCACTGTGGTGATTTTACCATCTGTTTTTTCTTTTAACGCGATCGCTTTTTTTGTAAATTCATCATATTCTTCAGCTGTAAAGCCAGTGACATCTTGCACTTTATCCCAAGTAGGACAACTAGGTTTTCCTGACATTGTCACTAAAGAGCTCAGAACTCCCCGGGAATCATTAGCCATCCATTTAGTAGCTTCTTTATACTTTCCCCAAGCTTTTGCATTCTCTTCCGTAATTCTCTCCATGCGAACAAAAAGATCTTCATTATCTCTTTTAAATGTCGCACCGTAGACGCCTTCTCGAATGAGAGAAGGTGTGATTCCTTCATTTACTGCTGTACTCATAAAATTCCCTCTTTATTAATTATGTTTTTATTAAACCTTATTAGCTGTTGCCATCTTACTAAGCAGTCGGGGACGATTTTGATGTGCTTGGATCGCTTTGACAATGCGTACTGGCAAATAGAGAAGCTCGTAGAGCAATCTATAAACAAAATAGATCGTGGAAAGGAGGATGAAAATGATTGGGGAAACAATTGTTTGAATGATTGAAATCGCTTTACGCCAAAAGGAATTGTTGACTCGTTTGGTATTGAGCTTAACGATGATCACATCCTTCTCAGCAACAAGTCCGCGTGCATGTGAAACAAGACGGCCGTAATTTTGTTCTCCGATTGTGTAGAAAATCTTCGCGTTGGGATTATATTGACAACCAAGTCCAGATACCACATCACGATTTTGCCAAAAGATACGAATATCGGGTTGCGAAGAGAGTTTTTTATTCGCTAAACGGCCACGGAGTGCAGGAGGATTAAACGCATGAATATTTTCAACTAGATCAGGATAGTACTGCGCGGCAATTTGCGCTAATGCTCCACCCTGACTCAATCCAGCAATACGCGCTTTGCCACCTTCTTTAGTTGCACGCGCTAACTCTGATTTGAACTCCTTGCCACCAAAAATTAAATTCATCTCGCCCACTGAAACAAACGGATTGAGATCACTCAAAATCGATAAAAAGGCACCGTCGTCAGTTGGATACGTTGTTCCTTTAAAACTTACAAGAGGAGGGGCTCCTTTTCCATCTTCTGTTTTACCTTTAAATATAAAAGCGTGAACAGGAGATCCAAAAATCTTTGGAGTTAATTGAATGCGCTGAATGCGATAGTCACAAAGTTTCCACTCCCCTTCAATGAGCTGAGGAATGCTAAGTTTTTCAAATTCATCGGGAATCAGATGAGGATAAATCGAAAGCAAGTAGGCAATATTCGCTTCAAAGATGTGATTGTATTCTGAATTTCCTTGTTCTTTGATCTGATCATAAAGTTTAACTAAAACGTCACGAAGAACTTGCCGGGCATTTGCTAAAAGCTTAGGATCACGCTTTAAAAACACTGCGCTCATTGCTCGCATATTTAATCCTTGGAAAAATCCAGGGAGCTCACCAATCATCATATTGATCAACGGTGAGATCTTTTTATGAATATCGCCAAGTAAAGGCTGTAGTGGACAAGGATTGCCAACAGAGACTGTCATATCAATGATCTCATCTCGAATTTTGCACACCTTATCGACCGCAATACGCTTATTGCTTAAAGGATTTTTCATGCCTAGATTAAAACACGCTAACTCGGTGAGCTTTTCAACACGCTTGCCAACGATCCGCGTCTGATCATCATTCAGATTTTTTGCTGCAGCTAGTGCATCGACAAAAACGCCCGTTACCGCAGAACGCAACGCTTTCTGCTGCTTTTTCTCAGCTTTAATATGAGAAACAGTACCTGGATTTGCCAAGCAACTAACAAGCTGACCTTTAGAAGTAATTGTACAATCAGACATAAACAACAAATATTTAAAATTAAGTTAAATTTTAACACATTTTTATACTAAAAACAATAGAGAAGGCGTTTAAAGAATTTTATATAATGAATTAAATGTCATTGTTTTCTTTAGTACGGGATGAAGGATTGATAGCTCGCTGTGTTGAAGAGCAATGCCTCCCTGAGAAAAGGAAATCTTAGCGCCATATTTACTATCGCCTATGATGGGATGGTCGATTGCAGAAAATTGAGCACGAATCTGGTGGTATCTCCCCGTAACCAACTGAACCTCAACGAGTGATGAATTATCCACCGCTTTAAGGACCCGATAGCGCAAATGCGCCTTTTTACCCTGCGGGTCTATGAGAGCTCTATGAGAGCCATGTTTGAGATAGTGTATGAGCTCCCCATCAGGGGCATCCAGGTGTCTCTCGACGAGAGTCAAATATTTTTTACTATACCCTCCCTCTCTCTGCTGCTCTTGGAGGCGAGAGAGCGCTTTGCTCGTTCTGGCAAAAAGGACAAGCCCCCAGGCAACACTATCTAGGCGATGCACTGCATGGAGATAAACAGCTCCTGGTTTGGAGTACTTCTCCTTTATATAGGTCTTACCCCAGGTCTCTAGGCTATGGGAAGAGGTGGGCGTCGGCTGCGTCGGCAAGAGCGCTGGCTTATCGAGCACAAGAATGTGATTATCACAATAGATCACTTTAGGTTGCATGGCGCTGTCGCAAGACTTCGTAGATCATGAGGGTTGTCGCTGTGGCGACGTTGAGGGAATCTGCTCCGCCGAGCATGGGGATTTTAACGGGGCGATCGGCTTTTTGCATCCAAAATTCACTGAGACCGAGCTGTTCTGTACCAACGATGATTGCGATGTTGCCGGGGTAATCAATCTCTGTAAAAAATTCGGTCGCATGCGGCGTTGCTGCAATCAGAGTAAATCCGTGCGCTTTTAAATAATCGTACGCTTCTTGATTGTGTGCTTCGATAACAGGGCGTGTGAAGAGTGTGCCAACGCTAGCTCTAACAACATTGGGATTGTAAAGATCAGTGCAACGATCGCAACTAATCACAGCGGTTGCATTCACCGCATCACACGAGCGAAGGATTGTTCCGAGGTTCCCCGGTTTTTCTATGCTTTCTGCAACAACGATTAGTGAATTTTCTGAAAGAGCAATCGAACTGAACTTGTGCTGCATCTGTTTAGCAATTGCAATTAGCCCATCGGGACGATCTCGATAGGAGAGTTTTTCAAAAATGTAGCGCGTGCAAGGGAACACTTCAACACCCGATTTTTCTATTTGTGCAATTAAACTATCTTCATTGGATCCAAGAAAAAGTTCAGGACAGATGAAGAGTTGTGTCAAAGAAATCTTAGATTCTACTGCGCGTTTGAGTTCGCGATATCCTTCGATGATGAACAGTTCGTTTTTATCGCGCTCACGGCGCTTCATGAGTTTTTGAATGAATTTTACTTTAGGATTTTGGCGCGATGTGAGCGGCTCATGCATTAATCCACCTCGCATAACTTCCGAGCGGCAGGGGTAGAGTTTGCTCATTGGAAAGCAGCAATTCTCCCTGCTCGATTTTTCCTTTTGTAATACGCTGTGCGAGTAAATTATGAAGCACTTGTGGTGTATGGCCTGGAGTGTGAGAAGAGAGAATCAGAAAGCGCGGATCGGGAGTGAGAATTTCGAAGCATAGGTTAAGCAGTTTTTTAAGATCGCGCTCAATTTTAAATATTTCTCCTTGTCTACCTCGACCAAAGGAGGGAGGATCGAGTATGATACCATCATAATAAGAGCCTCGTTTTTTCTCACGAATCAAAAATTTCAAAACATCGTCCACAATCCAACGAATTGGGCGATCAGAGAGTTTATTGAGCGTCGCATTATCGCGCGCCCATTGCACCATTCCTTGAGACGCATCAACGTGACACACTTCTGCACCTGCTCTAGCTGAGATAAGTGTTGCTCCACCGGAGTAAGCGAAGAGATTGAGGATGCGCATTTTTGGTGTGATCTGTTTTTCCATCCAATGCCAGAGCAAGCTATGTTCAGGAAAAAGCCCGAGGTGCCCAAAGTCTGTCAATTCGAGTTTAAAGGTGAGATCGGCTAGTTGCACTTTCCAGTTATTAATGGACTGATTTTTTTGCCAGCGCATTTTATCATGGCGAGAGAAGCGCGCATCAGCTTGCTTCCACTCTGAAGAAAGTGTTGGTTGCCAAAGTGCATTGGCACAGGGGCGTACGAGAGTATACTCGCCAAATTTTTCGAGGCGCTGTTCATCGCCACTATCTAAATATTCGTAATTCATGAGCTAAAGGCAGGTATGTTAAAGGTGATTTTACGCCAGAGCTCATCTAATACGAGACGTGCACAAAGGCAAATAATGGTTTCGCGCGAACCGGGTAATTTGACGCAGGTCACATCAGGCTCTTCGCCTCTTTTACCAATTGCAATCCAAATTGTCCCGATCGGTTTTGTTGGAGATCCTCCATTAGGTCCCGCAATACCTGTCACTGATATCGCGTAGTCTGCTTCAGTCTGACTGAAAACGCCTTGCAACATTTCAAGTGCAATTTCTTTGCTGACAGCACCATGATCGCGAAGGGCCTTCTCTGAAACACCGAGCACTTTTTGTTTGAGAGCATTGGAATAAGTGACAAGTGATCCTAAAAAATAATCGGAACTTCCAGAAATTGCTGTGATGTATGAGGCTATCATTCCGCCGGTGCACGATTCAGCAAGCGCGAGTTTTTTCTTATTACTCACCATCACTTCTTGCAATGCCTCTGCAATTTTTCCGGTGGGAGAGCGAAAGATGTATTGCGCGTAGCGCTCATAAAAAGCGCTGCTGATCTCTTCGAGCTCAGGCCTGGTTGAAGCATTGATTTGGATATGGAGCGTTCCATAGCTTGGATAGATGCCAATTGAAGCTTTAGGATAGAGGGCGCGCAATTCATTGAGATAAGGATCAACCCCGCTTTCATGCAAGGTAGCTATATGAAAGAGTGCATTGTGCTGTGAAGGGCGCATTGTAAAGCGCTTGGTTAAATATGGAATGACTTTTTCGTTTAAGAGTGCTTGCATTTCCTGAGGAACACCAGGAAGGAAAATGGTCGTGCACTGATTGTGATTAAAAACCAGACCGGGCGCTGTTCCAACAGTGTTGAGTAATACTTCCGCTTTTTCAGGAGTTTGTGACTGATCTTCAATGGTGGAAAAATCTTTACCAAAGCGCTTTATTAAATCAGATGAAACTTTTTCGTTAAAACTAAGTTTTGTTTGAAACAGATCGAGTATTGCCCGGCGTGTGAGATCATCTCCCGTCGATCCTAAGCCCCCTGTAATAATGACAAGATCACTTCTCTCTATTGCAGCCTTTAGCGCAGGAATAAGAACAGTAGGATCGTCGATATACACATGATGCTGGGAAACGAGAAAGCCTTCTTTAGATAATGTTCTACTAATCACCGCGCTGTTGGTATTGATTGTATAGCCTGCGACAACTTCGTTGCCAATAGCAATGACTTCAATATGCATGATCACTCCTTAACACTTAAGTGATGCTTAAGCAATTGTGGATGATGCATGATATCAGGAATCATCTTTTTACCAATGCGTAATGATGTCGTTAATGATAGATCATCTTTGATAAAAGTGACGGGCAATGATGCTTTGCGTAAGAAGCGCATTAGCTGACGGAAAAAAGCGGTATTCACAAACCGTTTTTCTTTGGCAACGCTACACACATCTTTGGTATGTGGATCTTGATAAAGATGGGGATAGGAAAACTCGAGCCCCCAGCTGATTGACTGTTTACCTTTAACCATAGGATAGATCTTTTGATCGAGCGAAGAAAATACAAAGCTCGCAGGGCGCAATTGGATGACAGGTTCTTTAATGCGAATGATCAATTTTTCTTCATTGATTTCCTGAGTATAAAGACTATCTAGAGTGCGTGTCCAAACTGATGAAAATAGATGCTGTGTTTCTTGTTCATCGATCGCCTCGCCGCGCTTAAGAGCTGTAATATAGCTTAAGTAGCTCTCATAAAAAAGTTGATGCAATACTCCTGCAGAGCTTTTATCGACAACAGAGCTGACACAAAAAATTGAGAAAGGAGAGAGCTCTGTCATCAAAGCTTGAAGCTCCGATGCATCGAGTAGCACTTGAATTTTAAGCCAACGGGAGACGAGATAAGGACCTTCTTTCACAGAGGCAAGAGGCAATGTCATAAAAAGACTCCTGCTTAAGTCGCTGGCTGAGGATCAAGTGGTTTTTTCTGCCAAAAACTCAGCAGACAAAGCCACATTACCCCGATACAGATTGTCGCATCAGCGACATTAAAGGTGGGGAAATGATAACCCCATAAACAAAAATGAAACATATCAACGACATGACCATAGAGAAAAAAGTCGACGACATTTCCTATTGCACCTGTGACAATGAGCACAAAAGGAATTTGGCGGCTACGATCACGATTAAAAAAGAGCGTGTATCCGATCAATGCGAGAATTAAAGAGATGCGTATTAACTGCAAATAGTTTTGATAAGTTGCAAAACTTCCCCAAGCAGCTCCTTTATTCGTGACATAATTAATCGAAAAATCAATACCGAGAAAATTGTGAAAGATGCCAATACCCCCATAAGGATATTGATCGATAAATGATGTTGTCCAATAAAGGTATTGATCTACCTGAGCCTTAATAAAAAGATCCGTGAGCAATAAAGGCAGCGCAAGCGCTAAAAGAAATAAGAGACGCTTGACGCTGACTACCATTTATAGGCTTCCTTTTTCAACTTGTTCTTGAGCCTCAACAGTCATTGTTGCATAAGGAATTGCTTCAAGACGCGCTTTAGGAATGGGATTATTTGTGACATCACAAATACCATAAGTTCCCTCATCCATTTTTTCTAACGCACGTTCAATTTGACGTAATATTCCACATTCCTGCCCACTAATTTGCAAGGTAACATCGCGCATAAAATCATCAGTACCTTCGTCTGCTTGATGCTGTGAATATCCTTTAGAATTCGCGGGATTTTTCACATCTTCATTTGTCTCACGCACGAGAGTAGAAATCTCATCTCGTATTTCAACTAAGCGTTCTCTGAATGTATTAATTTCACTTTTTTTCAATGCCATGGCACGTTCCTTACCTATTATACTTCTGTTTGTTCTGATTCTCTTTTACTACCCTCAGGAAATTGATCTTTTGGGATGAGATCTTGAATAGCATTTAGTAGCTGATCAACATCTTTAAAACGGCGGTAAACGCAAGCAAAGCGAATATAGGCGATGATATCAAGATCTTTAAGATGTTTCATCACCACTTCACCGAGCTCTTTTGTACTAATCTCCCTGATTTGCCTTTCCATAAGATCCGCAGTGACCTTATGAGCTAGGTTTCGCACCTGATCATGACTTGTCCGCGTATGTCTACAAGCAGCATCGAGCCCCTTAATCAATTTTTCCTGAGAAAAATCTTCATAGAACTCATTGCGTTTGCGCACCTGAATCGTCAGATCAACCGTCTCAAAAGTTGTAAAGCGTCTTTGGCACTTCTGACATTCACGCCGTCTCTTGACCGCATTGGTCTCTGAACTATTGCGCGAGTCGGTAACCTTCGACTCATCATAATTGCAAAAAGGACAATGCATGATCCAATCCTATGTTTTGGCTGTGCAATATTTTTTTCAAAAAGAGAAAACTCTGTCAAAGATCTATTGCTTTACAACCTTATTTCGCTCTCTATTTAGAGTTTTTTCTATTTATTGAAAACAGAAAAAACGTATAACTGATGCAGCCATCACCAATTCGAACGGCGTCCATTATCTACTTACAATTAAACTTCCTTATTTTGAAGCTATATCTATCATCGCTTTGTACTAAAAATCCAAGATTCTTGAAATGGCAAACAATGATATAACTTCAAAATTAAATGTAAATATAAAACCGATTTCCAAAAACTTATTTGATGAATTGTTTTAAGAAAAGCCAACTTATCTTAATTCTCAAAGTGACCGGTTCTAAAAATCCATACAATCCCATATAGAACGTTAATCGAGAAATTTTATTAGCGATTTACCAGTCAAAATTTTATAAGCTCTTTTTGAAAGAGAGATCCCTCTATCATTCAGAGCACTTTAAAGGAGCGCGATGAAGCTAGAAAGAGCACAACTAGCAATAAATTGACTATTAAAAAAAGATTTTGCTAATATTATTGCTTTTTTAAAACACGATATTTAAAACCTTGTATGAAGAGATTTAGCTGGTGCGCTCTTGTATTTGTGTTTCTGCCCTTTTTGCTAAATGCAAATTATCCTCTAATTGTCCTGATAGGTCATTCTCGTTCTTGTTCCACTATTTTTGAAAGAGCCATGTATGAGAGAAAAGATACTGTGTGCCTGCACGAACCTTTTTCTTTTCACTATTTCATAGAAAGAGATGGAGCAACAGACCAAGACAACCAGCTATTTCAAGCCGAATATTACACAGATAATCATCAAAATCTTGTGAATAAAATTAATAGCTTAAGAAAGTTATCACCTGTTTTTATCAAAGAACTTGGAATTGGTAGTCAAAAAATGCTGAGGGATGAGCAATTTCTAAGTATGGAACCATTGACATTTTTTATTTTGATTAGACATCCACTCAAGACACTTCTCTCATTATCCAAGCTTGACTCTCAATATCTAGATGCATTGAAAGAATATTCTGCTCTTTATAATTGCGTGCAAATTTTACTGGAAAAAGGTTTGAAAATTATGTTTATTCAAGCCGAAGATTTTGTCCGTGATCCGGAATATTTTCTAAAAAAATCAGCAGCAAAAAGTGGTTTACCTCTCATCTATGGAACTTCAATATTCAAATTACCTCCACCAAAAGTTTGGAGGAACCATCAAAAATGGGGTCAAAAGGCCATTAACTCTTCATCCATAAGTTCTTCCCTAGAAAACACTTGTTCTGATGCAAATCATGCTGTTGTTTTTGTAAAAAACAATCCAATACTTAATCAGTACTGGGAAAAAGCCTATCAAGAATCACTTTTTTATTATCGAGAATTGCTGAAAATTGCTGAAAATTGCAATGCTCTCCCAAATTAAATTTTGTGAACTTTTCAACAAAATTTGCACTAACTTTAAGAACAAATTATTGAAAATAATTTTTTTGGAGAATAATGTTTCCAGAAACATTTTGCCTTTAACACTATTGGCTTCTTTTTTTGACTACAATTCGACACATAAGATATTTATGATCAGCTGCTAAACACAAGAAAACGTCCCTGAGGCTAAATTGATAAAGAAAACCAGAAAATCTCCCGTTTCAAAACAACAACTCGGAATGCTCACTGATATTGAAATCAAAAACGACCCTTCCATTTACCATATTGCCAAAGCAATTCGAATTAGTAAAAAATTAGATCCAAATAAGCTTAAGAATGCCTTCGATCTTTTCTTTCATAGACATGACATTCTTAGTCAGACATTTATAAAAGAAGAGAATCTTTGGTATTCTCATAAAAATACTTCCTTGAATGAAGTATTCTCCGTATTAGAAATAGAAGATTCTGAAATAACTTCATTTTTTGAGAAAGAGCTTAAAAAACCTTTTGACATCCAAAACGGACCTCTTTTTAAAGTCTTTCACATCAGAAGCGCAGATCATGACCATATTTTCTTTCATGCTCATCATCTCGTAATAGATCTATGGTCCTTAGGGATTTTTCTAGAGGAACTTTTTTCTCTTTATAATGGAGAACATTTAGCCTCATTCCCCGGGCAGTATCAAGAGTATATTTCTTTTCAACAAGAAAATCTTGAATCCAATCAATCTTATATGTCCCTAGATTATTGGAAAAAAATGAGTCATGAATATCTAGGGAATTTAGGATACATTGAATCGAGAAATGAGAAAAAAGAAAGTAAGGATTCGAAGATAGCTCTTCATTCTTTTAATATATCTAAAACTCTTGGAAAGCAGATCCAGGCTATCTCAAAAGAATTTAGAGTTAGACCAGTTTCTTTCTTCTTAGCAATTTACTCTTATTTGATCTTTTTAAATTCTGGAAAAACCAAAAGCTGCTTTGGCACGACAACACATGGAAGACCCTCCTCTAGGTTTTTTAAATCTATAGGGTTATACTCAAATTCTATTCCAATTTTTTCGACAATTCATCTTTCAACACCATTCTTTGAGCATGCAAAAAATCTTCAAAAGCAACTTATTGCTAACCTAAAAAAGCATCAACTTCCTTTGTCTCAACTAACTGCAAATGTTGATTTTTTCAAAAATCAAGATACCTCTCAGATTTTCAAGAATATGTTCGTTTATCAACAGGTACCAGCAGTCAATGGAGAACTAAAGAAACTTGCGCTCCCTGCAAGCTCTAATGAAGAAATTTTTTGGAAATCTCATCAACTTTCGTCTTCGAGTTGGAATCATCCCTTTTCTCCATTTGAATTAACATTCTATATGGATGAAATAGACGGAAATTTTCGTGGCTTAATTGAATATAGAGAAAATCTATTTCCCTTTGAGAAAATTCAATCACTTTGTAGTCTATTTTTATCGCTCATTGAGTATTTTACTTCAAATCCCTCTGAAAATATTTTTTCTTTTAAGAGCGTTCCAAAAGTTGCTCCTATCCGTCTTGCATCTCCCTTTTCTACATTAATTGATCACTTCACATCGCTTGCTATTGACAATCCTTCAGTCGCTGCTGTTCAATCTCAACGGTCACTATCATATCAATCTCTTGATACCCTCTCGAACCAATACGCCCGCTTCTTATTGAAAAGTGGAGCACATCCTGATTCTATTATTGCTGTTCAAATGAACTTCTGCATTGAGCTCTATATCGTTTTACTTGGAATCTGGAAGATTGGGGCAACACTAGTGCCCATTGATATTAGTGTCTCTGCAAAACAGCTTGAAAATATCCTTGAAGATTGCACGCCAAAGTTATTCATTAATCATCTAGATATTCAAGAGTTAAGCGGTTTTTCCACTCAGAAAATTAACCTTTCTACCTCATGGGAATCTATTGCCTATATCATTTATACCTCTGGCTCTACAGGGAAACCCAAAGGTGTAGCTATCTCACACAAAGCTCTTATGAGCTATCTACATTCCATTGATAGATTATATTTCTTCAAAGATGCTGTTCATTTTGCAGTTTATTCTTCTTTTTCATTTGATTTGACTCTTACCTCTATCTGTTACCCTATTTTCAAAGGATTCACGGCTCGGTTTTATGATAGAAATGCTGAAATAAGTACTGTATTGACTGACATCATGAATGACGCAGTAATTTCCCATTTTAAATGCACGCCTTCTCATTTAAAAATTATTCAATGGCTTGATACTTCTTTGAGTAACATCCGCGAAATCATAGTGGGTGGAGAGCAGCTCTCGACTTTACTTGCTAATGATATAAAAAAAAGATTCAAACATCTCCATCAAATTACAAATGAATATGGACCTACTGAAGCAACGATTGGCTGTATTTCCTATCTAGATTTACAGGAAAATCATCCTATTGATCATCATGTTCCCATCGGAAAACCTCTGGAAAATACGCTTGCCTTATCAATTGGTCCTACATATGAACCACAAGAAACAAGTAACGAACTTGAGCTTTTAATTGGTGGTATAGGGCTTGCATACGGATACTGGAATCAACCCCGCCTCACTGCAGAAAAATTTATTCCTGACCCAAGCAATCCAGGTAAGAGGCTTTATAAAACTGGCGATATTTGTGAAATCAACTCCAAGGGTGAATATGTCTTTATAAGAAGAGATGACAATCAGATTAAAATCCGAGGGCATCGTGTTGAACCTAGCTATATAGAAGTCATTCTCCAAAAATGCCCGGACATTTCAAATGCTGCCGTGACTTCCATGTACAGCACCAGAAGTCAATCAATCGTACTGGTTGCATATTGCGTGTTGAAAAAAATGGGTTCAATTGAACAAGTCAAAAGTTTTGCCAAATCACAGCTTTCCTCATACATGATACCGTCAGCTTTCATCTCTTGCGATGAACTTCCTATTAGCCCAAACGGAAAAATTGACTTGAGCTCTCTTCCCAGAATTGATTCTTGTGATGACGTTTTACCAGTTGAAGATAACATTTTAGATTTAGAACAAGAAATGATTGATCTTTTTTCTAAAATTTTAGACATGAAACAAGAGAATATTCGAACAACCCACACTTTTTATGAACTCGGTGGAGATTCAATTAAAGCAATTCAAATTGTGGCTCTTGCAAAAGAAAAAGGATGGAAGATAAAAGTTTCAGATATTCTTTCAGGCCTTAGTATCGCTGAGCTATGTAGAACCTTAGATGCAATAAAAACAAAGAGAAAAGCACGTTTTGAGAACCTGAATTTTTCGATTCCTCTCACTCCTATTCAACAACATTTTTTTATCCACACCTATAAAAATCCAAATTATTATCACCAAGCTGTCACTTTAACATCGGCAATGCACTTTGAAGTGGAAAAAATTAAGACCTCCTTAACTCAAATTTTTCTTGAGCAACCACTACTGCGATCTCGCTTTCCAAATTCAGACCAAGCAGAGCTCTCCGCAGATATCTCTTCTCAATTTACTTTTGAAATTCATGATTTCAAACAAACTGATAATTACTCTGATCAGCTAGAAAAGATCAAAGAGAGCCTTAAGCAGACTATTTCAATCAAACACGGCCCTCTTTTCCGAGCTGCTTTAATTCAACTAAAAGAATCAGACGTTCTTTTCCTTGTCTCACATCATCTCATCATTGATGGCGTATCGTGGCATATTTTTTTACAATCTTTTGACCATTATTATTCCGGGCTCAATAAAAAATCTAATAATCTTGATCTTCTAGATTCCTTAGATCAATATATCAGTTTTTTTGACAAAAAAACTTCTACATTCCACACCTTTTCTCATTGTTCCTATCCAATAGATTCTCAAGAGCACCTTCAACTTATTTTAGATAAAAACTCTACAGAATTTTTGTTCAAAGCTGATAAGAAAGTACGAATAGATGGTATCATCCTCGCTCACCTCTGCCACGTATTAAAAAAATGTCTTGATCTCAAAGAAATCAAATTCGATGTCGAAGGGCACGGGAGAACTTATGACAAAGGGCATCAGGAATTCTCAAATCTCATCGGCTGGTTCACAGAACTCTCTACAATAACCATTGACATGGCTAACCATGATTTTAAATCCATTCATCGACAAGTTAGACATCAATTAAGTCAAAATATCAAAGAAAAAACCACCAGCTCAATCCTATTTAATTATTTAGGGGAAATCAATACAAGGCAATATCGAAATTTTGTGTATGAGCCTGAATGGAAAAATCTTATAGATCCTACAAACGAGATTTCCTATTCGATTATCGTCAATGCTGCAATAATTGATGGATCCCTACAGTTTTTTATCTCATTCGATACAAGCAGTTATCCCGAAACTATTCGTCATCAGATAATGAGCTCTTTAAATGAACAATTGAGATCCAATCTAAAATTCGAACAAGACCATTCTAAAATTCCTAGAGATTTTGGAGCCGTTCTCCCTCTTGACGAATGGGATCAATTATTATCCAAGCTTGAAAAAAGAAATCATATTGTTATTCAAGATATTGAAGCAATCTCCCCTCTCTTACCTTCCCAAAAGGGAATCTATTTACACTCACTTCAAAATCCCAATCAATACACATATATCCAACAAGTCATTTTATCTTTCGATGGGCAAATTGATGACACGCTCCTCCAAGAAGCCTTTGAAGCTTGTATTAAAAGATTTCCAGCGCTTAGAACTTCATTTCATTATGAAAATTTAAAAATGCCACATCGAGTAGTTCTCAAAAATGAAGCTATCCAAGTAGAAAAAATTGAACAGTCCATAGAAAAACATCTCGAGAAAGATAGAGAAAAGCGGTTTGATCTTTCAAAAGGACCACTCATTCGTTTTGCTATTGCTACCCATTTACCTACAAAAAATCTCTCTCTTGTTTTTACGTATCATCATCTGATTATGGATGGTTGGAGTTTATCGAACTTTTTTAAAACATTTTTAAGAGAACTTGAAAAGATATCTAATAATCAATCAGATACATTTCCCCCTTACACTCTCTTGACACCGGATTCTGTTACTCCTATTGAAAGCGAAAAACAATACTGGAAAAAGCTTCTAAAGGATATTGACCGTCCTTCAAGTTTTCCAAAAAACCACAAAGTTGTAGAGAACTCTACCAAACTGCTCACTTATTCTAGTAAGTTCTCAAAGGATCTTGTCAATCGTCTAGAAATAATTGCTCAAAAAGGTGACGTCACACTCTCTTCATTGTTACATGCTCTTTGGACATATTTAGTGTCTCGTTATAGCAACAATAATGATGTCGTATTTGGAACGGTAACTTCTGGAAGAAATGCAATAGGAGAGCCACATATTGAAGATCAGGTTGATCAACTCAGCATGACAATTCCCCTTAGAAGTAAAATTAGTCATACAATGACTATACTAGACCTAGCAAAGTCAATTCAAAACCAATTGATTGAAAGTGAAAAGACGAGCTCTCTTTCTACAGGCGAAATCATGTCTCAATCCTCTCTCAATCAGAACCTTTTCGAACATATTTTCATTTTTGAAAATTACCCTTTCAGTGGTCAAGCTGCAAAATTAACAAGAACGTTTGCTATCCCTCTCACTTTCAAATCTGCTTCGATCATTGAATCCTCGCACTATCCTTTCGCAATCAGTTTTTTACCATCCGATGGTTTACATTTAGAAATTCAATATGATCCTAAAGAGTTCAGTGCATTCTTCATTGAAAATATTGCTCAAGATTTCAATGATCTTTTTGAGCTTATGACAACAAATCCCTATTGCAACATTCATGAAATTAGTTTCGAGAAATCTAAAAAGGTTAGTCTAAAAAATCTCCCTCTTAAATTTACGAGCATCATTGAAAGATTTTACCACCAAGCAAGCAAATCTCCTCAAAATATAGCTATCGTTCATGAAAACCAACAACTCTCCTATGAAAATTTAGATATACTTTCGACAAAGCTTGCCAATTATTTAATAGATCTCGGCTTCGGGCAAGAAGATCTTGTTGGAATCAAAATGCAAAAATCTATTCCTTGGGTGATTATTTGGCTTGGAATTATGAAAGCCGGATGTACTTACGTTCCCATGAGCACAAAGATCCCAGCTGATCGATTGAGCATGATTCTTTCTCAAACAGACCTCAAGCTGATTATATCTGATTCTGATGATGAAGAGATCCAGAATGTCAATGTACTTAACCAGAGTAAAATATTCAAAGAAATGCAGAAATGCACCTCTATCCCCCCTCCTTTTCCAGAACAATTGGCCTATGTATTGTTCACATCGGGATCAACAGGTATTCCAAAAGGTATTGGGGTTCCACACAGCTCTATTAGCAATCATCTCCAGTGGATCGAGGATACATTTGATCTATCATCTTCAGATAGAATGTTACAATTGACCGCAGTAACATTTGATGTGAGCGTTTGTGAATTATATGCAGTCATTGTTGGAGGGACCTTAGTTATCCCCCCTTTCGAAGAAAATATTGATATTATTAACTTGGTCCAAGTTATTCAATCAAATCAAGTTTCCTTCTTACAAATGGCTCCCTCTCTCTTAGAAACACTTCTCAATCCAGAGGTAATGAATCAAATTCAATCAGTGAGACAAGTTCTTTGTGGTGCAGATATTCTCAAGCCTCAATACTTAAAAAAATGGTACGAGCATGGCAATATTTCTCTTACAAATCTCTACGGTTTAACAGAAACCTGTATTGACTCCACATATTTTCACTGCTCAAAGCACCAAGAAGAATTGAAAGTTATCCCCATTGGATTCCCAATTGGTAATACACAAACATCAATTTTCGATCCCTGTTTCTCGATTCCACCAAAATCCGCGATAGGAATGCTTCACATTTCAGGAGAAGGCCTTGGACGAGGTTATTATCGCAATCCGTCTCTTACAGCCGAAAAATTTGTCCCAAATCCTTATGAAAATGGAAAAAGAATGTTTCATACTGGTGATCAGGTCTACCACTATGAAAAACAGGGACTCATTTTTGTTGGAAGAGCTGATAATCAAGTCAAAATTAGAGGATTAAGAGTAGAACTCGATGAAATACGCACTGCTTTAAGTAGACATGAAAACATTCAAAAAGCATTTGTTCAAGTGATAAATCGTCAGCCAGGACATACAGTACTTTGTGCCTTTTTTACCGCCGACAAAAAAATAGATCACGAATCTCTTTGTTCATTTCTCTCCGACAAATTGCCAAGCTACATGATTCCTAATATCTTCGTTCAATTAGAAATATTTCCCCTAACGCCCCATGGAAAGATTGATTCTTCTGCTTTAGAAATCCCTAGAATGAACTCTATTCACAGTGGGATAGAATTAAATGAAACTGAAGAAATTTTAGCACGGATTTGGGCTCAGTATTTAAATTTAGATAAAAAAGAGATTTTCCCAAATCAGAATTTTTTTGATTTAGGTGGGAATTCTCTGATTATGATGCAAATACACCAATCTGTAAGCAAGCAGTTCAATAAATCTATATCTATAGCTAGTTTCTTTGAGCATCCAACATTGCGATCACTTGCATCTTTTTTCTCTAATAAATCCCAAACAGATATCAACTTTGATACTCTTCAACTTCGATATGAGAAAAAAAAGGCAAAGAAAAAAGTAAAACGTTAACTATTAGTTGAGATGTTTTTTAATAATTTCGAGGAGAAGGCGTGGTGAATTTTGATGATAAAAATGATCTCCTGGTACTTTAATGTGATCGAATTTACCTTCTGTCAAAGCTTTCCAACCATTAAGTTTATTTTCAGTTACGACTGAATCAGTTTTTCCTGAAATAACAATCAAATCACCTGGAATTTTACAGCTATCATCACAAATATAATTTTCAGACATTGCAATATCTGCGCGCAATAGAGGCAAAAACAAATCTAATAACTCTTTTTCTTCGAGTAAACTTTTTGATAATCCTCCATACCTACTAAGTTCGCATAAAAACTGCTGATCTGAAAGTGTGTGGATTTTCTTCTCTTTTTCTATATTGGGTGCATTCGAAGCCGATACAAAAGTTTTGATCTCTGAATCTTTTAACTGTCTAGCACATTCAAATGCAATACTAGCTCCCAAGCTATGGCCAAATAAAGCTATTTGATTCTTACTTCGAATCAATTCTACTACATCTAAAAGTTCCTCAACGACATTTGAAATTTCATTGTGTAGTGGTTCATCGAAGCGTGTTTCTCTTCCTGGTAATTGAACAGCCATGATTTCTATATGATCGGGAAGTAATGATTTCCATTTCTGGTAAATCGAAGCGCCGGCCCCCGAATGGGGGAAACATATCAAGCAATGCTTGTTCGATGGTATACATTCATTATATGGGAACCAATGATTCATGATACAATTCCTAATTTCCACCATAATGAAAGAACAAAGACTATCAAAGACACAATACCATCAATACTCATTCCAAAAATAATGGATTTTGCTACTAAATTTTCTTGTTTAGATTGACGCTGATACAGCTCAATGAAGCCTGAAATTTCAGACGTAAATGAGCAAAAGCAAAATCCAATCAGAGTAGCTACAGCAAAATCAATGGAGAAAAAAGGTGAGAGAACTCCTAAAATACCAAAGGCTCCATCTGCTGCAGCTATTTCTTTTTGAATTGACTGCCCTTTTTCCCAACCATAACTTTCAGCGATTTGATCTGCATATCTAGGAATCCAATTAGCAATAAAAGCGACAATTCCACGAACCCCAACATTCCAAACTAGAAAAGATAGCAAAAAAGCTTTTAGATAAGGGATTTGATAAAATAGATAAACAAATACAGAGCAAGCTAAGCTGCTAAATAGAAACGATACGCTGTAATAATTAATCGATTTTTCAATTGTCTTTGGGCTCACAATAGCCTCCTCGGTTGTGGTCTATATTTTGTTACCAAATACATGCATTCAACGAGAGTGCACATCAACAATATCTGAGATAACTCTACAAATCTAAAAGGCATAAATGCTGCAATAATCCATTCAAAAGGGGGGAAATAAGGCGTGAAAAAAATGAAATACCATATGATCGTCAATACCCCCATACTAATGAGCAAAAATAACCTTTTTTTCGATATAAAAGCATATCTTTTGCGCTTAAGCACTTGGACGAGCATCCAAAAGCCTCTAAATCCTCCAAAAACGGTTAAAAGGATAGCCAGAAGAAAAACAATTCTTTCTTTCCCTTTCTTATCGCGGATGAATGATGGTTGATCTAGTCTCAATTCATTTAGCCATTTTTCTACGAGATCACATATGAAAGGATAGCCCCCTTCACCATTTGTTAAGACAACAAACCCCTTATTAAGCTGAGGTATAAAAAAAATCCCTGTTCTCCATCCAATATTAGCTCCAAAATGATAATAGAGATCTATCTCATGATTAAGCTGCTCTATTTCAATACCTAAGCCATATCCTTCTTTGCTATTATTGCGCATAGATTCTAGCAAAAAACTGTTATCAGAATGCAGTAATCGCTCTACGAATAAGGCCGCATCACTGATACTTGAATACATGCCTGCAGCAGCTTTTTCTACATATGATCTTGTGGGTATGGATCTTCCGAATAAATTATGCGGCGCAGCATAGGATGAGGCAAGATCTGACTGATATTCAGTTAAGCAATGATTAAGCTCCCACGCATCTAAAAGGGAAACTCTCATAAATTTTTCATAACCGATTCCCAATGCTCTTTCGATGACGAATTGCAACAAAGAGTATCCTCCTCCAGAATAGTTGAATTCTCCTCTTCGCTCTTGTGAATATTTTAATTGAGTATGGTTGAAACTTATCCCTTGCAATGATTCAAAAAGTGAAGGGTGATTGTTATTAAGATACCCCGGATAGTACGTTTCATTTAGCCCAGAGCTATGCGACAAAAGTTCTCTTATCGTAATTTGTCCCCAATTCTTATCCATACCCCACATCATGTCATCAATATCTAATGAACTGATTGGCGCATCGAGCGAAACATTATTAGCTAATGACCACCTCAGCATAGCGACTGAAAAAAAGGTTTTTGATACAGATGCAAGTTGAAATAATGTCTCGGGATTTACTTTCTTATTTTCGTTGGCATTCCCAATACAAATATATCTTATTTGTCCCTCATCAATATGAGCAATAGTAGCACCTGGAAGATCATATTTTTTACAAAGTTCCTGGGGAGCAGCAAAACCGTATACCATTGAGAACATCGTGCAATACAAAAGAAGAAATCTCAACACCGAATTGTCTCTCTAATCACAATTTGTTCATTTAAAATCTCATAAGAAAGCGCACAACTTATCATATCCCCAACCGAAAGATCGTGTATAGCCCAAGAACTCTTGCTTTGAGGATAAAAAATTGAATAATTAAGAAAAGAAGTATCCTGCCACATTTCTAGATCGAAAATACCTATTCCAATAGCTTTTAAAAAGGACTCTCTTCTCGTCCAACAATGGTAAAATGCCTCTAGTTGAGTTGCCTTCCCCTTTTGCGTTGTAATAAATTGCAACTCCTCTTTAGAGAAGAATTGACGAACAATCGATACAAAATTTGGCATTGGTCTAATTTTCTCAAGATCAATACCTACCTGAGTACTGCGAGAAAAAACTAAGGCAATTTGATCATCTGAGTGAGAAAGATTAAAATAAAGGCGTTTATTACTTTGTTCTGTTAAATGGGGTTTTCCTCTATCTTTTTGATGAATGATAACATCTGATATGGCTATCTCTAAATATTCTGAGATAATGCTCTTTAAAAGCCCCCTCGATAAAACATATCTTACACGATCAATATCCGAATGGAATCTTGATGCCTTTAATTTCTCTCTCAGAGATAAAATCTTCTCAAAGCTTTGATATTTAGAATACCAATCCATTACAGCGGCATAAAACACCTGAATTTCGCCATCTTCAAGTTTTCTTTGCCGCAACATTCTCATACTCATATGTTCTTTCAACCCATTCCCTGTTATAGACAGTATCGATATACTTTTCTCCAAAGTCAGCAGAAAGAGCTACAACTGTCGAATCTGGAATAATATTTTGTGCATATTTAGACACTGCACTCAAAACCGTTCCTGATGACCCTCCAAGAGAAAGTCCAAATTTTTTATAAAAATAGTGACACATTTCTACTGTTTCTATCTCTTCAATGAAAATGATTTGATCAATATCATCAGTTTTTGCAATTGGAGGACACACACTCGTGCCTAAACCAGGGATATGTCGTTTTTTTGGAGTATTACTAAATGTCACAGAGCCTACAGCATCTACTGCAATGATACGTGTTTTAGGAGAATTCTCTTTAAAATAGCGAGCACAACCCATCAACGTCCCAGTAGTCCCTGCTCCAATGAACAAATAGTCAACTTGCGGAATATGCTCTAAAATTTCTGGAGCAGTTTTTGCATAATGGGCCGCTGGATTAAGAGGATTAGCATATTGGTTTGTCCATATGTAATTAGGATCACACTTCAATTTTTGATGTATCACTGCAAGTCTTGTTCCCAAATATCCTCCTCTCTCATCCAAGGAATTTACACTGATCACATCTGCATCATAAAATTCAAGAAGCTCTTTGTTTTTAATAGAAATATTTGGATCAGTCACACAGATGAATGGAATTTGATTCTCCTTACAGACAATGCTCAATGCAACTCCAAGATTTCCAGATGAAGACTCAATGATTTTTGTTTGGCTTGAGAAAGCATCTGATTCTATAACTCCTTTTACAAGGGCTCTGGCTGTCGTCAATTTAATTGAACCAGCAATATTTAATCCCTCTAATTTGATATAAAGATTAGATTGTAAAATAAAATCTTCTAAATGAAAGAAAATCGGAGGGCAAGAAATTTCAGAGAGTTTATTGATGATCATTCGGAAAATATTTGATGTGAAATAATGTTGTTGATGAATTTTTGCCGGAAAAAGGTAGAGTTCGGAGCCAAAAGGCGACCTGTTCTCGAGAAATTGCATATATTTGCTGGATCTTCTTGAGGAAAAATAAAAACGCATCTCTCCTTATGAGTAATCTGACTTTCAATGGGATGAACTCTATCAGAAATCATTTGGATCTTTGGATGATAGGAATGACAGCAAATTTGAAAAATATTGTTCAAAACTATTTCACTAAATATCTCAATAGCGAGGTAATCTTTGGGCATCTTGGCCAAAAGTTCTTTTTTGAAAACCATCTCATACCAAATTCCATAAATACAGACTAAAATGTTAGACGAATGACAAAAACCATCTATCTCATTGAGTTTTGCAATCGTATTAAGTCGAGCTAAAAGTATATGTTCATCAAGAACAACATTTACAATAAATGCATTTCTACTAAGCTTTACATCGTCTCTATAAAAAACTGCTGCAAAAAGTGATACCGAGTTTTGAAACTGCGTATCCTCAACAAGTTTTTGAATTGCAGCATATCTATGATGTCCATCTGCAATTGTCATAGGCCCTTGTAATGCAATGACCTTTTCACGGTTCTCAATAGCCCATACACTGTGTATATTGCCTTTTTGATCACAGACATTTTTTTTAGGCGCAGCAACACTTTTTAGCTCTCCAATTTTTCTCTTAAAAGCAATGTCCTCTGTTAATAGAAGAATTGGGTTGATCTGTGCTTTTTGAAGTTTTAAATCTTGATATAAAGCTCCAATACGATAGGAAAAAGTTTCTTCATGCTCATAAATTAAACCAAAGTTTCCAGCTGATATAGAACATAGCAACCCAATATTACTTTCTTCTTCAAACTTTTGTTCATAGAGAAAAAAATTAGGATCCTCCAAATTGGAAACAGGCTGTAATTTAAAATCAACCTGGGAAGTAGGATTGCAAACTTCCATTTCTTCTAACATCGCATGTCGCACAATGAAATCCTCCTCCAAAGGAGTAAAAGTTCCTAAATTCGCAGGCAATTACTTCAAAGCCATTTCGTTCCAGAAGTTGAATTGTGGGGATTTCATGCTTCTCAACTACTACATGTTTTTGGTCCATCATGAAAACATTCATACTAATCCATGAGCTAGTCATATATAACGGATGGCTTTCTGGTAGAGTTGATGGTGGAGCATACATAATATTCCAGTTCTTAAACATTTCTGGTATTTCTTTAACTCGGAGAGGATTGACTAAAAGTTGTCCTGGAGCTAAAGGCATCAAAGAAGCATCTATGTGCATAGGATGAGTATCTTCAAACTTTAATCGGTGAATCCTAAATTTAGGACCTATATGACGCTCTAACCACCTGATTCCAGCTTCATTTGTCACATTACTTTGCTGAGCAAAAATGTCTCTTCCACAGCGAATAAAATCTGCAGCATCAAATGTTGGTTCATACTCATTAATTGCAAATTCAGGTTCAACTCCAAAATTAGTCTCTGTATAGCCATTCTCATAAAAACCATCTGGAAGTTCAGGTCTTGGCGCAGACTCCCATCTACCACCTCTGTTAAAGAGGTCCTTTAAAATAGATCGGTAGGCGTTGATTTCATAATGACGACTTCTCCAAGCAAGAGGCGATTCAATAATCTCATTCCCAATAACTAATAACAAATCCCTTGGCATTGCTTGATACATTCCATTTTTGCAATTCCAGTGTGGTGTTGAGTAGGATTTTGAATGATCAATACTATCAGGCCTAGATACCTTAACACCTGACTGTTCTAATATTTTGACAAAAGCATTCAGTTCCTCAGATGCTTTCTCAATAATCTCTTCAGGGAAGGATTGACCCGCCTGTGTTTGAAAAAATTGAGCTTGATGTGTAGGAGCTGAAGCCTTAACACTATGGTCATACTCAGGTATTCGAGAGCCTTCTACTACACCAACAATGACTTCTTCTAAGGTATCCCATTCATTATATGAGCATACCGCTGATTGTGTTTCAGTTTTTACAGATGATTCAAGAGTAGCGCTCATAATACCTTCCTCAATTTAAATTAAATTCGCAGCAACCTTTTTTTGTGTCTTGATCGATCGTTCCTATACATAACAAAGGAACAAAATCGACCTCAAGAAGCCCTTTAAAAGAAATTTGTTTGAAATCATTATCTAACTCATCCTTTCTTACTATCTCGAAATCCACTCTAAGGCATATCTCATGTTCTTTATTTTGAATAATAATGTGAAAAAGGCCCTGCTTTAGAGCACTTCTAAAATTTGCTTCATTCTTCTCGTTTGCATGCAGAGTAAAATTGTGCATTTGCTTTGTGAGAAATTGAACCAAAGAACTCGGCCCCAACTTTTTCGCAGGTTTTTTTTCGGCTTCTTTAATAAGCTGATCAAAAAGCTGCTCACGTTCTCTCATTTTTTTTCGCAAACTCAAAGGTCTCATATCTTTCCATACAGACTCAATATAAGAAAGACATTCTTGCTTTGGTCCAGAGTAACCTTCAAAGTTCCAGCCAGCCGGAACAGATTTTAGGCACGGCCATATTGAATACTGCTCTTCATCATTGGTCACAACTAAATATTCAATGTCGATCTCTACATCATTAGTCATTTAGAATTCTCTCAATTTTCATTTCTTGGAACAGCAATAATATGAAGCAAGGTGTAAAATTTCTCAAACACATCATTCGGATTTGAGGATTCAATATCAAAGATTCCATCTCTAAACATAATCTCATCGATCGGGGTCAGCACAAGAAATCCAAATTGTCTTGATGGAATTTTCATCACTCGATTATGAGGAAAATGCATGAGTTGAATCCAAGGGAATCCATTTGTTGTCGAATCTTCTCCCAGGGGATAATGTCGATAATTCTCTGGAATGCAGGATCTATTCAAGACATAAAAATCATATTCCCCTTCAAGCTCCAAATCTTCTTGACTTACGCAACTAAACCCATGACCTCTTTTGATTAAATGTCGCACTTCAATCTCTTCTAAACTCGTTTCGCATCCAAAGCTTTTTGAGATAAACTCCACAACTTCTTGAAACTCATTTTCTCGTGATGCATAAATTTCCACCTGATCTTGATCCCTTAACTTGATCACTCTTGTCATAGGAACAAAAGGCATTTCGAATTGATTAAAATGTCTTAGAAGCAGCTCGTTGCGATAGACATAATCTTTGACATTCAAGGACCTATCCTTCACAGCTGGACGCATTACTGGAAGTTTTACTGACCTTTCCTCTAAATCATCAATCTCTTCGGTTCGAACCAATCCCCTAACAGCAACACTGACCCGTTTTCCTTTCCCTGATCCAACACTCATACTTGCAAATCTATCAATAGGTGGTATAGGAGAATGAGGTGCCAAAGTTTCAGCCCCTGGATATGCTGGAGCAACATTTGGCCCTAGATAGATTGCTGGTTCCGTATAAACATTACATACAATTTCATCATCAAAAAAACAGAGAATAAAGCTATCTTCTGAATCAGCATCTTCTAAAATTGTTCCAGAAAATGTTCCTTTTCCCATTTCCCAATTAATCAATGTGAGATCCTGATATATCGTATATCTAGGAATGGGATGAGCATGATTGTTAAGGTATTCATATTGAACAGGACACTGATCTTGATGAAATTTATTAGCGTCATAATTCATGATCAAACTCATTTCTTGAGAAAGAGCTGATATCTTGATTCCAAGAGCGTGTTCCGCAATATTTTTTACATTTCGTGAGTGTTCTCGAAATAAATGTGTCCCAATATTATCGAGGAAAATAGGTTCCCCGAATTTTGTATGCCCAAGAGGATCAGGATCTGTTGTAGCTACAGGTGATATTTCGCTGACTGTACATCCTAATTCCGCTAGAGTAACAGCATGTAACATTTTTGAATTAACAACTTCGATAAAGCTCTTTGCCATCTCATATTTTTCTGGAGTCATGTAAAAAAACATTCTGGAATCACCAAATCGCGCAGTAAAAAGATCATTATTCCCTAAGCGACCCGGCAGGGGGCTTTCATTAGCAGACAACGATAGAATCCAAAAACATTGCGCCATGAAAAAATATTTTCGCATTTTAATCCTCACTCGTAGATGAAAATTTCAATTTCTGTATGGAACCTTTCATTTAAAGAACTTTCTGGGAATTTTTGGAAATCAAGGCTTCTAAAGAAGACTTCATTCGTTGGAGTTAGATAAAGATGCCTCAAATGTTCTGGTGAGACTGCCAAAACCGTTTGTTTTTCTAGGCAATATAACTGGAACATCCCTATCTGATTTTTTCCTAAATTTTCGCAAAGATGATAAGGAGAATAATTCGATGGCAATTGAGCTGTGTTTAAAATGGCAACCTTTGCGTCTTTAGATAATTCTGGTAAAACAGATTCAAGAGCGCTGAACCCATCGTCTCTTTTAATAATTTTAATCACCTGAGTTAGTGGCTGCTCAATTTTTAATAATTCCTGTATCTTTTTGGATCTCAACACTCTACAACTAAGATCCAAATCAATCACTGACATATTATCAATCACCATTAAAGAACCCTCATCGCGAGAGAGGTCTTCGGGCATTTTCTCCTTGCAAACAACCATTCCTCTAAAATATTTCTCGTGAATGTCGTTCTCTGAAAATATTGAGTTAACGTCAATATGCTCATCAGTTGAACTAATGAAATTTTCTGACTCTTGAGCAAATCCCCTTGATATATTTGCCATATATTTACCTTTCCAACTCCCGACTGCTTTGGGACCGTAAAGATCAATCGGTGCAAAAAATGTCCACGGCAGCAGTTCTAAGTCAGTAGTCGATGTCACACTGTTTAATTTTAAAATCCCAATGTTCTCATGAGGATTCAATAGAACAACAAATCGATGGTTACTACTCCGATCATGAAAAATACATCCACCAACGGTTGCATTAGCAAGTTGCCAATCATAAAGAAAGATATTTTCAAATTGTAATTTGTTGTCTTTCACCCCCCTACCAAACGAGGATGACAAGTCGTTTTTGTTAGTAAAAAATCCGTGAGTATCCTGATTTAAAACACACTCATGTTGACAATACTGAACTTGTAGCTCTAGGTTAGAACATTCCCTTGCCAGGTTATTCGAGTAGCTAAAAAAGTCATTCAATGTTTGGATACTGTCATCAGAAATATCTAGAGATCCAGAACTGATAAGTCGAATATTTCTCATCTTTGTTAAATTAGGATGAGGTTGTCCCATGACTACAAAAAAACTATCATTAATAGAATCGACAAACTGGGTAGAGGAATTATTAGGGGAACCATCCCTGTAAAAGATCAATGTTGTAGCACCAATCTTAGCCGCAATCGATTTTTCTTGCACTTCATCTGCATAGAAAAGAGTACACAATAGTAGTTGAGTTACTACGACAAATACTGATGAAAAACCATTTTTCATTGCTGACAATCCCCAGAAAAGCGCATTGATATCATGGAATAGAATTAAATCAAAAGAAAATTCAGGTTCACAAATATGAGTTCAAACCGATTTACTCATAAATCTTCCGCCATGCAATTAACTCATTTTTTACTCGTTACAAATCCTCTTGGTGCAAACTATGAAGTAAAATCCAAACGATTGTAACTCGTGTAAAGCCGTTTAACACCTAGTCAATTCGTTTTATTACACGTGCATTGTGATAAAAACCAAAAGCAATTTTCTGACTAATTAATTGATCCTTGATGAGAAGCAAATAAACTTGTCAAATCGGGGTGACTTCTAAAACTAACGCAAAATCCTGCGTGTAGCAAAAAGTCTATGCAAATGATTTATATCAATATTTCTAAAAGGATTAGGCACTCTAAAAATGCGATTCAACCTATGATAACACTCCGATAATAACGAACCTAACTTGAGAAGAACTAAATAAGCACAGGCCGCTGTCCCTGTGGCAATAGCTATGGAATAAACCTTTCCTTTAAAAGGGCCAGTAGGTTTTACCCTGAATTTGAACACAGCAGAATTTGACAAATTCTTTAAATTTGCAGCTTCAACAGAAATGTAATAAACTTCATATTCTTTGGGAGTTTTTCCTTCAAAATATTGCCCAGTATGATCATCAAAAAAATTCATCCAATTTGGCAAGGAATCTCCATTTGCAAGTTTAGCAAAATGAGTTAAAGATCCGTTATAAGAATCCCTAAAAGTATCCTTTGAAAGATAAAACATAAAAGATGTGTCCCTATCATATTTTATGTTTAATGGAGGATTATGAACGAATGGCTTTTGATCTATTTCATGAGAATGAGGAATAGGCCTTCCAGAAACTAGTGTAGGTCCAGGCAAGAGGCTCCACAATCTTTGGAAAAAGGCAGGAGGATCAAGATCAGATTGAATCAACTCCCCTAATCTTGAGAAAAAGGGAAGAGTCGCATCTTTTGTTTTAGCAACAGATTGGCTGAGCAATTCATTAGCTTCTAGAGAAGCTTCTTTAATGATCATTGGGTCAAGGTTGTTTAAAGCATATTTGTCACTGCCTGTTTGCATAAATTTACTTAATAAAGAGACAACTTTGCCGAGACTAGTGTATTCATCACACCGTTCTTTTAGCGTTCCAGAATCAAAAAAAAGACGATACAAAGGATTGCCGGGTTTGCGTAGAGCCTGTTGCATTCTCTTGCTATAGACTGGATCTTGAGAGAGAAGAGAAAGTTGACGAAGATAGCCCTTTAATAAACTCTTTGGATAAGCTTGCCGAAAAAAAGCCTCATAGCAAATTTGCGGAGGGTCGATGAGTGCATCAAAAGTCGATGTCACTGGATTGCTCGAGCTATAACATGCGGTAGTGAAATTAATTGAGAGCGTAAAAGGCAGAGCCCCTGTTAAAGCCATTGCTAATTTTCCTTTAAAACACTGAATCACAACGAATTATTTGATTATAGCTATGATTTTACATTAATTCAAGCTACCAGTAAATCTTCCGGTATACGACCAGCAAGTTTTTTCTCTAGTAAGCAATTTTAAAAATCGCTCTTTTGTCAAATTTTTTCATTAGCTCAAAAAACTAAATCAACTAAAAAACGATCACTCTCAAAAAGGAGGAAATACTTACTGCAGGAAAAATCACAAGAAGATTTAGAAAGCTTTTTAGCAGAAGAGTTAACTCTCTTCCTTAACGGATTAATGCCAACGCTAAAAAATGCATTTTTATATCTTTCTTGAATTTTTAGTGGCAACTTAGGTATGAAGTTACTCGTTTTGGCAGCAAATTAATAAATTTTTAGCTTCATTTTATCAATTTTGGAGACAATAGAAATGTTGTACCTATCAGAAACAGATATCGCTCAACTTAAACCTGCATGGGCTACTTCCATAGCTATTATCCAAGAAACTACCGCCCTTATTTCTTCGGGTGAGTACTCCCAACCTATCAAGCCATACCTTCGTTTTAAAAATCCCTCAAATCGCATCATTGCTATGCCCTCTTATGTGGGAGGCTCTTTCGACATTTCTGGTATTAAATGGGTTTCAAGTTTTCCAGATAATTTAAAATCAAATATTCCAAGAGCTCACTCAATAACTATCTTGAATTCAGCAGACACTGGAGAGCCCATTGCCATATTAAACTCTAGACTTCTAAGCGGAATTAGAACTGCTGCTGTCTCTGGTTTGATGCTTCAAAAATATTTATCTCTTTATCCAAATAAAAAATGCAAAGTTGGTATCTGTGGTTTTGGAGTTATTGGCAAGTTGCATTTCGAGATGCTCAAGGAAATTTTAGGCAATCAAATGTTGTCATGTATGATTTATGATCACATGCTCAACCCAAAAGACATTGAAAACCCAATTAATGGAGAACATGTGCAACTTGTTGAATCTTGGCAAGAAGCCTATCAAGATAGCGATATTTTTATTGCTTGCACAACTTCCTCTTCACCATACATCAATATTCCCCCTCCTATGGGGTCGCTCCAATTAAATATTTCGTTGCGAGATTATACTTCAGATATTCTTATGTTATCGAAGCATATTGTCGTCGACGATTGGGATGAGGTTTGCAGAGAAAATACTGACGTCTATCGCTCTCATTTACAGCGTGACCTGCAAAAGGAACAAACCTATTCTCTTACTGAAATTATTTCGAAAAAATTAGACTTAAAGGAACTTTCAAAATCTAGTTTTTTACATTTCAATCCCATGGGCATGAGTGTATTCGACATTTCCCTTGCTAAAGCATTTTATACCGATGCTTTGAAAATGAACCTAGGAACAGTATTGAACAAGGAATATACACATGTATCAAGCTAAAGATCCTTCCGATCAAATTGCTGTCATAGGAATGTCGGGAGAATTTCCAGGTTCAGAAAATATTGATCTCTATTGGGAGAATCTGCGTGAAGGGCAAAACTTAGTTAAAGAGATCCCTCTAGATGAGCATAAAATAGAGCCTTGGACTGAACAAGCAAGACAAAAATCCAGTTATATTCCTTTCAAAGGATTTCTCGATAAAAGCACAGAATTCGATGCCGATTTATTTGAATATACTCCTAGAGAAGCTGCTTTCATGGACCCCCAACAAAGAAAATTGTTACACCATTCATGGGCTGCATTAGAGAATGCCGGTTATAATCCCGATGCCTACGAAGGGTTAATAAGCGTTTTTGCATGCAGCTCAATTAGTTCATATTTTTACTTCAATGTACTTTCTCACGTTCAACAAGCTTCTTCCCACTCTTCTGATGAGATGTTAGGAGTAATAGGGAATGATAAGGATTTTATAGCAACTCGAATCTCATACAAATTAAACTTAAAAGGTCCCAGCCAAACTGTCCAAACAGCATGTTCATCTTCTCTTGTTGCTCTTCATAATGCATGTCAGAGTCTTTTAAATTTTGAATCCGATATTGCGTTAGTTGCTGCCGCCTCAATTACTTTTCCTCTTTATAAAGGATATCATTTCATCGAAGAAGGCATCGGATCAAAAGATGGCAAATGTCGTCCATTCGATATCAATTCATCTGGCACTGTGAGTGGCAATGGCGCTTGTGTTGTTGTTTTGAAACGCTTTGATGAAGCAATAAAAGATCACGACACTATCTCGGGCGTCATACGGGGATCAGCAATCAATAATGATGGCTCACATAAGGTTGGATACACTGCTCCTAGCGTTGAAGGTCAAGCCAATGTGATTGCAGCGGCACACATGAGCGCGGAAGTCTCCCCTGAAGATATTTCCTATATTGAAACACATGGTACGGCAACACAATTAGGCGACTCTATAGAAATTGCAGCTCTTAGAAAAGCTTTTGAAAGAAGTAGACCGACTAACATTACATGTGCTCTTGGATCAGTAAAAGCAAATATTGGCCATTTAGATGCTGCTTCTGGACTTGCAGGATTTATAAAAACTGTTTTATGTCTTCAAAATAAAACACTCCCCCCATTAGTCCACTTTTCAAAACCCAATCCAAAATTAGAAATTGCTTCGACACCCTTTTTCTTCCCTTCTTCCCCCATGGATTGGAAAACTGAAAATACACCTCGTATTGCTGGAATAAGCTCTTTTGGCATTGGCGGGACCAATGCACATGTGATTATTGAAGAGCCTCCACTTGTTCAAAAGCAAAAATCTCAAAAACATTATCATGTCATACCCCTATCTGCAAAAAATGAGAGTAAACTTCGTGAGCTCATTATTAAATACATAGAGTTTATCGAAACTACGAAGCATGACATCGCTGATATTGCTTTTACGCTTCAAGTTGGCCGAAAATCTTTGCCTGAAAAAACCGTATTTTTCTGTTCTTCAGTTGATGAACTGAAAAGAAAATTGAAATCGTTTTTACAAAACGACAAAGAGGACTTAGAGTCTTATCAAGAGGACCCCGATTTTTATCTAAGCCAGAAATGGGTGAATCACGAATTTGATATTTGGCCAGAGCTCTACCTTAATGAAAAAAGACAAAGAGTTCCTCTTCCAAGCTATCCTTTTTCTGATACAGAGTTTTTTCTTCATCCAGAGCCAGTAAATCAATCAAAGACTGCACCAGAAGAACCTGTGCAGGGAACTTTAGATGAAGAGATCAAAAAAATCTGGATGCGGGTTTTGAAGATTACTGAAATCTCAGATGATGCGACATTTTTTACATTAGGGGGAGACTCTCTACTTGCTCTTGAATTGATCGAGGACATTCGATCTCTTTGCTTTGTGGAAATAAAAATTAAAGATCTTTTTGAATATGCTTCGTTAAAAGACTTCACTGAGTTTGTATATCAAACAATATTGAATCATGCCAATGACCTCAATCCGGTTGAGGCAGAAAAAATCCTTGAGCTAATATGACAAATGACCTGACAATTAAACAGTTAAGAGAAGCCCTGCAAAAAAAGGCCTCCCAGTCTCTTTCAGATAAAGAAGATAAAAAGCCTTTGATTACAGTTCATAATCAAGAGTTTTATCCTCTTTCTTCTACCCAAAAACGTCTTTATTTTAACCATCACTTTTCAGAAAACTCGACGGCATATAATCTTTCTGCAAAAATTAAAATTTCAGGAATCATCAATCCTGAGCTCTTACAGAAGTCTTTTCAAGATCTCGTTGCTCGCCATGTTATTCTTAGAACTTCTTTTGAAGAAGTTGATGGAGAAGTCATCCAAAGAGTCCATGAACATATAGATTTCTCTCTTACTACTTGTAAAAACCCGCACGAAACTCTCTCCGAGGCCTTTAATCAATTTGTGCAAGTTTTCGACCTATCTTACCCCCCTCTTATCCGCGCTCAATTATTTCAAGTAGATACTACAGAAAACTATTTGTTGATCGATCTTCCACATATCGTTGCTGATGGAAAATCTATGTCCATTCTTTTGAAAGACATAATCAATCTTTACCTGAAGAAACAATTGCCCCCGCTTGAGATACAATTTAAAGACTTTGCATGCTGGCAACAAGACCAACTCTTACAAAAAAGGTTTCAATCTGCAAAAAACTACTGGCTAAATCACCTGAAGAATGAAAGCTCCCTTTTAACTTTCCAAAAAAAAGCATCTCTAAAGAAAAATTTAACTCAAAATGGTGCAGCTTTTAGTTTCTCATTTGAAGCTAAGAACTCACAAATTATTAAGAATTTTTGCTCAAAGCAAAGAATTACTCCTTATATCCTTTTCATGTCAATCTACCAGATTTTTCTTTCTAAAATTTGCAATGTTAAAGAAGTCATAGTGGGTTCCTCTTCTGAAGGGAGAATGGATACATCCCTTCAAAACATCTGTGGTCCCTTCATTAATACCCTTCCTATTAAGGGAATTTTATCTCCACAAAAGAGCTTCTCACAATTCCTTGATGAAATGAAGGAAACGTGTCTCAATGCCATACAAAATCAATATTTTCCTCTAGAAGAAATTTTAAACCAGTTAAATTACTCTTCGTCTTCTACGGAATTTATTCAGACCTTTTTCGATCTTCACCAAGATCACATTTTAAAAACAGACTTTCTAGGAATTGAATTCGAAATACTTCCTATTGTTTCTTCTGATTCTAAATTTCCTCTTTCATTAGAAATTATTGATAAAGGCGATAACTTTCAATGTCATTTTGAATTTGATTATTCCTATTTCTCCAATGCAGACATACAAACATTTTCTGAAGCGTTTAAGTCTCTTTCCTTGTCAGTTATCGAAAATTCTGATCAGCTAATTATGAATCTTCCTTTAATATCTAACCAAAAACTAGCAGGCGCACAACCCGACTCCAAAATTGATCATAAAGACAAGTTGTTTTTAGACTACTTCCGCGAGCATGTTCAAAAAACTCCAAACAAAATTGCAGCTTGTTTGAATCACTCTCAATTATCCTATGAAACACTCGATATGATGAGCTCTCATGTAGCTCGTCATTTGCTCTTCGAAGGAATACGAGAAGATGACTGCATAGCTTTTTACTTCGAAAGAAGTTTGGAATTTTTAATAGGAATGTTAGCAGCGTTTAAAATTGGAGCTGCATATATCCCCTTAGATTTAAGTGCCCCTCGACAACGCATCTTGAATCTGCTTCAAGAAAGCCGAGCCAAAGTTGTTCTGACAAAACAAAAACATTCATGGATCAACTCCTCTCAATTCGTTATCTCAGCTCTGTTGCAAAATGAAATTCCTGAAATACAATTTGAATATCCACTAGATCCTTGTAACATTGCCTATACGATTTTCACCTCAGGATCCACAGGAAAACCCAAAGGGGTCGCCATCGAACATCGAGGCATGGTGAATCATTTGATAGCAAAGGTTAAAGACTTTAATTTAACCCATTGCGATATCATCGCTCAAACATCTTCTCAAACATTTGATGTCTCTGTGTGGCAATTTTTAGCTCCGCTTATGGTAGGAGGAAAAGTAGTTATTATTCCAGATGAAGATGCATGGAGCGTTTGGCCTCTTGTTCAGTCTCTTAATCAATTTATGTGCAGTATCTACGAAACCGTTCCATCTCACATGTCCATCCTGATTAAAGAACTTACACAAGAAAAAAGTGCACCGTCTCTTCCTCATTTAAGATGCCTGATACTTAACGGTGAACCCTTTTACTCACACCTCTTTTCCTCATGGAAAAATCTCTATCCAACATTGCAGTTAGCTAATGTCTATGGACCTACAGAGTGTTCTGATGATGTCACTCACTTTCTTATCCCTCCCGATTTTCAAACGCTTGATTTGACAATTCCTATAGGGGAAATCATTGGAAATTTGAAGGGATTTGTTTTAGACAAATTCCTCTGCAACACTTTACCTAATATGAAAGGTGAACTTTATATCGAAGGGATAGGCCTTGCTAGAGGCTACCTTTATCAGCCTGCTCTCACTGCTGAAACCTTTATACCTTCTCCATTTTCACAATCTCAGAGAATGTATAAGACAGGAGATCTGGTTTCTTATTCTGAACATCGTGTCCTCCAACACTACGGAAGGATAGATACTCAAGTGAAAATTAACGGCAGGAGATTGGAAATTGGAGAAGTTGAATTTGCTATTAACCAATTTCCAGAATTATCACAAGCAGTAGTCATTCAAAATGGCAAGGAAAATAGGCAACATCTTACATGTTATGTTTCCTTTAAAGATAAAGTAAATTTAGACAGTTTAATTTCTTATCTCGAAGACAATGTACCGTCGTACATGATTCCTCTTCGACAAAATATTTTTGTCATCGATACCTTTCCTTTGCTTCCTAGTGGCAAAGTTGACAAGAATCAACTCAAAAAAATCAATACGAATACAAAGCAACAAATTGATAAAAAACTGCAAAAAGCTCGGGGACCAATTGAAATTTCTCTACATACGATCTGGGAAGATATCCTCAAAAGACGCGAAATTGATGTTAGAGACAATTTTTTCCAGATAGGAGGCCATTCACTTATGGCTACACAATTAATGGGAAGAATCCTAAAAGATTTTGGGATAAAAATACCTATCCAAACAATATATCAAAATCCAACCATCTCTCAGCTAGCTCAGTCGATCAATGAGAAAAAACTCCAAGCTCCCAATGAGTCTCATGTTTCTCTTCCCCAAATCGTTCCTGATTTAGAAAAGAGAAATGAACCTTTCCCCATGACAGAAATTCAGCAAGCCTATTGGCTAGGAAGAAAAGGTATTTTTTCTCTTGGAGATGTCAGTGTCCACGTCTATGCAGAATACGAATGTAGCGACTTAAATCTTTATCAATTAGAACAAGCATGGAACCAACTCATCAATCGTCATGACGCATTGAGAATTGTCTTTAGAGAAGATGGATCCCAGTGTATCCTAGCACCCCCCTCCTATTACAAGATTGACTGTCTCGATTTAACTACAGCATCTCCTGAAAAAATTGAATCTACCCAAAGTGAATACCGAGCAAAGTATTCTCATGAAATCTTTCCTTCAGATGTGTGGCCTCTTTTCGCCATTCGAGCTATAAGAACACCTCATGCCATCCGCCTATATTTAAGTTTTGACGCTTTGATTATGGATGGATGGTCGGTCGATATTCTATTTAATGAATGGATCCAATTATACAAGAATCCTGAAATAAAGCTCTTACCCCTCGAACTCTCTTTTAGAGATTATGTCCTCTCTGCTGAAACCTTTAAACAACATCCTCAATACATTGAAGACAAAAACTATTGGCTCTCTCGTCTTGAGTCATTCCCAGGAGCTCCTGATCTTCCTATTGTCAAACAACCCGATCAAATCAAAAACCAACATTTCTCTCGATGTATTAAACGCATTCCAAAAATTGAGTGGGAAAAAGCGCAAGCGCTCATTCAAAAGAAAATGATGTCACCAACAGGTTTCTTAGCTTTTTTATTTTCTGAAATCCTCTACTTGTATAGTAACTCCTCTCAATTCTCTATTAATTTAACATTGTTCGATCGCCCTCCTCTTCATGATCAGATCAATGATATTGTTGGGGATTTTACATCTTTGACACTTTTAGAAATCGATAGAGAGTTTCAATCAACATTTGAGAGCCGGGCAAAAAAAATGCAATCCCAACTGTGGGGAGATTTAGATCATCACCTTTTTGGAGGAATAGAATTCATCAGAGAGCTAGCTAAGGCCTCGCAAGGAAACGGCTCTAGGGAATTCCCTGTCGTATTAACATCTGTTTTGGGGTTAGATGATCAGCAAAATGTGGACTTAGAAAAGTTTTTCGGACAAGAGATCTTTAGCATCACGCAAACACCCCAGGTTTGGCTAGACTTTAAAGCCTATGAAGTGAGTGGCGATCTCATTATTGAATGGGACTATGTTACTGAACTCTTTGAACCTGGATTTATCGAGAGTATGCATACAAGCTATATTCAGCTTTTTAATACATTGTGTCACACTGAGTCAGCATGGGAAGTTTCAACCCTCTCCTCCATTTCCGAAAAGCAAATCATAGTAAAAGAAGCCTATAACGCTACAGAAAAAACCTACCCAGACTGCCTGATGTTTTCGAAAATTGATGCTTTTGATAGCTCATTGAAAAGAACACCTGCTATTATTGACCAGGATCTCCAACTTTCTTACGAAAGCCTCAAAACTTTAACAGATAAGTTAGCCTCTCAACTTCACAGCCTCGGACTTTGTAAGAACTCATTAGTTGCTATCGTGATGAATAAGGGTTGGGAGCAAGTTGTTGCAACAATCGCAATTCAAAAAGCTGGCGGCGCATATCTTCCTATTGATGCAAATCTTCCTAAAGAAAGAATTGAACAACTCCTTGACCTAGGAAACACTTCTATTGCTATTACTCAAAACCATCTACAAAACAGCCTTTTATCTATGTCATATATTAACGATAATGGGTGTTCTGTTTTAACAATTGATAAAATAACTTCTCCCACTCTTTCTTCCGCATCTCAAGATTACAACATATCAGATTTAGCTTATGTCATTTTTACATCCGGATCGACAGGAACACCAAAAGGTGTAATGATTGACCACCAAGCTGCAATGAATACGATTTTTGCTATCAACGATCAGTTCAAGGTTACCTCCCAAGACAAAGTTTTGGCGCTTTCAAATCTTAACTTTGATTTATCAGTTTATGATATCTTTGGATTGCTCTCGGCAGGCGGATCACTTGTAATCCCTGATGAATCAAAAATTAAAGACCCCTCATATTGGGCAGACTTGATCATTAAGCATACGATCACCATTTGGAACACAGTTCCTATGTTCATGCAAATGTTCATTGAATATTTATATGAGGCTCCAGAAGCTGTTACTAACTCTTTGAGAGACACGCTACGTATCATTCTCTTAAGTGGGGATTGGATTCCTCTTGATCTTCCCAAAAAAATATCTCTCTTCTTTCCCAATGCAAGAATCATTAGCCTAGGAGGAGCGACCGAAGCATCCATTTGGTCAATTTATTATGAAATTGATCCAATACAAAATTATTCTAACAGCATACCCTATGGATTCCCCCTTCCAAATCAAACATTTTATGTTCTCGACAAAGAGGGAAGTGATAAACCGGATTTTGTTCCTGGAGAGCTGTATATCGGAGGAAAGGGTCTTGCCAAAGGTTACTGGAAAGATTCGGAAAAAACTCAAGCAGCTTTTATTGAGCATCCCCGTTTGGGAAGAATTTATAAAACAGGAGATTATGGAGTCTTTAAACCTAAAATTGGAATTGAATTTCTAGGTCGCAAAGACACTCAAGTCAAAGTGCGCGGTCATCGCATCGAACTTGGTGAAATTGCATCTAAACTCAAAAATCATCCAGATATCGATCAAGCGCTCGTCATAACGATTGGATCAAATCGCTACAATCAACAACTTTGTGGTTGTATTATACCCATTGCTGATTCTAGTCCCCAGGACAAGTTAGAGAATATTATCACTGATGAAAATCAGCGCTCACAATTTACTTTAGAGCAAAAAGGAACTGAACAAATTTCCTCTCAAGATGTTTCCATTGAGCTAAAAAGAAGTGATCAATCCCCGGCAAAGTTTCTTCGGAAATCTCACCGTCACTTTGACGGCTCCAAAATTCAGAAAGATTCTCTACTCAACTGGCTTAATCAATCATTACGTTCTCCCCAAATTAAAGGAAACAATCAAATCCTTGATAACGATCTTCTCTCAACTCTTTTCCAATCAATAGCTATTTTAGATGTCGACTCAGCTTTGCCCAAGTTTCCCTATCCCTCCGCTGGAAGTCTCTATCCTGTACAAGTTTTCTTTTCTTCGAATGGAAAAGATTCCCTCATCCCTGAAGGGGTCTATTATTACCATCCAAAAGCCCATCAGCTTATTCAAGTTTCAAAAGAATATAGCGATAAGTCCTCATCTCTATCTTTCATAGAAAAAAAAGAAGCAATTGCACCCCTGTACGGCCACTATTCAACCCATCTCTCCCAAATTGAAGCTGGATGTATGACCTCTTTTATTCTGAGATTTTTTGAAAGGCAAAAGATTTCTGCAACGTTAGATTTTTCGGGAAATTCTTTATTGAGAATGGAATTGACAACCTCTTCAAATCAAGAAGTACACTATCCAGAAGTTTATATCTTTATCAAACAAGATGCAGTTGAGTCTTTCAAAGGGGGATGGTATCACTACAATCTATCTTCTCAATCTCTTATGGAATCTGGAGACCACACTCCATTTGAAGTTCTCCCATCTCTTGAAGATACCTACTCAATACTAACAAGCGCTTCAGGCGGCATTTTCTTTGTTCAAAAAGAGTCTGATAACGCCTTTCACAAGCACATTTTGACTTTTGCAGGATACTTCAGCCAACAGCTTATGGATTTTGGCATCAAACATCGCATTGGTGGATGTCCGCTTGTCAGACTAGATTCGAAAGGAATCTCATCAATAAATCAGGTATGTCAAGGCGGCAAAGCAATTCATTATTTCCTCTTTGGTCCTACCACTGTAGAGCAAATGACAGACATCAGTACTTCAAATTATCCGACAAATGCCTTTGTACATACTCTTCAAAAATTCCTGAGATCAAAACTTCCCGAATATATGGTTCCAGAAACTTTTCTTCAACTCGAGAAATTTCCTCTAACTGCAAATGGAAAAGTAGACCTTAAAATTTTGAAAAAGCAATTTGAGAGTCAAGGTTCCAAAAAGCGAAATATTACTCCTCCATCTACCATGACCGAAAAAAAACTTTTTAAGATTTGGAAGGATGTTCTTTCTCGAGAAACAATAGGCATCGATGACAACTTTTTTGAGATAGGAGGAAACTCTCTACTCATGACAAAAATGGCTCTTTTAGTTCGAAAAAAATTTAATGTAGATATTCCTCTTAATGTTTTTTTCAACTCCACAACAATCAAATCTTTATCAGATGGTATTGAGAATCAACAGACCTCTACAAATCCTGAATTAGAAGAGCATATCAAAGACATCAGCATTTGTGATCACCTGCAATTTAACCTTACTGATAAACCACTAGGTGGGAGAACTCTTTTAACAGGGGCTACAGGATTTTTAGGCTCTCATATTCTCTCAGATCTTCTTTCAAATTCAGAAAATCTTATCTACTGCCTTGTAAGGGCCAAAAGCGAACGGGAAGCTCGGCAAAGAATTGAAGAAAGTCAGAAAAAATTTCGATTAGGTAATACTACAGATAATCCAAGAATTATTCCGATCTTAGGAGATCTTTCAAAACCTCATCTGGGATTGTCTAAAGAAGACCTTCAAATGATAAAAAGTAATATCAATTCTATCATTCATAACGGAGCTCACGTACATCACATATTCGATTACAACAAACTTCGCAAAACAAATGTCTTGAGCACTTCTAGTCTGCTTGAAATTGCTTCTAAACATAACATACCATTTGTCTACGTTTCTTCTCTTCTATCTATCGTTGATCAAGACAATCAAGGACACCTCAAAGAAGAATTTCCTTCTGGAGAAACTCAGGGCCTTTATGGAGGCTATCAAAAGACAAAATGGGTTAATGAGATGATACTCAAAAAGGCTTTTGAAAAAGGCTTAGATGTCCGAATCTTCAGGCCCAATACAATTTGCGGCCAAAGTTCAACAGGTATAAGCGCTTATGCTTCAGACCATTTTCTCAGACTTGTTAAAGGCTGTATACAAATGGGAGTTGCTCCAATTTGGAATGCAGCTATTGATTTATTACCCGTAGATTATGTCAGCGAATCCATCGTTCAAATTTCAAAACAAGCAGCAGTTCCAAGCCCTATCTTTAATCTTACAAGTCGATCCATATTTACATGGACTCAGTTAATAGAGTGGTTGATAGAACGAGGCTATCGCATTAAACTTATCCCTGCAGAAATATGGAGAACAAAACATCTTTCAAACATAGATTCTCAAAATGCCTTATTCCCTTTCCTAGCAATCTATCTTTCTTCACAAGCGGATCATGAAACAACTTCATCAGATTCTCCTTTGATGGTAGCAAATCACAAAAGCTACCTCGATCAAATTCAAAAAATGGGGCTTAGAGAACCCTCTGTTACCCCCGCATATCTCAACAATATTTTCACGTACCTAGAAAAACAAAATTTTTTACAACTATCGTAAGGAAACTATGAAAAAAGCAGCATTTTTGTTCTTTTCCAGTTTTATGATCTCAACACTCTTAGCTCAATTGCCTGGAAGACTCGGACAAAATAAAATTTCTCATGCAAAATTTGGAGATTGCGAAATCTTTTTCTATATGGATCAGGAAAAGTCAACTCTAGCAAATAATCTCATAGAAAATGTCAATGAAGAGATGATGATTACCCTTGGAACTGCAGCTCTTCCTTGTCCTACTAAAGAAATACTAGTTCAAGCAATTAAATACCCAGATCGAGATCCGCAAGGGACAAAAATCTTAGCTGAATATGCTAAAAATGTTCACAGCATAGCAGAACATAGACTAGGCATCCAGATGACTGGATTAACTTGGTATATGAATCTCAACTTAAACTGGGAAGCATTAAAAATTCATCATGATCGGTTCTCTCAACAGTACCATTTTATGGAAGAAAATGGGCTTCCTCCTGAAAACTATACTCTCGTTCAGGATTTAACTTTAATTGACTGGCAAATGAGTGAAGGAACAGTAGCAGGTACAATGATTCAAGATGGCAAGTTTGGAGATCGCTATATCTTGTGTCTATTTCCAAATGAAGTCGTTGGAACTTTTTATACCGAACCTGCATACCAACTAACTCTCAAAACTCCTGATAGGTATCCTGGACACATTAGTATGCCACCTCACTCAACAATTGCACCAATGGACATGTGTAGCAATGACTCATGCGGATCCTCAAAAGGCAAAAGAATGAGTACTGCGGTTCGTGGAGTCGTTCCTACAGAGCAAATTAATGATTTGAAAAACCAAAGCGAATCGATTCCTGTCAATCGAAGACATCCCAAGCTCTTTCAGTATGGCGCAGGTGCTGAATACGCAAATGGTATAGTCATTCAACCTCTCTCTGACAAGTTTTTAACTGTTAATACACTCGATGCAAGGATGCTAGGGGAGAAAGATAATATTACATATTCCCAACTATCACTTGCTAGCAATGCTTTTATTATTGAACATCTTGGATCCGTTTTTGACATTCCAATTCAAAAAGCCAATATTCAGGCGCTTAGATTAACAAAAAAGGATAATGGATTTAGTGATCTTAGAATTAAAAAAACTCAAAAAAATTCAAAAATGAGGGTTATACTCATTAATTCTTCTAAAGTCCCCCATGGCTATCGTTTCTTCAATCTTGCTGAGAATTCCACAAAAAAAGGGTTCCCATGGATTCAACTATACGAACTGAATCCTGGTTACGCTATGGAAATCCCCTACAAAGAACTAAAAAATATTTCTTTGGCTCCTTGCGAAGAACTTTTATACAGAAATGAAAGATATGATGCTCTAAATGATACCAAATCAGAATTATTGCCCAAAATTGCGACTCATATGGATGTTTTTGTATTTGAGGTTCCCGATGGCATTTGACTTTCCCCCAACGGTTGTTGAAGTTTTCCAAGTTGAGGAGAAAAAAACTGAAAATATTATCGAAAATCAATTGTTTCCTCACGGAATGCTTGCTGCTGAATTTGAAGAACAAGAATCTCTTTGGCTCTCATGGCAATGGGGCGGGGCAAAAAAGAACTATCCTTACTACACAGTCCTTTTAGATATCATTGCCTCTCTTCAAGGCAATGGACAAATTAATATTATCTGTAACTCAAGTAATGATATTCAAAGAATCAAAAACCTGCTTTACAAAAAAAACCTATTAGCAAATCACATTGTTTTTTTTTCCATAGGCTCGTCAACAATTTGGATAAGAGACACAGGACCAAATTTTGTCAAAACATCTTCCAATGAGAAGAGACTCGCTTGCTTCCAATTTGATGATTGGGGTTACGGAATTTCGACTGATTCTATCGATCATTTTATTCCTGAAAAGCTATCGCAAAATTTGAAATTGCCCAAAATCATAGCATCGATTGTAAGTGAAGGAGGGAATCGAGAAATTAATGGACAGGGAACTCTCATTGCAGTTGAAGAAGTCGAATTACAAAGAAATCCTCAGCGAACAAAAAAAGATATTGAAGAACAATTTAACCAAGTTCTAGGAATAACGAAGACAATTTGGCTGCCTCAAGGACTTTATGAAGATTCTCAGGTTACAAAATGTCAATTAGTTGATGCCTATGGGAGAAAATGTTTCACAACCTTCAACCCTGGAGGACATATAGATGAGTTTTGTCGATTTATCGATGCCAATACCATTTTACTTGCCCAAGTTCCCGAAAATAGTCACAAACATCCCGTTGATCGAGAAAATGCAAAACGCTTAGAAAAATGCTACGATATATTGTCCCAAGAGGTCGACCAAGATGGTCAACCATTTAGTATTATCCGAGTGCCTACGCCACCTGTTTCCTATGATGTCTTTCATCCCAAAGACCCTTTCTTCGAACACTTTCTGGACTACACCTTCCCTCCAAATCCTCACTTTCCAGAGGGACGATTTCCTGTTCAATCTTCATATAGAGTTGTTGTTCCAAAAAGCTATTTAAACTTTGTAATATTCAACCGAGTTGTTCTCATACCTAAGTATTGGAGTAAAGGCGCACCTATCTCTTTAAAAACCACTGATGAGTACGTTCTTCATCTTTTTACAAAATTATTTCCTAATAAAACGATCAAACAAATTAATCCTTACCATGCTAATCTGGCTGGCGGTGGGTTACACTGTATGACTCTCAATGGACCTAAATAACATGTTACCAGTAGAAACAAATCATACCCTTCAGAAAGTCATTACTCAAATTCATGAAAACAATATTCCCACATTTTTAATTCCTACAAAGTTCATCTCTCCAGAAGCTGCTCTCATAGGACAATTTTTTCATATGATTTGCAATGATCGATGCCTTCAAAAAACTCGCTATAAATCCTTCTTCTGCAATTCCAGAATTGAAGCACTTCAGGGAGTTATTAAGATATTTCGACAACATGCAAAACCTTATCAGTCCAAGACCATTCTTGTTTTTGATTCCAGCAATGCCTTTCAAAGATTTTTAGATCCCTGTCACCGCCAAGAATCTGGTCTAATTCCAGGGATTACCTTTCTAAATGACATCACAGCATTCAGAGAAAAAATTACCCCTAATTCTCTCCAAGGAGTTGTTTTTTACGCTACCAATCATGATGAATTGAATCATGCAGGTTCTATCTTCTCTGAATGTAGTGAGAAAAATATTTTATGTGCGCTTGGGCTATCTGATCTCCTCGAAGAAGAGTCCTTTCAAAACCCTTTTACTCTCACGCATGCTCCTGATGCTTTTTTCTTTGGAGAAAGTTTTACAGACTCTCAAGTTCCATTTGGCACCTTCTCAATGTCAGAAAAATGTTACCGTCCTTGGGATAATTTAGAAAACTGCCTCACACATTCTTCAACCTATAGTGGAAATTTATTAACTCTGAAATACATTCTTGAAAAATTTCATTCTCACAAACTCTTTGAGAATATTTCCTATCCAAAAACACGCAAAGAAATAGTTCGTATGTATAGCGCCTATGTAAATCCACATGCAGCAATTATCTATGGATCTCTCAATTTATCTCCTGAAGTATCTTCTTCACAAGGCTCATGGCTTACATCCCCTGATAAAAATCAGCCTAAACTCCTTGACTGCATAGGGAACAGTGGTTGCAGTCTTAGAGGCCATAACCCCAATGATATCATTCCACATGTAGTCAACAAACATAGTCATGAGCACAATTACCAAAAGGATCTCGAAGATCAGTTGTTACAACTTACACAACTGGAACATCTCTTTCCGGCAACAAGTGGCTCGATAGCTGTGGAAATAGCTATTCAAGTTGCCTTGTTAGCCGTAAAGAAAAGGAAAATCCTATCCTTTTATGATAATTACTCTGGAAAAACTCTGGGAGCTCTAAGTCTTGATGGATATGAAGAAGTCAAGAGGTCGTTTTATCCACTTTTTGATTCAGTCATATTTTTTGATCCTTTTGCAAAGGACGCTCCATCAAAACTTGAACAGATAATCATTTCTGAAGACGTTGGAATTGTATGGTTTGAGATATTGCAAGGAAATACGATACAAGAAATCCCCATGCCTGTCTTAGAGAAGTTGAAAAGTTTACAGACTTCGCATGATATCATCATTGGTGTTGATGAAATCCTTACAGGATGCTATCGCACAGGAAAATTCCTTATTTCTCAACATTTCAACCTTCTCCCTGACGTGATTACATTATCAAAGGGATTGAGTGACATGACCTTTCCTTTTGCATGCGCAATGGTCTCAGATAAAATTTATTCACAAGCCTATAAGAAAAGCTCTGACTCAATAGAGCTCTATTCAACCTTGTATTCTAACCAATTTGCTGCACATATTGCTCTTAACGCTCTCTCTCAAGCAAAGAAATTTTCTTTAGGTGCCAATGCTGAAATGATGGGCAAGAAAATCCGGGAAGATCTGACACATTCTATCAAACAAACCAAACTTTTCAAAGAAATCAGAGGTCGAGGCCTTTTGCTCTATGTTGCACCCACCCCAAATTTACTGAGCGTTAAGGTGCTTGGAAAAGATATCTTTGGATTTATATTTTCAAGTTATCTCGTACGAGAACATCAAGTTTTCCTATTTAACTGTAGAGTAACTCCGTCCTTAACAATCACTCATTCTGAAACAGAATTCCTGAAAAGCAACTTTGAAGCTGCAATAAAATATTTGACATCAGCGCAATTATTTCTCGAGACGCTTAAAGTTGTCACAACCATCTATTTGAAAAGTTTTTTTCATCGATTCAAGCGATTTAAGGATAGCCTTAATCACACTTCAAAACCTTTTTCATGATCAAGTGTTCTATTCCAGCCCATTGTCCCTTTTCAGGGCAATAAATACCTTGAGATTTGAAACCAGCTTTTTCATATACTCGAATCGCTTTTTTGTTAACTGCATCTGGATCTATAAGAACAGCTGCCGCCCCTTTACACTCATCCACAATGAATTTTTCAATCATCTTGTGAGCAAGGCCTTTTCCAATAAAAGCATTATCTCCAATCATTACGTCTAAACTTAGATTCTCTCCGGCTTCTTTCCAGCAATCCCAGCTATGCCCTTCTTCTAAAAATGATTTCATAAAATAAACAATTGGATTTCCATTATAAAAACCAAAGTAATGACAAAAGATTGAGGGCTGATAGCGAACAAATTTTTCTAGATCTGGGATCGTGAGGCCACCGTCTCCCCAGTACTCCTTAATATGATCTTTCATTAACCAACTCTTGATGGTTGCTATATCTTCTTCTTTGAGCTTTTTAAAATGGAGATTCTCTATTAAAAATTCTTTCATCATTTTCTTGATTTCCTTTTAAAAAAATTCATAAGGGAAATTGTTAACATAAAGAATTTAGACAGGCACAGAAATTTTTTCAAACGTGGGGCCTGTGGGTAAAAAACCTGCCACTTGTGCATCCCAAAACTTGCTGTAAAGCCCCTGCTTCTTTAACAATTTCTCATGGCTGCCATCTTCAATGATTTTTCCACGATCAAAAACTAAGATCCTATCCATAACCATGAGAGTAGAAAGGCGATGGGCAATGGCAACTACAGTTCGTCCTTCCATCAAGGTTTTTAATGAATTTTGAATATATTGCTCAGTTAATGAATCAAGAGCACTTGTAGCCTCATCCAAAACAAGAATAGGAGCCCCCTTTAAAAGCGCTCGTGCAATAGCAATCCTTTGCCGTTGTCCTCCAGACAGTTTGATCCCCCTCTCACCAACTAAAGAGTCATAGCGCATGGGCATTTCTTTAATAAACTCATCTGCATGAGCTTGTTGGGCTGCGCAGACTACTTCTTCAAAAGTAGCATCTGGCCTGCCATACCGTATATTCTCACACAGTGTTCTATGAAATAGAATTGGATCTTGAGGAATAAAACTAATATTTTCATTCAAACTTTTCTGAGATACTTGATCCACCCTTTTCCCATCGATGGTAATACTTCCAGAATTTAAATCATAACATCGGGTCAACAGGTTTACAAAAGTGCTTTTTCCACTGCCAGACAATCCTACTAGACCCACCCTTTCCCCACTAGGAATTGAAACAGATAAATCCTCAAAAAGAGGATGTTCTTGAAAATAAGAGAAATTGACATTTTTAAACTCGATATTTCCCTTAATTACTTCCAATTCAGAAGCTCCTTCAATATCTCTAACATGATGAGGTTTTGTAAGTAGCTCAAATGCATTTTTACAAATTCCAAACGATTCCAATAATTCCCCAATTTGTTCTGTAAGCTGCCATACAGGTTCGATTACTGCCAAAGAAAGGAAGATAACAAAAGCTATTGTTCCCCCTCCCACTGCCTCTTGAGCTCTCAAAAAGATTAAACTCCCTATTACAGAAGAGAGCATGACACAATAAAACAACCCCATATAAAGCCAAACTCTGAACCATCCCCACTTAAGAGTTTCGCTTATCCTCGTTAATTCCGAGAGAAGAATTCCTAAACGAGAATGCTCAAATCTATGCCTTGAAAAAAAGCGTACATTCGTCATATTTGAAATTGCATCAACGATATTTCCAGTGCATTCATTCCTTTTCGCTGCATATCTCTCTGTTTGAGGGAGAAGTTTCTTAGAAAGATGAGCAGTTAGGAGGATGAAGAGCGCTGACCAAGTGAGAATTATCACACCAAATGTCAAATGAATACAGAAGAGCGCAACAGCTGCAATTAAAATAATCCCAGCTTGTCGGAAAATGTCTCTACAAACTTCAAACATTTTTTCAAATCTATCTGCAAAGTCAATAATTTTTCCTGATATATCCCCTGCTTGATGATCCGCAAAATACTGTTTAGAATGAAAGCTGATATAATAAAAAAATTTTGAGATAAGAGTACTCTTAATCATTGGTAAAGACTTTAAAAAACAGTAATCATGTAATCTCCAAGCTGCTATCAATAAAAATTCACTAGCAATCAACATACTTGCAGGCAAAAAAAAGGCCCCGCCAGAAATATTATCAATCATAAGCTTCATAAAATAAGGAACTAACGAAATATGTGCTGCAGCACAAATCATTGCTATGCCAATACCCGTCACATGCAGCCAGTAGGGTTTTAGAATTCCAAGTAAAAATCGGAATATACTTTTCTGAGGTGTCTCAGATGCATCTAACATAAACACGCCTATTTTTTAGATAAAAAGATTTTTCGCCATTTTTGATACTTTCCAAGGAACTCCATGTGAGAATCTTTATCGAAAGTTGCAGGAAGGTATAACATGGGGTTACCAACTAATTCAACGAACTTCTTGAATCACTCTTTCAGAAATCTAAGTGTTAAAACTTGTCTACCAGATGATAAAGCCAAGTGTTGTCCCCATGTCGTTCGAGTTCGGCTCGAATCCTCCAAACTTTGCTCAACAAGATATAATTGATATCTTGAAAAACATCGCTTAACTGCTTCTAATGCCGCTCTTTCAGAAAGGTCCTGCACCTTTAACCGATGTATCAAGGTCTTATTAGAATATAACGTAAAATTGAGATGAAGGTGAACTTGTGAAGCTATTCGCGATATTTTGGAAATGGTTTTTGCCATCTTAAGATCCGGTTCAGTGATCCTCCTTAACAAACTTCCCCAAGGATAGTTAATCGTTACGCAATCTGCTAGATTGGAAAATTCATCTGGGATCTCCTCTACAGGCATATGAAGCAATTCTAAGTTTTGAACAGCTAGTCCACCTCTTGATACTTTAGATTTCACTTTCCAAGCTATGTGCCCCATAGAATCTGCATTCGAATCAATACCAACAAAAAGCGTTTCAGGATCTTTTTTTGCTAAGCGATAAATAAACTTTGCATCTCCTGTGCCAAGATCAAAATGCACCTTTTTGAATTCCCGACATCGATCTCTAAAAATTAATGTGGAAATCTCTTCGATATGAGTTCTTTGAAACCTCCTTACACTTGAAAAGTGTCGGAATAAACAAAAACCAGCATTTGATCTAAAATTCATAACACATGACATCATAATAATACATCTTTAATAAAAGAAAATAGCGTTATAATTATATTTTTTTCATTCATTCTATTAACTATTTAATCAGTTTATAGTCGATTTGTAAAATGCCTTCTTTGTGCTTCTTAACTGATAATAATTTGAGCATCACTGCTGGCTTTCTCTTCTTATGCATGTCAAAAATGCTTGGTGTATTGATCGTTCCTTCAATTGCAGGGCAAAGCAATGCGCTAATCTGATCTACCAAGCCTTCTCGTAGCATTGAACCATTGAATTTCCCACCCCCCTGTAAGAAAAGCGTCTTCAATTTGAAATACTTCTGCGCTTTTTTTAAGAGCAACTTAAGATCGACCTTAGACTTCCCGCAAAAAATATAAGAAATTCCCATCGATTGTAAAAATTCAAGGTAACTGCTAGGAGTTTTTTCAGTTGTTGCAATTACAATATGAGCACCCTCGATCTTGTTGGTATTCCAATGAAGTTTCCCAATTGAATCTACTACTATGCCAATATCTTTCTGTTGATTAGATGCAAGAAAATCTTCTTTAGGAATTCTTTTTACTGTTCGTTTTCTTGGATACTTTTTATTACCTACAAAATCTTCCATTGTGATTCGACCACATATCCAACCATCTGGGTTGTATTGCTGATAGACCTGGTTATAAAGAGCATAAAAACTCTCTGGGCATCCATCGGCTCTAATTCTACCATCTAAAGATTGCAGCATATTACAAATAATATAAGGTTTATCCATCCTTTTCTCCAAAAATGCAATGAAGTTTAGATAACTCTTGAATTTCAAACTATATAAAAAAAGTAATCGCAACTATGAGAAACTATCGCCACTCATAAAAATCTATACATCTATTTATGTAGTAACATAAAACTGATTATAGGCTGTTTTTATAACCCTCATTGTAAGAGTTTCAGGAAACAAGTATTATCGATATGCGACTGTAAGCGCAGAACTATAATATATCGATAATTCGTGTATGCTCTTTGGAAATTGCAGACAGTTTTAAATGCTCAAATAGAGATAAAGACTCTCTATCATTTGCGATCATTTTTAAAACGACAGCGCAAAGCTTGCTGGAATTATATTGTATTTAGAATCTCTTCTTTTGCATGGAAAAAAGAAATAATCGCCATACTTTTCTTTTAAGGCATTGGAAAGACAAAATTTGAGAGCTTATTTATCGTCTGAGATCATTTAGAGACAACCCTAAACTCTAGGTCTCCGTCCCTTCTCTTCTCTGAAAACGGAGGAAGTGGGATTCGAACCCACGATACGCTTATCACGTATACACGCTTTCCAAGCGTGCTCCTTCGGCCACTCGGACATTCCTCCTAATAAATTGGTCAAAAAGGGTACTCAATCAAAGAGATTCCCTCAAGAGAATTAGATGTTGTGTTTTATAGAAAAAAGTTTCATATATAGGTGTTTCAAATATTTATTAAAGGATCTCAGCCTATGTTTCGTTATGCTCTTCCTTCTTTTTTATCTTTGGTTTATTTTTCCTGTGCTTTTGCAGGAAAAGAAACCGTAGCTGCTGAATCAAAACCTTTTTTGACTCCTTTAGAACATAAAAAATCTTGTAATCCAGGCCCTGCTTCAAGAATCGCACTGCGTTATCGCGCGCCAGAGGACTTTGGCTATAATGATGGATTTACAACTTTAGCTTTCTTCATCAGCCCAACATGGCAACGCCCTTTCCAACCTTTTGTCGATCTGCGTGGTCATATATTCAATGATGGACGATGGGCTGCCAATGCCGGCCTTGGTGGGAGATTCTCATTTTGCGGAGAAAAGATCCTCGGGTTTAACGCATATTACGACTACCGCGATAGTAAAGAGCTCGGCTCGCAAAACCAAGTGGGTGGCGGATTCGAATTCCTTTCAAAATGGGCAGATATACGCATTAATGGCTACGCTCCTCTCGGCAAAACGACAAAAGCAGACTCCCCTTGTTTCGATTGCTTTTCCTGCCATACAGCGATTGCTAGACAACAAGTTTATGCAAGCTTAGCTGATATCGATGGAGAAGTTGGTTTTTATCTACCCGGCCCTATGCGCTATGTCGATCTTTATTTCGCTGCTGGCCCCTATTACTTATTTGAGAAAGAAGTTGCCGGTGCAACTCTCGGTGGAGATTGGGGAGGGCGCGCACGTCTTTCATTAATGGTATGGGATGGCGTTGAACTCGGTGGTAATGTGACCTACGATCCAATTTTCAAAACCAATGGCCAAGGGTATGTCACAGTTAGCTGGCCTTTTGGTCCCGCAAACTCCAGGCGCTATAGCAAAAAATTTGAAGAGAAATACCCCTCTCCTTGCGATGAAACCGCGAGACACTTTGCGCGCATGACACAAGATGTCTATCGCAATGAAATTATTCCTATCGAAAGCAAAACACACCGTTTTGATCTTTGCTGCAACCTCCCTTGCGCTCCTAAAATTTACTTCGTCAACAATTGCAACTGCCTTCCGGGATCAGGAACATTTGAGCAACCCTATAATTGCCTAGACTTTGCACAACACGCTTCAAAAGAGGGAGACATTATCTACGTCTTCCCTGGTGATGGAACAAATAAGAACATGGATGGCGGCTTTGTTATGAAAGATTGCCAGCGCTTAATCAGCTCGGCAACTTCATTTGATCTTTGCAATGTATGCATCCCAGCCCTTACTCCTAACTGCAAGCCCCATCTAGACAATATCCGCAATATTATTTCTACCGCTATTAGCCCTCTGACAGCAATTCACGTCACAATGGCAAATTGTTCAGAAGTTGCCGGCTTTATTTTTGACGGCATTCAAGAAGAGATCTTGACCTTCGTTCCTATTGCCGTTTCCATCGACAATGGAAAGAAATTTCTCATTCGCAACAACACTATTTTGAATGTTACAGATGGAATCCACCGCTTAATACCATTAACTAATGGCGATATTACAATTTGCAACAACTCATTTGAAAAAATTACAAATGACGCCGTCGATTTTTCTCAAGCGACAACGATCGAAAATACCACAATGAGGATCCTCTGTAACGAAATCATGTCTTCTGTTAACGCATTACAACTAGCAAATGCGAACAACCTCGCTTTGACCTTTGATCAAAACATCTTAAATAGCGTTGGCTCTTTTGGAATTTTCGGGGGAGAGATCACCAACAGCACTTTTTGCATAAATGGCAACTGCGTCAAAGAGATTGGAACAGGTATGGTACTCACTTCAGTTTTTAATACTGGCTCTTACACCTTTAGTAACAACTGCATCACCGATTACAACACCTTTGGAACATTTAATCCCCAAGGAACCAACGCCAATTTTGTCTATGCAAACAATGTTTTCTCAAACGGACCGCAAAGTGCGATTCAAATAGGGGCACTAACAAACAGTCGCGCTTTATTCTGTAATAATGAGATCTCAAATGTGACACAAACAGTCGGCATAGTCTTTTTTGGAGCAACAAACAGCGATTTGTCTTTTCAAGGGAATGCTATTTCTAATACGGGTGGTTCAGGAATAAGTCTTCTAGGAACAACAACTGGCGGTTCATTAGAATTTAATTCTAATCAGTTCGACAAAGCTGCTCGAGCAATTTTATCAACTTCAAATGATAATACAAAAATCACTGTGAAATGCAACCGTGTGATGAACTCCACTTCAACTGAAGATTTTGATTTCCAAATGGTGCAAGGAAGCTCTTCTTTTTGCATGATCAATAATACCTTTGAAAGAGACTTCTTAAGCAACTTTGCAAATGATGCATGCCTCCGTTTAGCCGGAAACAAAACAGACGGCGCCTATAATATTATCAATACTGCTGCGCTACATGTAGAATCCCCTGATCTCACAGAAGCCGGAGTGCAATCCTTAAATCAAGGGACCGTGATGTTTTCAACACCGCCCACTTTTATCGAGGAAGGAACGTGTGGATGCAGCGCATGCCCTTGCAATCCGTGCAAGTGCAACCCTTGCTTGTGCAAGTAAAAAATTGAATTGACCATGAGACTATCTAGCTAGATAGTCTCATGTGCTTTGACTTGCCAAAAAGGGCAAAAGCTGGGACAATTCATTAATCTAAAAATAGTTTTTTACTTTCTATGAAAAAATTTGCTTTATTTATTGTATTTTGTTCCTGTGTTTTACTTGCTGTAGCAGGAATCAAGAAGCAACAAAAAACACCTGAAGTTACCGAAAAGAAACAAGTTCTTGTTACACTGCCTGTTTACCGCTACTTTGTTGAGCGTATTGCCGGCGAACACATCGATGTCCATGTACTTGTTCCTCCAGGAGCGAATCCCCATGCTTATGAACCGAGCCCATTAGAAGTTCATAGAGCGCAGCAGTGCTCCTTGTGGGTGCGGACGGGCGAGCCGATGGAAAGTAAAATTTTAACTGCACTATCTGAGCGCAATCAACAACTCAACCTACTTAACTTAGCACATGAGCTCGAAGAAGATCTCATTGAGACCCACGATCACGATCATCATCACCATTGTTGCCATGATGAGCACGATCTACATTTTTGGCTCAGTCCTAAACTCGCTAAGAAACAGGCCGAGCTCATCAATAATGCGCTATGTAAAATTAGCCCAAAAAATAAAAGCACCTTTCATGAAAATCTTAAAGGATTTCTTGTCGATCTCGACCAAATCGATTTGACAATTCAAGCACGCCTTGAAAACATGAAGCACCGCGCTATTTTAGTATCACATGCGGCACTTGGCTATTTCTGTAGAGATTATCACTTAAAGCAACTCTCACTCGAAACAGAGGGCAAAGACCCCCTTCCTAAAGAGCTTGCACGCACACTCATGCACACGATGCAAGAAAATGTCTCCTGTGTTTTAACACAGCCTCAATACAACAATAAAGGCGCGGAGTTAATCGCAGAAAAACTTTCACTTCCCGTGCGCTCTATTGATCCTTACGATGCGAACTATTTAGAAAATCTCAGGTTGATCACAGAGGCAATTGCCGAATAATGGCGGATGCAATTGAGATTGAAGATCTTTCTTTTGCGTATTTCCCTAATCAACCAATTCTTGAAAATATCTCAGTTTCAATTAAACAAGGGGAATATATCGCCATCTTCGGCCCTAACGGCGGCGGAAAAACAACCTTTCTAAAATTGCTGATGGGCTTTTTAAAACCCACTTCTGGAAAACTCTCTCTCTTTGGACAGTCACCAAAAGATGCACGCAAAGTCATAGGTTACGTTCCCCAATCAAGTGATTTTGATCTGCTCTTTCCAATATCCGTTGAAGAACTCGTCTTAATGGGATCACTCTCCAAGCTCAATTGGCTCGGTAGATATCCAAAAGAAGTGCATCAAAAAGCAAAAGAAGTTCTCAGTCAAGTACGCTTGCTCGATAAGATCAAACAGCCCTTTGGAACTCTCTCCGGCGGCCAAAAGCAGCGCGCGTTAATTGCAAGAGCACTGATCGATGAGCCAGAAATTTTATTTCTCGATGAGCCAACAAGCGGCGTTGATGCACAAGCAGAAGAAGAAATCTATCAGTTTCTCTCAGAGCTTAAAGGAAAGATGACAATTTTAATGGTGACACACGATCTGCAAGCGATGCTAAAAGATGTCGAACGCTTACTATGCATCCATCGAAAAGTCACCTCTTATAAGCCCGATCAAGTGTGCGCACACTTCGCTGCAGGACTCTATCACAAACCACTCATTACAGAGGAGAATGGCGATGAGTCTTCTCAGTAATCCCCTACTTCCCATGGTCTTGCTCGCCGGCCTCGCAATTTCAATCACAAGCGGACTTATTGGCAGCTATGTCGTTGTCAAAAGAATTGTCTTTATCAGCGGTAGTATCGCCCACTCCGTTCTCGGAGGAATGGGATTGTTTCTCTGGCTGAGAAGAACCTATGATATCGCCTGGTTAACACCTCTTGCTGGCGCTCTAGTCGCTGCTGTCATCTCTGCATTTCTAATCGGCTGGATACGAATGAAGTATCGAGAAAGAGAAGATACCGTCATCGCAGCGCTATGGTCGCTTGGAATGGCAATCGGAGTGATCTTCGTTTCACTGACGCCGGGCTATAATGTTGAGTTGATTCACTTTTTATTTGGCAATATTCTCTGGGTCACTCGAGCAGATATTCAATTATTATTTTCCTTAGACATTGTAATCATTATTTTGATTTTGCTTTTCCATCGTCGCTTTCTTGCGCTTTGCTTCGATGAAAAACAAGCGCTTTTACAAAAAGTTCCTGTCCAATCCCTCTATTTTTTATTACTAGTACTCATCGCACTCTCTGTCGTTCTCCTCATTCAAATCGTCGGAGCTATTCTAGTTATTGCGATGCTGGCTATCCCTGCTGCGATTGCAGGAAGCTTCACCCATAGGCTTTCGACAATGATGATGCTCGCCATCGGAGTGAGCGCATTTTTGACCACAGGAGGCACGCTTCTCGCCTTTGAACTCAACTGGCCACCCGGCGCAACAATGGCCCTACTCGCCTCCGTTCTCTACATGATCCATTTTATTTGGGCCCCTCGCCGCAGAGTTGGATAGTCGAAGCTCTCGCGCTAGATCATCACTAATCCAAACATCCTCAGCCATAAAATATTGCACTTGACTATCCGCAATGTCTTTATCGAATGTATCAGGCAAAAGCTCAAATGCAATGTAGTGATAGTACGATGCAAAAATCCCCTTCTTTTATAATTCAGTTTGTATAGATTCAAGGCAGCTTTTTCTATTATCAATAACGACAATTTTTTTAGGAAAAGATTCAATCTGATCTAAAAATGCAGAAAGTACTGGTCCCTTTTTTTGATCGGAGGCAAAGATAACTCCCTGATTAAAACTTGGCTGCACCCTATCAATCGGAACAACACCAGATATTAAAAAACGACTCTGTTCTCTAAAGGCATCACTAAAGTCAATTCCTATAGAATTAAGTTGATCATGCGTATATTCTCCCATTCCCTCAATCTCTTCAAATCGCCCAGTCAATGCAATCATTGGAATCTTTCTGATTTTTAATTCCTTTATAAATAAAGCCATATCCTCTTCAATTAATTTTATTGAGGTATTTGACCAAGCCTTCCTCAAAAGATTTTTATAAATATCTGAGTTTGTATCAAAAGATTTTTCTAATGAAATTCTATACTTTTTTGCAGATTGTGTTGCCCTGAGAAAACAATCATCAGGCATAATCAATGTTTCGTTAATATCAAAAATTACCAAGGTATCTATATCAATATTCTCAGAAATTTCTCGAATTGTTGAAATTTGTTTGTATTCAGCACCAAAAATAGGAAGAACCAGAAAAACATAAAATATTAATTTCATATAGTTAACTCTGCAATTTTAAATACATTTAAAATGATAATTTCTTATTATCAAAAATTGCTAGGAAAAAAAATTTAAAAGAACAGGCGAATCAAAAAAAGTTCTTACATTGACTTTTTCAAGACACTTCGCATATCATGTGCGCTCTTTCTCCTTGCAAGTACGTTTTCAGGAGGTTTGATGTACGCAATTATTAAAACTGGTGGCAAACAATATCGTGTTGAAAAAGACGATATCATTGATATCGAACTACTCGATTCTGTTGCCGATAATAAAATAGAATTTAAAGAAGTTGTTTTCTTCAGTAATGGAGAAGATGCTCAGATCGGCACTCCTCATCTCGCAAACTGCGTCGTTAGCGGCGAGTTACTTGGTGAAACTAAGGGGCCGAAAGAAATCGCTTATAAATATAAGAAGCGCAAAAATTACCGCCGCAAGGTTGGTCATAGACAAAAATACATGCGCGTAAAAATAACAGATATCGCGAAGTAAAGGATTTAAAGAATGGCACATAAGAAAGGTCAAGGATCGACACGAAACGGACGCGACTCGAACTCACAGCGTCTCGGAGTAAAAGCATTTGGTGGTGAATTTGTTCGTGCTGGTAGCATTATTATCAGACAACGCGGCACAAAATGGCACCCTGATACAAATGTCGCACGTGGACGCGATGATACACTATTCGCCCTCATTGATGGCATAGTAACTTACCGCAAAAGCAAACGCACTTACGTTTCAGTTGTCCCCGCTAGCTAATCCTCTCTTCAGCGATATTTCTATAATAATAGAAATAAGTAATGTTTACTGATAGAGTCTTACTAAAACTTCTCGCTGGCAGTGGCGGCAACGGTGTTGTTGCGTGGCGGCGAGAAAAATATATTCCCAAGGGCGGCCCCGCTGGAGGCAACGGCGGATACGGTGGCTCGATTCTGATTAAAGCAGATACGCAACTTAACTCATTGCAAGAATACCGAAATCAACGCATCCTTCGTGCTGAGCGCGGCGGCGATGGCGGAAGCAATAATAAGCAGGGCAAGCGCGGCAAAAGCCTGACGCTCAAAGTTCCTTGCGGCACACTGATCAAAAACAAAGAAAGCGGTGAAGTACTCTACGATCTCTCCGAAGATGGACAATTAATTACTATTTGCGAAGGAGGCCGCGGCGGCAAAGGCAATACCTGCTTTAAAAGCCCAACCAATCGCGCACCAAACATTTGCACACCAGGTAAAGAAGGGCAAGAGCTCGAAGTAGAGCTCGAACTCAAGCTGATTGCTGACGTTGGATTTGTTGGAATGCCCAACGCTGGTAAATCAACATTGATGAAAGCGATGACTGCAGTTCCCGTCAAAATTGCGCCTTATCCATTTACAACACTCATTCCTAATCTTGGCTATGTTCAAAGAGAAGACTACTCTCGCGTCCTCATTGCTGATATCCCTGGAATCATCAAAGATGCGCACAGTGATCGCGGCCTTGGCTTTCAATTTCTTAAACACATTGAGCGCACACAAGTACTCGTCTTCGTCATCGATCTCTCAGGCATCGATCAGCGCGATCCCCTTTCAGACTTTGAAGTGCTGCTAAACGAACTCAAAACCTACGATCCCAAACTCCTTGAAAAGCCATCCCTAGTTGCTCTTAACAAAATTGATACTCCTGAAGCAGAGGAACACCTCGCACGCTTCAAAGAGAAATACAATCTACCCCTATTTCCCATCTCCGCACTCACAGGTGATGGCATCTCCCGCTTCATCGAAACAATGTGCGACCTCTCCCAAACCGAATCTAAGCACTATTAAGTTTTCATAAAAACAGACTTCTTTTAATTTGTTCTTCCAAACTTTTAATGGAGAGAGAAAAATGACACTAGAAGCAGCTCAATCTTTTGCCCTAGCAACCAACTTCACTACTGAATCTTATCTAGCAAAATCGACTTTTGGTGCACAGATCATCACTCCACAACTTGACTTTGAAGATTTCTTTCATCAAGCCCCACCAAATAGCTCCCTAAAAAACTCCCTTCACCACCTTTCTCTTCTCTCTCAAAATCCTGCTTATACCGATGCAATCAAACAAGCTCTGTGCAAACCAGGCAACCCTCTTTATCGCCTCTTCTTTGGATCGGGAACACTAGCAGAACGCTGTGATGATCACACTAGTCTTGGCAAAGTTGTCTCTCAATATAATAAGTTCATGCAAACTGGTAAGGAACAGTACTCTCTAAACACTCTTGATGCTAATACGATTAGGATAGCTTCTCTAGAAGCTAGCGAACTACTAAGCCAACTTGTTACTAAACCACAAGAGGAATCCCCCTCGTTTTTCTCAAGGATATGGAATGGATTACCAGGACCAATGCACGTTTCTGCAATGCCCGTAAAACATCGCCATGCTAAAAATCACCCTCAAAATCCAACTGTTAAAAAACCTCATCCTTTTAATAAGAAAAATAAGCCACCCATTGTGAAAAAGGAAATTCCAGATATCAACGTCAAGATAGGAGATCGTTTTATCATTCCTCTTAACGAAGTTTTTGAAGACCCCGAAGGGGAAAAATTAACTTTTTCTGGGCATTTTTTAAGATCATCGATCAAAAAAGCAGAGGCCTTCCCTTCATTTATAAAATACGATGCAGAAACACACACTTTATCTGGTGAAGCTCAATATCCATTACGAAATCAGTTCATGCAAATCAGAGCAACAGATCCGCATAATGCAACGAACTCTGCTGTATTTAGATATAAAGTTCTAGATGATGAGGAAGACCTCGATCCCGAAGTAATCGTAATGGGGATTTTTGTTGCAGCAATGTGCATGATTCTACATTGGCAAAACTAAAATTAACAACTAACTGTCGCAAAATCACTTATCTTTAGGAGAATGACAATGGCATTAGCGCTCCCTCAAATGCCCGCTGTGACCACCTTCACTACAGCAGCATGTCACGCCTATAATGCCACAACATCAACGCTGCCCTCCTCTGCAAAAACACCCGCTTGCGCTGCAAGCTTTTTTAATGCAGAAACACCACCATCTCTAGAATCCAATCTGCAAACTCTTTCTGTCCTCTCGCAAAACCCAACACACAAAGATGCGATTCAGGACGCTCTTTATAAACCGGGCAATGCCCTCTATCGCTTGTTCTTTGGTTCAGGGTCTTTAGAAGAAAGAACAGAGGTTTACTCAAGCTTAGGTCGAGTGGTTAATGCACATAGCAGGTTCTCACAAACTGGCAACAATGCTATCAACTCCCTTGACTCCACTACTCTAGAAGAAGCAGCAGATCAAGTTGCAGATCAAGTTGCAGATCTTATTTCAAAGTTAACTCAACCTAAAGCTGAATCCTCTTCCTTCTTTCAACAATTAGGAGCATTGTCTGAGTTAACGGCTCTTGCTGCTGCCTCAGCAGATAACAATAACCCCACAGAAAATACATAAAGAATTTCTCTATAAAGTTTGAGAAGAAGTGGAATTTCGGTAGAAAATCCAAGCAGTTTGAAAATTCTTGACGAGGGCAGTGCGAGTAGCACGGCTGAGGAAAGAAGAGAAGAAATACGCCGTATTTTACCCAAAATGTGGCCAGAGCCGGAATCGAACCGGCGACACAAGGATTTTCAGTCCTCTGCTCTACCAACTGAGCTATCTGGCCGAAGTAAATCGGTCAACTAAGATAGTGCAGTAGTTGGTTTTAGGCAAGAATTATTGGCGATGGAGGTAGATCACATCTTTGAGGATGTTAATCCCTTCTTCCATCTGGAGGTCTTCGACTCCCCAGTTGTTTTGTTTAGAAGGAGGAGATCTAAGGTAATTTTTGGAATGACGCTCGATTTCTTCGTAAAAGAGTTTGTAATTTTTATTGTTCTCTAGACGGTAGGCTGTGTTGCGCTTAAGATTGGGCAGCATGTCGCTCCACTCCTGTCTTCTTTGTTGAAGAAATGGGATGTAGTTTTTTTGGAACCACTCTTTGGCTTTAGGATCGAGATCGGTGAGAGTGTCTTTATAGATAGGATCGATACGGTCATTTTGCAGAGCAAATTCGCGGTATTTTTCGCCAATTGAGAGAAAAGAGAACTCTGTTGGCAAAACAATATCCGATTTCACTCCTTCGATTTGCGCGGTGCGTCCTGAAACAGTGTAATATTTACCAACGGTGACTTTGAAGTAAGCTTTAGCATAGCGATCGGTCACAGTTTGATACTGGATTGAGCCTTTGCCATAGGTTTGTTGATCTCCAACAATGAGTGCAGCACCATAATCTTGCAGCGCTTGTGCGACGATCTCTGCAGCTGAGGCCGAAGCCCTAGAAGTGAGAACCAGAAGAGGTCCATCGTAAAGAGCTTTCCCTCCTGTGTTGCGGAGGAATTTCATGGTTCCTTGAGAGTATTTTGATACGACAATTACGCCACTTGTAATAAAGAGCCCAGATACTTTTACCGCTTGAGTTAAGAACCCACCGGCGTTATAGCGCATATCGAGAATGATTCCATAGAGCTGATGTGAATTGCGGATTTTAGTAATCGCTTTTCTAAGATCAGCATCAGCGCTCGATCCATTTGAACTTTCATAAAAAGAAGGAAGGGTAAATTTAGCGATGACTCCATCACCAAAGGGTTCAAGCTCGTATTGCAATCGCTCATCGTTAAGAGCAATTTTCTCTGGTTTTAAACGTACCGAAAGATAATGTCCTTCTTGATGATTACTGCAGCGATAAAGATCAAGCGTAATTGAGCGACCTTGCACTTTAAGGCGCTTAAGAACTTCATCATAAGAAAGAGAAGCAATCTCATTACCATCGATTCCATAGAGCAAATCACCAACCGCGATTTCTTGGCAGCGATCTGCAGGCCCCCCTCTAACAAGACCTGATATCAAGACCCCATCAACTGTCTCGCGAAGCTTAATACCAATCCCCTCAAACTCCTTAATCAGAGATGAACGCATTTCTTCAGCTTCTTCAGAGCTAAAATAATAAGAATGCGCATCGAGGCTTGGCGCCATCGCTTTTAAAATGTGGACGTTAAGCTTATGATGATCATATTTATCGGTATAGCGCTCTTCAAGGCGCCGAGCTCTTTTTTGGTATAGAGCGGCAATTTTCTCCTTCCGCTTCGGAATAAGATCACCGGCTAAGCTTGCTCTATGCTCATCAGAGATAAAACGTCCTATTTTATTTTTTAAACGTTGTTTTAGCTCTTCTTCATTGCGGGCGAACTCAAGATAAGACTCTCCTCGGAAGGTCTGAGGCTGGGAAGAAGAGATTACAAGGTCACGGATAACCTCTTGACGTAGGCGTTGCATACGTTCAATTGATTTATTGATTAAGGAGTTTAATCCTTCAAAATCTTCAAAATTTCCTTGCTGGTAGCCCTTAATTAGCTTCTCGACTTTGCGAGGACTCATATTCATGTATGGTTTAACCTCATCAGCGAGCAAATAGAGCTTTTCTTGATCAAATTGATGGATATATAAGCGCAAAGAACGACGCGCAAGGCGCGGAGTGAACTGCTTATGTTCGACATGATGAGAGAGCATTTCTTCCATAATTAGACGAACATCACTTCCTTTGAGCTCGTCAATTGCTCCAAAAGACGGAGTTGAAATAAAAATACAAAATGTAATTATTAATTTTATTTTATTATACAAGGTATTCCGAAATGCCATTTTCTATTAAATTTTATATATATCTAATAAACTATATTAATTAAATTACTTTGTTGGTCACCATCTTATATTACTGAATCTCTTTGCAAAAATTATGCTCTCTGCGCTATTATCTCTACAAATTTGTAAACCCCTTAACTTAAGGAGTAGGCACTTCAATGCCGACGATCAATCAATTAATGCGCCGAGGGCGCAAGCCAAAAATAAAGCGCAGTAAATCACCTGCCTTAAATAAGTGTCCTCAAAAGCGTGGTGTTTGCTTGCAAGTTAAAACAAAAACACCAAAGAAGCCGAATTCTGCTATGCGCAAAGTCGCTTGGGTTCGCCTTTCTAATGGACAAGAAGTCATCGCTTATATCGGTGGAGAAGGACATAACCTTCAAGAACACAGCATCGTTCTAGTCCGCGGTGGTCGTATTAAGGATCTACCTGGTGTGCGTTATCACATCGTCCGTGGATCTCTAGATTGCGCTGCTGTTAAAGACCGTAAGCAAAGTCGCTCTAAGTATGGGGCAAAAAAACCTAAATAAAAACCAGTGTGTTGAGTAACTTTAGGAGTTGTATTCAGCTCTTACATCATTGATTGATGGGCATATCGCCAAGTGAAGCACTCACCTAAAAAAGGTAACAACATGTCAAGAAGACATCGCGCAGAAAAGCGCAAAATCGATCCAGATCCTGTTTATAATAGCAAAGTAGTCGCTAAGTTTATCAATAAAATCATGATCCAAGGCAAGAAGTCTATTGCACGTCGAATCGTATATGGAGCTATTGAGAAATTCGCAAAACGCATTAAAACAGAAAATCACCTTGAAGCATTTGAACAAGCTTTAGAAAATGCTAAACCTGCTCTTGAAGTAAAATCTCGCCGTATCGGTGGTGCTACTTATCAAGTTCCAATTGAAATTGCACCTGACCGCCGCACTGCAATGGCAATGCGCTGGATTATCAAATACTCTCGTGACAAAAGCGGCCGTTCAATGTTAGAAGGCTTAGCGAGCGAGCTCGCAGACTGCTTCCAAAATCAAGGGGCAACGATTAAGAAAAAAGATGACACTCATCGCATGGCTGAAGCGAACAAAGCTTTTGCTCACTACAAATGGTAAGAGGTAAATAAGTTATGGGCGAACGGCCAAAAACTGAACAATTAAGTAAAGTGCGCAACATTGGCATCATGGCTCACATCGATGCTGGTAAGACAACAACAACTGAGCGCATTCTTTTCTATTCTGGCCGCGCGCACCGCATTGGTGAAGTACACGAAGGCGCAGCGACAATGGACTGGATGGAGCAGGAAAAAGAGCGTGGTATCACAATCACTTCTGCTGCAACCACAGTTTTCTGGCTCGACTGCAAAATTAATATCATTGACACCCCTGGTCACGTCGACTTCACAATTGAAGTAGAGCGTTCATTGCGCGTTCTTGATGGAGCTGTTGCTGTTTTTGATGCCGTTAGTGGAGTACAACCTCAGTCTGAAACTGTTTGGCGTCAGGCTGACAAATACAACGTACCTCGTATTGCCTTTATTAACAAAATGGACCGTACCGGCGCCGATTTCTTCATGTGCGTTGAATCTATGCGCGAAAAACTCGGAGCAAATGCAATTCCTGCTCAGTGCCCAATCGGCGCTGAATCTGACTTCCTCGGCATGGTTGATCTCGTCTCAATGAAATCGTATCTCTTTAAAGACGAAACTATGGGTGCTGAATACGAAATCGGAGATATTCCTGCAGACCTCGTCGATAAATGTCAGCAAATGCGTTCTGAACTTCTCGAAGAACTCGCTACTATTGATGAAACAGATGAAGACTTTATGATGAAGGTTCTCGAAGACCCTGATTCATTAACTGAAGATGAAATTCATGCAGTGATTCGTAAAGGAGTAGTCAGCAATAAAATCAATCCCGTCCTCTGCGGAACTGCCTTTAAAAACAAAGGAGTTCAGCCTCTACTCGATGCAGTAATACGCTGGATGCCTTCTCCTCTAGATCGCGGAATCATTAAAGGGATCGATTTTAAAACCGATGAACCTCTAGAGATTGAACCAAATGATGATAGCCCGCTTGCCGCACTCGCTTTTAAAGTGATGACCGATCCTTATGTTGGCCGTTTAACTTTTGTCCGCGTCTATGCGGGAACTCTTTCTAAAGGTTCTACTCTGATCAATACAACTAAGGAAAAAAAGGAAAGAATCTCTCGTTTGCTTGAAATGCATGCAAACCAGCGCAAAGACCGTGATGACTTCTTTACTGGCGACATTGCCGCATGTATTGGTCTAAAATACACAGGAACCGGCGATACGCTTTGTGCTGAAAACAGCCCTCTACTTCTCGAAAAAATGGAATTCCCCGAGCCTGTAATTTCGATGGCTATCGAACCTAAATCAAAAGCCGATCGTGAAAAACTATCCGTTGCTCTTTCTGCTCTTTCAGAAGAAGATCCCACTTTCCGTGTCACATCGAATGAAGACACTGGACAAACAATTATTTCAGGAATGGGAGAACTTCACCTCGAGATTCTACGTGACCGAATGATGCGTGAATTTAAAGTTGAAGCGAATGTTGGAAAACCTGAAGTTTCTTACAAAGAAACAATTACAATTCCTGGGAAAAACGAAACTAAATACATCAAACAATCTGGTGGTCGTGGTCAATACGCACACGTTTGCCTTGAAATTGAGCCTAATGAAAAAGGCAAAGGCAATGAAATTGTCAGCAAGATTGTTGGTGGTGCAATACCTAAAGAATATATTGGACCAACTACAAAAGGTATTGAGGAAGGACTTACAACTGGTGTATTGGCAGGTTACAACCTGGTCGATGTCAAAGTTGCGATTACTTATGGATCTTACCATGAAGTTGACTCAAATGAAATGGCATTTAAGATTTGTGGTTCTATGGCATTAAAAGATGCTGCTAGATCTTGCAAGCCGGTTCTTCTTGAACCAATCATGAAAGTTGTTGTGACTACTCCTGAACAGTTTATGGGTGATGTGATTGGCGATATTAATAGACGCCGCGGTCGCATCATGAATCAAACTGTGCAAAAGGGCAATGTAATCGTTGAAGCAGAAGTACCTCTTAGCGAGATGTTTGGCTACTCAACACAACTACGCTCACTCTCATCGGGACGAGCGACATATGCAATGGAGCCAAGCCACTTTGAGCGTGTACCTCAGAAGATTCAAGAAGAACTTTCTAAAAAGTAAAAATTAAATTCGCCGACTAGGGCAAGGAAAAAATATGGCAAAATCGCAAAAAAGCAATAAGATTCGCATCAGGCTAAAAGGCTATGATCCAAAACAATTGGATCGCTCTACTGCTGATATTGTAGAGACAGCCAAACGCACTGGAGCACGTATTGCAGGACCAATTCCCCTCCCAACAAAAAGGGAAGTCTATACAGTATTGCGCTCACCACACGTCGATCGCAAGTCTCGTGAGCAGTTTGAAATTCGTACGCATCTCCGCATGCTCGATATTCTTAACCCAACTGCCGAGACTATTGACAAGCTAAAGGTTCTTCCTGTCGCTGCTGGTATCGATATCAAAATTAAGGCTTAGTTCTCCCCGAGTTGCTAAGACTCGGGATTACTTCATTGACAGAATATTAAAATAGTATTTATTCATAAGAATAAAAACTTAGTATTGTGCAATGAAGCGTATCAAAATATATTTTCTTTCATTCTTCTTATTTATATTTATTCTATGCGGCATCGCATATACCATTCGGGATGAGCTTATCCCATGGATAGCACGCTCAGCACTTTCCATTAAAATGCCCTATTGCAATGTTAAAGATATTGCCTATAACAATCGAGAGATCCTATTTAAAACCCTTGTGATTGAAGAAGAAAGCTACACCTTAGCTATAGAGAAAGGAAAGCTTTCATGGCCACAAGGATTCTTTCAAAAGCCTACTCTGCAGTGTGATTGTCCTAAGCTTACCTTTAAAAATGGAGCCGATGAATTACTTAAAAGTCAGCTATTTACTAAAAATGTCACTTTGCCAATTGCATGCACTATCAACGAAGGCTATATTTTTTTTAATAATATGGCTCACCCGAGCTATAGCTTTGAACTAAAGAAAAGTACCAATCAAGAAGCGAAAATCTCTCTTAAACATTTAGAAACTCTTGCACATCTTCAAATTACCGCTTTAAATCAAGAAGTTAGCTTTGTTGCTGTCAATATTGCAAAAAAACAAATTGAAGAGCTAAGTGATGAAGTTTTATTATCAAATTTCCCTAAGAATGGCCGCCTTTCATGTAAGGGGAAATTAACACTTAATGATGAAAACTATACGCTAAAATTAAAGGAAATTGTATTTGAACATCGCAATCACCTTCCATTTTTCATCGATAGCTTTTCAACTCAGATAAAGAAAATCCCTGAAGGGTTTGTTTTTGAACAGATTATGCTAATTAGTGGCAATGAGCATTGCAGAGCTCACCTGGAAAAACAGGGAGCAAACTATAGATTCTCATCCCCTCAATTTTATTTTGATACAAACCGCTTCAAGGAACAAATTCGCTCTTACTTGAAAGAAGATATTAATTTTGAAGGGGCTCTAATCTCTACGCAAGATGGCTTTTGCTTAGAGGGTATTGAAAAAGAAGGAAGGGTTTCTTGGACCCCCTCTTTGTCCTGCCAATTAAAACAGGGATCAATAAAAACTTCACAATTCACATTAAGCGAGATGACTGCAAATGTGTCTTGTACTGAAGAGTTACTCGTTTTAAGCGATGCTAGAGCTAAAACGAATTTTCAAAACTATGAAGTGCCTCTTACTGGTGAAATTAAGTGGTCGTTTCCTGATCGAGAACTCAATTTTCAGATTACTCAAAATGAACAAGACCTACACTGCTGTGGCTCTATAGAAATTCATGATCATCAAATCGCTGTACATATCGACCAAAAACTCTCCCATTTTAACAACCTTCCCTGTCCACTATCTCGTATCTGTTTTGAAAGTCATCAATTAAAAACAATTGACCTGAGTTTTTTATTTAAACAGGATGAGCTAAAAAGCTATTGCACATTGCTAACGCCTTTTACAGCAACACGTAAACGCCCTTTCCAACTCACTATGCAAGTAGATAAGGACAATCTCTGTCAAGGTCAGCTATTGTTTGATGACCTTCAAAATAGTCCCTCTTTCAATGAAGAAAATTTATGCATATCAACCCTATTGCAATGGAATGCTAATAATCTGCAACTAGAGCATTTTAACGTGTATTGGCAAGGGCAGCAAATTACAGGAACAGGAACTCTACATATCGATAAAAACGCGCTAGTTGCTCATTTAAAAGCTCAAGAGCTCGATCCGGCACCTTTACTTCACTATCTTCCCTCCAAGATAAGTAGTTTTATCGGAAACAAAATTGGTGCAGCCGGAAAAGTGCTCATTGATTTTAGTGAAAAAGAGATTCGTTTGCATACCGATGGTTATCTAGAATGCGCTTTGAATTTCACTAAACCACTTATTCTTCATTCGTCTAAGCCCTTAGAATTTACAATCACTAAAGATCGAGGAGTTGAAGTTCAAGGGAAGGAACTATTGCTACGTGATTGCAGTACCGATGCAATTCTTGCAACCATTTCTTTACCGAAATTGCATTACAATCCTTCTTCTGATGAATTATTTTGCAAAAAGTGCCAAGTCACTTTAAGTCGCAATGCATTTGTTGATACTTTAATTGCTCGGGGATTCCCCACTTGGCTCTCTGAAAAACTCATGCAAGATCAAAAGGAACTCAATATTCAATTTGCAATATCTCCTAATCACATTGAAGGAAATATCAATTTTGAAGGACAAGATCCTTTAACTTTTCAATGTACTGATCAACAAATTGAATTGTCTGGTCCTATAACACTTGCGCATGAACCCATCGATCTAAACTGCATGATTCTCAATGAAAAGATCCCTCTTGCAATTTTTAAACTCTCTCATGAAAACGAACATCTTTACTCTCTTTTTCAATATGAAATGGCAGAATGGAAATGTCTCGAACTTCAGGGAAGTTTATTTAGTTCAATTTTTGATTTTGCTGATAACCGAGGAGTTCTAGAAGGCAAGGCGGAATTAAATCTACACCAACTCTCAGAGTGGTTGCCTGAGCCATTACGCTTTGCTGATAGCGCAACTCAGATTTATTTCTTTGGTTCAATTACTCCTCCTACTCAGAAGTCTCTATCCTATCGTTGCGAAGGCGCAATTCGAGGCTATAATCTCGATATCCACCAAAAGCAAATTGAAAGACTAAAAGCTCAAATCACTCTGACTGAAAACACCCTTGCTTTAAATAACATCACTTTTAGAGATCTGCTTTGTCGAGGACAAATCCCTTCATTGTCTCTTAAGCGCACCTCTCATACTGATCCTTGGGAAATTGAGATTCCCTTTCTTGAAATTAAAGGAAGACAGCAACAATCAATTTGTTCTGCAATACAGCTGTTGAATCTTAAGGCAATCTTCGGCATGCCTAATACAACCTCTGCAGTAGGTTGTTTTAAAACTGATGGCAAAGAGGGCTCCCTCTCTCCAGTTTGGAAACTGTTTTCCCAAAATCTTAAACAGTGGAACTTAGCTAGCGCAGCAGAAAATCCTGAAAAGGAGGAACACTTCTTTGAAATTAAAGAAGGCTCTCTCAATTTTTCTGGAGATATAGAAGCAGATATGTCAATTAGCACTTCTGAACTTGAACAAGCTTATGATCTCTACTTTGAAGAAAACGAAACCTATCTCGAAGAGAGCGCTAAACTAGACCCGAACAGGCTGCAAGGTTCGCGCTTTGAACTGCGCTATCGTTCAGGCGGAGGTCTAGGATATGATCAAGGTCATACATCGGGCAGTGTTTTTATCACACCTTAAAGAGATAGAAATTGAGATGTAAAACAGCTTTACATCTGACCAACTTCTACATTCACAAAGACTTACTGCGAAAAAACTTTTTGAGTGCACCAACCCCGACACGGGATTCCTTATAATAAAGATAAATTCCAGTGTCTCAAATTGGATTTCGGGTCATTCACTTATGAAGGAGTGAAGTTTGGTTCGTCAGAGTAGATCGTTTCAAAACCTGGCGGACGATATTGATAATAACGCTTATTAACAACTTTTCCATCCTCAACAGTTAAGAAGAAATGGTTTTCCGCAACTAGATTACCACCACCGCGTATCCGTTCAATATACTCGATTTCATAGGTGTTCTGACCTATATGACGCACTGCATAGGGCTCTCCAACTTTTTTCTCAACGTCAGTATAGAGCTCACCCATTTGAACTGTAGCATAGTTCTCTTCGGTCATCATTTGCGTATGTGCAAAGCAACCGGAAAGTATAAGACCGAAAATGCAGGGCTTAAGATTTTTCATCACTTTTTTGCTTCTTTGTTTTTTTTGCTTTAGTCTGTGCGGTTTTCACCCACACTTTTCCTTGGATCGTCGTACGGAGTTGATCGCTTGTCGCATATTCTGCGCGCATTTGATAACTTCCGTCTTCTTGTTTTTCGTAAAACTCATATCCTTCAAAACCAATATCCTTGAGACGAAATTCCCAAGCGATGACATTTTCGTCAATCAATCCATGACCTATGACTTTACCAAGGGCTTGATTTTCTAGCTCGACAACAAATTTGCCTGCTGCAATCTCAGAAAAAACAAACTGATTATGCATCACTTCTGATAATCCCTTAATTTGGATTTCCTGTTCTCCAATAATCTTACCTGAAGAATTGATTGGAGTTAGATCCCAGCGTGTATAAAAATCGAGATCCTCATCAACCATATTAAGTTGAATCTTTCCTTCTCCAAGCCATTGAACTGAATTAAAAATAAAATCGTGTCGTTCCATTAAAAAGTGAACCTTTGACTATAAATATTTTGTAATATTCCCAGGGCCATCATCGTCAATATTAACGATGAGCCCCCTTTGGTAACCAATACCAAAGGTACGCCAGTAATTGGCAAAAATCCACACATCATCCCAATATTGATGATGACGTGCATCGCAATATAAACAGCTATCCCCGCAGAGAGCAGCCGCCCGAAGCGATCGTTGGCAACCGCAGTTACCTGAAAACTGCAATATATAAGACCAAAGAAAAATAAGAGAATCAAAATCGTACCAAACAGGCCAAATTCTTCAGCAAATGCAGGAAAAACAGAATCAGTGTGCGCCGCAGGCAGCATTTTATAGCCAGTAAATGTGCTCTTAGCCCAGCCGCTTCCACTTAATCCTCCTAAAGCAATCGCTGTAACAGCAGCTTTTTGATGATAAGTATTAGGATTGAGACGCTCGTATTGGTAGTCCTTAAGAACTTTTGTCGCAAGAGGCCTTGCAGTCTCGTGTGGTATCAATCCTAAAAACAAACAACTTATCAACGCTAATCCCGACAGAATTAAAGCACTCATTATTTTTACAACTTTCCGATGTACGCCTGCAAAGTAAAACATCACTAGGGCAATAGGGAAGAGGATCAAAGCTGTTCCTAAATCTGGTTGTTTTAAGATCAGTAGAAAAGGCACACCAACAATTAATAGGCTCTGAAAGACAAAACTGCGCTTTTGATGCATGAGCGCTTTAGTTTCAAGAAAGGCACTTAAGGTAATTACGACAATGAGCTTCACATATTCTGAAGGCTGCAAGGTCAGCCCTATCCCTGGCAAGCGATACCACCTGCGTACATTAGCAATCGGCGTTGTAAAAAACAAACCGACTAATAATAGAATTGCAATAGCGTAGAGAACCCAAGAGTAATCACGTAACTTATGATAATCCAATCCGGCAAAGCCAAAAAAAACGAGCCAGCCTACACCAAACCAAACGAGCTGACTTTTTGTCATTGGAGTGAAGAACTCACGTCCTTCTCCTATTAGCTCAGATGTTGTCGCTGAAATCACAAGCAAACTGATTATCATTAACGCAATCATAATTGGTATAACGCGCCAATCAATGCGAAGTAATCGCTGTTTATCCCACATATTCTCCCCAATTCACTAGAATTTCTACTATATCAATTAAAGGAAAATATCACGAATTTAATCAATTCGTGTACACTCTTGAGGTTCATACAGAGCTGGCCTGAAAAACTGCTTTCTGCAATAGATTTTTAGATTTTAAAGTTAAATTCCAGTGACTGGAATGAAATTTGAAGGCAAGCTCATACAGGAGAAAAAAATGTTCGCTTTGAATCAAGTCAATTACATTGATTTCGGAACCATCGATTCGACTAATACATGGGTTAAAAAAAACCTAGAAGATCTCGATCTCAATCGCTTCCATTGTATCAGTGCAAAAGAACAAACAGCAGGAAGAGGTCGTTTTAAACGCAATTGGATATCACCTGCCGGCAACCTTTTCTGTTCTTTCGTTTTCAATCTCCCTAAGCAAAATTTACCCTTCTATAATCTCGGAGAGTTAATGACTCTCTCTTGCGCTTCTGTATTGCATCGCTTAAATATTCCAATCGATATCAAATGGCCTAATGATCTAATTATTCATGGTAAAAAACTCGGTGGGGTCCTTACTGAAATTTCTATTGTAGATCAGGGTATTGTCGTTATTATCGGTCTCGGCATTAATTTAGTTATCTCTGAAGAGCAACTGAAAAAAATCGATCAACCCGCTATTTCCTGTGAACAATTAGGTGTAAAACCTGATCGAAAAAAACTCATCCAATTAATCACCATGCAATTTATCGAAGATCTTAATGTTTGGTTACAAGAGGGATTTCTTCCTTTTCATCAGCCTTATGAACAGCGCCTTGCTATTAAAGATAAAGAGATCACCTATGATGATGGCTCTCATTTACATCGAGGTATTTGCCGAGGAATTACATCTCAAGGAAAGCTCTTACTCGAGCTTGAAGATGGTGCGATTAAAGAACTGCTTAGTGGGGAAGTGATTTATTAATTACCACTCAGGAAGTTCAAGATTGCTCATATCAGGAACAACGCTGATCTCGGGATGCACCTTGGCTTGAAGAATGGAGTTGATCGCCTCTAATGTTCCACCAATTGCTGAATAGCAAGACGTGCAACTTCCACTATAGGCAATAATGACTTCTTTGCCATTTTTGATATCAAGCACTTCGACTCCCCCTTCATCAAGTTCAATGTAAGGTTGAATCTCACGCTCGAGAACTTCACGAATCACAGCGAGTTTTTTAGTTTTGTTTAACTTTTTCCAGCCTGGATAAACGCTCGTCTCACCATGATCAGTTGCAACAGGAGAAGCTACATAAGTGTCAGCTAGTGGAATATCTTGGCATTGATTCGCAGCATCTTCAATTGCCTCTAATACAAGATTGAGATGAGCTCCTGTTTCAAAAGGAAAAGCGACTTGGTCATTTTTATCACGCAGATGAATATCAATGATTTCACTACTCATGCGTTTAGCTTGATCATAGTTCTTGCGCATCAGCAACTCACAAGCTCCATCTGCAGCACCAATAAGCGCTGATTCCCCATAGACCTGAAAACGCACATCAGCAATCACTCCATCAGATTCATCAAGCAACCAATATAGTTTAATCATATTGCCATCAGCCACATGACCTGCTTCACCAATAACAAGACGCATACCACGCTCCAGAGCTTCTTCATGAGAATACAATCCCGCGTATGTACACGATAAAATATGCTTACGCAGTTTATCGCTATATTTCCACCAAGGATGGGGCTGGTTAATTTCCTCAGAGAGCATCTCTACACCCGTGTGATATTTTTCTAAGTCGTTTAACACTTGAGACAATACAATCGACTGCATGATCAATTTCATCTTGTGTCGTTTGATACGATAGAGCAAAGCTTAGCGCTCCGGCAGCAAGTTCGGGGTCGATTTGTGAGCATTCAAGTGTGTGTGTTAAGCGAGGAAAATTATTTCCGCCAATTGTTGCATAAACTCTCATCTGATTGAGCTCATAGAGCACAGCTTCAGCAACAACTCCTCGAAACCCTAGTGCTGAAATATTAGAAACACGCTCGCTATCTGAAAAAAACACAACACTCTCTTCAAGCTCACTTGTGATGCGCTGCTCAAAATGAAAACGGAGACGCGCTGTCTCCATGCAAAGATGGTCAGTATAATGTTCCATCTGACTGCACGCATGCGCAAGACCAACTAAAGCTCCAATATTCAGAGGAGGATTGCCAGGAATAATTGATCGCAATCCTGAACCTTTTTTACTAAGTATAGCTCCTGCTTGACACGGGGCATGAATGCACTTTCCTTCAAACGTTAGAAAATCGACGGGTAAATTCTTAAAATCTATCGCTAATTTCCCAATGGCATGAGAAGCATCAACATGAAGGTAGATTTCATTTTGCTGACAGATTTGAGCGATCTCTTCAATGGGCTGCACAACACCTGTTAACCCATTGACCCAGCTTATTGAAACCGCTGCTGTACGCGGTTTGACCATTTTAGAAAACTTTTCAAGATCAATAACGCCATTAGACGAAAGAGGAACAAACTCACTCCAGCAACTCAATTCTTCAAGCTCTTGAAGACTTCTCGCTATGATTGCTTCTTCTGCATGAGCACAGAGAAAATGATTACGCCCTGTTTCTCGTACAACATCGCGGTAAAAAGCAAACATCAAACCGTGAATCGCTTCAATGCCACTACCTAAAAATTGGAAGTGATCTTCTTTGTTTGCTCCCAAAAAGTTGTATAGCGTTTGCACACTATTTGACAAAGCAGCCTGAAGTTCTTCCCCTTTGCGATGAGGAGAGAGGTAATAGCCCGCTTTGCTTCGGCAAAAAGGCAATAGCTTATCAACAGCTGTGGAAAATGGCTGAGTGCTTGTACTGTTATCTAGATAGCACTCATCTGCTTTGTTAATAGTCATTCTATTGTTTTTTCCACTTCCCATCTTCATAAGTATAGGTCAATGGATCCCCTGTTGCAATTTCAAGTTGCAATACTTCTTCTTCGCTGAGATTCTCCAAATCCATGACAATGGAGCGTAGTGAATTTCCATGGGCAGAAATAAAGACATTTTTCCCTTCCTTCAAGGCTCCGACAACTTTTTCCTCAAAATAGGGAATCGTTCTCTCCGCTGTCATCGCTAAGCTCTCTCCCTGCGGAGGGGCGGTTCTAAAACTACGACGCCAAACTTTAACCTGCTCATCACCAAATTTTTTGCGAGTCTCTTGCTTATCCAAACCTTGCAATTCCCCATACATACGCTCATTAAGTTGCCAAGCCGCAATAACAGGAATCGTTACTTCATCAATATCATCATTATATACCTTTCCCCATTCTCCAAGCTTTGTATCTTCAGGATGAACAATGCGAGGCACTTTTTTACTATAATGATGCAACATTGCAAGCATCGCTGTCATTTGCCCGCGAATTAAAGTTGAGGTAAAGATAACGTCGATAGGCTCATTAGAAATTTTTTTACCTGCGGCAAGAGCCTCATCAACTCCCTTCATACTCAATGGGATATCGACCCACCCTGTAAAGCGATTGCGCTTATTCCACTCAGACTCTCCATGACGCACCATGATCAACTTAGCCATCTTTTTCCCCTTGTAAAAACGATTGTTGGCAAATATAGCATTTACTAACTATTTTTCTCATCAGCAAAACCTAGAATTGTTTACCCATAAACCGTTTCAATTACATCATCAAAAAATTATTTTTATAAAAATCTCTGATAAATTTAATTTTAATCTCCCATTTCAAGGGCTTTTATGTTATAGTTCTCGCTATGGAAAATCGATTAAGTAAAATTTTAGCTCATGCTGGTGTTGCATCGAGACGTGCCTGTGAAGATTTAATCTTTGAGGGCAAAGTCTCTGTCAACGGCAAACCCTGTTTAATCCCTCAAACAAAAGTATCATTAGAAAAAGATACGATTGTGTACGAAGGACAAACCATTTCAGGAATGCCAGAAAAAATTGTCTATTTGCTCAATAAACCGCGTGGCTATATCTGCTCAAATCAAAGAGTGGGCAGTAAAAAACTTATTGTCGATCTTTTTGTAAGTCTCGGACAGCGCCTATTTAGCGTCGGTCGCCTTGACCGCGATACATCGGGTCTTCTACTTGTAACTAATGATGGCGACTTTGCTCAACAAGTGATCCATCCCTCAGCCAATCTCGTTAAAGAATACCTCATCAAAACAGAACAGGAAATCTCTCATGAACATCTCATTGCGATGAGCAAAGGGATTTGTATTGATAAAAAGCTTGTCAAACCTGTTTCTGTAAAGAAAGTACGTAAAGGAACTCTTCGCATTGCTATTAAAGAAGGGAAAAAACACGAAGTACGCATCATTGTTGCCAAAGCAGGCCTTAAACTTATCGAACTAAAAAGAATTCGTATTGGGGGCTTAACGCTCTGCCCAAAACTCAGCGAAGGCCAGTGGAGACCTCTCCGTGAATCTGAACGCCGCGCCATTTTCAACTAAAATTTCACTAAACTGCATTCTCACATTTTTTCAGCTCAACGAACCCATTCATAAAGTTGCTATGATAAAAAATCGTTGGCCTAGCAAAAAGCATATCGATAACTATACTTTTTTCCGTAATAGTTAAGGATATATTATTACTCTCCAATACACTCAAAATCAGCATGATCTCCAAAGAAGAACAATACGGCCCATTATTTCTAGGAGGAGGGGCGTAACCAGCTATTTTGATAACAGGGATTAACTGTCGAATAATTTGAGTTTTTTCATTCCCAATAATCAATGATAAATCATTTAACTGCTGAAGAAAAAATCGACTAGCACACTCCCTAGGTGAATAAAAATTGAAAATCTCTAAAAAAGAGAGTGTTTCGTTAACATCATTTCCCAGCCTAACTAATCCAAAATTAATATCAAAAAGATAACAATTTTTATTTTCTACAATAAGTGCCATGGTATGCTTTAATCCATAATCACCATAATTAATGCATAGTAAGTATTCTCCATCCAATTGCTGAATCATCCCAAGTTCATTAATATTGATCACATCATCATTTTGACCTGTCAAATTTTCATTGCCAAGGTTCCATTTAAAAAAACAATTAGGGAATAATTTTAATCCATTTATAAGAGCGTCATGAACCTGATTATGCGAGAAAAATTTTTGAAGAAAAGCAGGCTGCACCCCCACTCCATCTTCAAATTCTTTAGCAACTTCCACAAGAACTTTTGAAGTTGAAGCATTGGGATATACTCTCTTGTAATTTTTAAAAACTGAAAGAAACCATTCGCAAGAACCTAAAGATCGATCTAATTCATCAAAAAAGGGCTGCCCTTCCTCCTGAGAAATTACATTGACTTCCGTTTTTAACTGATTAGAAACCGATTGCATAAAATTACTGGTCAACTGATCACTCTTTGAAGAAACAGCGAGGTTGATGCGCTCTATAGTTGAGTCTAAATCCGACCTCAAACTACCTAATAAATTTGCAACATCTAGCACTGTTCCATCTATAAAATATTTTAATATACTACTAGCCATTAGTTAGACCTCGCATAAAAATAAAACAGAATAGTAGCAATTCAGTCTAAATAATTAAAGAAAATCACCTGAACAAATTATTATACATAGAGCGCATGATGTAAATTTTAGTAGGAATAGAATTGTGCATTCCTCTATATTGTTAATGATTAATCAAATGTATCTAACACAATGATTACAATTGCCCGCCTCTTTGGCAAATCTCCTTTCGCTCCCTTGCAAAGTCATATGGATAAAGTGGCTAATTGTGTTGATATCCTCACTGAAATGTTCTCGATTTTAAGCGGCAGTGATATGCAAGCTTTAGAAAAGCTCTCGGGAAAACTCTCACAAATGGAACATGAAGCGGACATTACAAAAAATGACATCCGTAATCATCTACCGAAAAGTCTATTTTTACCCATTGATCGTGCTCAATTTCTTGAAATTTTATCAATTCAAGATTGTATTGCTGACAAAGCTGAAGAAATCGCTTTGACAATCTCTCTACGCCCACTTGACCAACCAAAAACTTTTATAGAAGCACTTCAAGTTTTTAATCAAAAAGTTGTCGAAGTTTTCATCTCCACTAGAAATATTATGAAAGAGATCGATGAACTCATTGAATCAACGTTTGGTGGTATTGAAGCACAAAAAGTTAAATCTATGGTCGAACTCACCTCTTTTAAAGAGCATGAAGTGCATTTAATGAAAATTAAGCTGCTTAAGCAGTTATTTATCGAAGGAGAGCATTTGTCTGCTCCTTCTTTTTTTCACTGGTTTAAACTGATAGAGGAAATGAATATCCTAGCTGGACTCTCAGAAAAGCTCGCTAACCGCATAAGAATGGTATTGGAACTAAAGTAGTTCATTAAATGGAAGTCGTAACAATACTCACCATTCTTACTTTGCTCGTTGGGTTCTACATGGCCTGGAACATCGGTGCCAATGATGTTTCCAATGCTATGGGCACTTCTGTTGGCTCAGGGGCTCTTACCCTGCGTCACGCTGTTATCATTGCTGCTATTCTCGAATTTTGCGGAGCTTTCTTCGTCGGAGGTAATGTCTCGAAGACGATGCAAAGCGGTCTAATCGATACAACCTTTTTTGCTGGCGATCCCCTAATCTTAGTTCTCGGTTTTACAGCAGCTCTTTTAGGAACAAGTGTGTGGCTACAAGCTGCCTCCTATTTTGGTTGGCCTGTATCAACAACACACGCAATTGTTGGAGCGATCGTTGGTTTTGGAGCCGTTGTCGGAGGAGTTGATACTGTTAAATGGGCTGAAGTTGGCTCTATTGCCGCTAGCTGGGTTGTCACTCCTTTAATGAGCGGAATCATTGCGTTCTTCGCGTTCTCATTTCTCCAAAAACGAATTCTTTTTAAGCTGAATCCCACTGAAGCAGCCAAAAAACTTTTGCCCCCTTTAGTCTTCATCGTTATTGGAACCTATGTAATCAGCCTGCTCTTTAATGGGCTTAAAAATTTAGAGATTCAGCTGACCTTTTGGCATGCAGCAGGAATTGCCATTGTCATTGCCTTAATCGCAGCAATGATCGCATTTACGCTAGTGCGACGTCTCAAGCCACCTAAAGCTGTGGAGCCGCAAGGAGGTCAATGGGCTACACCTCAGGTTGCAGTAAGTCTTAATAAAGCCGTAAAACATTTACAACGTGTAAAAATTAATACCCAAGATGAGATGTATGAAAAGGTCTCCCGCTTACTGAGCGAAGTCAAAGGGATATCTCGATCAGCCTCCCAAAATGCGCATATCTTAGAGCATCGCTCAGAATATCGCCTGGTTGAAAAGCTATTTCGCTATCTACAAATCATCAGCGCAAGTTTCATCGCTTTTGCTCATGGCGCTAATGATGTCGCTAATGCAATTGGACCTGTAGCTGCTGTTCTCGATATATTAAAAAATGGCGCAATTAGCGCAAGCCCACTAATCCCTTCTTGGCTTCTTGCTATGGGCGGCGTCGGCATTGTAATTGGTCTAGCAACATGGGGCTGGCGCGTTATTGAAACGATTGGAAAGAAAATCACAGAGCTCACACCAACGCGCGGTTTTTGCGCAGAATTTGGTGCAGCAACAACAATCTTACTCGCTTCTAAGTTTGGACTTCCTATCTCAACAACGCACTGCCTTGTCGGAGCAGTACTCGGCGTGGGATTAGCAGGCGGTTTAAAAGCTCTTAATCTTAGCACACTGCGCGAGATCGTTCTCTCTTGGATCGTTACTCTCCCCGCAAGTGCGATCACAAGTATTTGCTTTTTCTATCTTCTTCGTGCAATCTTCATTTAATAAATCGATCCAAAAAATTCTTCCCAACGACTTAACTTTATCTTTCAGAGTGCTCAAACAAAAAAGCTCCTCGCCTTTACAGCGAGAAGCTTTTGATCTTTCTATATATGTAATGAATATCGGTTAGAAAGCAAAACCAATGCCACCACCAGCATTTACACCACTAAGATCTGCATCATAGCGTGTGATATTACACTGATTGTTTTTAGTTTCAAATGGCATGACCTGCTGAAAATATTCAGTAAACAGCCCGATAACAAGGTATTTGCAAGGGAAAAAATCCATACCAAATTGATAAACTCCTCCAACACGTCCTTTAGTCACCTTACTTTCCACATAAATTGAATCATTCGTAATTTTTAGGAAGTGATAGGTTGGTCCTGCTCCGACATAAATCTTCCACCAACACATTGGATAAAATCCATAGCGCAACCCTGCACTAAGTGGAATAATGCGCACGCATGTCTTTTGATTTCCACCCAACGAGTGACCCTCTTTTTCAAAATAGTCAAAGCCAAAAAAGGCTTCAAATCCTTTATAAAAACGTGCCGCAAGATCAAAGCCGTAGTTAATTCCTCCATCTCCAAAAATATCACGAAAATCCTCCGATATGGGATAGAAATAACTAAACTGTGCTTGTGCTGTGAAAATCGGAGGAGTGCATTTCTTCTCAACCTCCACTTGACGTTGAGGCAAAAGATTCTCAGCCATTTCGTTATTTGCTATAATTTCTTCTCGGGAAACTAACTCCTCATTAAGAGGAGTGAGTTCTTCTTGATCTGCATATCCTGCTATTGTCAGCAGAGAAAATGCGACGCCTAAATATGCTTTTTTCATCATTAATCTCCTTTACTGACAAATTCCAATTTTTTCTGATTGATTTCCTTCGCAGTCCACTGCAGACACTTGGTAAAAACCCGCTACACAAATATTGTGATCTTCAAAGCATAGGTTGCAATTGTTTGCAGGAACGCACCCAATCTGACATCCGTCACGGAAGATGAAATACTTAGCAATATCTTTACTTGGACTTGCTCTCCAAGTCAGACGAACAAACTTTTCACTTTGTGTCAGAAACCGGTTAGTCAAACAGCACGCCTGCAAATTGCTCGGTGGTTCTAATTCTAAACCCGATATGCAATTAACCGCATAAACATCGAAAGCCATTCCTCCAATACCGGGCATTAACATTCCCCAACAAACAATGGCACTTCCAAAGTCTCCAGACCCCACAGCGTTTATAGGAAATAAGTTCAAAAACCCTGGAAACTGTGTATCTGATTCAAAAAGAAGTTCTGGTGCATTGAAAGTGTCCCCATTAAATTGTGCCGCTAATACTTGACCTCCAGACCCTCCAGTAGCCGTTGCCCAAACCGTAATAAATTCACCAGCAGGGTTGTTAAAAAGAAGAGGTACACCAGCTCGAACATCTAGATCAACAGCAGGACCAATAGCGGGAAGCGCTTGCCAAGTTGATCCCATAAACCTAGAACCTTGAATTTCATTCAAACTATTTGATGTCCAAACAGCTATGCCATCACCATTTTGATCAATACCCACTTGAGGGAAGTCCCCTGAAGCTTGAAGCACTGTTGGCCCGCTCCAACTTCCGTTAAAATTCGCTCCACTGATTCCTCCACTCGCTTGATAAACAAGCAAGGCTTGCCCTGCTGCATTCGCAGCAACTTGAACTTCTGAAAATAAGCTTAAATTCACATCAACTTGAATAATACTTTGAGTATATGCAGGTAAATTACTGATAAATGAACCATTAAAAGCAACGATATTGCTTCCTAGAGCAAATTGAGCTTTTGCAAAGAAAATTTGGCTATTATATATCACTCCTATAACAACTTGATTTGTATCAGTTAAAGCAATATCAAAATTCAATATCTCCACATTAGCGCCAGTAAATGTGTGACTTCCTCGATCTGCCCAAGATGAGCCATCAAAAGTTCTTAATTTAAATGTATCATTAGCGTCACTAAATATTAACGCTGCATTGAGATTGTTATTAATTGAACATGATGGAAGAGCAATAGCGTTTGTAAAAGTCTCTATAGTAGTTGGACTGCTCCAAGATGTTCCATTAAAAGTAGAACTCATTAATACAGCATCTATAGGAGAAATACCATCAAACGAAGCGAAAACAACCAGTGCATTGCCTTCTTCATCAATATTCAATGCTAATGCTTGATATGCATCTATAGACGCCCCTGCAGTTGCAATATCTGGTAATGCTGACCAAGCTCCATTTTGAAATAGAGCTGATTTCATCGTATGAGTGACACCCTCTACTTGATACCAAACAGCAACAGCAGTTCCATTACTATTGAGTGAAATTAACGGGTTTTTTGGAATGCCCACTAATGGCATTGATACATCACTGCCAGTGACTAATTTTGCGGGAAGCTCCCACTCAACGATTGCCTGCATGGGAATCATAAGGGAAAGAAAAACTGAGAGATAACAAATTAAGAATTTTTTCATCAATCGACACCTATTGAAATTTTCAATAACAAATACTCATGTATACGAAAATTTTCCAATAGACACAATATTTTTAATTTTAAATAGCTGGGTTTCAAAGATAGAACATGATTTTCAACATCTTTGCAAGAACTCAAATGCAAAACTGATACCAGCATTTATACAACAGTATCTAAATAATAAGTCATTTTACATATGATAAAAGCAATGTTTTTTCATTGAGCTCTTTATTAATTGCAATTAATCCTTAATTGTATAATTAAAAAGAAAAGGGCGCGTTATGAAACGATTGTTTTTTATTTTATTTCTTTTTTTATTTTCTTGTTCAAATGGTTCTAATAACCATTGTTATCGCATTGCCATTGATCCGCAATTTTATCCTGCAAATCTCCAGGGTAAAGAGCCTTATGTCATGGGATTTATGCGGGAACTATTTGAAAAAATTGGAGAAAAAGAAAAAATCGATATCTGTTTAGTTGAACTGAGCTGGGATCTCTTAGTCGAGCATCTTGAAAATCAACGCGTCGATGCAATCATTAGCATGAAGCAACCCTACACTTTTAATCGTGACAAACTTGAATTTTCTACGTTAGTACTTGAAACAGGCCCCGTGCTTGTTTTGCCAACAGCTTTTGATTTTGATCAAGAGTGGGAAGATCTCAATGGGAAAGAAATTGCTGTTCTTAATGATAAAGAAGCTACAGCTCTTCTACAATACAACCCCAATATTCTTGTACGTGATTACAGTCTCGCTTCTAAGGCTTTGAGCGATGTCGTAAATGAGGTGATTGATGGAGCTGTTTTGGGCATTTTAATTGCGCAAAGCTACTGCACAGATATCTATGATGGCGTGCTTGATGTCTCTAGTTCTCCTTTGATCGAGCAGGGATTCCGCTTGATCAGTATGAAAGGTGAGCAAGACAAACTAATGAAGCGCTTCACCCACGGCTTAGAAAAGCTCAAACGCAATTCTGACTATACCGAGCTACTAGAAAAATGGTCTCTAACAGATTAAATCTCTTACTCTGATCTTTAAAGAGAACTTAAGCTAGTATGCGGCACTTGTCATGAGCGCTGTATTCATCACGCACTCTTTTAAGCTCTTCCTTATCAATCGGCATTGGCTCGATATCCCAGATGAGGGACGCATAATTGTACATCGAGTGATCTGTGGAAAAATTTCCCATGCCGGCAATGTTGTGGAGAGCAAATTCTGCCCATTTATCTTGATCGACATACAGATCTTCAACTTTCTTCTGCGTTTCATAGTAAGAAGAAAGATCGTTGAGAAGGAAATAGCGATCAGCTTGCCCACCTTCAGAATCAAGCAAACTATAGTAAAGAGAGCATAGTTTTTGGTGCTCTTCTTCACTTTCAGCAAGAGAATGATCTTTTAACGCATCGAGAGTACGTTTGATTTTTGCATTATGCATATAGATTTCTTGCGCATTATAGTTTCCTTCCATACGCATTTGCTCGTTTTCTTCTGTTGTTGCCCCAAAGCGGAAAGGCCACCATTTATCAGTGACAGATTGCCGCATTTCAACATTAGCACCATCTTCTGTTCCAATGGTTAAGGCACCGTTCATCGACATTTTCATATTGCCAGTTCCAGACGCTTCCATTCCGGCAGTGGAAATTTGAACTGAAAGATCTGCAGCAGGGATCAGCAACTCAGCACGAGAGACATTATAATTCTCGACATAGGTAATTTCGAGTTTTTGATTCACTTCCGGATCATTATTGATCTTGCGAGATAAACAATAGATGAGGTGTATGATCTGTTTCGCAATCTCATATCCTGGAGCTGCTTTTCCTCCAATCAGGACCATTCGCTTAATTTTACGTGAATTAGGATCATCCTTGAGATCAAAGTAGATCATTAAAGCATGCAAAGCATTCATTAATTGTCTTTTGTACTCATGGATGCGTTTAATCTGCACTTCAAAAAGGGCGTCTTCATCTAGAACTGCACTATAGCGCAGAACATTACCATTGTGATCGCGAATTGGATTTTTCACTCGAAGGTAGGAAACAAGACGTTTTTTATTTGCGCGTTTAATTTCTAGGAAGCGCTTACGACTTTCTGGATCAGAGGCAAATTTCGCAAGATTTTGTATTTGAGAAAAATCGGTAATCCAACCACGCCCAATTCTTTCGCTTATAAAGTCTGAAAGCGCAGGATTGCAATGTAAAAGCCAACGGCGCTGAGTCACACCATTTGTGATATTAACAAAACGCTCAGGGTACATTTCATAAAAATCTTTGAAATTATCACGCTTAATAATTTCAGTATGAAGAGCTGCAACGCCATTGATTTTATGTGTTCCAAAAATCGATAGATAGGCCATTTTAATTTGCCCTCCTTCGATAATTGACATTCGTTTTACTCTCTCCTCATCACCGGGAAACTTCTCACGAACTTTATTGCAAAAGTCAAGGTTGAGACGTTCAATGATCTTATATTGGCAAGGAAGTAAGCTTTCAACGCGATGAACATTCCACTCTTCTAATGCTTCTTTAAGAACTGTATGGTTGGTAAACGAACACACAGTTTGTACTGTTTCCCAAGCAGATCCCCAGCTATAATCATATTTACTTAGTAAATGATACATTAACTCAGCAATCACTAAAGCAGGATGAGTATCGTTTAGTTGTATGCGCACCTTATCTGCGAATTGACTTAGATCGGGATAATTACTCAAATGCATGAATATAATATCTTGCACAGAAGCCGAAGAGAGTAAAAATTCCTGTTTCAGGCGAATGCGCTTACCATTTTCATGATTGTCATTGGGATATAAAACATCAGTTAGACACGTATTTTCTGCTGCTTGATCGAGCTGCCCAGCATTAAAACGCTGAAGGAGAAAATTGCGCGGAGATTCTTTAGTTGTCCAAAGACGCAAGCTCGCAATGTGAAAATCTGGATCTTCACAATAACCAATAATCGGAATATCATAGGGCAGCGCGCGAACCTCGTCAAAATCGACGAGATCATAAACTTCAACACCTTGCTTGTTAACCTTTGGATCAATGCGCCCGCCAAAATCCACTGACATCGCATGTTCATCACGTCGAAATTCCCAAGGATTATCTGTAAGTAGCCAGTTGTCAGGGCGTTCAATTTGAGTGCCATTCCAAATCTCTTGCTCAAAAATTCCGTATTGGTAACGCAATCCATATCCCATTGCTGGATACTGTTGTGTTGCTAAAGAATCGAGAAAACATGAGCCTAAACGACCGAGTCCTCCATTGCCAAGACCTGGATCGGGATCTTGCTGCAATAGCGTAGTAAAGTTGCGGTTGAGTTTTTTTAGCACTGCTTGCATTAGAGGAATCGCATTGATATTGGTGATGTTATTACCGAGCAGACTTCCGGGTAGATACTCCATGCTAATATAAAAGGCCATGCGCGCTTGATTTTTGCGAATCGTATGTGCAAGTGCAGTCCAGTTAATGACAATTTCTTCTCTAAGAGTCAGACAGAATGCGCGGTAAAATTCAGAATCATTTGCTTCATCTATCGTTACACCCATTGTCGTAATCAAATAGTGTTTTACTTTTTGCGCCAACATGTCCGCTTGCAAATTGATATCTCGTGCCATAATAGGACTCCCATTGAATTTAAATTTTTTTTACCATATTATATGAAATAATCCCAAAGAGAATCGCATGAAAAAAAAATATGACCTGATTGTGATAGGCAGCGGCCCAGCTGGAGAAAAAGCAGCAGTAAAAGCGGCTTACTTTGGTAAAGAAGTTGCGCTTATTGAAAGAGAGCACTCTTTTGGAGGAACCGAAGTCATTACAGGAACCCTTCCCTCAAAAACTCTCAAAGAAACAGCTCTATTCCTATCCGGAAAATATGAAAAAGGTTTATTTGGGATTGAAAGAAAGCTTGAAAAAGAAGCCTCAATCGAAGCCTTTATGTACCGAAAAAACCTAATTAGCAAAGAGGAATCAAGCGAAGTCTTCGAAAATCTCAAACGTCATCATGTTGATCTTTATAAAGGAACCGCAACATTTAAAGACGCGAATACAGTGATTATTGAAAAACAGGAGATTGAGGCTGATTATATTATTATCGCAACAGGCTCTCATCCGTTTCATCCTGAGAATATCCCCTTTGATGGCAAACGAATTCATGACTCTGATTCAATTTTAACAATTGAAAAAATTCCTGAATCTCTTTGTATCCTTGGTGCAGGAGTCATTGGCTGCGAGTATGCAACCATTTTTGCAACTATGGGAACAAAGGTCACTTTGATTAATAATCAATCAGATATTTTATCACATATTGATCGCGAAGTGACAAATGAACTCCTAGCAGAAATGAAAGAGAATAATATTGATATCCTTTTCAATGAAAGTGTTGAAAAAATTGATGTTGTAGAAAACGGGCCTCTAAATATTCATTTGAAATCTCAGAAAACTGTTCAAAGCAATCAATTCTTAATTACTATTGGTAGAGTTGGAAATACGTCCTTTTTAAATCTCAAAAACGCTGGTATTGAAGTTGATCAACGAGGAAGAATCCCTGTCAATCAAGAGTATTGCACAAAAACTCCTAATATTTTTGCTGTTGGTGATGTGATTGGGTTTCCTTCATTAGCAAGTACTAGTATGGAACAAGGTCGAGTTGCGGTAGCTCAAATTTTCCAAACTGAAGATCTAAAAGCTCTGCCGCAAATGCTCCCTTATGGTCTTTATACCATTCCCGAAGTGGGCATGGTGGGCATGACAGAACAAGAAGCTGAAGAAAAAAAAATCCCTCATCTTTCAGGAAAATGTTCTTATGGCAACCTGCCGCGCGGAAAAATCCTTGGGACAAAGAACGGTTTTCTCAAGATTGTTTTTCACAAAGAAAATCTAAGCATTCTAGGCATCCATATTATAGGCCCTCTAGCAACAGAGCTCATTCATTATGGAATGGAACTCGTTGAAAATCAACGCGATCTTTACTACCTCATCGGCAGAATCTTCAACTATCCTACCCTTCATGATCTCTATAAATACGCCGCTTATGATGGGCTTAGTGTGCTGAAAGGACGCAAAATAAAACTTTAGATGTAAAGCTGTTTTACATCTGACTAACCTTCTCAAAGTGACAAAGTTACGATGAAATAACTTTTCAAAACACAAAAAATCGCCCTCTCTAGAAAAATCTGTTGGAAAAATTAGAAAGCTCAAGTACTGTTAGCAAGCGCGTTTTTTACAGTCAAAGGAGTTATGGAAAAAAAAACAGCTCGTCTCGTTCTGCAGGATGGAGAATGCTTTGAAGGTTTTGCTCCCATTGATCAAGAGGGTTGTTGCAGCGGAGAAGTGATTTTCTCAACAGGAATGACCGGTTACGTTGAATCCCTTACTGACCCCTCATATTCAGGACAAATTCTCACATTCACCTATCCTTTGATTGGGAACTACGGTGTCCCAGCATCTCATGCTTGGGAATCAAAAAAAATTCAAGCTGCTGGAGTCATTATTTCTGAGCCTTCAGGCAGCTATTTTCATCATCAAGCAAAACAATCTCTATTCTCTTGGTTAAAAGAGCATAATGTTCCTTGTCTTATGGGTATCGATACTCGAGCCTTGACGAAACATCTACGCTCTAAAGGGGTAACTCTTGGCGCAATCACCTCAGGGAACGCGCCACCGAGCTTTGATGACCCCAATCAACGTAACTTGATCTCTCAAGTATCGATTGAAAAACCTGAAGAATATGGAGAGGGAAATAAAACTGTAATTGTCATTGATTGTGGAATGAAAACGAACATCTTGCGTCATTTACAGCAATTACCCATTAAGATTCGCAGGGTTCCTGCTGAATACGATTTTACTGAAGAGCCTTTTGACGCCCTTTTTATCTCCAATGGCCCTGGTAATCCCGCTCAATGTCAAAAGACGATTGCTCTAATCAAAAAATCTTTAGAAAAAAAGAAGCCCACTTTTGGCATCTGCCTTGGAACGCAATTACTTGCCCACGCAATTGGCGCAAAAACTCAAAAACTACTCTATGGCCATCGCGGGCACAACCAGCCCTGCATTTATTATCATAATAAGCGCTGCTATCTCACCTCTCAAAACCACGGTTATGCAATTGATGAAGAGACTTTACCAAGTGAATGGTCTGTCACTTTCCGCAATCTTAATGATCAGTCCATTGAAGGGATTAAACATAACAGCCTGCCTTTCTTTGCTGTGCAATTTCATCCTGAAGCCGCACCAGGACCAACAGACACCGCTTGGCTTTTTGACGAATTTTACAAACTGATTGAGCGAGGACATTGATGAATCTTCGAGGAAAAAAAGTTTTAATTCTTGGATCTGGAGGCTTGCGCATTGGCCAAGCTGGAGAGTTTGACTACTCGGGATCACAAGCGATCAAAGCTCTTAAAGAAGAAGGCATCTCTACTATCCTAATCAATCCCAATATCGCTACGGTGCAAACCGACCCGGAGATGGCAGATCAAGTGTATCTTTTGCCTCTCAATTTTGAGACAGCGGTACGCATTATTGAAAAAGAACGTCCCGCAGGAGTCTTGCTTGGATTTGGCGGACAAACTGCACTCAATCTCGGTTTAGAGCTTGCTGATAAAGGAGTTTTTAAAAAATATGATATTGAAGTCCTAGGAACAAGCATCGAATCGATCCGCTTCACAGAAGACAGAGATCTTTTTAAACAGAACCTCTCAAAAATCGACATTAAAACAGCGCACAGCATTTGCTGCCATTCTCTTAATGAAGTTGAAAAAGCTGCTGAGGAAATTGGATTTCCTCTCATGATGCGTTCTGGATTTTCTCTGGGAGGGCTCGGCTCAGGCCTTATCGATAATACGCAACAACTACTAGAGCGCTGCAGAGAAGCTCTTTGTTCAGCGCCCCATATTCTCATTGAAGAATATTTGAAAGGGTGGAAAGAAGTTGAGTATGAAATCGTTCGAGATATAGATGACAATGCCGTTTGTATCTGCAATATGGAAAATTTTGATCCCATGGGAATCCATACTGGTGAAAGTATTGTCATTGCCCCTTCTCAAACATTGACCAATGAAGAGTATCACAATTTAAGAACCATTGCTCTTAAAGCAGCGCGCCACTTTGAGATTATTGGAGAATGCAATATTCAATATGCACTTAATCCAGAAAACGGTGATTACCGCGTCATTGAAATGAATCCGCGACTCTCACGATCTAGTGCACTAGCCTCTAAAGCAACTGGCTATCCCCTTGCTTTTGTCGCAGCAAAACTCTCTCTCGGCTATAACCTATCTGAAATTCCCAACACTGTAACAAAAAAAACACCCGCTTTTTTTGAACCTGCGCTCGACTATCTTGTCGTCAAAATTCCACGTTGGGACACACACAAGCTCAAAGCAGCAGATCGATACATTGGCAGTGAGATGAAAAGTGTCGGGGAAGTAATGGCAATTGGACGTTCTTTTCCAGAAGCATTACAAAAAGCAGTACGGATGCTAAACATTGGGTGCAATGGTTTAAGCAACTACGCTCATCCCATCCCAGACTGTGAACTCGAGGTTAAAAAAGCGACAGACCGCAGGTTATTTGCACTCTATCGCTATTTCCAACACGGTAAAAGCGTTGAAGAAGCACATCAACTCTCCCAGATCGATTGTTGGTTTTTGCACCATATTCTTGAGATTGTTAAAATGGAAAACTCTCTCAAATCCACTCAGCTTTCTCCAGAGCTTTTAATCTCTGCAAAAAAACAAGGATTTTCCGATCACACGATTGCAGAACTTCAAAACAGTGATGAAGAATCAATTCGCACTAAGCGTCTCGAATGGAATATTATACCCGTTGTTAAGCAAATCGACACACTTGCAGGAGAATTTAACGCTGAAACCAATTATCTCTATCTCACCTATCACGGAAATTCACACGATATTCTACCAAATCAAGATTCAGGAATTCTCGTATTAGGTTCTGGGCCATACAGCATTGGATCATCTGTTGAATTTGACTGGTGCGGAGTCAACACTGCGCGCACCTTGCGAAAACTCAACTACCCAACAATCATCATCAACTCTAATCCTGAAACAGTTTCAACCGATTATGATGAATCAGATAGGCTCTATTTTGAAGAGCTCTCTTTAGAACGCGTACGAGATATTGCTGACTTTGAAAACCTCAAAGGAATCATCGTATCTGTTGGAGGTCAAGTTGCCAATAACCTCGCTCCAAAACTGCACCATCACAACTACCCAATCTTAGGAACTCCTGCAGAATGTATTGACTTAGCTGAAAATAGACAACGCTTCTCGTCGCTACTTAATCATCTCGAAATTGATCAACCGCGCTGGATTGAGGCAACGAGTTTAGATAATGCAAAACTCTTTGCTAAAAAAGTGGGATTCCCCTTGCTCATTCGTCCTTCCTATGTTCTTTCTGGCAGTGCGATGAATGTCGTTAGTGATGAAAACGCTTTGGAAAGATATTTACAGGAAGCCTCTTTGATCTCTCCTGATCATCCTGTTGTCATCTCTGAATTTATTACAGAAGCTAAGGAACTCGAAATCGACGGCGTTGCAAATCATGGAGAAATCGTTATCGAAGCGATCTCAGAACATATCGAAAATGCGGGAGTTCATTCAGGCGATGCAACGATTGTGCTTCCACCTCAACGCCTTTATTTAGAGACCATACGTCGCACTAAAAAAATCACACAGGAAATTGTCCGCGCTTTAAAAATCACGGGACCTTTTAACATTCAATTTATCGCTAAGAAAAATGCAATTCAAGTCATCGAATGTAATGTGCGTTCTTCTCGTTCTTTTCCCTTTGTTTCGAAAGTTACCGGATACAATTTTATTGAAATTGCGACAAAAGTTATCACCGGCCACTACCACCATGAACATTACGAAACGTTAGAACTCGATTATGTCGGCGTTAAAAGTGCGCAATTCTCCTACAACAGGCTCAAAGGGGCCGACCCTGTAGCACATGTCGAAATGGCTTCAACAGGAGAGGTCGCCTGTCTCGGACACGACTTATTACAAGCTTTTTTTGCATCATGGCTTGCTACTGGACAAAAGATCGAAAAAAAACGATTACTCATCAGTATTGGTGGCAACAAGAAAAACAAATTTAGCAAAGTGCTCTCAGAACTTGAAAAGCAGGGTTGGGAAATCTACGCAACAGAAGGGACTCATAAGCACCTTACTGAAAATGGAATTGCTTCTATCTGCCTTTATAAAATCAGCGAACGCGTCGAACCTAATGTCGCAACAATCATCTCGGGAAGTTCTGTCGATCTTGTGATTAGCATTCCAACTGATGATGAACCTCTTAAATATATTGATGGTTATCAGCTGCGACGCCTAGCTATTGATCATCATCTCCCATTAATGACCAATGTGCATACTGCACTTCTCATTTGCCAAGCTCTCTGCGAGCTCTCATCTGATAATATCGCAATTGACTCTCATCGCGAATATCTTCAAACCAAAAAGCAGCACACTATACTGAAAAAAACTCACATTTAATATGCCGTATTAATAATGATATCGTTATGCATATACAAACTCTTGAACTCTCAACTCCAATCCAATTAATCAATTGCACTATTGAAAAAGGAGCTTTAGACAACAAAACCCAAAAGCTTTTTAAGCAAAATACTCTTGCCAATCGAGCTAAAGAGGATTATAATTCCTTAACTTCCAACCTCTACGTGCGGCTAAATTATGAATTTAACAGCTGACAATAAAAGTTCATCGTTGATTTCAACCGACGATCTGTCTCGTGAGGACATTGAGCGCATTTTAAAAACAGCAGAGCTAATTGAAGAGCGTGATTTTTCAACAGCATTGCAAGGCAAGATTCTTGCAAATTGTTTTTTTGAACCTTCGACGCGCACCAATCTTTCTTTTGCAGCAGCAATGTACTCTTTGGGAGGTCAAGTGATTGGCTTTGCCAACGAGCATAGCACCTCTCAAGCAAAGGGAGAGAGTCTTGCAGATACAATGCGGATGATAGCCGCGTATAGTGATCTCATTGTCATTCGCCACCCTTATGAGGGCGCTGCTCGTTTGACGGATGAAGTCACTTCTATTCCTGTAATTAATGCCGGGGATGGAGCAAATCAGCACCCAACTCAAATGTTAACAGATCTTTATACAATTAAAGAATGTCAAGGTCGGTTAGAAAATTTACATATTGCACTAGTTGGAGATCTCAAGTATGGACGAACCGTGCATTCTCTTGCCACTGCTTGCGCTCTTTTCCCTATTCAACTCTACTTGATCTGCCCTCAAAATCTATCTCTACCTGATCAAATTTTACATCGATTACGACAACGTGGCGTAAAATATTCTTTTCATCGCTCAATTGAAGAAGTTATCGATAAAGTGGACATTCTCTACATGACCCGCTTACAAAAAGAGCGTTTTGAAAAAGATGAACACTATCATAAAAACAAGCAAAATTTCATCTTGCATCCTGAGTTACTAAAAAATTGCAAACCTAATCTTAAAGTCCTGCATCCCTTGCCTCGCATCGATGAAATTGCCACTGAAGTGGATGACCTTCCTCAAGCGCACTACTTTCAACAAGCATCCAATGGAGTTGCCTTAAGAAAAGCTTTGCTACTACTAGCTCTTAACAGAGGTGTCCTATGAGCCAGTCAACTACTCTATCTGTTACTGCGATTAAAGATGGCACTGTTATCGATCATATTCTTAGCGGTCAAGTGATGAATTTGATTGAACTGCTCGATCTTACCCAGGCTAAGCAACATATTACGATTTGTTTAAATCTCCCGAGCAAAATTGTTGGAACTAAGGATTTAATCAAGATCAGCAATATGTGCCTATCTGAAAAATCTATTGAAAATATCGCAATATTTGCTCCTCAAGCGACAATCAATATTATTCGCAACTACCTTGTTGAAGAGAAAATCAAAGCGCACCTTCCAAGAGTGATCGATGATATTATCGTTTGTCCAAACTCTCGCTGTATTACAAATTCTGAACCTATTAAAACGACTTTTTTTGTCACAGAAATGAGTAATCAGGTCACATTGCGCTGCAAGTATTGCGAACGCCGTTATAAACAAAGTGAAATCGAGGAGTATCGCCCATGATCGAAGTGCGCAATGCCGTTGATATTCATGGGGGAAACCGTGACTATTTTATTCCAAGTGCGCAAAATAAAACGATCAATGCCGAAGGATTACTAGCCTTTCCTGGATTGATAGACGGACATGTGCATTTCCGCACTCCTGGATTTGAATATAAAGAGAATTGGATCAGTGGGGCTCAAGCTGCAGTGCATGGCGGCATTACAACTGTATTTGACATGCCAAACACTAATCCAGTGACAACATCTCTTTCTGATCTACAAGAAAAAAAAGCGCTCATCAACTCGCAACTCTCAGATATCCCTTTGCGCTATCAGCTTTATCTCGGAGCAGATCGATCTCACTTTGACGAAATTTCCCGCTGCAAAGATCAGATCGCCGGAATTAAAGTTTTTATGGGATCATCAACTGGAAACTTACTCGTCGATGACGATCAAAGCTTATCTGAAGTTTTTAAGTTAGCAGCCCAATACGATCTAGTCGTCGCCCTGCACGCAGAAGATGAAAAAATGATCGAAGAGAACTCGAATCAGTTCAAAGATCGTCATGATGCTCTTACACATTCATTGTTAAGAACGCCAGAAGTTGCCGCTCATGCAATTAAGCGTGCCTTAGCTCTTTCAAAGCCCTTCAATACTAAGCTCTATTTCTTACACATCTCTTCACAAAAAGAAATTGAGCTAATTGCTAAGGCTAAACAAGAAGGACGTCTTATCTATGCTGAAACGACACCGCACCACCTTTTTCTCGACACTTCTGCATATGAGTACCTTGGCACTTTTGCTCAAGTGAATCCTCCCTTGCGCTCGCCTGAAGATCGTAAGGCGCTATGGCAAGCTGTAAATGAAGGAATCATCGATACACTAGGATCTGATCACGCACCTCATACAATAGAAGAAAAAAGGAAACCCTATCGCGAAGCTCCATCGGGCATGCCAGGGATTGAGACAATGCTTCCCCTAATGCTCAATGCTTACAATACTCATTTACTTAGTTTAGAAAAAATTCTAAGCTTGATGCACACTCGAATTACGGAAATTTTCCACCTCCCTACTAATGATGACCTCATACTGATAGATCTCAAAAAAACAACAACTGTTGAAGCAAAAAAACTTCATTCGCGCTCTTCTTGGAGTGCTTTTGAAGGAACACAACTAACCGGTCATCCGGTATGCACGATTGTACAAGGACAAGTATATGACTTCCGAACAAAAACTGCCCGATTGGTTTCCGCATAACCCGCCGATTTATGACATTGATAAAAGTTATGCTGAGAATGCCCTAAATGGGCCATTTTTTAATGGGGAAATCCCTGAACGTAATATGCCTGATGAAAGCGAATGGATCGATTTTCTCGGCCACAAAGTCGCATCACCCCTCGGCGTTCCTGCAGGCCCTTTACTCAATTCAAATTGGATCGAACTCGCTGGAAAACTCGGCTTCGACTTGCCTGTCTATAAGACGATTCGCAGCTCTGCTCATCCCGGACATCCCCTCCCTAATATGCTTCATGTTGATACCGGAGGTCCTGTTATTGTCTCCAACAGAGAAATGACTGCTCTAAAAGCAGAACGCAGTTCATCTCTAGAACAACTCGCTCTTACCAACTCGTTTGGCATGCCTTCAAAATCTCAAGACTTTTTACTCGAAGATATCGCCAGAGCAAACAGCGTTCTCAGTAAAGGACAAGTATTGATCGTTTCTGTTGTTGGCTCACAAAGCCCCGAAAAAGATTTTATCGAAGATTTTAAAGATGCCGCTCTACTTGCTAAAGAAGCTGGCGCAAAAATTATTGAAGCGAACTTCTCCTGCCCAAATGTTGAAAAACAGCATGGACAACTCTATTCAAATCCTAACGAAGTGTATCGCCTTGGCAAAGCACTAGTTGATGCAATCGCTCCTCTTCCCTTGATCATTAAAGTGGGAACTTTTATTGATATTCAACAATTAAAAGAGATGTTGATCAGCGCTGCTAGAGCTGGTGTTCGTGGAATTAGCGGCCTCAACAGTGTCAGTATGAGAGTGATCGATACAGATGGAAATTCTCCTTTAGGTGACAATCGTCAAACCAGTGGAATTTGTGGTGGAGTCATCCGCCACGCAGCACTTGACTTTATCAAAAAAACTGCGATTATTATACGTGAAGAACAACTCGACCTCACACTGATCGGTGTAGGTGGTATTGCCAAAGCGCACCATTTTGACCAGTTTCTAGAGCAAGGCGCTGACTTTGCTATGAGCGCTACTGGAATGATGTGGGATCCTTATCTCGCCATGCGCTATCATTTGACTAAATCTAAGGAGCTCGTATGAAAGAGAACATATCAATGACTGCGCTCAAACTTTATGATATAGGTGCAATCAAATTTGGAGAATTTATATTAAAAAGTGGAGCCGTATCTCCAGTATATCTCGATATTCGCATCATCATTTCTTATCCCCAAATGCTACAATTAGTTGGTGATCTCGTATGGAAAAAAATTTCCCATCTCAAATTTGATGTTCTCTGTGGAGTACCCTACACTGCACTACCCATCGCAACATATCTATCAATTGAGCATGGCGTGCCTATGATACTAAAACGCAAAGAAGCCAAGGAATACGGCACGAAAAAAATTATCGAAGGAATTTACCAACCTGAGCAACGAGTTTTGGTAATTGAAGATGTCATCTCTACAGGCAGTAGTATTTTAGAAACGGTTGAACCTCTTAAAAAAGAAGGTCTTGTCGTCGAAGATATTGCAATTTTTGTCGATCGCGAACAAGGCGGAGTCCAAAAACTCCAAGGAATGGGATATAACATCCACGCCCTATTTACTATGAAGCAACTCCTTCAAGTGCTTCATGATGAAAAAAGGATTGAAACTGATTTAGTAGATAAGGTGAATGAATTCCTTGAAAACAATAAGTAGTTTATTAAAACGCGCTGAACATTTTGAGCACCCCATTGCTCTCAAGCTCTGCGCAATCATCAAAGAAAAGCAAACTAATCTCTGTGTTGCCGCTGATCTCACTTCGAGCTCTGAAATATTAGAGCTAGCACAATCTTTAGGTCCTCATATCTGCATGCTAAAAACGCATGTCGATATCATCAGCGATTTTACTCCAGCTTTTACAAAACAACTACGCGCTATCGCTGATCACCATCGCTTTCTCATCTTTGAAGATCGTAAATTTGCGGACATTGGCAATACGGTAAAACATCAATGCTCTGGCGGCATTTATCAAATCTCTACATGGGCAGATATCATCAACGCTCATCTTATTCCTGGGCCAGGCATCATTGAAGGGCTCCAAGCCGCTGCACCTGATTGCGCTCTATTGCTTCTCGCGCAAATGAGTCCCAAAGGAAATCTTGCAACAAAAAGCTACACAGAAACTGCGATTGAATGGGCCAATCAATACAAAGATTTTGTCATAGGCTTTATAGCAATGGAACAACTGCATCCCAACTTTCTCCATTTTACCCCCGGAGTCCAGCTCAATAAAAACTCCGATGCATTAGGTCAATCATACCGCACTCCACAAAGCGCCATTGAAAATGGAACCGATGTCATTATTGTCGGACGAGGCATTATCAAATCTGATAACCCTGTTGCAACAGCGATTCAATATAAAGAAATCGCCTGGCAAACTTTAAGAAACTGCCTTTCTCTATAATAATAATTTGACAACTGCGGTCAATCTCTTATATTAATAATAAGCAGAGCTATTGCGAGGGCCTTGATGATGAGCAGATTTTTCCGCCGTCTAAAACCACATGTATTTGTACTATTTTCGATTCTCCTTATTTTTACCGGTTGTGAAAAACACGAACCTATTGCAAACAATGTCCATGAGCGCGAAGCCAATGTGATTATTGTCCTCCTTGCAACCAAAGGCATTGATGCGATGAAGGTTCCGATAACGTCGACTGGAGCTGGAGCAGGCGCGGCTACGCAAACGATGTATAACATCACCGTAGCTCCTAACAAAACTGTCGAAGCAATGGCCATTCTCAATCAAAATGGTTTACCACGCATTCAAGGAACAAACCTTCTCGAGCTCTTTGCAAAACAAGGCTTAATGACATCAGAAATGGAAGAGCAGATTCGCTATCATGCAGGACTTGCTGAAGAGCTCTCAAATACGATTCGTAAGATCGATGGAGTCATCGATGCAGACGTACAGCTTTCATTCCCTCCTCCAGAAACCGGCATTCCTGGAATGGGACCCGAACAAAAAACCACAGCTTCAGTTTTCGTTAAGCATCAAGGAATCATCGACGATCCTAACTCTCACCTCGTTACCAAAATTAAACTGCTCGTCTCAGGTAGTATTGGTAGTCTCGATATCAACGATGTCACAGTGATTTCTGACCGCTCTCGATTTACAGACATCAGTCTTAACGACATGATGGAACCTCTCGGAAAAGGTTCCGAAGATCAATATGTCAGCATCTGGTCTGTGATGATGAATCAAGCTTCTGCAGGACGCTTTCGTTTTATTATGCTTACTCTTTCACTTCTTACACTTGTATTCGCTTTAATCATTGGATGGATGGTGTGGAAATTTTATCCCATCTTACGCAAAAAAGGATTAAAAGAGCTGCTCAAAACCGCTCCGATTACCAATGGCAAACGATCAAAAGAAGAGGGAATGCCACCACCTGAAGGGATGTAATAATGAATGAAAGTACGCGGATCATTAGCCGTGATTTTCTACTCAAGTGCCCTTCAAATCGGCAAGAGAAACTCTTTAACCTCTTGCCAAAACAAGAGCAGGAAAAACTCGCTTTCCTCCCCAACACATTTGCATCTCCTTCTGAAGGATTAACACTACCCGAAAATGCTCTAAAAAAAGTGCACTTTTCCCATCTCATTACTCTTTTACAAAATCTAGATCCCTCTGATGCAATCCTGTTTTTTTCAGCCCTAACACCCGAACAACAACAGGGCATTTCTCAAAAACTCGAACTCAACCCCATCTCTCTTACAAAGCTCGCAGCGCGCTTTCTAAACAAAACGCTCTACTCGCAACTCACAATGAGCAACCCTGAACTTCTTCCAATCGAATGTCTTCCAGAATCACCTCTCAATCAACTACTCTCTCTCCCTTTAAATATGCTGTTAAAGCTTATTCAATTTTGGGGACTGCACGATCTTGCGCATGAACTGCACTACATCATCGACAAAGATATTTTACTGAAAATCCAGGACAGCTTGAGTACCGAAGAGCAACACTACTTGCAAGGGCTAATGCAACAACAAGAAAGACTCTACTTTGCCCGTCTCCATTTAGAACAGTGGAATCGCAATAACCAGCTATTGCGCAATATGATTCACCAGCGTGGCCTTAATCGCCTCGCTAAAGCGCTCAATAACGAAAACAAGAGTTTACTCTGGCACCTCGCGCATCATCTCGATATTGGCAGAGCTGCTCTCCTCAAGAAATACGCTGCAAAAGAAGAAGAGAGCGAAGAAATTGCCAAAAAACTTAAAGAACAAGCGCTAGAGCTTCTAACTCTGCTCAATTAATGCCATTCTGGTTTTTTATTTCGGATAAAATCTTTAGCCGCATTTAGAAACTTTTGCATTTCTGGCGTGCCTGACTTTAACCAACTCCGCATCTTATCTCGATATTTTTGATTAAAATTGTCATTATTAAATTGCAAGGGATCAATATCGAATAAAGTAAATGGAGATTTTAAGCTTTCTGCAGAAAAATGGTTTTTTGCTTCTGGGTGATCCTCTAAAAAATCTGCCCAAGGCTTTTGCCACTCCTGCTCTATCATTCTTATTTCTTCTATTTCTTTTTTTTCAGCTTCTTCTGCTGATTTGTCAGAACCTGCTGGAGAAGGAGAGCTATTAGATTTTGAATTGGGAACTTGCATCCCATCTTTTTGCTTCCTTCCTCCCTTTATTTTTCTAGATTTTCCACCTTTTAAGATTTCTCCTTTTGCTTGACCTTTACCTGTAATGGACGGGCGTCCGACCCTACTTCCAAAAGCATGATCGGCTTTATCAGTATCGCTGGTTAAAGGAGGCTCTGGAGAAACATCTTTTTCTTTCAGAGAACCTTGATAGCTTTTCCATGCCCAATAAATACCAAAAAGCAAGACAGTAAAAACTGTCAAAACGACTTTTGTTATTATACTTGTCGTTTCTATCCAAGGTGATTTCTCAGGCCCTGATGGAGGAGGTGTATAATGATGACCTCCCGACGAAGGAACTTTTGGCATGATGACTCTAGATTTGAAGCATAATATACCACTCATATCTTTATAGAGCATTTTTGTAAAAAAATTATTTTAAAAGAAGTCAGTCCTAGGCTAGGCTGGGGAAGATATTAGTAATTCCGACCGCTGAAGTTGTTTTAAGCGGAAAAAGTGAGAGTTGAGATGAAGTTATTTTCTTTGATCCAAAGAAGTGATGTGCATTATCGGCAGAGCTTCCCTTCTCAAGAAATACGCTCCCAAAGAAGAAGAGAGCGAAGAAGTCGGAAAAAAACTCAAAGAACAAGCACTAGAGCTTCTAACTTTGCTCCACTCATGACCACTTATTCATTTTCTTAATAAAATTATATGCAGCAGTATATAAAGCTTTTCTCTCTGGTGTTGTTTCAGGTCTGCTACACCTTTCAAGATAGGTCTCTTCTAATTTTTTTTGTGTTAGTTTTGTCTTATCAACATCAAGCGCGTCATATGGTGTAGAGGCATACTGTACATCTTTTTGATTTGGCAAAGCATTAAGAGCTTTAATCCAACTTGTATCCCATCCATTTTCTTTTGCAATATGTTCATATGCAGCAGTATACAAGGATTTTCTCTCTGGTGTTGTTTCTGGTCTGCTACACCTTTCAAGATAGGTCTCTTCTAATTTTTTTTGTGTTAGTTTTGTCTTATCAACATCAAGCACGCCATATGGTGAAGTAACATACTGTACATCTTTTTGATTTGGTAAAGCATTAAGAGCTTTAATCCAACTTGCATCCCATCCATTTTCTTTTGCAATATGTTCATATGCAGCAGTATATAAGGCTTTTCTCTCTGGTGTTGTTTCTGGTCTGCTACATCTTTCAAGATAGGTCTCTTCTAATTTTTTTTGTGTTAGCTTTGTCTTATCAACATCAAGCACGCCATATGGTGAAGTAGCATACTGTACATCTTTTTGATTTGGCAAAGCATTAAGAGCTTTAATCCAACTTGTATCAAATCCTTTTTCCTTTGCAATTTGTTCATATGCAGCAGTATATAAGGCTTTTCTCTCTGGTGTTGTTTCTGGTCTGCTACACCTTTCAAGATAGGTCTCATTCAATCTTTCTTGTGTTACTTTTGCCTCATCAATATCAAGCACACTATATGGCTTTAATGTTTCTGCTGACCTTCCAGAACCCGATGAAGCAAGAGGTTTCTGACTATCAGTGTCTTTTGATCTCTCCGTTCCCCTCTCTCTCCCTCTTACTTCTGCAGCATCAATAGGTTCTTTATCCCAACCCTTTTCTTCTACAATGTAATCATATGCAGCTTGGTAGAGCATTCTTATATCAGGATTCTCTTCCTTTGCAAATTTGATAAGGATTGCCGCCTTTAGAGATTTTGGCGTTACTGATGACTCAGTAACATTGAACATTTCATAAGGTGAACGAGCCTCACCAAATTTCAATTTCAAGACTTCTTTATGTCCTTCACGAATTTCATTCCATTTCGGATGACCTAATATTTGCTTATCCAATGCAGCATATACATGTTCAATTTTTCTGCTTTCAGCCCTTTTGGCAGTTTGAAGAAAAGGAAAAAAATCTTCTACTAAACGGCGAACTTTTTCTATTCCATCAGAGACCATTTTACTGAAATTATCTTCTGGAGGTTTGCTCCCCCCTTCGGGTCGATATGAATCACCAATCTTTGCCATATAAAATACAACCATTTTTTAAGTGTGTTTTCCTTTTTATAGCTTTGCAAAAGATTTTTGTAAAAAAATAATTTTAAAAGAAATCGCTGCTCGGCTAATCTGGGGAAGATATTAGTAATTCCAGCCGCTGAAGTTATTTTAAGCGGGAAAAGTGAGCATTGAAATGAAGTTATTTTCTTTGATCCAAAGCGGTGATGTGCATTTTGAAGGGGAACAAAAGATTGTTCCTGCAGAAGCTTTTAGCCAAATGTTAGAAGTTGAAGAACTGATTGAAAAAGCAAAGAGCGATGTTGCCAATTATAAAAAACAAAATGAAGAGCAATGCGCAGAGACTTTAGAAAAAGCTCGGAAAGATGGCTTTAGCGAAGGACTTGCTCAACTCAATGATCATATTGTGCAACTCGATTTAGTGACAAAGCAACTTAGACATGAATTGCAAAGACAAATTTTGCCCATTGCACTTCAAGCTGCAAAAAAAATTGTGGGGAAAGAGTTAGAAACTCACCCCGAAACGATTGTCGATATTGTCATTCAAGCTTTGACACCTGCAACACAGAATCATTTTATTACGATCTATCTCAATAAGGAAGATCGCGAAATGATAGAAAATGAAAAGCAGCGTATTAAAGATCTACTGGAACAAGTTGAAGTGCTCAAAATCGAAGAACGCAGCGATATTGAGCAAGGTGGATGTATCATTAAGACAGAATCAGGAATCATTAACGCTGAGATAGAGAACCAATGGCGACTTCTTGAAGCGGCATTTGATCGTTATCTCAAAGAACAAGGCTAATGAAAAGTTTTTCACGCATACAAAAAATCTGCCTGCTTTTGATCGCACTCTTTGCGCTATTCGCTATTGATAGTGTGATCGCACAGGAGTTGCCTTCGCCAACATCAGCGATAGCTCAAACAGCAGAAGATGTCGATGCTGCAAAAGTACCGATCAAGCTTGCTGTATTAGCAGGGCTCGCCTTGTTGCCTTTTGCGATCATGCTGCTTACCTCTTATGTCAAAATTGTCATCGTTCTTTCGCTGTTACGCAATGCTCTTGGAGTGCAGAATGCGCCGCCAAATCAGGTGATGAATGGTATCGCTCTACTCATGACAATTTACGTGATGTTTCCAACGGGGTTAGAAATGTATGAGGCGTCACAAAAAGCACTGACTGAAGATGTTCCCACTGAGCTTTTTTCAGGGCCAACTGCAGCGTACATCGCTAATGTCATTGACCATGCAAAAGAACCAATGCGTGAGTTCTTACAAAACAATACTGTTGGCAAACACATGTCGAGTTTCTATCAGCTCGCTTATCGCTCTTTTCCTGAAGAGTTTCGCGATGCGCTGAAACCCACTGATTTTATCGTTCTTGTTCCAGCTTTTATTACTTCTCAATTGAAGACCGCTTTTGAGATTGGGGTACTGATTTACTTACCCTTCTTTGTGATCGATTTGGTTGTGTCAAATATTTTGCTCGCGATGGGAATGATGATGCTTTCCCCCTTGACCATCGCCTTGCCAGTAAAACTACTCCTTGTCGTCATGGTTGACGGATGGACATTAGTAATTCAAGGACTTGTAACAACGTTTAGGCAATAAGGAGCATTCAATGTTTTCCTCAGAAATCTACAAACTCTCATATCACGCTCTGATTCTGATCTTAATTTTATCAGGACCACCTATTGTGATTAGTATGTTCTTTGGTTTATTTATTGCGATCTTCCAAGCCGCTACTCAAGTGCAAGAGCAAACGCTTTCTTTTACCGTAAAACTCATTGCGGTGATTGCAACGTTGCTGATTCTCGGAGGGTGGCTCAGTAGTCAAATCATGCAATTTGCAAATACAATCTTTACTAATTTCCCGAAATGGGCATTTTAAGATGTCAATAGGCGATTATACTGCCATTCTTGAATACGACCCTTCTTTAACTTTTTTTAGCCTACTCGCTTATTTTCTACTCGGATTGATGCGATTGATTCCAATTGTCATTCTCGCTCCTTTCCTTGGTTCAAGACTGCCTGGAAGCGTGAAAATGGGGCTAGCGATTGCAATTAATGTCATTCTATTGCCCGCAATGATTATGACGAGCAAAGAGCCACTAATGCTCGACGGCGCTTTTATGTACCTTGCATTGAAAGAGCTGATGGTTGGGTTAATGATCGGCTTTTTAGCGACGATTCCCTTTTATATCGCGGAATCATCAGGTATTTTAATCGATCATATGCGCGGTTCGGCATCGATTATGGCAATGGATCCTTTGATGCAAACACAGGTCTCGCCTCTAGGTATTTTGTTAAACCAAGTTCTTATTATTGTATTTTTTGAAGTTGGAGGCCCTTTTTTATTTCTCAATGCTGTCATGCAATCGTATGCTGCAATTCCAGCGGAAGGCTTTTTTAATCCAACGTTTTTTAATCTTGACCAACCCTATTGGCAAATGATTATCACTGTAATGACGCGCCTTCTCACCTCAGCAATTCAGCTTAGCGCACCAGCTCTTGTCGGTATTATGATGGCTGATATGTTCCTCGGTATTGCCAATCGTTTGGCCCCTCAGGTCCAAATCGCATTCTTGGGTATTCCTGTTAAATCAATTTTAGCCTTAGGACTTCTTAGCGCCGCTTGGTTTGTTGTTCTGCGACAAATGTCTTTTCAATCGATTACTTGGCTTAAAGACGTACTAAAAGCAATACACACCTTTTAGTACAGAAGATTACTTAATCATATTTTTAATATATACAGTAAATCTTCACTTTGTTATTTCTTGCATATAACTGTTTAAGAGAAAAACAATGAAGTGTTTATCCTTTGGATGCAGCCTTTTATTACTCACAGCACTTGAAGCTCAGGATTCTCAATCCGCCTCTTCAATGAAAAACGGCGAAATGTTTCTTCTTGCTCAAACAGGAATAACCCAACCCAAATCAAAGAGCTACCGCACCTATGAAAAAAAGGGCAAGGGAAAATCAACAGAGGCTATTGGCATAACTCAATCTCCATCAAAGAGTCACCGTACCTATTCACCCTCTAAAAAAGGAGCTGAAGGTAAATCAACCAAGCCTAAAAAAAATCAATCCGAACCACCTCCGCTCAATAAAGCAGCACAACCCTATCTTGAAAAAGGCTCAGGCTTATATTTTTCAGGAGAATATCTTTGGTGGAAAGCTGTTCAAGATGATCTGCAATATGTCGCAACTGTTTGTCCCGATCGCTGTCCAGATAATATTATTTTAACCTCATATAATGGCTCTGTTCATGAACCTGATTTTAACTTTGAGCCAGGATTTCGTGTCGGCATTGGATATAGTAGCCGTTATGATGGATGGGATCTCTTTTTTAACTGGACAAAACTCACATCTAAAGCAACTGATTTCCGCTGTGGTCAAACATGCGAACAAATCACGAGTGCTCGCTGCGCTTTAGAATATATGCCAATAGGCAGCGATTGCCAATCAGGTGCATGCAAAGATTGCAATCAGAGCGCTTGTGTTTGCAAGGCAAAAAATCAATGTGATACCTGCACCCCAGCACGTTGCAAATCTTGTTGTGATAGCTTTCTCATTCCCACTTTTGCACCAACTTCAACACAAGATCAATATGCAACAACTCTTGGAGCTAGCGCAGATTGGCGTTTAAAACTCAATTTCCTTGATGGAGAACTTGGCAGACAGTTTTGGGTAAGCCCTATGTTAACTTTTCGCCCATTCATAGGAGCTCGCGGCGTCTGGATCGACCAAAGTTATGATGTCTTCTATCAAGGCTCTTTGCACATTGCTAATCCAGCCCCTTTTGAACCATTGAATAGCGCTTCAATAGAAGGCTGTATTGAAACGTGCAATAGTTTTAAAAACGATTACCAGGGCGCAGGACCGCGACTAGGCTTCGATACACAATGGAACCTAGGACTCGGCTTCAGTATTTATGCTCTAGCTGGAATATCTTTGATTTGGGGTGAATTTGATCTCGAGCAATGTTCATTAATCACCTTATTCGGAGAACTTAATGCTGAGGTGAATAATACAAATCTCGACCAACAAGTGTTTTGTGATAAAGCAACTTTCCATCTAACAGATGATTTTTGTTCAACAAAGGCCATTACAGACCTACAAATTGGTCTCCAATGGCAGAGCAACTTCTCAAAACGCGTAGCAATCTCACTGTTTGTTGGATGGGATCATCATGTCGCCTTTAATCAAAATCAATTAATCCGCTTGCAGCAACAACTCAATCCATTCCCTCTTGCACCCGTTGTTCCTGCTCCTCAAAATCCCGACGTTTTTCCTAATCTTACAACAACAGAACTCGGACTCACAGAAAGACGGCATGGCGATTTAACGCTACAAGGTCTAACAGCCGGTGGCCGCTTCTTATTCTAATTTGAGTTCCTTTTTTCCTTTCTTGTCATAGAAAAAAAATTCCCTTGCTCTTTATACATCCTCTGTTATCATCGCTCATACTACATTCTCAGGCTGTTTTTCTAATTCCAGAAAAGCGAAGAGATGCGTAGCGCTTGTTCTCTATAGGAACCTGCAAAATAATGAATAATTAGGCTTCAAGTTTTTTTCTTTTACATAAAGAAAAACCTAAAGCTTGGTGAACCTGTCTTTTTAGCTCATGGTAAATAGACAGTCGTCCAAAAAATTTTAGGCAGGATGAGCATTACGCTCGTGCCAATGACTTGTGTCGTAATACAAACCAGGAAGTTTGCTATGAACAATAATTTTAAAAAAATGTGGCCAGCAGCTGCTGCGTCGCTTGTATTTTTTACAAGTTTGGCAAACGCAGCTAATGGCTCATCGCAATCGACAGATATGCGCAACGGCTCATCACAATCAGCCGATACGCGTCCTTTGCGTTATGGAGGATCAGGACCTAAGCCGGAGATTAACCCTCCTGCTCGTCCTGTCGTCAGAGACGGCATGAATTTGTTTGCCTCCGGTGAGTTTTTATGGTGGAAAGCAGTTCAAGACGATCTTGAATATGTCGCTACAATTAAAAACGGAGTCTCAAATTGCGCGAATAATCGCGTAAACAACAATCAAACATCTGACCGCCTAATGCGCTCTATTCAATCTTCGGAGCATGCTCCTGATTTTCAATATTGCCCAGGTTTCCGCGTTGGACTAGGATACAACTCTCCACGTGATGGTTGGGATGTTTTAGTCAATTGGACAAGATTGCATTCTAGTGCAAATGATAAGCGTTGCGCATTCCCATGCGATCGCACATCTAGCGCAACATGCCCACCAGCTTGTGTAACAACTGGAGCAGAAATTGCTGCTGAAGCAGCTTTAGGTTCTTGCTGTGTAACTGGAAATGACTGCGGCCAATGCAATCAGTGCTGCACTAAGTGCACTTCTTGCTACTGCGACCCTTGCACATGCAACAACAAGTGCTCTAAAAACAATCCATGTAACGGCTGCAACAAATGTTGCGAATTTGACTGTGATTGCTGCTGCGAGCCTTGCCCACCATGCTGCGATGTTTGCTTCAACTGTGGCTGCCCAGAGGATTTCTTTCCTCTCTTTGCTCCAGTTTCGGTTGCTGATCAATTCAGACAAGGATGTGCTGCTGCAGCACACTGGCGCTTGCGTCTTAACTTGCTCGATGGTGAACTCGGCCGCGAATTTTTCGTTAGCCGTCACCTAACACTTCGTCCATTTATGGGTGTTCGTGGAGCGTGGATCAAGCAAAAACTCGATGCAAACTACGAGGGAACAACTTCAAGTTACATTCCTTACGCTCTTCTTTACAGTGACACCACTGCAGCGCAAGGCGGAGGCTTAGTACTACAGCAACCTACAGGCTCCTTTTGTGGAACAGTTTGTTCTGGAAATACATTTAATAATGATTTCGAAGGGGTTGGTCCTCGTTTCGGATTTAATTCTGAATGGATGATAGGCGGTGGAGTTAGCCTTTATGCTGATGCAGCGATTTCCCTTCTTTGGGGTAAATTCAATGTAAAAGCAGAGTCTAATCTACAGCTTTGTGGCGATGGATTTTTAAATATTCAACCAGAGTCAGGAAGCTCTGCTCCTATAGAAAACAATACAATTTGTGTGAATGAGTGCTTCAAGTTTGAACACAAGAATGATTTCCACTCTACTAAAGCGGTCAATGACTTAGGTCTTGGCGTTCAGTGGCAAGGGACTTTTGCTCAAGATCGCGTTGGTTTGTTGATCAAATTGGGTTGGGAACAACACATCTTCTTTGATCAAAACCAAATCGATTACATTCACCAATTGTTGGTAATGAACCCCAGCATTCCAATGCCTGTTCCATGCGAAGTAAACCCTAGAACTTTAGGATTTGCTAAAGCGGTACAAGCATCTCAGCAGCCAATCACTGGTCTTACACAAAAAAGACGTGGTGATTTGACGACACAAGGTCTAACTGTATCAGCTAGATTGGATTTCTAAGGTGAATTAATCACTTTTTTTGCAAAGGCCTCGGCAAGTAATTGTCGAGGCCTTTTTTGTTTATATCAAAGCCCTTTTTCTTGCCTACAATCCCATCTCCTCTCTAATATAAGCGAACAAATTTTCAAAAGATATCGGAGGAATGTAACATGTATCACGCTCTAAAAAAACTCCCCTGTTTGGCAGCGCTCTCTCTTACAATGAACCTAAGCCATGCAGACGAGACAGTTCCCGAAACGCGTCCTATGCGTTATAACGGAAACGCACCAAAACCAGAAATTACACCTCCTGCAAGACCCATTGTTAGAGACGGCTTTAACGTATTTGTCAATGGCGAGTATCTATGGTGGAAAGCAGTTCAAGACGATCTAGAATATGTCGCATCAGTATGGAAAGGACAATCGACCTGTATTAATAGCAGCGTTAATGGCATCCCTACTGGAGATCGCTTACTACCCTCTTATCAAGCAAAGGAACAAGCACCTAGTTTTGAATATAGTTCTGGATTCCGCATTGGCGCTGGTATTAATACTTCCTATAATGGCTGGGATATCGTCGTAAATTGGACTCGTCTTCGCACAACTGCAGATGATAAGCGATGCGCATTCCCATGTGATCGAGTGACAAGCGCCTCGTGCATAGAAAACACATGTAGAGTAGGGATGGAAACCGTTCAAATGGGAGGCTGCTGCGTAACAGGCAACGACTGTGGAGAATGCAATCAATGTAAATTTAAATGTACTAAATGCTTCAGCAACAACGCAGAAAGTTGCTTTTGCACCAATAATGTTTGCTGCCCTACTAACCAATGTGGTCAATGCCCTAAATGTTGTGATAAATTCGATTGCGATTCATGCTGCGCACCTGTTATGCCCTGCTGCGATGTGTGCTTCCCATGCGGTTGCCCCACAGAGCTCTTCCCGTTATTTTCACCTTTAGTTCTTGCGGACCAATATATACAGGGATGCGCTGCAGCAGTTGATTGGCAACTCAACCTCGATCTTCTTGATGGAGAGATTGGAAGAGAATTTTTTGTTAGTCGTCATTTAACATTGCGCCCCTTCTTAAGCGTGCGCGGTGCATGGCTTAAACAAACATTTACTCCTACATATGAATTTAGCATTAACACTTTGGCTCCTTCTGTATTGTCTGGGAATCAATTTGAAGGTTCATTTTGTGGTCTCATTTGTTCAGGAACAAAATTTCGTAATGGATTTCAAGGGGTAGGGCCTAGAGCAGGTTTAAATTCCGAATGGATGATTGGTGGAGGCTTTAGTCTTTATAGTGATGCGGCGATAGCATTATTATGGGGTCAATTTGACATCGAAGCACGCTCGAACTTAACTCTTTGCGGAGAAGGAACTCTTAATGTGACGACACAAGAAGGAGACACTACTCAAACAGAGAATAATTTCATCTGTATTAATGAATGCTCTCGCTTTGATTTAACAAATACTTTTAATACAACAAAAGCAGTCACTGATTTAGGCATTGGTGCTCAATGGCAGGGAACATTTGCACGTGATCGCGTTGCTTTAATGATTAAAATCGGATGGGAACAACATATGTTCTTTAATCAGAATCAACTCGATCAAATGAGAACAACTCTTGCCCTCAATCCGATCATACCAATACCAACGCCTTGCGAAGTTAATCCAATTAATCTTGGCTTGTCAAAAGCAATTCAAATCTCCAACCAACCATTTACTTCCATTACACAAAAAAAGCGGGGAGATTTATCAACTCAAGGATTAACAGTTGCTTTTCGCCTAGACTTTTAAATATTAATATTTTTTTTCTTGTTAATAATGCCCCTAAGAGAAATCTTTGGGGCGTTTTTTATAACCAACTTAGAATAAATACTCTAAACGTTCATTTTACATAACAAATCGCAGCGATTTATTTCTATTACCTTCATCCTCTAATTGATAAGAAGTGAATTTTTTAATTTTTTTTTATATCTTAATTGACAAAAAAACTGATTTTTTCAATAAAGACAAATAAGAAAAGGCATAGGGAGCAAAAGCATGCTCGTGCCGTAATCTGCTTTAAAAGTAAACCAGGAAGTTAACTATGTATCGTAACATTAAAAAAATCGTGCCAGCGGCAGCTGTCTCGCTTGTGTTTTTCACAAGCCTGGCACATGCAGCAGGACCTGGGCAGTCTGATTCGCGCATGCAAAACTCTAATATGCGCAATCAGGCTAACGGGAACGGAAACGGGAACGGAAATGGAGCACACCCAGCTGGGCAACCAGCAAGGGATCCAAATCCTTCAGCCAGACCTACTGCAAAAAATGGCTATGGCTTAATTTTATCAGGGGAATTTCTCTGGTGGAAAGCTGTTCAAGATGGACTAGATTACGTTGCTGACTTGCGCAGCGGCTGTAATGTATGCCCAGAACTAGATCAAGGCCTATTACCGATTTATCAAGGGACAAATCGTGAGCCTGATTTCCAATACTGCCCAGGATTCCGCTTAGGAATCGGGTACAACACTCCACGCGATGGCTGGGATGTTTATTTGAATTGGACAAGATTAAATTCAAGTGCTTATGACAAACGTTGCGCATTCCCTTGTGACGAAGTCACAAGTGCTAGCTGCCCAACAAATTGCTTTACAAATTCGTTTTGTTGCGGATCTGAAGTAGCAATGGGGTCATCTTTCAACTCTTGCTGCACAAGCAACCCATGCGGTAGCTGCAACAAGTGCTGCACTACATCTAGCTCATGCTGCACAAGCAACCCATGTGGTAGCTGCAACAAGTGCTGCACTACAACTAGTTTTTGCTGCACAAGCAACCCATGTGGTAGCTGCAACAAATGCTGCACTACTTCTTGCAACACTAATACTTGCTGCGGAAGCAACCCATGTGGTGATTGCAA
>JAJFMD010000005.1 GCA_021772335.1 Chlamydiota bacterium
TCAGGGTTTTCTGCAATTTCTTTCTCTTGAAGAAGGCGGTTGAGCGATTGAACCTCATCTTCTAGCTTTGTAATTTTTCTCTCTATCGCATCGTATTCTTTTTTTTCCTGATAGGAAAGCTTGGGTTTCGGCTGTTTGGAACTTTGGGGAGCTTCTGTCTTTTTTTCTTCTTCTGGTTTAATCGCTTTTCGGGAGGATGCTTGCCACTGTGCATAATCGGCAAAGATCTCTGTGTTTTCAGGATCTCCTAGAGACAAAACGGAGTTGCAAATGCGGTCGATCATACACCGGTCGTGTGTGATCAAAACGATCGCTCCTGGAAATTCAATGAGGCTTTCTTCGAGGGTTTCAAGCGTTTGAATATCGAGGTCATTTGTCGGCTCATCCAGAAGAAGTATGTCCATCGGTTGAAGCATCAAGTGTGCAATCGAAATGCGTGCGCGCTCACCACCTGAGAGTTTTCCAATAGGCATTTCAAGGAGATCTGGCGAGAAGAGAAAGCGCTTGCACCAACCGTTAACGTGAATCTCCGTTCCACGAAAATAAACAAAATCACCTCTTGGCGAAAGGGCTTTTCTTAGAGAAATATCCAAGGGAAGTTTAGCTCTGTGTTGGTCGAAGTAGACAACTTTTAGTCCGTCCGCGCGTTTAATGGTGCCAAGATCAGGCGCGATCTCATCGGCGAGCATGCGGAGAAGTGTCGTTTTACCTGAGCCATTAGGTCCTATTAGTCCAATACGAGAACCGGGCGATAAAGTGAGGTCGAGTTTGCGGAAAAGAGCTTTTCCTCCAAGATCTTTAGAGAGATTTTTTATCGTAAGGAGCTTTGTTGTCTTTCTCTCAGTTGAGGCAAAATCGATCTTTGATTTTTTTTGTTTATTACGTGCTTGAATATCTGAGTAATCTTTTAAGATCTCTGCTGCTTCATCAATCCGCGATTGAGACTTTGTTGTCCTTGCTTTTACTCCAGCTCGGAGCCACTCAGTTTCACGACGTGCTTTAGTCGCGATCCCTCTTTCTTGTTGAAGCTGTCCTTTAAAAAACTCTTCTTTTCTAGCGAGAAATTCTCCATAGGAACCATCGCTTACAAAAAATCCTCTTGGATAGGCATTACTGATTTCGATGATCTTGGTTGTCACATGTTGTAAGAAATAACGATCATGACTCACGAGTAAATAGGTCGGAGCTTCCTTCTTTAGGAATTTTTCAAGCCAAAGGATACCTTCCAAATCAAGGTGGTTGGTTGGCTCGTCGAGAAGAAGGAGATCGGGCGATGAGATCAGTTCAGCTGCGATTCGAAGGCGCTTTTTCCATCCTCCAGACAAAAGAGCCGCAGAGGGTTCTTCTCCGGTAAAGCCTAGCTTGCTCAGCTGCATTTCAGCCAAGTACTCTCGTTCGTATAGGGGTAAATTCTCATTTAGAGCATTGATCAAAACTTCTTTTGGGCTCAAATCGGGGAAATCACAAGTTTGAGGGACATAGCCTATAGCTAAACCTCGTCTTGGAGAGAGCGTTCCTGAATCGGGAGGCTCGAGTCCGGCTAGTATTTTTAAAAGTGTTGATTTGCCACATCCATTGAGGCCTACGAGACCGATGCGATCACCGGAAAAAATGCTTAGCTTCAAGTCTTTGAAAAGAGGTTTTGATCCCGCGAAGCCTTTAGAAACAGATTGGCAGTTAAAAAGTAGAGTCATATGAGAGAGTATATCAATTAAAGCCTTTCTCTCACAATCCTTTACAATCATATGGAAACTATAAAGTTTAGGAGATAAATGTGATGGGTATCAAAAAAATAAAATTTTTCTTTGGCTTTTGATCGAGGTGGAAAGTCGTGTTTAGAATTTATAATTGTCAGAAATATAAGAGTTTTCCTGTTATTTCTGATGTTGTTGATAACATCAATATCGAATAAAATGATTCTTCTGGAGAATAAATATGTTGATATTTGATGTCGTTGATGATATCTTGAAGTTAATATTGGTTTTAGGTGGTGATATGAGGAAGGCAAAAAAATCTGAGAAATTGCTCTTAGAGCAGATATCAGATTCGGCAAGGGTTGCAAGGGAGAGTCAAAGGGGGCTTTCTATAGGCCGCTTAATTAGGTTAATTAGATCTCAGCTTTCCATATCACAGCGTGCTGTAGCTAAAAGAGCTTCTGTGCCTCAGGCAACCTTGTCAAAAATCGAATCAGGTAGGCAACAGCCTACAATCGTCACTCTTGGTAAAATTCTTAATGCGTTGGATTGTGATTTGCTCATCACCGCAGTTCCACGATCTAGCGTAGAAGGGATACGACGTAAACAGGCAGAAAAAAAAGCTAAAATGAGAATGGATTATTTAAAAGGGACAATGAGTTTAGAAAAGCAGATGCCGAATCAGAGATTGATTATAGAAATGTTTGAAGAAGAGGTGAATAGATTGCTCGATTCTTCAAGCTCTGAGTTATGGGAAGATGAATTATGAGGTTTGATTATCCTGAAGGCGCAACGCCCATTGATGATATTAGCGGTTTAATTACTGAGTGGGTGAGAACACAGGAAGATTTAAACTTGGTTGAGGCAGAAAATGTTTCTCAGGCAGTTCGTAAATATCTTAGTGGTCGCATTAGTCTGCCTCAGAAGTGATTTACTGTCTCTTTTCTTAAACAAATTCACTATGACATGCTAGGTGAGGTATGGGATTGGGCTGGAAATTTTAGGGTCGCAAATGCAATACCCGGCGTATCCTCATATAAAATTAGAAGCGAGCTTGAGAGTCTTTGTGCTGAAGTTTTATTTTGGAATTCTAATGCAGTTGAGCTAACTTTATTGGAACAGGCAGCAAAGATTCATCATCAACTAGTCTTTATTCATCCTTTTTCTAATGGTAATGGAAGGTTTTCAAGAATAGTTGCTGACCGTTTTCTCAAGGCTTGGCAGCTTTCATCTCCACAATGGCCGGCTGATTTGGGAGGTGATAGTCAATATCGAAGAAATTACATTGATGCATTAAAGAGTGCCGATAAGGGAGATTTGGAACTTCTTGTTGGTTTTATGGAGAATCATGGAGCAAAAGATCCTCCTTTAAATCAAGTCCTAGGGAATAGCTTTTTTAAAAAGTTATATAAAGGAAAGAGGCTTGATCTTTTGGTAAAAGCGTATGTTCGCCGTGGTTATGATGTAAACGATGTTAAAAACATCCCCGTTCTTCACCAAGTATAGTAATAAAAAAAGGCAAGTTAAAACACTTGTCTTCCCTTTTTTTGAAGTTGGAGAGGCTCTGTTTCACAACTTTTGATTGGAAAAATATACAACCATATCAATACTGTATGCAAAATTAGACGAAGAAATAGTTTATGCGTAAGTATCATCATTATGGAATACCAACAAAAGAAAAACGGCATGATGAAACTCTTGTAGAAACTCAAGGATTCAGATTTTATTCAACTCCATTTGAAGCAAATAAATGGCATATTCAATGGCATCGGTTTCCAGAAGGTCATGGACTTCCTGAATTAGTCACTAAAGTTCCTCATTTAGCCTTTCAAGTCGATGATTTGGATGCAGAGATAAAAGATGCTAAAGTGCTTTTTGGTCCCTATAGTCCTTTGGAAGGATATCGCGTAGCGATGATTGAAGAGCAGGGTGTTCCGATTGAGCTTGTTGAAACCAAACTCACAGATGAAGAGTTATCCCAACTCGAGCAAGAAAAATTTGATAAGTCAAAATAAAAAACTCAGGATTTATCCTGGGTTTTTGATTGGAAAGAATTTACATTCGATTTCTTGATTCCAGAATCAAACAGAAAAAATAGAATGTAGTATTTTTTTTAGTTTATGAAGCCATCTGCTCTAAGTAACGATGTATTCTTTCCTCTTCTAACTTTTTGTTTTTCTTTTTTACAGAGTTCGATAGATCAGAGCGGTACGCATTAAACTTGGTGCGTACTGAGTTATCTCTGTTGCCTATAATTTGTAGGCAATAGAGAGCTCCGTTGGAAAATCGATTCACTCCCATTGATAGAGCAGTTTCATTGGCTAAAATTTCATGAAAAAACTCGGGGGATACGTTTGCATTTCCATTGAGATGAGGGACGACAATAAGAGGTAAAAAGGTATTTTGCGCCAAATGTTGACATTGAGCAATCCCTTCATTTTGAAGATCACAAATGAAATAGAGCGTGCTGCATCCTGATGCAACCGCTTGATCTAATTGATCGATGTCATATTCGATTACCTCCACATGAAAGGTATTGAATAGTTCCAGCGCTTTTTCAAAATCTCCACCTAATTGCTTGTCCTTCGATCCTATCAAGGCAACTTTAGATTGAGGTGTATGCGTTTTATAAGGGATGCCTCTTAAGTTGCAAATTCGTGTCATCACGTTGTGATCACCGAGATAAGCAATTTGTGCGGCAGCTAAAGCGGCAGAGCGTGATTGATCGATACCGACAGCACCGTTGGGAATCCCCGGTGGCATTTGGACCATAGAGAGTAGTGAGTCAAGGCCATCTAAAAAGCTCGTTTTTACTGGCAGGGCAATCACAGGAACAGGAGTTTCTGATGCTGTCATTCCCGGGAGGTGCGCTGATCCACCTGCTGAACCGATGCATACTAAAAAGTTTTCATCGGCTAAAGATTGCGCTTTTGCCATCATCTCATGAGGCGTTCTGTGAGCTGATAAAATGCGCGCCTCGTAGTTGATGTCGAGTTGATCTAAAACAAAAAATGCTTCTTGAATCTTAGGCAAATCGGAATCACTCCCAACGCGAATCTCAATTTTAGCTGTTTTATCCATTGTACCATCAATGAAGCCTTCATTAGTCAGAGTCCTAAGTAGGCTCTTTTCCAAATTCTCTTCGGGAAATGAGAAGGTGTTTCCTGTTAACTGTTCATAGAGATCGATATAGCGGTAGGAGATTTCAATCACTTCTTCGTCGGTTAAAGAGGGAGGAACTCCTTCACTTCCATAGCTAAATCCTTTATCAGTCCAGAGATCTCTTAGAAACTGTTTCGATAGCTCTTTAATTTTCAGATCAGGTTGTTCTGCTAAGAGCTTAGAAACATTTTTATATTCTCCTCGATCCATCTCTTCTTTGATCATCTCAAATTTAGCATACTCATCCATCGTACAATATCTTGACGAGTCGGGAGTGTTCGCTTCATCAATGAGGATCAATTCTCCGTTTTCATCCAATCCAAATTCATATTTTGTATCGATAAAGAGCATGCCTCTTGCTTTAGCTAGCTCTTGTCCGCGTTTGTACAATTTAAAGGACACTTCTTTAATTTTTTCTGCCAAGTCAACACCGATCAAAGTTTTCATCTCTTCAAAAGTCATCGGCTCATCATGTTCCGATTTGTGAGTCGGTGTAAAAACGGGCTCTTCGAGTTGCTGATAACGGATTAGATCTTCCGGTAACTCAACACCGCAGAGCTCTCTTTCTCCCTTTTCATACGCTGCAGCCATGCTACCCCAAACATAGCCTCTCACGATGCATTCTACTTTCAATGGATTACAATATCTTTGCACAATGATGTGAGGGTGGGGGAATTGGATCGAAGCATTGGGGATAATATCGCTCGTTTGTTCAAAAGCCCATTGGTTTAACAAGTTGAGCACGGAGCCTTTAAAAGGGATACTGCGATCAGCGTGATAGTTGAACGCAGAAATGCGGTCGCTGACAATCATCAAAATTTTGGAACCGGGCTGATCTCCTAAGAAATGGAGATCGCGCACTTTTCCCGAACGATGGGTTCCAAGGCATGGATAAATAGCTGAATCAATTGTGTTATTGAGATGTTCTCTGATTTTGTTTTTATAAGCGTGTTCTTGAGCAAAAGCTGTAGCAAAAGTAGAACAAAGTACGAGTAATAGTCTAAAGATATTCATAAATCAATTCCTCATTGTGAAATGTCAAGCTAGCAAGCTATCTTAAGATTACATTTTGATCAAAGCCAAATGTGCATAAAAATGTTTAGTTTGGAAAAATATAATCTTTCAGGGAAACTTCATGATTTAATTCAACCGAGATAGTTGCTATGAAAAAGATTTTCTTAATTATTTTTTTAATTACAAATCAGATGTTTGCACAGGGAACTTATGCAGAAGCGGGAGTGAATATCGATGAAGGGGAGAGGCTTGTAGAAAGAATAAAGCCATTGGCGAAAATGACTACTCGTCTTGGCTGTGATGTAAGTTTGGGTGGATTTGGGGGGATGTTTGATCTAGCTCAATGCGGTTATACAGACCCTATTTTAGTCAGTTGTACAGATGGAGTTGGTACAAAATTAAAAATAGCCCAAGCCTTAGGCAAGCATGACACAATTGGAATCGACTTGGTCGCGATGTCTTTAAACGATCTGATTGTTCAAGGAGCGGAACCATTATTTTTTCTCGATTACTTTGCAACGGGCAAGTTGAAAGTCGAAGAAGCTTATGATGTCATCAGTGGAATCGCTAAAGCCTGTAAAGATAATCAATGCGCTCTTATCGGAGGAGAAACCGCTGAGATGCCTGGAATGTATTCACCGGGAGAATATGATCTTGCAGGTTTTGCAGTTGGTGTAGTAGAGCGTTCACAAGTTTTACCGAGATTAGATGATATTGAGTCGGGAGATGTCGTCCTTGGTTTAGGCTCTTCAGGCGTTCACTCCAATGGGTTTTCGCTTGTTCGGCATTGCATGGATCTTAAAGGACTCTCTTTGACTGATCTCTCTTTTTCAAATAAAACCATAGGAGAGGTGTTACTGGAGCCGACGAAGATTTATGTGCGCTCTTTAATGCCTTTGATCAAGGATGGCTGTATCAAAGCGATGGCTCATATCACGGGAGGAGGTTTGATAGAGAATATTCCCAGAGTTCTTCCTGAAAAATTAGGGGTGGAGTTGGATGCAAGTCAATGGGAAATACCGCCCGTATTTTCTTGGATTGCTCAAATCGGGAATATAGAATCCGAGGAGATGAGCCGAACTTTTAATCTTGGAATTGGAATGGTCCTAATCGTTTCTAAACACGAAGCAGAAGAAATTTGCACTCGATTAGAACAGGCGGGAGAGAAAGTTTGGGTGATTGGAAACGTGATCCCTGCGGATTCCTCCAATCGCGTGATCATTAAAGATCTTATTCTTTAATAGAAAATCCCAGGATTTTACCCTGGGCTTTTGATTGGGGTGAATTCAAATCCAATCTTTTGTCTATGTCCACTCTGGAACGAATTGAAGTTCTTTTTTTGAGGAAATAGACAATTCTGTAAATTTTTTGCACTTGTTCAAAGGACTAGATATGTTTAGACATTTATTGACAGCCTCGATCGTACTACTTGGTGTAGTCTCTGGAATTTCTTATGAGGAACAACATAATTTTCAAAAAAATGGAATCACGTATGTTTGGGATGAGGTTTTAGAGAATTATAAAGAGTTCCTGTCAGACAAAGGCGTTGTGTTAAGACAATATGAAGCTTTTTGCAAATCAGACGTACCGACAATGGGTGACTCAAGAATGAAAGAGATTCCAATTTTTGAGAATAATGAAAAATTGGTCGACCTTAGGTTATTGAGTTTTGAGAGAATCTCTATGATGCCTCAACCAAAAAATCCATTTGAAGGACCTTCATTTAATTCAGGATTGCCTAACGCATCGAAAATGAGAGAGGCAGTTTTTTTTAGATTACAGACAATGGTTGAGCAACTAGATAAAATAGCGACTGATTTTGAATACGAGCCAGGACAAATTGATGTTTTAGTGTTTGAAGGGTTAAGAGATTTGAGTGTTCAAAATATGATTTACGAAAACAAATTAGAAGAAATTCTTCTTTTAAATCCGGATATGAGTATTGAATTAGCAGAAAAAGAAACTGCAAAATGGGTTTCTCCTGTAAAAGACAATATCCCTGTTCATTCAACAGGAGCTGCATTAGATATAAGATTATGGGATAATAAGAGTCATTGTTTTCTCGATTTAGGTCCTTTTGGTGTTATATGGGGAGATTGTCATTTAGCTCCTACTTTTTCAGAAGATATTTCAGATATGCAGAAAAAGAATAGGCTCTATTTGTTGATAGCAGCTGAACGCGCTGGTCTTACGAACTATATTTATGAATGGTGGCATTTTTCGTATGGAGATAGAAATGATGTCTATTGGAAAGATCAAGACAATCAACAAAAAATAGCTCTGTATGGATCAATTGAATAGTTGGTACACAAATTATATTTCGCTGATCAGACCTTTTGGTTCGTATTGCCAGATATTAATAGTTCTTTTACAAAGAGATTCAAAATAAAGAATTTGTGGAAATATGAAAGAAATTTCTGTTAAAGAATAAACTGCATTGATTATAAAATGACGCTTGCACTTATTAGAGAATCATCATGCATACAGTCATTATTATTGGTGGAGGCCCTGTTGGGCTGTTCGCGGCAATCTGCCTCGCTTTTCAAGGTATTGCTTCAATAGTCATTGAAAAACATTCTACGACAACTAATCACCCCAAGGCTAGGGGAGTGAATGGGCGTTCGATGGAGTTGTTTCGCTGTTTTGATTTAGAAGGGCAGATGAAACAATATCAAATGCCGCGAGAGGCGTGTCGTTTCACGTGGCTAGAAGATTTTCAAGGAAAGGAAATCACGCGTATTAAAGCTAATGTTGACTATAGTTTTTATAGCCCAACTGAAAATGCTGTCATTGCGCAAGACGATGTGGAACAGGAGTTATTTAAAAAAGCTCAAAGCCTTCCTCTGATTGATTTAAGATTTAATACTAAAATGACTGATCTCATTCAAGATGATGAAAAAGTAACAATTGAAGTTCTCAATAAAAACACTAATCAAACAGAAACTCTCACTGCTTCCTATTTAATTGCTGCTGATGGCGCTAAGAGTTCGATTAGAGAGTTGTTTAATGTAGAAATGGAAGGAGTAGATAACTTAGGTGTATTTTGTAATATCTATTGCGAAATGAATCTTGATAAATATGTTATGCATCGTCCAAGCGCTTGTTTTATGCTTACCCAATCCGAAATTGGAGGAACTTTTATTTTGTCTAAAAAAGGTCTAAGAAGGTGGCTAATTGGAGTGCCTATAGACCCAGATCAAAATTTAACAGAAGAAGTGTTTACCGATGATTTTTGTATTGAATATGTCAAAAAAGTGATCAATGATCCTGACGTTGAAGTACATTTAATCAACAAATCATTTTGGACGATGGCTGCACTAATAGCGAAGCAGTATCGAATAGGACGCATCTTTCTAGCCGGGGATGCAGCTCATCGCTTGCCGCCAACCGGAGGTTTTGGCATGAATACCGGCATTCAAGATGCTCATAATCTTGCTTGGAAATTAGCAATGGTTATCAACGAACAAGCTGATGAATCCCTTTTAGATACATATTTTACTGAGCGTGTGCAAATTGCGAAAACCAATATGCATTGGAGTATTACCAATGCTAAAAGATTTGAAAAGATATTTATCGCATTATCAGAAAATGATCTAACGACATTTGAAGAAGCCTTAAAAGATCAAACGCATCATATCAATAATATCCTACTGGACTTGGGCTTTATTTACGGTACTGAATATCAAACTCAGGAAAATTATAAACCCTCCGCCAAACTAGGTGCTAGAGCTCCTCATTGCTGGCTTGACAAGGACAATAAAGAAATATCCACTTTAGATTTATATAAGAATCAATTTGTTCTCGTTTGCCATCCTGAAGCGCACTATTGGCAAGAGCAATTTCACAAGTTCCCTTGTAAAATTGTCACCGTTGGAGAACAAGGGGACTATTCAGATAAAAATGATGATTTTCTCGAACAGTATGAAATTTCCAAAAAGGGTGCTGTTTTAGTTAGACCTGATGGGCATGTTGCCTGGCGCTCAAAAGATGAGAATGGAGAAATGGCCCAATTTTCCTGGCTTGTGGATCTCAAATGATTGTTTTTATCTGGAGAATTACAGCGGAATTGGTTTTTCAGAGAATGATTCACGTACTTTAAGAAAAACAGCGCCATTTTTCTTGCAATTCTAGACGGTTAAACTCTCGTCAGTTTTGAATGCTATGTCTACCACGCCTTGGGGTTCAAACATCGCTATGAAGTGCCTGTACATTTCTAGCCTGTTCTTACCTCCGGCTGTTGTCAAAAGTAATGCCTGACTGTAGATAGCAATATCTTCCACAATTCGTTCATGTCGATAATAGGCCAAGACTGTCAAATTAACTTCTGTTTTTCCGTAACCCTTGTAAAAAAGCTTTTCCTCGAGTGGTATATTCCAAACATTTCCAACACCACCTCCTATAAACATGAGGTCACGCTCTTTTGGCGCCATGATAGGTTCATCCCAATCCACTAGGTAGATCACAGTGTCTCCATTCATCAGCACATTGCCAGCATGGATATCGGAATGACACAGCACGAATTTAGGCGAATGGTTCTGGAGTTTTTTCCCCAGCTGTTCAGCACGATCTACCAGTCGCCGAATGGATAGCATATTCTCCTTCATAAATTTTTGTAGTTTTAAGCCTGTTTCATCAGTGATTGGCTTGGCTTCAACATGAACGTAGATCGATCGAACGGCGTCACGCCATTTTGCTGAATAGGTTTCTTTTCGAATTCGGGTTTGAACGGATAACGGCACTTCAAGTTCGTGAATCTGCTTAAGCGCCTTACCAAATTTAATCCATTGATCATCAGTTAGATTACGATTGAATCCATCCTGTCCATCAACATATGGGTACACAATAAGAGTAAAATCATTAATGTACTGAGTTGGTTTTCCATGAATTGTTTTGACAGGGGAAATAATCTGTTCAATTCCAGCTCTCTGTAAAAGTTCTGCGATTTCGACACTGATATCATGATGGTGGCCATGTTTGAGTTTTATGAAATAGGACGTTTGATCAAGCGCTTGAGCTTTATATAAAGAGGAGTTTAAGTCTGCGCCTAGAGGAAGAAATGTAAGGGTGGCGATTTCAATGCCATAATTGGTGTTCAGGCAGTTAATAATGACCGGGTCTGATAAGACGTGTTTCTCTAACATTTATAACCTTAATTTTTTTGGAGAGGGGCTCTGTCCTTGACGGAATTTGGCCAACAGGCTGTTGGCTGAATACAATATAGCTCTATTTATTCATCATTGTTTCAGTGAAATATAGCATGAGGAGCCTGAAAACAAAAATAGTTTTGCTCCTATTTCATTTAGTCGAGTGTGTGGTGAATTTTGCGGCATCAATTCTTGTGTGTATCTCATTAAAAACAAAAGGCATCACTCGTAAAAGTGAAGCGTTAAAATGAAAAAAGCCCAGAATTTGTCCTGGGCCTAATGTTTTTGAGGTGGAGAGAAGTGGAGTATTATGTTAAAACCGTAGGATGTTTTCTGTAAGTAATAGATAAAAAACGATAATGACTTTCTCTATACGACTTATATATACATTTTTTTTCGCAGTTTTTATTTTAATTGAAGCTACATGTCAGGCAGAGGTAAACGAATCTGTTGCACCGAAGTATAATTTGTCCATTTGCTCGATGTTTCAAAATGAAGCTCCTTATCTAAAAGAATGGATCGAATATCATCGTTTATTAGGAGTTGAACATTTTTATCTTTTGAATAATGAAAGCACCGATAACTTTTATGAAGTTTTGCGTCCTTATGTTAAAGAAGGATTGGTAGAATTAATTGACTGGCCTTCTTCACAAGATTCAAAAAACTATACAATCGATCAGAAAAAAGCATACAATTACTGCATTCAGTTGTGTGTAGGAATAACTTCTTGGCTTGCTATTATTGATGTAGATGAATTTATTGTTCCTGTAGATCAGCCCGATCTGATTTCTTATTTAGCTCAATTTGATCAAAAGCCAGAAATAGGTGCTATTCAAGTGAATTGGCAATTATATGGCACTTCTTGGCTATCCTCCATTCCTGAAAATAAACTTCTAATCGAAAGCTTAACTTGGAAGGCAGTCTCCACTTATAATAAAATGTCACCTAGCAATGAAGACGTAAAATCTATTATTAGACCAGAAGCAGTGAAAAAATATAGCATTCATAAGGGTATCTACAAAGAAGAGTTTTTTGTATTTCCTGCATTTACTGAAGATCGTTTTCAACCTGTGCAGATTGATCATATCCGTATTAATCACTACTGGACACGAACCGAAGATTTTTTCTTTAAAACTAAAATTGCTAGAAGATTAACTTTCATGTCGCCTAAATACTACGAAGATGCTCTAACGCTGCTTGATGATCTGAATCAAGTTGAGGACAAAATCATTTTTAAATGGGTTCCTGAGTTAAGAAAAATAGTTGGATTAGATTAATGAAAAAAGCCCAGGATTTATCCTAGGCTTTTAATGGAGGTTGTCACCTCCAATTCACACGCTTTCAGGCAAAAGGTAAAATGAAAATGGCTGATCTTCCGCCCTAAGCCCCTTGGCAAACCGGGTTGTTTGCTTAGCGAAGCTTTGAACGAAATCTGAGCCGCTTTGGATTTTATTTTGCGATAAAATCCTGATTAAAATGAAAAAAACCTAGGATTTATCCTAGGCTCTTGATGGAGGTGGTTGGATGCGCCCAGAACTTTTCTATTGATTGCATATACATCACAAAAGGGGAGCGTAGCATTTGTGTCGACTGTATAATGAGAAAAAGTATTTGGTCGGTCAGATTTTTGATATGGGGGAATTTTTAAAACCAATCTTATATTAATATATTAAATTTGACAAACTCCAGATAAAATCCTACTGTAAAAAAACCGATTAACAAGAGAATTGATTCAATGGGAATATTCGAACGGTATTTATCTTTATGGGTAGGACTATGCATTATTACTGGGGTAATTTTAGGTAGTGTAGCGCCAGAGTGGTTTGTTCATATAGCAGAGCTGGAATTTGCACACGTTAACATAATCGTAGCGGTGTTGATTTGGGTGATGATCTATCCAATGATGGTTCAAATCGATTTGAAGTCCATTAAAGATGTAGGCAAACGGCCTAAAGGTCTCATATTGACTTTAGTGGTTAACTGGCTTATCAAACCATTCACTATGGCTGCTTTAGGCTGGCTGTTTTTTAGGGGATTTTTTGCAGATTTGGTTGACCCGGCCAGTGCCAGTGAATATATCGCAGGTATGATCTTGCTCGGTGTGTCGCCCTGTACAGCGATGGTGTTTATCTGGAGTCAACTCTGTAAAGGTGATCCAAACTACACGCTGGTTCAAGTTTCAGTCAATGATGTCATCATGGTATTCGCTTTTGCCCCGATTGCTGCGTTTTTATTAGGTGTCAGTGAAATTCAGGTGCCATGGGGAACTTTATCGATATCTGTTCTGCTCTATGTTGTATTTCCGTTGTTAGCAGGGATTATTACTCGCCAGCAAATTCTAAGAAACAAAAGCAATAAAGAACTCGACCAATTCCTGTCAAAAGCTAAGCCCTGGTCTGTGCTTGGCCTCTTAAGTACTGTCGTTTTGCTATTTGGGTTTCAGGCGCAAACCATCATCGAACAGCCACAAACGATTTTGCTAATAGCTATTCCGTTACTCATTCAAACTTACGGTATTTTCGCTTTAGCCTATGCCGCGGCAAAATGGTTAAAATTACCGCATAAAATTGCTGCACCAGCTTGTATGATCGCTACATCTAATTTTTTTGAGCTCGCGGTAGCCGTGGCTATTTCACTGTTTGGATTATACTCTGGCGCAGCACTAGCAACCGTCGTTGGCGTTTTAGTCGAAGTGCCCGTGATGTTATCACTAGTTTATTTTGTCAATCGCACCCGTCATTGGTTTTAAATTTTTAAAATATAAATGATATTCCTTTTTCGTGCTCTACGGCTAGTCGTTGCAATGGGAGCAGTCGTCTATTTTCCGCGAAGGAAGTGTATAAAATATCCATGATGAAGTTTTCGGGTATGCCTGGTATTTCTCTTCTTTCATGGAATAGGACCAGAAGATCTTTATTTTTCTCAAAATTCAGACCTTTATTGAAGAAGGACTAGTAGATCCCAGGGAGTGGTAACGTCATAAGTTTTTCCCGAAGCTATCCTGCTATAGCTACTCGCAGCCCTAGTCCTTTTCACTGTCGCTTGGAGTTGTTGAGTGTTCTCTAGCAGATATAGAGTTGGGAGATGTCGTTCTGGGCTTAGACTCTTCCGGTATTCATTCAAATGGGCCACCATTACAAGAGAAGAGCCCTGAGTTGAAAGTGGATGAAAGCCATTGTGATTTCTGTTACAGTTTTTTTCGATATAGGAAACAATATGTGTGAGTATAAGCGGATAATGAACAAATTAGTAATTTTTGATTGTGATGGCGTTTTAGTTGACAGTGAGATCATTTCAAATAGGGTTGACGCCGAGGCTTTGACTGCTTTTGGTTACCCTATAACGACAGAAGAAAGCATCCGACGATTTACGGGATTGAATGCAAAAGCTGTCCGTCAAATTATTCTGAATGAATCAGGTCTTGATATCCCTTTAGATTACTTAAGCTCACAACAACCGATTGTATTGAAGGCTTTTGAAACTGAGTTGATCTCTTTGATTAAACCAGTTTTAGAGATTATTGATAAAAAGAAGATTAGCCGATGCGTAGCATCAAGCAGCGAAAGAAATCGTGTTATTAGATGCCTTGAATTAACTGACCAGTTCATGTATTTCAATGATCAATCAATTTTTACGTCTCAACAAGTATCTAATGGAAAGCCTGCTCCAGATTTATTCCTTTTTGCTGCAAATCAAATGGGATTTAACCCAGAAGACTGCATTGTAATCGAAGATAGTTCTGCAGGCATTGAAGCGGGTATCTCAGCTGGCATGAGTGTTATTGGGTTCTTAGGGGGAGGTCATGCATATCACCACTGGTATCAAGAAAAAATTCACGCTTACAATATTCCAATTGCCAGAAATTGCAATGAACTAATAGAGGCATTAAATAATAGATAAATCTTCAGCTCATTCAAATGAATAATAAATGATGATTCTCAATTTAAATTGTTGATAGGCCATTAATTGAATAAACTATTAGGAAGGATATGATGTCATCTAAATTTCGGTTCATATTTAAACCTGTGCAGATAAAAGATCGATCTCTTGTGCACGAATGGCTTGCACAATCCCATATTGTTGAATGGATTCATGGAGTGGGACTCCAAAATACCCTAAATGGTTTGGATCAGTTTTTTCAAAGGCAATCCAACACTACCTATTGGATTGCCTATGATAAAGATATCCCTTTTGCCTTTCTAATTACCTCTCCTAAAGGAAATGATGCGACTACTCTAGACCTGTTCATTTGTGATTTAAATTATTTGGGGAAAGGAATTGCAGTACCAATGATTCAAGAGTTTCTAATTAGTCAGTTTTCAAATATGAAAAGAGTTTTGATAGATCCTGAAGCGACCAATAAACGAGCTATCCATGTGTACCAAAAAGCAGGTTTTAAAATCATTGGAGAGTTTTTAGCAAGTTGGCATCCAGTCCCTCACTACCAGATGGAGTTATACATGGCAGATCTTTTGGAGCTAGAGAAATAAATGAAACTCTATGCCATTTAGAACACCACAATGCTACCTCTAAAGAACAAGAAGTTCTTTATTATGGAATTAGTTTAAAACTACCCGTTAATGCTTAGGCAAGATATTGCTAATGTGTTGTGAGAATTATTTCATTCAAGCGATATAATCGAATAGATATACTGCTGAAGCAGCATAATAATACATGAATTAAATATTTTTCATCTTTGGATTGTGCGTTATGAATAATAAGGACCAGACTATTGTCTTGTCTTTTTAATGGAAGTGGAGAGAATCGAATTCTATCTCTAGCATGTAATCTAGTGCAATCTAAAATTAACAACAGCAAGAAGATTAACGATTTATGTGTGAATTATTTGTTCTGGTTGGTGCTGCCTCATGCTCATTTTTTCGGATCTAGTGAGTAAAATTTACGTAATTGGTTTAGAAGGAACTATGACTGTATTATTTTTCCAAGTACTGACCAATGTTCATTTTGGATGAAGCAATATACCAATCTACGTTCTTGGCCCGTTCCATATGCAAAGAGTATAGGAAACTTTGTTCAGTTTTTTCAGACTGATTTGCTAAAGTAGATAAAAAACGGATTGTCAAATTGAATCAATTTAAATGTTATATTTATCTTTAATTTATTAAAATTATTGATCGCCTTTAATACTATTATTTGTTTTGCTAATATTCTTTCTTCTCAGTTGGGTTTTTGCGGAGATTTAATAATAAAATGCAAAACTAATTTGAGAGGAAGATCGTGATTTTCTCCTCAACCTATATCAATTAAGAGATTTCAATGAAGATTAGACTGCCGGTTTTAATTTTATTTCTTTGCATACTAGGTGCTATGCTTATTTGTATTGTTTTTTGCGATGTTCCGAAGAGATGGCGTTCGGAAAAATTATATAAATATTTTCTTATAGATAATTCTGAGAAAATTCAATTCAGATTTTCGCCATTAAGCTTGATTCAGGGATGTAATTCCGGTGATTTGCCAGATCATTTTTTTCTTCATCCTGATGTCAAAACTAATGTGAGACTCAATAATCCGGGGATCATTTCCTATATCGATTTCGTTATATGGGCAGGAGCTGGTTTTCCTAAGGAATGGTTTTCTGGACACCTAAATCAACAAAAGATTTTAGAGAAGTATGAAACAAATGGATTCAATTATGTTAAAATAATGGCTGAGAAAGGGAATCCTTATTATCAAACTATATTGAGTGGATATTATTTTTATTCTGACGATACCAAGAAGGGCTTATATTGGGCTGAAAAGGCTGCAGAATCTGGGGAGTCGGGAAGTATGTTACTGTTGGGTGACGCCTATACAGAGGGGATTGGAGTTGTTCAAGATGATATAGAAGGAATAAAATGGTATTATATTGCTTCTAATTTGGGAAATCCTGCCGCTAAGGGTAGAATGCTGGCTTTGGGAGTTCTGCAACCAAATATATATCAAGAATGCGTAAAACAAGCGAATTGCGAAGCGAAACTCTGGATGAATGACCACAAGAAATTATTCATCTCCAATGAATAAACATTTGAAGCTTCTAAGTTCATTTTGATGATTACTCAAATTTTACGTACTAAATTGGAAATAATGGGATAAATTGAGTTCAAGAGGCGGTAAATGAATTGTCCATAATTCTTTTACTTTCTAGAGCTTATTTATTCCGGTTTGGTCTTGCTAATGAAGACGGAGAGAATCGAATTCCTTATCTATCCTGTAAACTGGATTGAACTGAACTGAGCAACATCGATAATATCAATAGCGTAAGAGTATTTAAAAATAATCGGCTATAGCCTTGTTTTAGCTGTTTTTTTGCAGCCTAGTGCGTAAAATTCGGATGGGGTTTTTCATGCAAAAATGAGGAAGGATAAGCTCGGATTAAATCGAGTGATTATGGTTTAATTTAGAAATAGTTAGATTCTTCAAGATGTCGAAACGGTTGAAAATAAGACTTTAAACTTTTATTTCTGAGTTCGAAAAATGATGAATGGTAAAAATGACAAGACCTCTTTATTGCGACACTAACTCTTTTGGTTATCTTTCTGATAAGAACAGATATGACTTTTTTATTATGATACTTGAGAAGTCCGAGAGCAAAGCTGCTCAAGATTTATTGGCTGCTCTTAAATTGAAAGAGTTTATCAATCACCCTATAGCATTTATTGAATTATTTGGGTTGAAGCAAAAAAATATCCATCAGCGGCTAGAAAAGATAATCCCTTCGTTCTATCCTGATGCAAAAAAAGCTATTGATCCTTTTCTCGGAGATTTTAAACGTAGTACCCAAAATCTTGAAGAATCGCAGAAGCTAGATAAAGGTTTTGATGTATTATACAATGGTATTTACAAGCACTTATCGTACGACGAACCTGATCTGCTGTTGATAAATTTCCAAGATCAAGTCGAACGCCAACGGCAGCAACTTATCAACCCAAGCCCTCTTTTTCTGCATAAATACAACTTCATAAAAGAGAATTTCAACGAGTCTTTTAGAAAAAGTATTATACGTGACCTTTCGCTAGAAGCTGTCTATCGTTATGGGGACAATCTAATTTCGAAGTTATATACAGGAGATCAAGCTTTAGGCCGTAGATGGCGTGATTATTTGTCAAGCGTATGCATTTCGTTATGGGAGAAAAAGATCAATACTAGTGCATACAGATTAACAGGGAAAGAGTTAGAATTGTTGAATCGGAAACATATGTTGGATTTTTTTTCTGCAAAAAAACTTCGACCCCACGATGATACTGTGGATGGCTATATCGTTCATGCTCTAAGTTTTGGATGGTTTAACTTGTCACAAAAACTTACATCGGTTTCTGTGCTTTCAGAAGATTCGTTTGATGAAACCTTCCAGCGTATTCAACAATATCAAACGTTTATAGCTTATGGACAAAACCCTTTAGGTAATAATGTTGGTGCAACAGCAAGAATAAGGCATGAAGTATTGCCAGGCACTCTGTATTCTTTTAATCGTGAAGAACAATCCATTAAGCTAGTATCTTTCTATCCAGCTCAGATTTTGGAAGGAAATCCCGATCCCCAAATACAGCACTCTCATAGTGAGATTGAAGTTATTTCCATGAAGCCTTAGCCAGAGCTATTTCTTTCATAGCTTATGAAGGGATAACTAAGGTTTTATACTAGGATTCTATCGCTTTTGATTGCTCTTAGAAAAGTGAAATTTCCTTTTTCTTGAACTCGAATTACATCAAACCCGATTTTAGTAAGTTCCTCTTCAAAAGTGACAAAGTTCAGAAAACGAGAGGTCGTCTCAGCAATCCAAAGATGACCATCTAATTTAAGGCATCTATGAGCCTCTTTAACGTAATCTATGTAGTTCGTGCCCATGAGGGATAGTGAGAAAATCGCTGCATCCAAAGATTCATCATCTAATGGCACATGGGCTATATCGCAAGCAGTGACATCCTCATTAACTGCAACATGATCAAAAGAATGAACTTTATTTTCAACCTCTTGTGCAAGTAAAGCTTCACCACAGCCAAAGTCTCCAATGATTAGATGAGGTCTTGCTTTGCACCATTTGGCAGCTTCCCTATAGGGGACAATGGTCTACTCTTTCCGTGCCTCTCGGTACATAGAATGGTAATATTCCCAATCTTCTGGATGCTGTTGGAATTTTTTATGGGTCGTAGCACTGCTCGAAGAGTTGAGTTGATGATTCATTGTGAATTTCGTGTTGTATGACACTAAAAAAAGGCTTCAGTTATGAAAACTGAAGCCTTAATTTGAATTGGAGGTGGAGAGAATCGAACTCTCGTCCTTAGCGAGCATCATATTAATGACTACATGCTTATCACCTTAGATTTGAAATCGGTTCTGATGGAAGGTGCACCACAATGAACCGATTCTGCTCCTTTAAGTCTCGAAGCGTTCCTACTAGAAGCGACTAGAAACGTTCACACCGGAAAATATAACGATAGATTTTAAGACCTCCGGTCTAGTCTTAAGCTATCGTGCTGCTCAAAACGGTTAGGTTTTAAGCTGCCATACCACCTAGGTATGCTTCGTCAGTATCGACAATTATTGTGTTATCGGATGATTAAGGAGGCCAACCGATGTCCTCCGCATGCCACCAATACTAAGTTCCTAAGTCGAAACCTTACACCCCCATTCATAATTGTATCAGAATCAACAATTTATGTGAATAATAACAAGTATGTTTAAGTTGTTGTTTTTGAGCAAGTTAAAAGAGAGAAGACTCTGTCTTTGGAAAATCGGCTCGACTTTTGCCTCTCTCTGCTTTAAAATTTCGGGCCATATTTTAGAATTTAGAGGTCAAAATGTTCAACCACCAGCGTAAAGAGAGTTTTCCAGAACGGGAAGAGCGTGTGCTCAACTTTTGGCAGACGGAGCATGTTTTTCAAAAGCAACTTCAGGGGACAGAGGGTAAGCCTCTTTTTTCATTTTATGATGGGCCTCCTTTTGCGACGGGATTGCCTCATTATGGCCATTTATTAGCAGGGACGATCAAGGACGTTGTGCCGCGCTATAAGAGTATGCAGGGTTACTATGTTCCTAGACGTTTTGGGTGGGACTGTCACGGCTTGCCGGTAGAGAACGAGATTGAGAAATCCAAAGCGCTGTCAGGTGTTGGTTCAATTGAGCAATTTGGAATTGGGGCATTTAATGAAGAGTGTCGCAAAATCGTTTTGCGTTATACAGAACAGTGGAAAACGACAGTCAATCGCATGGGTCGTTGGGTTGATTTTGATCATACGTATAGAACAATGGACCTCTCATTTATGGAGTCGGTCTGGCATGTTTTTTCTGAAATGTATGAGAAAGGTTTAGTTTATGAAGGCTTTAAGGTGATGCCTTTTTCTGCCAAGTTAGGAACCCCTTTATCAAACTTCGAAGCAAATCTTAATTATAAAGAGGTTGATGATCCTTCTTTAACCGTTTTATTTCCTTTGGTAGATGAACCTGATACGGTGCTGCTCGCTTGGACGACAACTCCTTGGACGCTTCCTTCTAACTTGGCGCTTGCTGTGCGTGGTGATTTTGACTATGTCAAGATCGAGGTGAAAGAGACTGGTAAAAAACTGATTTTAGCTAAAGAGCGGCTGAAAGCGCATTTTAAGGAAGAGGATGCCTATCAAGTTTTAGAAACCTTTAAGGGCGAAAAGCTAAAAGATCAGCGCTATGTTCCACTGTTTGATTATTTCAAAGGGGATGAAAGCCGTTTCCGTGTTCTCGTCGATGAATTTGTTGGGGCTGATGATGGTACTGGTATTGTTCACTTAGCTCCTGCGTTTGGTGAATCAGACTTTTTTGTTTGCCAGCGAGAAGGAATTGATGTTGTGTGTCCGATCGATCAAAACGGAATGTTCACAAAAGAAATCCCAGAATATCAAGGGCTATTTGTTAAAGATGCTGATAAACAGATTATTCGAAGCTTGAAGGAGAAGGAGAGAGTTTTTCATCACGGTCAAATTCGTCACCGTTATCCCTTCTGCTGGCGCTCAGATACACCTCTGATTTATAAAGCAGTGCGTACGTGGTTTATCGCTGTTGAAAAAATCAAGGATCGCTTGGTTGCTGCAAATCAACAAATTACATGGGTTCCAGAGAATATTAAAGATGGACGTTTTGGAAAGTGGCTAGAAAATGCGCGTGACTGGGCAATTTCTCGTAACAGATATTGGGGAACACCGATTCCTCTGTGGCGCACGGCTGCGGGTAAGATTAAGGTTATTAGTTCTGTAGAAGAACTTGAAAAACTTACCGGTCAAAAAGTTACCGATTTGCACCGTCATTACATTGATGATTTAAGTTTTGTTATCGATGGTGAGGAGTATCATCGCATTCCTGAAGTTTTTGATTGTTGGTTTGAATCGGGTTCTATGCCTTATGCGCAAAACCATTTTCCTTTTGAAAACAAGCAAGAGACTCTTGATGCATTCCCTGCAGATTTTATCGCCGAAGGTCTCGATCAGACGCGCGGTTGGTTTTATACTTTAACTGTGATCGCAGTTGCTCTTTTTGATAAGCCTGCGTTTAAGAACGTCATTGTTAACGGCATTCTTCTCGCTGAAGATGGCACGAAGATGTCCAAGAGTTTAAAAAACTATCCTGAGCCGGAGCTTGTCATCAATAAATATGGCGCAGATGCAGTTCGTCTTTATTTGCTTCATAGTCCAGCAGTGCGTGCCGATGACTTGCGGTTTTCTGAGAGGGGAGTTGAACTTGTTTTACGTCAGTTCTTGATTCCTTTTTGGAATTCGTATGTCTTTTTTGCGACCTACGCTTCGATTTATAATTGGCAGCCAGAGAGCAAACTTAAAGAAAAACCTGCAGCGGATATTGATCGTTGGATCTTATCGCGCTTGCAAAAGTTAACCCATGATGTGACGCATGCGATGGATCACTATGATCTTTCCAATGCGGTGGAACCGTTTGTCGCGTTCATTGATGAACTGACCAATTGGTACATTCGCCGCAATCGCAGCCGCTTTTGGGCGGATGAAGCATCTCGTGATCGCGATGAAGCTTTTGAAGTGCTTTATCATGTTTTGAAAGAACTTACTGTGATTGCAGCGCCGTTCATTCCTTTTTTAAGTGATGCTATTTATCAGGAATTGCGATCAGAAAATGATCCTTTGTCTGTGCATCTTTGCTCTTTTCCTAAAGTCGACGGTAATTGGCGTGATGAGGAGCTTGAAGAGCAGATGGGCTTTGTAAAGGATGTTGTCAGTACAGCGCACGCTTTGCGTAAAGAGCATAAGATGAAAGTGCGTCAGCCATTGGCTAAAGCATCGTTAATTTCTTCAGATGAGCGTGTGCTTAATTTACTAAGACAGCAAGAGCAGCTTATTCTTGATGAACTTAATGTTAAAGAAATTGAGTATCTCGCTGATGAAAGTTCTTTTGTTTCGGTGAATACCAAAGCAAACTTCCGCACATTGGGTCGCAAAGCAGGTAAAATGATGCCACAACTTAAAGCAGCGATTGAGAACTTGCAAAATGCGCAATTAGAAAAGCTACAAGCGCAGGAAATCGTGATGCTCGATCTCGAAAATGAAAAATTTGAGCTTGTTGCTGATGATGTGTTGATTGAAAGAAAGGTCAAAGAGGGGATTGCTGCACAAACAATTGGCGAAGTGACATGTGCTCTTGATTTAGAGCTAAACAATGACCTCCTTCTCGAAGGACTAGCACGTGAAATTGTCAATAAACTCAATACAATGCGCCGCGATCAAGGGCTTGAAGTGACTGATCGTATCATTGTTCATATGATGACAACAGAACGCGTCAAAGAGTGCTTTGCAATTTATCGTGAATACATCATGCATGAAGTGCTTGCAAAAGATGTTCACTTCGAACAGTGCACAGGTACAGAATGGGATCTCAACGGAGAGATCGCAACAATTACCATAGAAAAAGCCTAGCAAGAGACTGGTCGTTTTTTGTAATTGTCTTGGCCTCAATCGGCTTTGCCAAATCACTCTTCCTGCCTAGGCCGTACGGAGTACTGCCCGTCGGCAGTCATAGCGATTTTGCTGTGCGTATAGAGGCAATTAAAAAACTCATTTCAAGCTCTAGAATTAATCTTTTTTGCAAAAAACTCCTCCTCTACTTCGACCAGCTCTTCTTGAGCTGGCCTACGTAACCGGAGAATTTTTTTTCTAAAAAATCTAAAATCCCATCACCGAAAGCAGATTTTGAACTGCCTCTTCAACCCGCTGAAAGAATTTTTGCGACACGGACTGTTTTTCACCGTGTTAAGGACTAGTCAAACTTAAGCGGGAGCTTGTGGCGTTTGCGGGTGATGACAATAGCTATTGCAATGCCGATAGCGACTAAGATCCATACAATTGTACGTGGTAGATTGAAGAAAGGATAAGCAGGTTGGTTGACAAAACCAAAACGCGAACCTGGTGGCCAGAAGATCCAATCAGGCGCTCCGCGTAGATTTCCTTGCGGAACAAATCCAAATTCACGTGTATCACCACTCATTGCATAATTATCACCGAGGACGAGATAGCTCTCTTCGGGAACTGTGATGCCGTAGCGGCGTACAAAGTTGATATCGATTATTCCTTCGTCATTAAGAGGAGCACCATGATCGATAAAAGGTAAATAGGGCTGACGACTTGTTGCAATTTCAGCGCGTTTTTGTTCGCGGAATAGAAACTCTCGAAGTGTTTCATCATCACAATTTAGGAGTTTCCCTCCCATGACATAGAGCGCTTTGTTGCGGAAAAATGCATAGCGAGAGGGAGAGAGAGTTGTGTAAGGACTATCTGGAGCAAAACGCATATCGAATTCTATTCCTAGATTAAACAGCATTTGAAGACGTTCTATGTTGAATTGCATTAGAGGATGAGAGGGGGGAAGCTCTTCTGTAATTCCCTGCCATTTTACCAGGTAGCCTTTGCCGTAATAAAACTCATACATTCCATCGGGAACATCAAGATGAGGAGCAAAGCGTTGCACGTAGGGGTTATTGAGATCATTGCCGTAGCGCACTGCCATATTGTCTCGAACGATGAAGCGTGCAGTATAGAGGTTGTTAAAAAGCGTTTTAAGGTCTTCTTCTTGTAATGGAATAATCGATGTGCTGGGTTTTAAGCCAGGACGCATTCTCCCTTGCTCGTCGTGTAGGAGTTCAAGAGATTTTAGTGAAGGGTTGTGCTTGAGTTCTAGATAGAGTTTTCCCTCGGCAAATTCAGCAGTTGAGTAGGGTGTAAATTCATTGAGTTCAGCTTTATTGAGTAGGCGCGCTGTTGCATAGTTTTTCATGCCCCAGAGATTGCCATATTCTTTGACCATTGGTGTTCCAGGATAATGCGTTTCCTTTAGAGGAAGCATCTCTCCGCTGAGACGTTGCTGGTCATCGAAATAAAGACGCGCAACGGGTTGATTCATTTGTTTGAGAACAGCTTGTGAAAACACACCGTGGTTTTGTTCTCTTGGAGTTAAAACTTTTCCGCTCATGTAGATAAAAGGAACATGATCGATTTTTTTTAGCTCAGGCAATTGAATTTGATCTGAGATGTCATTGCCGTCATGATCAACTCCATAAATTTTTCCACCATAAAAATAGAGAGAGTCGCCTGGTTTACCAATCATTCGTTTGACGAATTGTTTTTTACCTGGAAGGATGAGAAAATAGCGAGTGTCGACATCAGGCATATCCATATCTTCGCCAGTAAAAACGACGGTTCCTCCACGCTTGACAAGCTCTGGATTAAAATAGAAGTGCTTGGTGGTCATAGGAACATTGATGCCAAAAGGAGCTTTACTCACGACGAGGCGATCCTTTTCTTTGAAAGTGGGACGCATCGATCCTGTGGGAATCTCATAGAGCTCAAACCACATCATCCGGATGAGTACAGCGAGTCCTAAAGCGATAGCGAGTGCAAAAATTCCTTCAACTGTTTTAAGCCACGAGCCTTTTTTTAAATGCACTTTACCAAAGCCTTCGAGCTCTTTAGCAATGGTACTAGCTTCAGGTTTGTTTTTTTCTGTGATTGCTTTTTCTAGAGAGTGGAGTCTTTCTGTGACATAGGAAACAGTTTCTTCTGGCAAGTGTTTTTTTTGCCGTTGAAAATGACGGTAGACTTGAAAGAGGATCTGTTTTGATTTATGTAAAGAGTAGTGGCGGAAGAAAGGATTTTTCATTGGCACGAGATTTGTAATTTTTTCATTGGCAGTATGATAGAGATCACACCAAATCTCAGCAAGTGTTTATCAATAGTGTCAATATGGAAAACTTGTCGATAACTTATGGAGTTTTTTAGGGTTGTATCTTATTGATTATCAGATAGGCTCTCTATGTGATATGGGATAATTAATTAAAGGTTAGCCATTTAGGTTTTCTGTGGAGAAAGATTAAAGCAATGTTAAGAAGTTTTAAATATCAAGCGAAGTTTTTGTTGATAACTTACTCGATTTCAATGCGAATAGGTTGCTTAGTCTCAAAATAATATCCAATCGGCTCGTCTGTTAGGCAAGCAAAAGTATAGTGATGAGCAAGGTTGAGTTTTCTTCGGATCTCTTTTTTACTGAGCTTAAGATCGACAATTTCTTGATCGAAATCGCGTTCAATAGAAAAGTTTAATGAGATGTTTTCACGATTGGTTGTTGAATGATCAATTGCATAGAGCTCAATTTTCTTATAGTAGAGGGGAGCGTGTAATTTGATGTGCACATTATCATTGCTAATTTCAATCGGTTCAAGAATTTCAAAAAGGCGACGAGGCATTTCTCGATGAGGTGATCTTAAATGACTCCCAGCATCGAGTGTTTGTGCTGTTAGGGTATAGTGAGGACTTCTAAGATCAATCCAGTGAGGAAAGGGGGTGCGCTGTTTACTGTCGAAGTAAATTTCGATATCGCTATTGGATATTTCTGATTGGTCTTGAGGCCATTTTGTGCGGAAGTAATCAGTAGTTGCTGCTTTATCGATTTCATGTTCAAAAGTAATTTTTGGAGCCCACGCTTTTCGTAAATCGGGTTCGCCAGCTTGAGGTTCAGGGCCAATTTTTTTTCGAAGATCATCATGGCCCGTATACAAAGGGAGATAGAGCAGTTTACAGAGGAATTGATTGTTTTGATCGAGCTGCAGCCAGCCTCCTTGGCTAAACGAAAAACATTCGCTAAGGCGTTTCTCTTTGAGATCAATTTCATACATCAACCAAGAGGTGTGGCCAGGAGCTTTTTGATCGATCCACTCTTGCCAACTTGTTTTAATTTTTTGATTGGAAGGATAGGTGATCTCTTCGAATAGAATTGTCTCAGCATTAAGGCTGTTGATGAATAAAAGAGAAACAAACTTTTCTTGTTTGATTACAGCATAATCACCAGGCTCTCCTTGGCAGAGCTTATCCTTGAGATAAAGAGGCTCACTTCCTGAGAGACTACAAGAGTTAATCAAAAGAAAAAAGGATATAAAAAAACGTTTCATAGTAATCAAAGTGTAGAGTTTGATCAAATAAATGGCAATTCATAATCACATGATGAATTCAAAAAAAACTTTACGAAAATGTAAATTTTTTTCTTAGTGATTTTTGTGTAAAAGAGTATAAAGGAAAGAGCACATAATAATTAATTGGTATCTCAATAATGACACGTAAATTGCTATTATTTTTTTCATTTTTTCTATTAATTACAGGGCAGAGCTATGCGATGTCTGATGCTGATTGTGTTCAAGAGCTTGCTCAAATGGATCAGCGTATTCAAGATAATAGTGATAGGCGTGATCTATTGAGAGCTAAAGCTTTTAAACTAGAAGAGCAGGCCGATCGCTGGCAGTTTCGTTCAGAGTTTTTTCAAGATGCGCGGCGTAATTTTGAACAAGCTGAAATATTGAAAGAGGCTGCAGACGAGGTAGATATATTAATTGAAAGGCTTGAGCAAGAACGCGCTGATTTTATTAAAAAATATCCCAAATGTGTGCCAAAGATAGGTAAAAGTCCTTGAGTTTCCCATCTTTTTATGGCCAATCTCTTGCCCTATTGACTGATCTGTATCAATTAACCATGGCATATGCCTACTGGAAAGCGAACATGCTCGAGCATGAAGCTGTCTTTTATCTTTTTTTTCGCAAGCGCCCTTTTAAAGGATCGATGGCAATTACTGCAGGATTAGAGACCGCGATCGATTTCCTTGAGCATTTTCACTATGATGAAAGTGATTTAAACTATCTAAAAACGCTAAATGGTGCAGATGGCAAGCCGCTTTTCGAGCAGGCTTTTATTGATTATTTATCGACATTGAAATTCACTTGTGATGTCGATGCAATGCCTGAAGGAACTCCAGCTTTTCCTTATGAACCGCTTATTCGTGTTAAAGGGCCAATTTTACAAGCACAGCTCTTAGAGAGCCCTCTACTTAATATCATTAATTTTCAAACATTGATCGCAACTAAGGCAGAGCGTATTTGTTGGGCCGCGCGACCTGATCCTGTTGTTGAATTTGGCATGCGTAGGGCGCAAGGGATTGATGGGGCGATGGCAGCCGCACGTGCTGCTTTTATCGGGGGGTGTGAGAGCACTTCTCATGTGCTTGCGGGTAAAGTGTATGGCATTCCTGTAAAGGGAACGCATGCGCATAGTTGGATTATGGCTTTTGATCAAGAAAAAGAAGCTTTTCGTATTTATTCTGAAGTGATGCCGAACAACTGTATTTTCTTAATCGATACTTATGATTCAGTTAAAGGGGCAAAACGCGCTGTTGAAATTGGCAAGCAAATGAGAGCGAAAGGACAGGAGATGATTGGTGTGCGTCTTGATTCAGGAGATCTTGCGCATTTGAGTATTGAAGTGCGTAAGATTCTCGATCAAGCGGGTTTTGAAAATGCACGTATTATGGCGAGCAATGAGCTCGATGAATATTTAATCCGCGATCTGAAGCAGCAAGGTGCACAAATCTCAATATGGGGTGTTGGAACTAATCTTATCACAGCCAAAGATCAGCCTGCTCTTGATGGCGTGTACAAACTCGCTGCGATCAAAAAACCAGGTGGAGAGTGGGAGCATCGTTTAAAAACCTCGGAGCAAATTATCAAAGTGACAACGCCAGGTATTTTGCAAGTGCGTCGCTATAAAGATCAGAATGGTTGTTTTGCTGATATGATCTACGATGAGCTCACCCCTTTTGAAAAGCAGCCTATAGCTATTGATCCACTTGATCCTTCAAAAACTTTGAAAATTCAGCAGGAAGAACATACTGATCTACTTGTTCCAATTTACCGCAGAGGGAAGTGTGTTTATCAATCTCCTGCGCTCATGGATATTCAAAAGAACACACATAACAATCTCGAAGCTTTTCCAAAAGCGATGCGTCGCTTTTATAACCCTCCTTTTTATCTCGCAGGGTTAGAGAAAAACCTCTATGATTTAAAACTCAAAATTATCAAGGATGAGCAGGAGAGTGCAGTGTGAGAGAAGCATTGATTGTCATTGATCTTCAAAATGATTTTCTTCCAGATCATGTTCTCGGCGTTCCTGAGGCAGATCAAATCATTCCTTTGATAAACAAGCTTACAAAAAAATTTTCTTTTGTTGTTGCAACACGTGATTACCATCCCAAAGATCATGTGAGTTTTGCAAGTTCTCATCATGGAAAAAATGTTGGAGAGCAGGTCGATGATCAGGTTTTATGGCCAGAGCATTGCATTGCACATACTCCAGGAGCAGAACTTGCCTCCGCATTAAACAAAGAGCAAATCAATTTGATTTTTGATAAAGGCTCTGATCAAAATGTCGATTCATATAGTGCTTTTTACAATAATGCGCGCATTCGCAAAACGGGCCTTGATCAAATTTTACGATCAAAAGGAATTGAAAAAATCTATTTGTGCGGCGTTGCGACTGATTACTGTGTTTTGTTCTCTGCTCTTGATGGTATAGAACTTGGATTCGATGTGACATTGATTGTTGATGCATGTCGAGGAATTGATTTACAACCAGGTTCTAGCAAAAAAGCGATTGAAATGATGCGGTCTCGTGGTGTAAAAATCATAACATCCGATCAAATCGGTATTTAATTTTTATGATGTATGTTATGAGTAGGATAAATCATTATTTGAGGGTAACAATTTGACCTATCTCGCAGCGACAAATCTCGTTGAAGGAGCTTCGCGCGAATTTCAAATGTTCACATTTGTGATCTTTGCTTTGGCTGTTTTTCATACGCTATTTGCCAATGTTTTCACAACGATTTCAGAGAGAATAGCAGCAGCTCACGCTGAGAAAGTGAAAGATATTCCTGGAGCAAGTTCTGTTAGTTTTCGTGCTGAGATCCTGCATTTTTTCGGTGAAGTTGAGATTATTTTTGGTTTATGGGTGATTCCATTATTGATCGCAATCATGTCTTTTTATGATTGGGAAAGTGCAGTGCAATATGTCGAATCGCGTGATTTTGTCGAGCCCTTGTTTGTTATTGTGATTATGAGTCTTGCTTCAACAAAACCAATCGTAAAACTTGCAGAAAGTGGATTAAAGTTATTCGCGAGGTTATTTGGAGGTACTTCTTCAGGATGGTGGATTTCAATTCTTACTTTAGGTCCAATTCTTGGTTCATTTATCACCGAAGCCGCAGCGATGACTCTGTGTGCTCTATTACTCTCCCGCCGCTTTTTCGCTTATGCTCCAAGTAAAAAACTCGCATATGGAACATTAGGGCTTCTCTTCGTAAACATCTCGGTAGGAGGTCTTTTAACTAATTTTGCTGCACCACCTGTTATTGTTGTTGCTAGAGCATGGGAACTTAGCTCTTCCTACATGTTTTTAAATTTTGGTTGGAAAGCCCTGATTGGAATTGTCATTGTCAATACGTGTTACTTCCTCTTTTTCCGTAAAGAGTTGCGCCAGCTCGAAAAAATTAAACACCTTGCAGATTTTGAGGACGAAGAGAGCTTAGATATAGCTAAAAAAACGCCCGCTTGGATTACAATTGTCCATGTTTTATTTCTAGTTGTTGTTGTGATGACATCTCACTACTCAGCGATTTTCCTTGGAACCTTTTTACTTTTCCTTGGATTTCATCAAGCGACATCGCCTCACCAATCACCAGTGCAACTCAAGCGTCCACTTTTTGTTGGTCTGTTCCTTGCAGCTCTTTTAATACATGGTGGTTTACAAGGATGGTGGATTACACCTTTGCTCGGCGCTCTTGACTTCCCAAGTTTGATGGCGGTATCGATGAGTTTAACCGCATTTAATGACAACGCTGCTGTTATTTATCTCGCAAGCTTGATTCCAGATCTTACTGAAGCTTTAAAATATGCCGTATTGAGTGGTGTTGTTATCGGCGGAGGTCTCACAGTGATTGCCAATGCACCGAACCCTGCTGGTCTTGTCATCTTAAAAAAATATTTCAAGGGGAAAGTTTCTCCCCTTTATCTCTTTGTTGGAGCCGCATTCCCAACAGCAGTATTTTTCCTGCTCTTCTATTTCCTCAACACTCATCCCAAATAATATTTGAGATGTAAAGCTGTTTTACATCTGACTAATATTCAGAGAATCATGCATTTAGGCATAAAAATACTTTTTCATCAGAAAGACCTGTAATCTCCAAAGTTTTCTTACGACTTTTCTCTCCGCGCACAATGCGAATAGAGTTTTTAGGAATACTGAGCTTTTTTGCTAAAAAAGCAATTAGCCGCTCGTTAACTTGTCCTTTTTCAGGAACAGCATGGATGCGCACTTTAAGGAAATTGTCTTCCCATCCGAGGATTTCATCATGCGCTGCTTTAGGAATCACTTTTACTTGTAAGAACATTTTGCTATACTACGCTCATTATGGCTAAAAAATCATCACTCAATTATTCCCATATCATGCATGCAAGCATGCTGATTTCAGGTACTGCAATCGGTGCTGGGATGCTCAGTATACCTCTGTTTACGGCAGCAGCAGGATTTGTTCCCGCAATTATCCTCACACTTTGCGTTTGGGCCTTCATGACAATTACTGGGCTGTTCCTGTTAGAGGCGAGCCTTACCATGCCGCTCGGCAGTCACTTTCTTTCGATTGCCAAGCGCTATTTGGGTGAAAATGGTAAATGGGTAACCGGCCTCTTGTTCATTTTCCTCTATTATTGTGCCATGGTTGCGTACTTTGCTGGAGGAACTCCTTTACTCAATCAACTTCTGATGGATCTATTTTCTTTTGATGCGAGTGGATTTATTGGCTATTTGATCTTTGGTTTGATTTTTGGTGCGATTGTTGCACATGGTCCAAAGTCGATTGATCGCGTAAATGTTGCCTTTGTCATTATCATGCTGATCGCTTATGTTTTGCTTATCTCCCTTGGGAGTCAGAAGGTTGATCTAGAGCGCCTCACTTCGAGCAACTGGTCCCTTTCTCTCATCGCGCTTCCTGTTCTCTTTACCGGATTTGGTTATCACAATGTGATTCCTTCTCTAACAACCTACTTAAATAAAGAAAGGCGAGAACTGCGCATTGCAATCATCATCGGCACTAGCGTTCCGTTTATCATCTATTTTCTGTGGCTTTGGGTCATTCTTGGAAGTGTGCCCCGAGATATTCTTCTTTTTTCTAATCAAGCTGGGGAAACCGCAGCAACGGCCTTGCAGCGCGTTACTGAAAATCCACTTTTGAGTATTTCAGTGCGTACTTTTGCTTTTTTTGCAATCGTCACCTCTCTTCTCGGAGTTTCATTTTCACTTGTTGATTTTCTAGCAGATGCTTTCAAGGTAAAAGCGATTGGTAAGAAACGTTTTTGGCTTACATGCTTAACATTTATCCCACCCTTTATCTTCACACTTGTTGATCCTGCAATTTTCAACCGCGCTCTAAGTTTAGCTGGCGGTTTTGGAGAAGCCTTACTAAATGGCTTATTACCGGTAATGTTTGTATGGGCCGAGCGCTATGTCAGAAAAGTGCACACAGCAAAAGTTATTCCTGGTGGACGGTTTACCTTAACCATCATGCTCGCCTTGAGCATATTTGTTGTCTTGATTGAAGTTCTCAATGTAATCAAGCACTATTCTAATTGATTCGAATTTATTTTTATTAGCTATGGCAATTGAATTTAAACTGCATTTTATTTAAAAGCAGGTTATGAATCAGTCTTTAATAAAACTAGTTTTTTTTGTGATATTGCTTTTTACTTGCGGGTGCGAGAGCTATAAAATTCCAATGCAAACATCCAATCATCCTGCTTCTTCAGATTCATCAGTTTCTCAGATAGAATTATCTCCAATATTAGATATCGATAAGAGCAATGCTATTAAAAATGAAGAGAAACATGATTATTTCTGTCAGTAAAAAGTTCTCTTCTTTCTTTATCCTAATGCTATTTGTATGTAGTTGTATGCGAGTAGATACAAATCCAGAACCTTTATTCGCCCAAGTTAAAGAGGATATTGCAACTCTTACTCATCAAAATATTTATTGGGATTCTTCTTTGCACGATTCTGTAGAGATTATTTCTGTGGATGAGTTACTTCAAAAAGATCTCACTGACAATATTGCAGTTCAGATCGCATTGCTCAATAATCAGAAACTTCAGGCTATCTATGGAAATTTAGGAATTGCTAAGGCAAATCTTGCTCAGGCAGGTTTATTAAAAAATCCAATTTTCTCTTTTGCCTATCAATTTTCTACCAGTTCAAGTGTTACAGATATAATTAATGTTGGCTTATTTCAAAATTTTTTAGAAATGTTGTTGATTCCTTTAAAAAAGAAAATGGCTCAAGCAGAATTAGAAGCAACAAAAGACATGCTTATTACCAAGATTTTAGATGTCATTGCAGAGATAAAAATTGCATTTTATACGATTCAAGCTGCAGAACAAATATGGTTATTGAAAAAGCAAATTCTTTTAGCAACAGAACTTTCTTATGAGGCAGCTCAAAAGCTTTTTACTGTAGGGAATATCAAGGATTTGCAGGTTTCGACGGAACGTTCTTTATATGAACAGTCAAAGCTCGATGTAGCTTCTTGGGAAATTACTGTTTTGGAAGCGAGGGAAAAACTCAATGTTTTGATGGGGTTATGGGGGAATAAAATTCATTGGAGAATTTCTACTGATTTGCCTGAAGTTCTCTCTATGGAAGAGAACTTTGAAAATATTGAAAATGAAGCAATTGCCAATAGTATTGATCTTAAGGTTGTCCGTAATGAGCTGTTAGTAAAAGCTGCTAGTTTTGGAATTGATACTTCGAAATTAATATTTCCACAGTTTGACATTGGTTCAACTAGTCAAAGAGAAGAAAGTGTTTGGTATGCTGGACCGGCATTTAATCTAGCAATTCCTCTATTTGATTTTGGAAAAGCAAATTCAGCAAAAGCTCAAGCAGTCATTACGCAAAAGTGGAATGAATATACTGCTTTGGCAGTTCAAATTCGCTCAAAAGCACGATCTTCTCGATTTTTCCTGCTCAATGCTTTTAGACAAAGTGAATATTTAGATAAGGTCATTGTCCCTTTAGCAGAACAAATTACTCACTCTGTTCTTTTGCAACATAATGCTATGCAATTAGGGATTTTCAGTTTGCTTTCTGCTAAGCAAAGAGAATTGGAGAAAAAAATTCAGTATGTTGAGATGCTGAAAGAATATTGGATATCTAAAGTTATTCTTCAAACACTTTTGAACGGTCATGTTTTAGGAAAAACTCCTATTTCGACTATCTTTGAGGGAGAATAATGAATCATTTTTTCTTCTTTTGGTTTTTTCTTCTTTTTTTGAATTTCTCCTATGCTAAAGAAATTATCCCTCCCGAACCCTGGAGTCTAGCTGCCAAGGAAAACCTAGCTCCCGGATTGCCATACAAAGATTATACTCCTGCAGTAGCTCCAAATGGTTCAAAGGCTGAATATAAAGTTGTTGATGGTGTTAAGGTATTTCACTTAATTGCAGAGCCTATTGAATGGGAAGTCGCGCCGGGTTTCAAAGTGCATACCTGGGGATATAATGATTCTGTTCCAGGGCCAATGATTGAGCTTGCAGAGGGAGATAGAGTAAGAATATATGTAACAAATAACCTTCCTGCCTCTACGACTATTCATTGGCATGGAGTATTGCTTCCGTGTGGAATGGATGGAGTTGCAGGTTTAACACAACCCGCGATTCCCTCTGGAGAAACATTTCTATATGAATTTATTTTTCCCGATGCAGGCACTTTTATGTATCACCCCCATTATGACAATATGACTCAAGAGGGGATGGGACTGACCGGAATGATCCTGGTTCATAAAAGAGAACCCGAGATGACTAAAAGACCCGATCGTGATTTTTCGATTATGCTTCAAGAATGGAACATTGATGTTGGAACAGCAAAACCAAATACTCTTAGGATGGATTTTAATGTCCTTACCATGAATGGGAAAGTGATGCCGGCGACAGAACCATTAGTCGCGGAGTTGGGAGATACGGTTTGGATTCGTTATGGCAACTTGAGCGCAATGGATCACCACCCCATTCACTTACATGGTTATTCATTCAAGATTATTGGTTCAGATGGTGGGTGGGCACAAGACAAGTCAGTTCTTCTTCCAGAAACAACAGTTCTTGTTCCTGTAGGCGCTGCTAAAGTGATTGAATTTTTTGCGAACAATCCAGGGGATTGGATTTTTCACTGTCATATGACACATCATACAATGAATCAAATGACTTCTGAATTTCCCAATATGTTGGGGATGCAAGTTGGAGATTTTGATGAAAAGGTTTGTGAACTAATTCCGGGCTATAGGACAGTAGGGACAACCGGTATGCATGATATGACGAAAATGGGCCTGCCTATTCCTGAAAACAGCATTCCAATGCTTGGATATGATGGACCATTTGGTCAAACAGTATTAGGCGGCATGGCCAATATTTTAAGAGTTAGAGAAAAAACAGATCATTATAAGGATCCCGGTCCTTACTCTTTTCCTAGAGGAACTATTGCAGGTCCTGCAACAGTTGGAGATCTCAAAAAGGATGGAATTATTCTTGGTGATCAAAGCGTGTATTTAAAGAAAATAAGAAAATGGTGCAGGAAGGATTTGAATTCGCGACCAACGAATCATGAACCTAAGCCATAAGTATGGAATAATTTTTTATTCCGGGTTGATCTGAATTAACACTTCAATTGCGCTCTTTTTAGCTGTCAGTCCGCGCGGATTTTTAGCACTGACGGGTTCTATGCAGACGAAATCACTATCATTAGGATGATAGAGCTGCCATGCATGCTCATCTTCAGGCGCTTGATAGCTCACTCTCAAATGATATCCCTGGGATTGTAAATCAATTGTGCACGCATTGCCACTCGGAGGACGAAAGCCATAATCAGCCTCTTGAGATAGATCAAAGTAGAGCTGTTTTTTTTCTTTGAGCCATTTCTCAGGCATCGGGTTCCACGTTCCCATATCATTGAACTGCTCTCCAACAGGTGCTATAACAACGGCCTTTCCCTTCGGCAGAGTATAATAATAGTGAAGACCAATGACAGAAGCTCTCTCAGCCTCAACACTAAGTGAGATATGCAATCCTTTGCTATCGAGCAGCACATCAAAAGTCATTGCAAAATCACACCCTTCCAATCGCTTGAGTTCAACGCCCTTATATTGCATTGAACCATTCAATCGCGCCTTAATGCGATTACCCTTAACTTCGTATTCCCAAGGAACATAGCGACCAATACCGTGAGAGAAAACATCCTTGGTGCCTTTTGCTCTCTCTTTTGCAATATGAGGGAACAAACTTTCATTAATATCCTTAGGCACTAGATCATCAGAAAGATGATAAAAATGGGGACCGATTAAAGCTCCCAATCCACCAAAGCGCTCTTCGAAATCTCTCTTTGTCCCTTGAGCGATCGCTTCAATGCCATCGCAGGTATAACTTGCGAGGTTCATTCCCGCTTCAGGCAGAAAAATCGCACGCATCGTGCGGCCTTGCTGATCTTTTGCTTTTAAAGTTAGTTCTTTCATATTTTTGCTACCTCGTTGATAGCCTCTTTTTGAAGAAGTTTGTTTAAAAAAGCAAGAGAAGGGGCACTGCATAATAAGATTGTTATTTGATATTCGGTTGTTTTTTAAGAAGATCTCTTAGATAATATTGCTCAATTTTTAATAATAAAAAAAGAAAATCAAATGTCAACAACAGCTAGTGCATCTGCATTGAGCAGTAATATTGTGCACTGTCGTCAAGCCTTAGAAACGGCTTTTGAGACTCTTCCAGATAAAGGTAATGTGGAGCCTCTCAATGCATTAATAATCAAAGTTGATAATAGTTTTTTAGCTCTGATAGGAAATTTAAACCTAAGACAGAATAGCTGTTATGAAAAATTTCCGATTTTTGCAAATCTCATTGGAATGGCAACTTTTCCTTTTATTAATCATTCCGATCCGTTTTCTTATCTGTCGCAATCCTCTCCAACAACGTTTTATGGATCGCATCACTTTGCTGCATTTAAAATTGAGCAGCATAAAGAAATTGCTTTACCCGATGAAGATTTTGCAACAACTATAGCCAACCCAAGTCTTTCATTTAGACTGCCAAATTATTCCATTCAGCGCATTCCAGATCAATGGGTTGATTTTAATGATATTAAAGGGTTGAAATTTCATTGTAATTTTCCTCCTTACATGGAGATAAGGATTCATCAACGTGAATCAAGTCTTGTCAAAGAGCAAAAAAAAATCACGAATGATGCCCTCGACGAAATACGTAAAAATAAGGAAAAGCAAGTTGAGTTATTAGATAAGCGATCTCGATTTGAAGAAAGTAAAACAGAGCTGCAAAAGCAGTTAGTTCCAAATATGGATGCGACTGAGGAGCTAGAACTGAAAAATAAAATTGAAAATGTGCAGCAAAAAATTGAGTCGATAACAGAGCAGCTAAATCTTATTGAAAGTAGAAATCAGCAACTATTAAAAAGCAGTTCTCTTTTAGATAACACAAATCAAGTCAATGCTTTTTGTAGTCCTGTTTTACGTGCTCTTACAGAAGATAGCCTTACATCTAGGAATGCGCTGATTTATCAGCTTATTCACTGCTATTCAGAAATATATGGTTTAACAAAAGATCATTTTGATCTTGGATTTTTAGCGGATGTATTTTCTACTTTTGATCCATTAATTCCAGCTGAAATCAAAAAGGACAAAATTCATTTTTTTACAAAATGGATTAATTATTTATCTAAAACATTTCAAAACGAATATAATTTTGGCAAAAGCCAGAAGCATCTTGGTGAGTTAAAAGGATTTTTAGAGCAAGAGCAAGCTTTTATAAATTTGACTGAAAAGCATAAAGAAACACAAGGATTGCTTTCCAATGAAAATAGAAGTTATCTGCTAAAGATAAGAAAAGAGATGAATAATTGTGAACGTCTGCTAGATGGATATATTTATAGTAAGATTGAAAATTTTATTCGCTTAGAAGCAAATCATTTAGCAGGAATTGTTCTTCAGTTCTTTGTGCAAAAGATTTGTCACCTAGATAAGATGCTTGAGTGTAAGGGGTTGCTAAATCCTGATAAAGCTGGAGAACAGCGTTATAATACAGATCGAGAGTACTCTGAGAAACGTTCTTATTTGGATAGATATGTCTCTTTGTTAAGTTATTGCGCTTTTGTAAAATTTTTACCTGAAAACTCCTCTAATGAAAGAAAATTACTGATGTTTCTCAATGCTGTGCGAATTAAAGTTCCTACTGCAGAGAACGTTGTATATTCAGAAAATTTACCAATTATATCACTCTTGTCGAAATGCAAAAGTCCATTGGTTGAGCTATTTGGAGGGAGTATTGAGGGCTTTTTGAACAAGTATGAAGAGTTTGATCAAATGATTTTTTCTTCAGGTACCGATATTGACAGTATGAGGGCTAAATGGAATGAATGTTCTCCATATCTAATGCAAATTAATAGCACTATTGAAAGCCTTCGTCAAAATACACCATGTGCTGTTACGGGAGCAGAATTTGAGGATATTTTTAAAAACCTATTTAAAATAGTTGAGCCATCTTCTGTGATTTCTAAAGATTTTCAAGATCTTAAAAAGAATCGGAAAAAGAAAAATGATCTCATTGAGCTTGCTAATGAAGCATTACAATTAAAGGGAAAGTTAGAAGCTGTAATTCAAGGTGAAAAAGATGCTCAGAAACTCTCCGTCTATTCACGAGTAAATGCTCTTTTAGATCGCGTATTTTTAGATGGCATGGAACACCTTCAAAAAGCTGTAAAAGATTTTCCTCTTCTACGTTCTCGGATGTGGCTCTCTTCTAACAAACATTATCAATGGGAGAGACATCTTTATTGGCCGACTGAAAGTGAAAGTGGGGATCCATTTTACAGTCATAACCACACCCATATTTCTATCCAAAATACTTAATAACTATGGAACAGATTACTCAGATTTTTTCTCAGCTTCCAGCAACAGAGATCGGGCATTGCACCGAGGCGCATATCCCCATATTTGAAGAAGTTTTAGAAATGACTAAAGCACGCTCAGTTCTTGAAATCGGTTTTAATGCAGGACATAGCGCTGTTTTATGGCTTTCTCTTTCTGAAGCTGAGTTGCTCTCAGTTGATAAAGGAGTGCCTTGGAGTGAACAAGCAAGTGCAGTGCTTACTGAGCAGTTTCCCGATCGTTTCACCTACCTTCAATGCGATAGTAGGGAAATATTATCTGAGTTGCCTGATCGCAACTATGATCTTCTTTTCATCGATGGGGGGCATTCCTATTCAATGACGATCAACGATCTTTATCTCGCCTTTGTGCTTGATATTCCCTATGTCCTTATTGATGATGTCAAGGATTGGCGCGTCAAACTCGCCCTTGACGCATTTATCTCTAATGTTCCTTTGCAGGAGATCAATACTTGGCATGAGCGCAATGCCATCACGCTCTATCAACTGAAAGAGCGCATGTGAAGTGCATTCCTGCAATGACTTAGGCGTTATAGCGCCAACAGTCTGAGGTATGATCATTCACAAGACCTACAGCTTGCATGTAAGCATAGATGATTGTAGAGCCAACAAATTTCATCCCACGTTTTTTTAAATCTTTTGAAAGAGCATCGCTTTCAGAGGTGGTAACAGGAACATTTTCAGAACATTTCCAATGATTGATCAGAGGTTGGCCTTTTACAAATGCCCAAATATAAGAATCGAAGGATCCAAATTCTTGCTGAATTTTTAGAAATACTTCCGCATTTTGGCGCGCGGCGTAGATTTTCAATCGATTGCGAATGATCTTTTCGTTTTGAAGAAGAGTGTTGAGTTCTGCGTCGCTCATTGATGCAACTTTGAGGGGATCGAAATTATGAAAAGCCTCTCGATAAGCATCGCGTCTTTTTAGAATAGTTTCCCAGCTAAGTCCTGCTTGAGCACCTTCTAAGATTAGCATTTCAAAAAGATGTTGGTCATCATGGACGGGAATGCCCCATTCATGATCATGATATTCTGCATAGAACTCTTTGCCAGGCTGTCCGCCAAAACATCGATTTTTTTTATCACTGCTAACCATTGTCATACTATCCTCTAGACAAAATAATCATTTCTTCTTATGGATCTTACAAGGTTTTGAATATAACTTCCTCTTAAAAATGAGGTGAAAGTTATTATAGATATTAATGGATAATTAGATGTAGAATTTCGTTCTTTATTTAAATAAAATTATGGTTTTCAATGCGATTTTTAAGAGTTCTTTTTACTTTGTTAGTTTTGCAAAATTGTGCTTTTGCAGATATAGAGAATAATGCTCCTAAAAACGGCATTGTTGTTTTAGTCCATGGTTTCATGCGAAAAGCTGGCAATATGTCAATGATGCAATCTTCTCTTAAAAAAGAGGGATGGAGTGTTGAAAACTGGTCCTATCCTAGCAAAGAAAAATATATTGAAGAGCATGCTGAAGATCTAGTTTATCGTTTAAGCGAGATATCCAAGCAACATGCAGGAGTCCCCATTAGTTTTGTCACGCATTCCATGGGGGGATTAATTGTGAGATGTGCACTCAATCATCCCAATTGTCCCAACGAAGCAAAAATGGGCCGTGCTGTTTTGGTTGCACCACCAAACAAAGGATCGGTGTTTGCGCGCAAACTTCATAATTATAAAGTGTTTAAAGCGATAGCCGCAGACAAAGCAGGAAAGCAACTCATGACAACAGAGCTTGAGGGTTTTGATTATCTTGGCAATTTTCCAGATCATATGTCTGTATTAGTGATAGCAGGCACAGCTGGATTTAACCCAATGATCTCTGGCACTAATGATGGTAAAGTGGCTGTAAGTGAAACTTACCTAAACACCCCACATTCTCATGAGACAGTTTTAGCAGGACATAGTTGGATTTGCCACTCACCAACTGTCGTTAAGAAAGCAAAAGCATTTTTATCTCCAAAAAAATGATCAGATCTACCAACAGTTGTGAAATGCTTCTTCTGATTGAAATTGTTCAATTTGAACTATCATTTTGCCGTTCTTCAATCAATCGATCACCTCGCTGACCAATTTCAGTCCACATTTTAAGCATCTGTTCTTCTTCAATAAAAGGTTGAGGAATATCGAAGTTAAAGTGGATGCCTGTGTATTCAATACCTTTTTGCTTAAGAGGTTCTGCCATTAATTCAACATGTTTGAGAGTGTCGTCGATGAAAATGATCCTTTTTGGATTGCATTTGCTGTGTTTTAAGTATTCGAGAAGCACTTCTACTTTGCTGTTTTCGATTCCATTGGCAACGATGATTCCATATTCAGATACGGGATAGTAATTGAGAAAACTCTTGAGCTGATCGAAGATGATTCGGTCAGTATGAGGTGCTGTTTTAGAAAAGTCGATTTGGTACTGATCGAGTTGTTTTTTTCTCAAAGAGTTCATATCCTCGCGATCTTCTATTTTGCCTGCGATCATCGCCGTTAGGGCAATTGTGGGAACATTGCGCTTTTGAAGTGCTTGGATTAACGCAGGAGTGTCGCTATCGAGCAAAAACGCATCATCAACTGCCATAAGGTTAATCGAAACGAATGTTTTTAGAGGGTTCCATTTTCCTAAAATCGGAGCTAAAGCACGTTGATATTTTTTAAAATTGGGCAGATTAAAAGCTGGATCTCCAGGATAGGTTAAGGTGTCATCGATATCAAAAACGACAAGCGTGTCTTGATCGGCATCTGCGACAATAGTCTCCACTTCCTTCATTGTTTTTAATTCAATGATATCAGCACAGAGAAGAGTAGCTATCGATAAGAAAACAGTAAGAAATTTAAGCACAGTTATTGCTCCTGTTATGAAAAGCTCCCAATTTTAGCAAATTTGAAATTGTTTTCAATATTAAACAGCTTATGTAGACAAGTCTGTCAATTGCTCAGAGGTGCAACTATGCTTAGAGTTTTCTCTGCATCGAGTATAGTGTGGAATTATTGCGGTAGCCTTCTCGAGCGAAATCGATGGTAAATCCCAGCTTTTGATAAAATTCAACGGCTTGGAATGACATTGTTTCTACAACAGCAATAGGGCAGTTAAGATTTTTGCCAACTTCGAACGCTTTTTCCATGAGCATGCGACCGATTCCTTGGCCTCGATAATTTTCTGAAATGTAGACTAGATCGATAAATAATGAGCCAAAAAGGTTTTTGCCAGATGCCGCTGCAATGCGCTGGCCGTTGTCAAAAATCTCAACAGAAAAGCGCTCAGAACAATTCAATACGCCATGTTCCTCAGCATGTGATTTTAACCCTTGAACAAGCCAGTTGCTCAATTCAGATTCAATTTTATCATCGATACGAACAGTGAAATTTGAAGTATTATTTTGCCGCTCTTCAATCACTTGATCAGCGAGGCGATCAATTTCAGTCCACATTTTTAGCATCTGATCTTCTTCAACGGGACGCTGAGGAAGATCATAGGTAAAATGGATGCCCGTGTATTCAATGCCTTGTTGCTTAAGCGGCTCTACCATTGATTCGACATGTTTAAGAGTATCGTCGATGAAGATGATTTTTTTGGGATTGTGATTGCAAAGTTTTAAGTATTCGAGGAGAACTTCTCCTTTGCTATTTTCAATACCATTAGCAACGATGATTCCATGTTCAGATACAGGATGGTGATTAAGGAAACTCTTGAGCTGATCGAATATCATTCGATCCGTATGAGGAGCGGTTTTTGAAAAGTCGATTTGATGCTGAGCGAGCTGTTTTTTTCTTAAAGAGTTCATGTCTTCGCGATCTTCTATTTTACCAGCGATTATCGCAGTTAGAGCAATTGTGGGAACCCCACGCTCTTGAAGAGCTTGAATTAATGCAGGAGCGTCACTGTCGAGTAGCAGAGCTTCATCGATCGCCATAAGATTTATTGCGACAAGTTTGTGATGCGGCGTCCAATTTTCTTTGATTGGCGCCATAATATGGCGGTATTTTTTTAAATTAGGAAGATCGAAAGCAGGATCTCCTGGAAAGGTCAAGGTGTCATCAATATCGAAAACGACGAGAGTGTCTTGGTCGGCATCTGCGACAATGGTCTCTACGTCTTTCATTGTTTTAAGTTGCATAATATCGGCACACAAAATGGTAGTTATCAATATAAAAATACTAAGAAATTTAAGCATACTTGCTTCCCTCACATGAAGCCATTTATTTTAGCAATTTTGTGCGTATTTGCAATAGTAAATAACTTTTGTTCTTGAGATCATCTATATCCTTGCCAACTAATATAGGTATTAAACTTTTTTCTAAAGTGTTTAACATGCTAATTACATGATTAGATTTTCTTATGGAGGTAGTAAAGAGTTGAATTGTTGGTATACCCTTCACGCGCAAAATCGACGGTAAAGCCAAGCTTCTGATAAAACTCAAGTGCTTGAAAGGACATTGTTTCGACAACAGCTAGAGTACAGTTCCATTTTTTCCCTAACTCTGATGCCTTTTCAATGAGAATCCGACCGAGGCCTTTACTGCGATGTTGTGGAGAAATATATATATTTTCAATGTAGATAGATCCGTAGAGTGTTTCGCCAGATAAAGCTCCGATGCACTCATCTTTTTCAATAATTTCAATCGAATAACGTTTGACACTGTCATGAATGGCATGCTTTTCTGCATGGTTTTTTAGCCCTTGAATCAGCCAATCGTATAACTTGGGGGCAATTCCTTCTTCAACACGTACCGTAAAATCATTTGCGACATTTTGGGACTTTGTAATCACTTGTTCTGCATCGGTGACATTGGACCTTACTTCTTTAATTGTACTTAATTGCATATTATCGGCACATAGCAGAGTGGTTATCGATGTGAAAATACTAAGAAACTTATACATATCTAATTTTCCTATATTGAATGTGGGGGTAAATTTTAATGAACGTGTTATTGATTTCAATAGCAAACATCTTTTGATTTTTAAGTGCTTAAGATTTATATCTTTTAAAATAGATTTATCAAAAAACGACTGAGGGAAAATGGATTATAAAATGGTAGAGCGTGAGCCAATCACGTTGATGGGTATTGCGGTTAAAACAACAAATGATGAATTGGTTTTTGGTCTTTTGTGGGAGCGTTTTTTTAATGAGGGAGTTTTAGAGAAAATTCCTCATATCAAAAGCGAAGAGATGATCGCTCTATATAGTGACTATCAGGGAGATCATACGGATATGTTTTCATTTATGATTGGGTGTCCTGTTGAAAAAGTTGAAGAGATTCCTTCGGGATTTGTTGTAAAAGAAATTCCGGGGGGGAAGTATGGGCGCATAATTTCAAAAGGGGAGTTTCCAGATTCGATTCAGAGAACATGGAATGAGATTTGGGACAGTGATATTAAACGCGCTTATCAATATGACTATGAGGTGTATTCCTCTAAATTCAAACTCAATCCGCCTGAAGTTGATGTTTATCTTTCAATAGAGAAATAGTATGGAGCAATGGACTGAGTGTTATGAGAGAGAAGTCGAACATTTAACGACTCTTTTTCAAGATCATTTACTAGCGATGCATCATATTGGAAGTACAGCGATACGTGATATGTATGCAGTGCCAATCATTGATGTTTTAGTTTTTGTCGATGATTTTGCTGCAATAGAGTTGCTTAAAGAGCTTGGCTATTATTCTTTATCAGAGAATTGCTTTAGCGATCGCTGTAGCAGCGTGCATGTATATTGCTATGTTGAGGGTGATAAAGAAGGTTTACGTCATTTAACCATTCGTAATTATTTAATCGCTCATCCTGAAGAAGCGCATGATTTTGGTTTGCTCAAAAAGGGGTGGATTGAGAGTGGAGAAGACTATGAGTTAGCAAAGCAATCGGCTTTTCCTATTCTTGAAAAGAAGGCTCTAGAGTTTAAGGAAAAAGGTCCCTATTCGAATACGACCTTTCCATTGCCAATTGTTAATCGCAAGATGTGCTTTTTAAATAATCTTATTAAAGGCCCCAATATTGATATTGGCGATTATACCTATTATCACGATCATGATGGCGCTGAAGATTTTGAGAAAAAGAATGTTCTCTATCACGAGCCTGTTCTTGGAGATCGTTTGATTATCGGTAAGTTTTGTCAAATTGCGATGGGCACGCGTTTTATGATGAATGCATCATTCCATCAAATGAACGGTTTCTCGACTTTTCCTTTTGCAGTGTATAATGAAAACTGGGCAAAGAGTTATGACGTCAATTTTCCTATGAGGGGAGATACTGTCATTGGCAACGACGTATGGTTTGGTTATCAAGCTTTCATTATGCCAGGAATAAAGATTGGGAATGGGGCAATTATCGCAGCGCATGCTGTGGTTACAAAAGATGTTCCGCCTTATACAATCGTTGGCGGCAATCCCGCTAAAATTATCCGTCAACGTTTTGATGATAAAACGATTGAAGAGTTGGAGCAGATTGCTTGGTGGGATTGGCCAATAGAAAAGATTCTGGAGCATTTGCCGGAAATTACGGGCAATAATATTGAGAAATTAAGAAAAATCGCCAGAATTTAACCATTCGATAATTTTGTTATGCACACCGCGTGCATAGATAATTCCTCCATGTCCATACCCTTTTTGGGTGTATTGACGCGCAGGATTTCCTTGAATATGTACAGACTCTTTGGGGACGAGATTATCACGCTCTCCACGAATGGTAAAAAGTGCTGTTTTTCCTGGATTAGAAGCGATTGCGTCATAGGTCTTTTCTATGACAGAGCGCACATCGCTACAAAACCATGCAAAGTGATTATCGACATAGCGCAAACGTCCAGCGATTGAGACACACATTTCAATGTTAAAGTTGTGATGCCAGACTGCATTAGCAGCGATAATTGCTCCAAGAGAGTGTCCAATGAGGACAAAATTCACTTTTTCATAGCCGATTTTCGTATAGTAATCGTTGAGTTCTTGAAGCTTGTCAAGTAGAGGTTCTGTTGGTGCGGGATTGGTGAGAGAAGGCTTGAATCCAATTGTAAAGACGTGGTCATGACCCGCTTGATGCAACCTTTTAACCAAAGGGCGGAAACAAAAGGCTCCACCGCCTTGACCGTGAAGAAGAAGGATGACTCGGCAGCTAGACTTTTTCTCTGCGCTGCTTTTTCTTTCTACTGTTTTAGAGCGAGAGAAGCGATGGCGCATGTAATTCCACGCTGCGTGGCCAATAGCTGAAGACTCTTTAATTCCTAGTTCATAGACTAAGGATAATAACTTGCCTAATTTGGATTTTGTCATAATATCTTATAATTAGAATAATATAGTTTATTATAACAGATTTTTGAATATTTTTCTATAATATTCGCTGTAGAAATGAGGGGTATGCGTCCCAAAGTAACTGAGGATAAGCGACATGGTCACCATCATGGCCGGTGATGATTTCTGTAACACCTTTAGAGTTAGCATTTTTAAGACGCTCTATATAGCGCTGATCGTCGCGGTTGCCGAGTCTGTTATCGGGATTCTGGAAAAACAACAGAATATTGAGTTTAAGGCCATCTAACTTTTTAACGGCGTCGATTGGGAGCATTTGATTTTTACTGTAGCGCTCTTGATAGACGAGAAACTCCTCTTTTGCGCCTTGCATCTCGATGATTTCATCAATCGATTTAAGAGGTGCGTGTAAAATTACGTAGCCTTTTTCCACAGCTTGTAAAATTTTGCGCGCATTTTCAGGAGTGATTTCGAGCTGCTCAAGCCTTTCTGGAAAACGGTAGTGATGGAGCACTGCAAGCGTATTGACAATCGCGCCACCGCCTGCTGAAAATCCATAAAGACAAAGGCTTTCTTGCTCTCCATCGATCACACATATTTTCATCAAATGAAGAAGGGGAGTGATCTCATCAATAGAACCAAAGGTTGTCTCATTGGGGTCACGTTCCGAAACAGCTTCTCCTGCATCAGGAAAGTTAAATCCAACTAGCATCATATCAATAGGATCGAGAGCATTAATGATCGAGCTGTCGCCACCAAGGCCATGGCAGCAGATCATCACCCCTGCATCATCTTTTATAGGAGCTTGAACCTTAATATTGAGATCGTAATTTAGAGCGTCGATGCGGTTTCTTCCGCAAGGACGCTCAAGAAGATGTGTGAGTTGGTGAATATCCAAAGCGATGCTCTTATTTATCATGCAAAATAAAGTAAGACATACTATCGCAATTTTCAATTATTAACCTTTTCTAAAAACTCTTCCACGAGAGGGAAAAACTCATCCGGCTTTTCTACAAAAGGCAAGTGACCACACTCTTCTAAGAGAAAATAGGTGATATCAGAGATATGCTTGCCAATTTTCTCTGCAGTATGAGGCGGTATGGGATCGTGCGTTCCATGAATGATCAGACTTGGGCATGTGATTTTGTTAAGATCTTCATGATAGTCATACTCATTATTTGCTAGAAAATCCCAAACAATACGATCCACTTCCATTTTTTTGCGCATTGACTCGGAGTCAAAGTCAATATTGATATCTTCAGCGTGTTTAGGATTGAAGAGATACGCACTGAGGATTGTACGAAAAATCATTTCAAATTCTTCAGGATATTGATGCGCTAAAGCAGGCAACTTTTCTGTATTAACCATAAGAGGACTATGCCCTCCTAAACGCATTCTCATCTCCTTAAAATAACTGCGCATTCCCTCAGAGCATAAAGGACCGGGATTCATAAGAATTAATGCATTCAAATTATCGGGGTAGGATGAAGCATAGCGCGCTGCTAAAATCCCTCCAAATGAGTGGCCGCAAAGCGTCACTTTATTAAGACCTAAATTTATACGTAGTGCTTCTAGATCTAGAACATACTGCTCAATGCTGATTTCCTCTGGAGTGTGATTGCCTGTCGATTTGCCACAGCCTCGCTGATCGTAAAAAATCAGCTGATGATTTTTAGCAAGTTCGAGCATTTGCGGAAAAAAGTAGTTCTGATTGAGACCAGGTCCACCATGCAAAACGATAATGGGATCGCCTTCACCAAAAACTTGATAGTAGAGTTCAGCGCCATCAACTTTGACATAGTTATTTTTGCTTAAAAAGCGCTCAATAACTCCAAAAAAATCATTGGGTTTTTCCACATAGGGATAATGACCGCATTCATCGATAAGACAAAGATAACTAGAGCGAATGCAATTATGAATTATTTCGATATTACTCATTGGAATCAGATCGTTTTTCCCATGAATAATTAATGTGGGACAGTTAATGCATTTAAGCTCATCGCGAAAATCGAAATCTGTAAGGAAAAGAGTCTCCGTAAAATAATCAAGAATTTCTAGTGTTTTTCCAAACTCTTCTACCGTGGGGTTGAAGTTGATTTCGCTAGCTTTTGCAGGATCGTAGACAAAATGCTTAAGCATATTTTTCTGATTTTCTATCGCAATCTCTATTGCAGGGCGCTCGAAGGAAAAATTTTCATCACTTTCTCTAATATTATCGATGAAAGCATCAAATTCTGGGCGTGAAAAAAGGCCTGGGTTCGCTAATATTAATGTTTTGACATGATCAGAATGTTGAGAAGCGTATTTTGCAGCGAGTACCGCACCCCATGAATGACCAAGCAAGGAAACCTTTTCAAACCCAAGGTGCTGACGCAACGCATCAAGATCTTCTACAAAACGATCGATGTTCATTTCTTCTGCACAGAGGTTCCCCGTAGACTTGCCACACCCGCGTTGATCATAAAAAATCAGTTGGTGGTTTTTGGCTAGCTCCAACATTTGTGGATTGAAGTAGTTTAGCCCAAGGCCAGGTCCACCATGTAAAATGACAATCGGATCGCCTTCACCGTGAACTTCATAATATAGCTCTGCGCCACCAACGTTGACGCGCATTTCGCTAGAAAAACAAATGGATGATAGTAAGACAAATAAGCTGAGAAAAATCTTTTTCATACGTGATTCCTTTGGAATAAACTGAATCAATTATTATAGACGATTTGGGAAAATTAACAATTGAAGAAAAAAATTTAAGAGATCTCAATCTCAAAGCTTTTGAGAAGTTCTGTCACCTCAGGAAAAGAGAATCGCGCTTTTTTAATCTTATTGCTCAATGGATCAAGTGAATAGTCCATTGCCTGGCGGAAATCAGCTTTAATCAAGTTGCAATTATGAAAGATGGTGCCCTTTAAATTGCACTCATCAAAATGTGCTTCAGTGAGATCGCATCCAGAGAAATGAGAGTCTTGAATTTGAGATTTAGAAAAAGGTGTTTTTTTCATTTTGAGATCAGAGAAGTTGCATCCAATAATCACACACTGATCAAAACTCAACGAAAAGAGAGTTCGATCGCATTTAAAAAAACTTAAGGCCGCGATTTTACACTGCTCAAAACTGACATCGCTAAGACGGCATCCTGCGAGCTCGATTGATGTGAGCTGACAGCCTGTGAATGAGCAGTGAGCAAAAGACGCATTAGCCCAATTAGCATTCGTAAATTGGCAGCGCTCAAAACGGCAGTGTAGATATGAATGATGTGATAGATCCTGATCTGCAAAGTCTCTATTTTGAAAGGTTTGCTCTTCAGTTATAGTCATTGCTTTTTCTCGAATTGTATTGGAAAAAATCAAAGGGAATGGGAGATTATCACAAAAGAGATTTTTAGGAAGTTGCTAGTGTTTAAAAAGTGGTTTTTTTTATGTTTGTTCATTGTGAGTTCTGCTAGTGCAGCAGGACCATTGATGCATCTTTATCTCGCTGATCGCTGGTGTGAAATGGAGAAAATTTCGAAGGAAGAAAAACTCGATGTTTTACGAGGCTCTGTATTTCCCGATATTCGCTATTTGCTCGATATTCCACGTGAGCAGACTCATTTAAGCAATGTCTCATATGGCAATATCCTTTTAATGCGTCATCCATTTGACAAAGGGCGTATGCATCACTGTTTTGTCGACGAAAAACGTGCTAAGTTCATATGTGAATATAATATTCTAAAGCTCATTACTCCTTATTCAGAAGAGTTAGCTGGCACTCTGCTTAAGATAGTTGAAGATCAAATTATCTTTGAGCAGTGTAATGCTTCATTATTTCAATCTGCTTTCAAAGAAAAATCTGCTGCTGAAATTGCCACACAAGTCTCAAATACACAGCTTAATAAATTTCACGTGTTTCTGGATTTTTATATATCTAAAGGTCCTGTTGGCATATTTAAACCAATTATACTAATGAATGAAGAGTTTTTAGGAGTTTCTCCTAAAATTCTTAAATCTTGGATTGATATTGTTCCCGAATTGACTCAAAACAAACGCATTCGTAAGTATGTGAGAGATTTAGTCAATGATTTTGATGCATCTTATCAAACAGCCGATCGAGCTTCTTCGTAAGCTAAGCTTTTTGCAAAGATAGATTCCTTAGATAATAAAATAGAGCGCCGATTGATATGAATGCTGCTAACAGCAGCATAATGATAGGGGATAGAGAAAGAAGAGCGCCGCCAATTATGCAGATTAGGGCATCACCAGCAACGCGCAGAGACTGCTGCACTCCCATGACTTGTCCTTGAATGTTGTCAGAAGCGGCATTAGAGAGCTGCACAGAGAGCGTTGTTGATCCCACTCCGATTCCAAATCCTATTAATCCAAAAAGCATGAGCATGACAATTGGTTGGTTAGTAATCACAATGCTAATTAAGCAGATAAAAAGAAAAACTGATGCTGAAATAATGATTTTGTGAAAGGAGTATTGTTTAGCAAGTCTTCTTGCAAGGAGTACGCTGCCAATCATCAAAGTAATGCATAATAGGCTATTATAAGTTGTAAGTAACGTGGGACTCAGTAACCATTTCTTGGTTAGGTAGACAGGGCCAAATTGATAAAAAATATCAATAGCAAGCGTGTATAAAGAACCTGTAAGCAGCAATAATTTGATTTGTGGAATTTTGAATAGAGGAATAATTTTATCTACAAAATTTATTGCCTGCCACACAGTTTGTTTAGAAGTGGTTGAGGTTTTAACCTTTTTAATTGAGAGAAATGCGATGATGGCAAGTAAGAGAAATACGGTTGAGATAAGATAGAAAGGGGTAGATAAGGTAAATCCTTGATATAGATTTTTATCGGAAAGTAGAGCTCCTAGTAAAGGACCAATAATAAAAGAAAGATAGCATGCCGCGTTGATCTTTCCAAAAGCTGCGAGTTTGTCCAGTTCTTTAATGTCCGCTGCCATTGCTCTAGCAATAGAGATGTTGCCTTCCATTAATCCTGTGAAAAACCGACTGATTATTAATAACCAAAGCATTTTCCAACTTAAAGCTAGTGCTGATAGTAGGCTAAACAAAGCTGAGATAGCTAGGCTAACAACTAAAATTTTACGTCTTCCATGGCTATCAGAAAGTGCGCCAAGTATCGGAGATCCTAGAAATTGACCCAGTGGATACGCTGCTAATGTGCTGCCTAGATAAAGTCCCGCTTGAGTTTCAGTTGTTCCTATTGGCAAGATAGAGTATTCAGGATTAAGAAAAAGAGCAGGGAAAATCAAATAGGGAATTGATAATCCTACAAATCCGAAAAATACGATGACTAAAATAATTAGCAATTGTTTGTTTTTCATATTTAAATACACATAGAGTTTGAAATTTTTATAATAACTTTGTCATCATAAATCTTTAATTTTGCATTGCCGCCAATGGGAAAAGTGAAGAAGGGCGTTGTGTGGCCAAAATCTAGATCATACACAATAGGAATATGAGCAAGAGCTCTCTTTTGTTGAATAATCGCTTTTAATTTGTTCTCAGTAATCTCCGCTGTTTTCTCAAATCTTCCAATGAGCAACGCTTGTACACCAGAAAATTCGGGCAGATCTACAATCGATTGTAGGTTGCGATCAAATATGACATCATTAGCTTCTGTTTCTTCTATAAATAGAATCGTATTTTCTAAAGAAGGCATATAAGGAGTTCCTTTTAAAAGAAGAAATGTTCCTAAGTTGCCTCCAACGATTGTACCTTCAGCTTCTCCAGGATTAAGAATTTTGGGTCCTAAGTTGTCTTCAAAAGAGCGCGTTTCTTGATCGAGATACCATTCGCTATCACTACTCCACTTTTTTGAATGAGATAAAGTAGTCAGTGCATCTCTAAACAGAGCGTTTTTGAAAGACTCTAATGTATATTCCAACCCTTGCTTCATAGCAAAGGAGCTGTAGTGGGGTCCTGAATAAGTGACTAAATTGGACTGGGCTAGAAATGCATTTTGCAAAGCGGTGATATCAGAAAATCCGCAAAAGATTTTAGGATGCTTTCTCACAAGATCATAATCGATATGAGATAGAAGTTGATTGCTATTATGGCCGCCCAAAACGGTGAGTATGCCTTTGACAGAAGGGTCTAAAAAAGCATCATGTAAATCTTGAATGCGAGCCTCAATAGATGAGGATAAAAATGCATCACATTCCATGACATTCTTGCCAAAAGAAAGTTTTAATCCAAGATCAGCAAGTGCATGTGTAGCAATCTCTCGGTTCTCTTCAGAAACAATGGCTAAACTATTGGACGGAGCAATTACTCGAATCTCATCTCCTGGTTGCAATCGGGGAGGTGTAGTAAAAGATTTTTTATCCATAAGATCTCTGAAGATTTTTATTATCTAGAATACTAAGGATGATAATCATTTTCAATCTCTTTCAGGATAAGGAACCTGTAATTTTTCACTTGCAATTCGATTTTTATCTGCTAAAATTATTGGCATGAATAATAAAGCCCTTTTTTTACACAATCTTTCCTTCAGAGAAGTAGGTCTTTCTACGCTCTCTCTTATCCTGCTGTGCCAACAGGCACAGTAAATTTTTCTCTTTTCACACCAGTTTTTTATTAGTCATTTTTAAAAGGATAAGGATATGAATACATCTTCAAAAAAATCTCATATAGTTGCTTGGACAGTATGGATGATCGCATCGATCTTCTATGCTTATCAGTATATTTTGCGTGTGTTGCCCAACATCATGTTGGACGATATTATGAAGCAGTTCGACATAGGTGCTGCAACTTTTGGTCAATTCTCTGGCCTCTATTATATTGGCTATGCTCTGATGCATTTGCCAATTGGCATTATGCTTGATCGTTATGGACCTAAAAAAGTGATGGCGGGCTCGATTCTATTGACTGTCTTGGGACTTATGCCCCTGATTTTTTCAAACTTTTGGGTCTATCCTATCGTAGGAAGGGTGCTCATTGGCATTGGTTCTTCTGCCGCGATTTTGGGAGTTTTTAAAGTCATTCGGATGACCTTTAGCGAGAAGCGCTTCCCACGTATGTTGAGCATTTCCGTAATGATTGGCTTGATTGGTGCGATCTATGGAGGAGGACCTGTGGATTACATGCGAGAAGTTTTGGGTTATCAAACTGTCATTCGGATTTTTGCCTTTGCAGGTCTTGCTCTTGCAGTCGCGACTTATTTGATTGTTCCCAACATTAATACGGCTGATCAAAGACCCATCCTTTCAGATGTTAAAGAGGTCTTTAGTAACAAACGGGTCATTTTGAGTTGTCTATGTGCAGGCTTGATGGTTGGTCCTTTAGAGGGGTTTGCCGATGTTTGGGGCACAGCTTTTTTAAAGCAAAGTTATCACTTTGAAGGATCTGTTGCTGCGAGCTTACCATCGTTAATTTTTGTCGGCATGTGCTTTGGCTCTCCAGTATTAAATTGGATTGCAGAAAAAGTTGGCAACTATCTCGCCACAGTGGTTGGCGCAGGAGCGATTATGGCGGCGTGCTTTATATTGATGTTGATCACAAAATTGAATCCTACTGCACTTAGTATTAGCTTTGTTTTAGTTGGCATATGCTGTGCTTATCAAATTTTGGCGATTTATAAAGCGTCTACTTTTGTTCGCCCGCAAGTCGCTGGATTGACAACAGCAGTCGCTAATATGATCATCATGACTTTTGGCTATTGCTTCCATACGGTGATCGGCAGTGTGATTAAAGTGATGGGGGGCCCAATGAGTTCTAGTGCAATGACATGCGGTATGATTGTCATCCCTATAGCTCTTTGCATCGGGACACTTGGCTTTGTAGCATTAACAATTCAAGAAAAACAACCAGCTCGTGCTTAAATTAAACAAAGAGACTCTGTTCCTTGGATTAGAGTCTCTAGTTAATTTTTAACCAGTGCAGGAGTTTTCGATCAAAGAACTCTGCTTCTTCAAACTGGGGAGTGTGTCCACTCTTATCAAAAATAATCTGAGTAAGATTCTTAAACATTGGTAGAATAGGATCCCAGGAAGAAGGGGGAGCTACGAGAAAGTCATACCGCCCTAATGCAAGAAAAATGGGCTTGTCAAATGATTCGAGTCCTTGAGTAATATCTATACCTTTAAAAATAACGCCCCATACATGGTCGATGATCTCCATATTGGTCTCAACCCCTTTCCACAAATGCGAAGCATCAAAGTGATAATCATACCAGCTACGAGCTCCATTGCGTAAACAGAAGTGAATAAAGCGGCACTTAGGTTCTTTTTCGATATCACTAGGCAAAAGCTGCATGTTTTGCTCTAGATAAGCCTTTTGTTCTTTCACCGCATGTTCTTCAAAATAGCGATCTGCAGCGGCATGGCTTTGATCGCTTTGATTGGGCCCAAGAGCAATTAAGACAACATGGGAAATATGATCAGGATATTTTTTTGCATATTCTAAAGCGAGATAACCATGTCCCGAGTGGCCAATTACAATGATATCTTCGAGATGGAGTTTTTGACGCATGGTTTCTATATCTTTAAGTAAGAGCTCTAAACTAACGGGAGCATTGCTTTCTCCTGTTTTATGACCAAATCCGCGATGATCAATAAAGATAAAGCGAAGATCTTCTCTCAACTGCTTAGAAAAAGTGCGGGGATAAAATAGAGCACTCCCAATAACAAGAGCTGTTTTGCCCTTTCCCTCGATGCGATAATTTAACTTATAATTATCTATTTCAATAGTTCCGATTTTAGAAGCATTCATGATATTTAAAGATTATTTTAAGCAATAGATGTTTAAATAAATTTCCTATGTAAGTTAATCTGTACTCCAGAAAATAAAGGAGATTGTATGAGTTCAACTATTGATGTTCAAACAATAAAAGAAAAACCAATAAAATTTTGGACCATACCGCAAATCGTATTGACAATGTTATTTGCTCATCCCGCAATCATGTGTTTTTTCCTCAGTAACAATTGCAAAAAGCTTGGTGAAAAAAGACTCTCAGAAAATTTCTTATTAGCAGGGGTTTTTATTGCGATTCTTTCATCTTTGTTTAGCTTTTACATTCCAGAGAAAACACCTCTTTGGTACAGCCTGGGAACAATTTATCTCATCGCTATTTTTTATGTTCTCTATGTCGGTGTAAAAAAACAAAAAACCCGTGTCGAAGAATGTATCGATCAAGGTGATCGTAGATTTTCTTATTGGATTGTCGCTGGATTGATCACACTATACTTCTTTCTAGATGTCCTTGTCATGGCTATAAAAAAATCCAATTCATGACTTTTCTTTTTGGATTAGCAATTTGTTGCAGAGTCTTAAAATATTAAACAATGTAATGCCTTAACCAACAGCAGTTTAGTTCTTGCAGGCGCGCGGATGTTGCATAGCACTGTTCATTATATAATGAACAGTGCTATATAATGAACAGTAGGGCGGAGCGAACAATATGAAGGGTGAATTTTTGTTAGGTTCAGGTGATTCTTTTTTGGAAGCCAATATTTATGCTGATAAGTCGGCTATCGTATTAGATTGGTTACTCATGGTTGGAATTGAGAGGGAAAGCTTTTCATTGCGTGAGGTAGCTAGAGATCGAGAAGTTAGCGTGGGCCTTGTCCAACGGATATTTGGGACTTTAGTTAATCAAGGCTTTCTTAAAACAGAGGGGGTTAGAACAGCCAAGCGTTTTTCTTTAATAAAACCTAAAGCGTTATTATCTCGCTGGCTTGAACATTACAATATTGTAAAAAAATGTAAAATGAGGACATATCATTCAGGATTGGAGAATAAAAGAGAGATATTAGAACTTCTTAAGAGAGATGAGTTTAAGTCTAAAGTTGCTTTAGCTCTACATTCAGCTGCTGAAGTACATAAATGTAAGAATACTAACTTAAATACAGTTGAACTTTATATATTTGAGCCAAATCTTAGAAAAGAAATTGAAGGATTGCTAGAATTAGAACCTCAGGAAAGGGGATATGAAGTTTTATTGATAGAACCTTATTATAGAAGCCTTCTCAAAAGAGAAGAAGATAGGGATGGAGAAATACGCAAATCTTCTCCTCTTCTAACTTTGCTTGATCTCTACCATTTTCCTTTGCGTGGACATGAACAAGCAGAATTTATGATTGAGCGCATTTCTGAACTTAAACGCATATATAAGAGAGACTGAAAATGGAGTTTGAAAACGAGGATAAAATTATCTCTAGTTTTTTAGAATCAATAGGTCCTTGGAACAAGTATGCCATTATAGGAGGAGGATATGCTCTTTTTATTTATAAACTCTATTTCTCTGATAGAAAGGCGCGAAATTCTCCTATTGGAACGAGAGATATCGATTCTTTTTTATGCCGAAGAACACCAATAATTTCAAAAAAGAACATCTCAAGACATCTTAAAGAAGCAGGATTTACTATAGTATTTAAAGACATGAATCAGCCTGCTACCGAAGCGTATATCAAAGATATCAATGGTATTGAAATTGAAATTGAATTCTTGACAGATTCTTTGACTCGAAATGATAAACAAAAAAATGTCGTTATTGCAGGTGTAGTTGCTCAGCCATTAAACTATTTAAATTTAAGTCTGCAAATGAATATGGAGTTTCAAACAGATGCAGGACAAAAAGGAATGGTTGTTTCTCCTGGAGCTTGGATTTTTCATAAAGGACTAACATTTCCGAAACGTAAGAATATTGCTAAACAACATAAAGATCTTTATGGCATTTGGTATGTAACCACCCAATTAGGATCTTTTTCTAAGGAATCAGTTATTGAACTATTGTCTTTTCGAGACCGCTATCCTAAGTGGTTCAAAACATTTCATAATAATTTGTCGATTTGGCTCGAGCAAGCTTCACCTATAGATTGGTTGAAACTTGAAATTCAAGATCCTTTTGGAAAATTAAAAAAATTAAACTTTCAAAAGGTGATTTCAAAACTCATTAGTTGATTATATGAATTATGATCGTTCTTGCCATTTGCAGTTAACGTTAGTATAATATTTCCGTTCACCAGGGGTGCCCCTTAACCGGGCTGAAAAAATGCTTAGCATTTAACCCTTACTACCTGATCTAGGTCATACTAGCGTAGGGAGTGTGAAAAAATATTCCTTTTCTGGTGAACACAGAAAGGAAGACACGATTTTGTGTTTTCCTCCAAATCTAAAAAATGGAGGAAATATGTCAGTACAACTCAATCCCGAAAACTCATCAAATAGTCCTCAAAGAGATTCTTCGTCAAAACTAAACAGCTTTTTGCATCGATGGATCGATTCTATTTATGATGGATATCAAAAAGAAATTTTACCTTCTGAACAGTATTGCCAAAGAGTTTGGTCTTTAGAAAAAGGACCAGGTTCTATAGAGCCAAAGCATTTTATGCGCTCTTGTAAGGGAGAGTGCGCAGCTCACTCTTTTTTTGCACATTGGTCAAGACTTAACTAAAACAAATGGGCGCTAATCAGCGCCCTTATTTTCTCGGAGGTAAATATGAAAGCGAATCGCATTGCGGGCATGATTGGCAATATTTTAGAACATTATGATAATGCTTTATTTGGATTTTTAGCCCCTTTTATAGCCCCTTTATTTTTTCAGAATAGTGATCCTATCACAGCTCTTATCTTAACATATGGCATGCTTCCTTTGGGGTTTTTAACGCGCCCTATTGGAGCATTGTTTTTTGGATTTATAGGAGATAGATATGGCAGGAAGTATTCTCTTTTTTGTTCTTTAAGTGGAATGGCCATTGTTACGATGAGCATAGGAATATTACCTGTGTATCGAGAAATTGGAGTATGGGCGCCGCTGCTTCTTGCATTAGGAAGAATGCTTCAAAGCTTTTGTGCAGCAGGGGAAACGACAGGTGGGGCTTTGTTCGTATTAGAAAGCACTTCGAGATCAAAAAGAGGACTCACCAGTAGTTTTTATGACGCCTCTTCAATTGGAGGAATATTGCTAGCCTCAGGACTAGTCACCTTGCTGAGTTATCAGGGATCGATTGAGCAAAATTGGCGCATTCTATTTTGGATAGGGGGAATGACGGCCATTTTAGGAATCTTCATTCGCTGGAAAACAAAAGAGAGTATTGAATTTGTCAAACCTAAAAAATCTCTAAGAGTGCTAAGTATACTCAAAGAACATCGCACGGCATTTATAGCGATTATTTTAGCATCAGGATTTTCATATACGACCTATTCTCTAGCTTTCACTTTGATGAATGGTTATATCCCTCTGATCACTTCATTTTCTAAAACTCAGGTGATGCAAGTGAATACACTGCTTCTAATCATTGATATGACACTTCTTCCTTGTTTTGGATATTTAGCAAATAAGCTGGGTAAGGAACGAGTTATGTTGATGGGCGCGCTTTGCTCCGCAATAGGGGCCCTTCCTCTATTTTACTTGCTTAATCAAGCTTCATTAGCTTTGGTAATCTTGATTAGGTTCGCAATAATAGTTGGAGGTGTTGCTTTTGCAGCTCCTTATTATGCATGGGCGATGGAGCGCGTTCCAGCGACTCATCGATATGTCATACTCTCTTTAGGTGGATCACTGGGATCTCAGTTGATTGGGATGCCCACTTCATCGATTTGCCTTTGGTTATTTAAGACAACGGGATGGACAGCAGCGCCTGGCTTATATCTAATGATTTCTGGGTTTGCCGCTAGTTATATGATCTATCACTTTGCTCGAGAAGAAGGATTCTCATTATTCCCAAAAAGAGGATAATTATTTAAGAATAACTTAAAAAATTTGCTTTCATAATACATTAGTTCTAGAATTTTTGCAGAAAAGTTCAACATACGTTTTAAGAAAAAAACTTGTGAGAGGGTCAATTATGGAAAATAAAGTGCAGCCTACAGCCAAAATTGCTATTTTTAAAGGCAAACAAATACGAAAAACAGTATTCAATGATGAATGGTATTTTTCTATTGTTGACATTGTCGATACGTTAACTGACAGTTCAAGTCCTAGAAGATATTGGTCAGATTTAAAGAAGAAACTCATTGAAGATGAAGGATTTGATCAGTTGTACGAAAAAATCGTACAACTGAAAATGGAATCCAAAGATGGAAAAAAATATCTGACGGATACAGCGAATACAGAAACATTATTTCGAATTATTCAATCAATACCATCTCCAAAAGCTGAACCTTTCAAAAGATGGTTGGCAAAAGTGGGGTATGAAAGAGTTCAAGAAATTGAAGATCCTGAACTCGCAACTAAGCGTACTCGAGCTCTCTATAAAGCTAAAGGATATCCAGAAGATTGGATTGAGAAGAGAATGAGAGGAATCTCTATCCGTGAACAGTTGACAAATGAATGGGAAAAAAGAGGCGTTAAAGAAGAAAAAGAATATGCCATCCTCACAGCAGAAATATCTGAAGCAGCCTTTGGAGTGAAGCCGTCTGAACACAAAAAGTTAAAAAATCTGAAGAAAGAAAATTTGCGCGACCATATGAGCGATTTGGAATTGATCTTTAATATGTTAGGAGAGGCTTCTACAACAGAAATTTCTGTCCAAAAAGATGCGCAAGGATTTAATCAAAATAAAGAAGCTGCAAAAGCAGGTGGAAAAATTGCTGGTAATGCCAGGTAAGAATTGGAAAAGAAAAGTGGTCGCAAAGTTGTTAGCTCTTCGAATTTCTTAGATCTGGATCAAGATATCAACAATCCAGATCTAATAGAAGATCAATAGCTCCTAGTTAATGAATGGAACTTGATTGTTCTATGCTTGCTCCACGAGATGCTTTGTTGAGAATGCCTTATTGAAGGGAAATATATTTTTCCTTGTAGCTTTCTAATGACATCGATATATTCGAAAAAAATACAGAGTGGGGGGTACTATTCAAAAAAGGATATGAACTTTTAATTCCAGGTTTGCGCCTTTGGGTGTCTTTAGGATGTAGTGCTGAAGAAAAAGCCAATCCGCAACCTGTCGATGTTAATATTAATATAAATTTTTCAAAGGAACCTGTCGGTTGTCGATCTGATCAGCTTAGTGATGTTTGTTGTTATAAGATTGTCACTGAACAAGTTGTCGATTCAGTAAAAAATAAATCATTCAGTTTAATCGAGTCTTTAGCTTTACATATTTTTGAAGTCGTAGCTGAGTATTTAAGCTCCGAAAATGATGTTATTGAAATTGTCATTTCTAAGCCTAATCATCCGGTTCCACTTGTCCACCAACCCATTATGTTTCGATATTGTAGGAGGCTAACAAAGAGATCTTTATTGGTTTAGGGTCCAATTTGGGATGCCGATTTGAAAACATTCAAAAAGCTCTTCGCCTTATTACTTCGAAAGTATTAAAGGAAGTGAGAGTTTCTGTGATTTTTGAAACAGAGGCTATTTTGCCTCCTGATGCTCCTCCTGCATGGAATTTGCCATATTTTAATCTTGTTGTTTGTGGGCAAACTTCTTTATCACCGTTGTCACTATTGAAGGTATTGAAGGAAATCGAGAAGGAACTAGGCAGAAATCATAAAGCCGAACGTTGGGCGCCTCGGATCATTGACCTCGATATTTTAGCGTGGGGTGAGGAGGTTATCAATGAAAGTGGATTAGTTATCCCTCATTCAGAACTGTTGAATCGACCTTTTTTATTAACTTTAATTGCATCACTACGTTCAGATTGGCGTTATCCTGTTCCAAACTCTTCTCTTAGCTGTTTGACTGTAAGTGAAATTCTACACTGTCATATCAAAAACGATACAAGAGTAAAAAACTGTTTTGTGTCTAAGCCTCTAATGGTTGGAGTAGTTAATGTCACCCCCGACTCATTTTCAGATGGGGGAAAATATTACTCTACAGATCAAGCTGTGAAGAGAGTTCATGAATTGATTGCTCAAGGTGCTTCTGTTATTGATTTAGGAGCACAATCAACTCGTCCGGGTGCAGTTTGTGTTTCGGTAAAGGAAGAGTGGAGTCGTTTAGAACCGGTTTTAAATCAAATAAAAGAAGATTTTCAACGTGCAGCAGTACGACCTCTTTTTAGTTTAGATAGTTTCTATCCAGAAATAATTGAAAAAGCAGTAAATGACTATTTGATAGACTGGATTAATGATGTCAGTGGAGGGGAAGGACAGAATTTTTTCAAAATTGTAGCTGAAAGAAATTGTAAAGTCATTCTTCATCACTCTTTGGGTATTCCTCCAACATCTAAACGTGTGTTGCCTTTTAATCGAGAACCTATTTTATGCATTCTGAATTGGTTAGAAGAGAAAATAAAAATTCTCAATAAATTTGGAATTTCAAAAGATAGAATTATTCTTGATCCTGGCATAGGATTTGGCAAGACAGATTTACAGTCTTTATCTTTATTGAGAACCTTAGATCTTTTAAAAAAAACTGGATATGAAATTCTTATGGGTCATTCAAGAAAATCGTTTTTAAATATTATTGCAAACAAACAAGATCGTGATCTCGAAACTCTTGGTATTTCTCATTATTTGTATATGAAAAAAATTGATTATATAAGAGTGCATGATGTTGAAGCTCACCAGCGTTCTCTAACTGCTTTTGCTCTTGTTGAGGATATATGATTTTTGAAAGAATCATTGGAATCGCGGCTTGTGATGATAAAGGATTAATTGGAAGAGATGGAAAATTACCTTGGCATTTTCCAGAAGATATCAAATTTTTTCAGAATATCACTGAGAATAATCCAATGATTATGGGGCGTCGAACATTCCTTTCTCTTCCTCATCATTATTTATATCAGCGGAAAAGTTTTATTTTTAGTCGTCAGAAGAAACTTTTTTTACAAAATCCTAATTGCATTTGCGTATCTTCATTATCAGAACTATTTTCCCTTAATGCAGTATTTAAGGATTTATTTGTGATTGGAGGGGCTGAAATTTATGATCTATTTTTAAAACAAAACCTCATAGTCGAGTTTATTTTAACAAAGATTAAAGGTGAGTATCATGGTGATACATTTTTTCCGCTTGAGTTGCTAAATCACTGGCCAAAACAAAAAATTAAAGAAAAAAATGATTTTGTCATTTATCGCTATTATAATCCTAAAAACAATGGAAATATATGAATATTAAAACGTTTAAAACTCATCCAGTTGTAAAAGATGAATCTATATTTCAACTCATTGATAATTATATTCCTTCGTTCTCTGAACGATCGATTCTGGTTATTACCTCAAAAATTATCAGTATTTGTGAAGGAAGTGTAGTAGAAAAAAAGCATGCTAGTTCGAAAATTGCTTTAATTCAGCAATCTGCGGATGCTTATTTAAAAAGTCAAAGTTCTCATTCTGTTCAAATAACGATAAAAAATAATGCGCTTATACCGTCTGCAGGAATTGATGAATCGAACGGTAATGGATTGTATATTCTTTATCCTAAAGATCTCCTACAATCGACAATTGCTATTTGGAAACATGTTCGAAAAATATATAAAATAAAAAATTTGGGAGTTTTAATTACAGATAGTCATACTACTCCCTTACGTCGAGGCGTCATTGGAATTGGTCTTGGGTGGTGTGGGTTTAATCCACTATACGACTATGTTGGAAAACCTGATTGCTTTGGAGTTCCTCTTTGCGTCTCTATGAGAAATAATGTAGATGCCTTAGCAGCAGCTGCAGTCTTTTGTATGGGAGAAGGGAATGAGCAAACTCCTTTTGCAACAATAACAAATGCTCCTAAAATTGAATTTCAATCCACTCCTCCCAAAGTAAAAGATTTAATGAAGTTTTTTATTCCTTTAAAAGAAGATTTATATGCCCCTTTTTTAGAAAGTTCAAATTGGGTATATGGTTCCTTCTCTAAGTAAGGCGTAATTACTCTATGCTTGCTTCACGAGATGCTTTATTAAGAACACCTCTTTGAAGAGGAGTACAATGGATCTTTTCTAAATTCTCAGCAAGGAGCTGCAGGGCATTTTCAACCTTCTCACGATCAAAAGAATCGATAAAAAACATGACAGTCTTAGATTTTGAATCAATACAGGTTTTTGCCGAGTCCTTATAATTCCATAACCAACAAACAACTCTCTCATCATCTGCATAAACAACATGATTGGGTTTAGTCTCAACACTTCTACGCTCTCCTAATGCTAGAAAAGACTCTCCCTCTTGAGCAAAACGAATTGTAATGTCTCCAGATATTTTACTCAGATCATACCCTCCCATAGGAAGAAATGATAAGACTGAACAACAGTTATAAAGATCGACGATATTATTGATATTCCACACACTCTTTCCAGTAGTGACGCGCTTCAAAAGCGACTCTACAGAAGAACGATATGTTTTTGCTTTAACATGGAAATGCTCTTCATAAATCTTTCTCCACAGAGCAATATTGGGATTGAGAACAAAATTTGTAGCATTAATGCCCTGTGTATTGACATGTGATTTTAAACTGTTTTTTAGATTTTCGGTGTGAGGATCGCTTTTTTTTACACTGACCTCTGCAATGAGAAAGCCAATTTCAACATCGGGATACTCCTCGAATATTTTTTCATCTATTCTAGCATACATAGGTTAACCTCTTATTTTTTAGCTATTCACAGACTTCTGCGTTAATAATAAGCTTTTATTATATCTTAATATTTGGCATAAGTAAAATTAATAACTTTCATGAAGCATAAGTCGCGCTAATGATGCTGGATTACAAGGGGATTGAAGCCCTATATACTGTCATTGAGACCCAAAATTTTGAGCTAGCTGCGAAAAAGCTGCTAATCACTCAATCTGCGATTTCTCAAAGAATTAAAGGGTTAGAATCCTATTACGGCGAGCCTATTCTCATACGAACTCTGCCTTATTGCGCTACGCCATTAGGAACAAAGCTCATTAGCCTTTTTAAGAAAATTGCGCTTTTAGAGGATGATTTTAAAAGGGAAGTGGGAGCTTCAACAAAGAAGCCTCAAATTTCTATTGCTCTGAATCGAGATTCTTTAGAAACCTGGTTTCTTAATCTAATGGAACAGGATGAAATTTTTAAGAAGATTGCCCTAGAGATTGTTTCTGATGATCAAGAACTTACCTTAAATTATCTCAAAAGTGGCCGGGTTTCTGCATGTATTTCGACCTCAGCTAAAGAGATACAATCGGGTAAGGCGCATTTTTTGGGGTATATGGAATATGCGCTTGTTGCAACACCATCTTTTATTCAGGTGCATTTTGCTAACAGAGAACCAAAAATAGCTCTACAAAGCGCGCCAGCAATTCAATTTGATATCAATGATCACCTTCATAAGAGATATCTAGAGATGTTTTTTGGTATCAAGGAGAGTGAAACTCCTTTTCATATTGTGCCATCTGTTGATGGGTTTAAGAAATTCGCTCTCTTAGGATATGGATATGCCTTAATTCCTATCATTGATATCAAAAAAGAGCTGCAACATAAGCAGCTTATTGAAATCTTTCCTGACCAACGTTGGAAAATGCCCCTTTATTGGCATCATTGGGATGTTCAATCCTCTATATACCGAAATCTGAATTCAGCTATTATCGATTACGCAAAAACTCAACTGCTCTCCTAAAAAATGCAAGATAATCTCGAAACAACAAGACTCTTGATGAAACCTCTTAAAGAGGATGATTTTGATAAAGTGTATCAGCTGCAAAGCAATCCTGATGTGATGCGCTATATTGGCAGTGGAAAGCCCAGAACAAAAGAGCATATTCAGCGTCTATTTCAGCTATTGTTAGATCATCAAAAGAAGCATCGGTTTACTTTATGTCCCACCTATGAGAAGAAATCAGGTGCATTCATTGGGTTTTCAGGGCTCATTCATTTGGCCTTAGATGACTCAAATCCAGATATTGAGGTGGGCTACTGGCTCTTGCCAGAGTTTTGGGGGAAGGGCTATGCGACAGAGGCTGTAAAAGCATGGTCTCAGTGGGCCTTTGATCACTTGTCTATTGATGTGCTCGTAGGTGTGACACAACCCAAACATATTGATTCTCAGCGGGTTTTAGAAAAATCAGGTTTCTGTAATAGAGGAATCTCGCAATACCGAGATCAAGAAATCTTTCGATTTGAACTTAAAAAGTCTAATTAAACTAATTTGTATTATATAATTTTAACTATCTATTCATTATAATTATTATTCTTAATAATTATTTAAAGGTTGATGTATGACTGTAATAGCAGGTTATTCTAAATATTTTCCTCAAGGTAGAGAATTGCCGATAGAGCAGCTGTCAGCTCAAATTAAAGCAGATTTAGATGCAAAGGTTGAGGAAATCTATGCAAGTGTGGGCAAGATTGAATTTTCCTTGAGCAGCGTCTGCATGCAAGCAACTCGGAATGCATTAAGAGGCTCAGTTGCACAAATTTCCTTAGAAGAGGACGCTTCTCTTTTTGAAAATGGAGGACAATGCCGCGGGATCAGTGAATGGTTTATCGCCCTGTATCTAAATATGAAACATAAATATCCTGATATTCCAACACAAAAATTGCTCGTTATGATTGCTCGTGAGTTTGAAGATGGCGCAGATATTCAGGCTGCTTACTTACAAAAGCATCAACTGAGTCAAGTTCCCATTCTCTCCACTTTAAATTGTCTTCAAGAGGATCAAACAAAGCATGATTTTCAAAATAAAAAGGGTAGTGTAGAGATTTATAAGATCATTTCTGAGCTTGAGGATGGCGTATATATTCTTTCTTATCCTGGTATTAGCAAGGAAAAGCTCATCAATGCGGGTATACACAATCCAAAAGAGGTGGCTGGGCATGCAACAGTTGTTATTGTTGAAAATGACAATTATTACCTTGTAGATGGTAATTATGGATTATGTGGCACAGGAAGCGAAGTTGGGTCTGAAAATAAATTAGACGATACCGCTGTGCTATTAGCGCTATGCAGTGCCTATTCTCCTGATGCGAAAGCGCAAACTATTTTTAGAGAGGGAATAGTTGAACTTGAGCAATTATTAGGAGAAAAAGAACGAGGTGTTATTAGTACACTCTATTCTGAATTTTGGCGCAATAATACCCATGTGGATGGAATGACAACTATGGGCGTGATTGCAACGATGCGTAAAAAGGGTTATTCGATTTCTGAAGATCAAGAGAACGCGATATTTGATAGACTTTGTTACACTCCTGGCTATTCCAAAGTGCACTTTCAAATGAGTGAAGGGATCAAATTAACTAAATTTAATTATGTTTCCAATAGCTAGCCAGTCAGCCCTTTAAAAACTTCTAGGCATTTTTTTCTATCTGAGCGACTGAAGAATTTGTCATCGATGGATTCTACGAGGGGAATTGCTTTTTCAATGAGCTGTGAGCCTGCTTGCGTTAATACTGGAAATTTTGACCTGTCATTTCCCGGATGCCTCTGACGCTCAATCAGCCCTTTTTTTTCCAAAGCGCGCAATACTTGAGATGTCATATTGATATCTGTTTTGCAATGCCTTGAGAGCTCAGCTTGGGATGCTTTTTGATCATGTTGGGTAAACCATCCAACGCTTGCTAGTAGAACAAATTGAACGTGAGTTAATCCAATAGTTGTAAGACCCGCTTCAATTTGCCTACGCCATTGCATACTCACTTGCCAGAGCAAAAACCCTGGGCTTTGTTCAGGCCCTTCAAATCGACTCACTTCTTTCATAGTGTCTCTGCTTTTTTGATTAGAGAAGCCATCTCAGCTGGCAGATTTTTTTTCATTGTCCTTCCAATGACATAGGCAAAGAAAAAGGCTAAAGGTCCTTTCATTTCTATTTTATGAGTGACCTTTACTTTGTCCTCTGTTTTGACTAGGTCATGAGAGAAGATGATGCGTGCTAAAAATAGCTTGGATTCATCGACAAAGCTCTTTTTTGGTTCGACGAGAGTTAGCTTAGTATGAACAAGAGGCCCTCCTTTTGGTTTGAGCGTTCCTGTTGTCCCCGTTTCAAAAGGACCGTTAATTGTGCTGTATTCTATGCCGTGATCCCAGCTGTTCCAATTTTCGACATCTTGCCAGATTTGCCAAATGGCATCAGCAGATGCTGTAGTTTCAATCGTATGCTCAATGATTAACATGACGCCTCCATATTAAGTATGCGCGCATATTATATGCGCGCATATGATATTCGATCAATCTTATTTACACATCCTTAACGGAATCAGAAATCTCAGACTGTGTTTCAGTTTTGACAGATGTCATTTTCTCACTTGATATTTACCGCGAATGATCCATTTGTAAGTGGTTAATGCCTTTAGGCCCATTGGTCCTCTTGCATGTAGCTTCTGAGTACTCACTGCCACTTCACCCCCAAGTCTAAATTGCGCTCCATCTGTAAATCGCGTGGAAGCATTGACGTAGACGGCAGCTGAATCTACCTCTTTGATGAAGCGTTCGGCATTGTGCGGATTTTCGGTTAATATTCCATCGCTGTGTTGTGAACTGTGCAGATCAATATGCTCAATCGCTTCTTGTAGATTATCGACAATCTTGATGCCCAAAATGAGATCAAGCCATTCTGTATCCCAATCTTTTGATTGTGCAAGTCGACAAGAGAGATCGGTAAATTGTATAGACCTCTTGTCTAAACGAAATGTGACGTCTTTTTCTCTCAATTTTTTGATAATGCGTGGGATGAATTCAGCGGCTATTGCGGTGTGTACGAGCAGAGTATCTAAAGAATTACAAACAGTGGGACGTTGAGTTTTAGCATTGAAGATTACCTCAAGAGAGAGCTCTAAATTTGCAGTTTCATCAACAAATAAATGACAGATCCCTATTCCACCTGTGATGACAGGGATCGTACTATTCTCACGGCAAAATTGTTGTAGCGATGCTCCTCCTCGTGGAATAATTAAGTCGATATATTCATTTAATTGGAGCAGTTCTTTGACTTGAGAGCGATCAGAGGATGCAATTAGCTGAATGGCATCGGCAGGAAGATTAGTCGATTTTAAGGATTGTTGAATCATCTCAATCAATGCTTGATTTGTGTGTAATGCTTCCGATCCTCCTCTCAATAATGCGCAGTTGCCTGTTTTGATTGCTAAAGCGGTAATATCAATCGTTACATTAGGTCTAGATTCGTAAATCACCCCTAAAACGCCAATAGCAGTGCGCAATTTTGATAAGGATAATCCATTTTCTAGCTCTTGCTTATCGAATAGTTCTCCAAGTGGATCCGGAAGCGCGATGATATTCTCAATATCATGAATGATCCCTTCTAATCGATTTTCTAATGATAATCTCTCTAGCATGGCAGGATTTAGACCATTCAATTGAGCTTGTTTAATATCTTGTCGATTAGCCGATAAGATGTTCTCTTTACCTTCGATTAAGTTTTTAATTAAGGCTTGTAGAACGCTATTTCTTTGCTCTAAAGAAGCGATAGCAATTTGCTTTGTCGCTGCTTTGCATTTAGCTGCTAACAGCTCTACTTTTGTATTCATTGCATCACTTCCTTATTTTCTATTAAAAATCGTGTTCCAATTTGTTTTCCCTCAACCAAATCAATGAGTACGTTTGGGCGATCGGAAGAAGCGATGATTGTTTGAATTCCTGATTTTATAGCAATCTGAGCTGCTTGAATTTTTGTAATCATTCCTCCAGTTCCATAAGAAGTTGAGGTTCCTCCAGCAAGTGCAAACGTTTTCTTATCAATAAAGTGGACTTGAGAAATAAGCTCAGCATCAGGATTGAAACGGGGATCTGCAGTATAAAACCCTTCAAGATCAGTTAGAAGGATGATGGTATCTGCTCCAATCAGAGTGGCGACTAAGGCTGCTAAGCTATCATTATCTCCAATACGACTCTTTATGGTCGCTGCGGCATCATTTTCATTAATAATTGGGATAATCTGATGTTGTATTAAAGAATCTAAGGTGCATTTTGTATGATCTCGATTGCACTGGTAGAAATTATCCTTTGTTAAAAGAACTTGCCCAACATGAAGGTCAAATTGTGCAAACAATTCTGACCACATTTGAATGAGTTTTAACTGGCCAATAGACGCATGAGCCTGTTTTTGAGGAAGTGAGTTTAAAAGCTTTTGTCCTGTTGCAACAGCGCCTGAACTTACAAGAATGATTTGTAATCCTTGGTTATGTAAATGCGCTATTTGCTCTACTAATCTCAACATATGACGTCGAGATAAATTTTGAGCGCCTTGTAACAAAGCGCTACTGCCTATTTTGATGATAATTTTTTTCATCGCTCCCATAAAAATCCTATTTTTTTACATAAAAATGTGCGGCCAAAAACGCGATAAAGAATCGAATTAAAGGCTAAATAAATCAGATCTTAAAAATTTATAAGATCAAAAAAACGTATGTGATTAAAAAAAGAATTAACCCCAGAAGGGAGGGGGAGTGGGCGAGCTGATAAACTGAGAACTAAACTTAAGAAAAAATGCTTTTTCCATACTTATCACCCATATAGGACGTAATGATATTTACATTCCATTTTTAACATATTAGGAATTTTATTCATAGAAGAGTATTTTTTCATTTACAAAATTTAGTATAAAATATTTTAACAAATTAGATTTTTACATTCTTCTTGATGTGAATTTCTTAAGTTGCTTATAATGAGAATAGCTACATAGGAGGTAGCTTAATATGAAATCATCAGATCAAATATTTTTAGAGTTCAATACTCAAATTTCTTCTCCTCTTTCTATCCGACGGCCTCGCCGGTAACGGTATTCATTTTTTCGTTTTAACATTTTTTTTATCAGTTAACTGAAAAGCAGATTGTTCTGTTTCAGTTTGTAAATTAATTATTTTAATCCTGTCTTAGTTAGTCAGGATTTGATTTGACATATGAGGTTTATTATGTGGAGTTTGTCTAAAAAAATTGGGGTTGTTTTTGTATTAATTATGATTGTTGGGGGATTGGCATTCATGAAGATCAGCTCGAATTCTACTGAGAATAGCGAAACGCTGATTCTCGGCACACAAGGTGGTTACCCCCCTTTTGAATTTATCGATGCTAAAGGCAACATCATAGGCTTTGACATTGAACTTGGCGAGGAAATTGCTAAGCAGTTAGGAAAAAAACTTGTCATCAAAGATATGGAATTTGATGCGACGATTCTTTCTCTCAAACAGGAGAAAGTTGACCTGGTATTGAGTGGGATGAATATCACACCAACTAGGCTCAAAGAGTTTTATATGGTTCCTTATTATGGCGATAATACGTCTTCTCTAAGTTTGCTTTTTTGGAAAGAAATTCCGGAAGGAGTGCAACAATTAGAAGACATAGTAAATGTGCCAGGTGGAACGGTCAGCATTGAAGCGGGGTCTGTTCCTGAAGCATATATGAGTCATCATCCTTCTATTCCCGTAAAATCCTTTGTTGGATCGCTAGATCCATTGATGGATGTGAGATATGGGAAATCAACAGCTAATCTCGTGCAACATGAGGTGGCTTATTTTCTTAAAAGCAAGCACCCGGAAGTGATGATTTTAGAAGTCCCTCTTGGAGAAGAATCAATTTCAGGCTTTGGTATTGCGATCAAAAACCAAGAGCTTTTTGAGCAGATTACTGAGATTGTCAATGATTTAAAGAAGTCAGACAAACTTAAAGAACTGGAGGATAAGTGGTTTGTAGGAGGGGATGATGAATAGTTTGATTAACGCTCTTCCTCTGTTGCTAAAAGGATTATCTGTCACGATTCAAATTGCTTGCGCATCTCTCATCATTGGTTTGGTGGGAGGAATTGTTGTTGGGGTTTTGAACTCCAGAAATATGCCTTTCCCTTTTCTAAAAAGGGTGATCAGTTTTGGCATATGGATCATTCGAGGAACGCCTTCGTTTCTTCAAGTGCTTATAGTCTATTATGCTCTTCCTGAAATTCTTGGATTTTCTCTTTCTGCATTTGCTGCGGGTGTGATTGCTTTGGGAATCAATTCTATTGCTTATGTTTCTGAAATTGTTCGAGGAAGTGTTAATGCTATAGCAGATGGCCAGTGGGAAGGTGCTTATGTATTGGGATTCAACCGATGGAAGACAATCAAGGGGATTATTTTGCCTCAAATGTTTCAAATTTCATCACCAGCTTTGATTAATGAAATGACTGCTTTGATCAAAGAGACAAGTATTTTAATGATGATTGGAGTTGCAGAGCTAACGAAAGTGAGCAAGGACATTGTCGTGCGTGAGTTAGATCCGATGACGATCTATCTCGCCACTGCTGCATTGTATCTTCTATTAACAAGCACAGTCACATTATTAACGCATAAATTACAAAAGAGGTGTCACGCATGATTACCGGAAAAAAAATTACATGTAAGTACAAAGAGAAAAATAAAAGCACAACCGTTCTTGATAGCATCTCTTTTTCATTGGAAGAGGGAAGAATTACAACATTTATGGGCAGAAGTGGTGCTGGTAAGACAACGCTATTGAGATGCATCGCAAATTTGCATAAGAACTATGAAGGAGTCATTGCCTATCGCGATCAAGATCTGAAGCAACTAACCGCTTTGGAAAGGGCAACAACATTGGGTTTTGTATTCCAGCAGTTCCAACTGTTCCCTCATCTCACGGTTTTACAAAATTGCACATATGCTCTCAAGGAAGTTTTACAGATGAAAGATGAAGCGGAAGAGATTGCCTCTCAAACATTAGATCTTCTGGGGATGGCGTCTTATAAACACTCCTTTCCGTCGCAATTGTCTGGAGGGCAGCAGCAGCGTGTTGCCATTGCGCGCGCGCTTGTTCTGCGCCCGAAAATTTTGCTTTTGGATGAGCCAACTTCAGCATTGGATCCAGAAAGCAAAAAGAGCTTGGAGGCGCTTCTTCTTGATCTTCGCGCGCAAGGGATAACGCTCGCTATCTCAAGCCATGATATGCCCTTCATCAGAAAAGTGATCGACCGCATCTACTACTTAGAAGAGGGCAGTCTTGTCGAAGAGTGGGATGCTAAGGAGGAGGGGTCTGGAGGAAAGGGAAAAATTGAGCAGTTTTTAGATCATGTATAGAGAGCGTAATATTGATGAATGAATCGGTCATTTGTCATAAAAACAGGCGGTTCATAACCAGCTTATAATAAGCCGAATAAGGAGCGCTCTACTTCTTTTTATGCCTTGCTGATTATCATTTTATACATGAGAATTTGAATTCCGCACTGGGTATTGTAAAGAAAGTATTTTAATTGCTTAAAAATAATAATAATTATGTTATAAAAACTTTTGTAAAATATGTAAGAAGTAATTGTAATGAACAATTTAAATGCGTTGAATTCACATCTTCAATTGGATATTCCAAATGGATCAATTAATACAGGCCAGGGCGAGTATATTGTCTTTCATAGCCTTGATGGTGAAAGGAAAGATGTCGAGCGAGATACATACGAAAAAGTCTATGACATACTGAATAGCTATGCTCCTATAGCCATAGTTAATCGCAACTCTGATTCAGCAGGGGAATGTGAAAATCGATATAGCATCATTAAATCTAAAGTTAAAGAAATAGACCCTAGCCTAGAAATAGCCTTTGTTCCACGCACTTTGTATGAACTCATCTTTATCAGAAAATGCATTCGAGAAGATTTAAAACATGGTGAAATTTGTGAAGAATTGGACTCATGTCGGCATTCCAGGACACTTAAACATTTTAATGAAGATGTAAATGAATATGATTCATTTCAAAGAGAAAGAGCGGAATATAAGGAAAAAAGAAAGTGTTGGCATCTGTATTCATATAGAGATACAGGGGATAACCATCATCCTGGAGTTCGGGATGTTGCATATCGACTAAATCGTTCTATATCCAAGAAATTAGCTCCAATGCATGAAGGGTTTACCTATGAAAAACTCTCTCAATTCGCAGAAAGTGAAATTGAATTTTTAAAGCAAATTTATTGTAAAATAGACAGTTCAATTTCTTCTTGTGATAATCCTGGCCCAACAACGAGTTTTGGATTTGAATCTGAACGTGGCTCGATTAAGCCGACGGGAATTCGTAATGATAAGGATGCACAAATAATTAGAAATGCGATTGCGATGGAATGTAGCAAGATTGCTCAAAGAGCATTTTTATTATATCGCGGTGGAAACTTTCAAAAAGATGCAGCAATACAACGGGATAAATCCTACAGTTTATCATATGGTCATAGTCTTTTTGCTGGGTGTCTTTTTGATGGTGGCGCCATAGCTTTCCGTTATATGCGAAATCAAGAAAATGCCTACGTTATTTCTGTGCCTTATGATCAGTTAAACAACTCTCCCTTTTATCTGCCCTCTACAAATGCTATAACGCAGTTATTTGGAAAAGGAGAGATTTTCCATGCAAGAACAAAAGCTTGGAAAGATTTTGATCCAAAGAATCTCGGTGGCATTTCTTACTATGTAGCTGGTGATATAAGCCTTTTAAAATCTGAATTACCTAAAGAAGAATTTATCGCTCAGTTTCAGAGCTATAAAGACCAAGCGATTCAACTAAAAAAAGAATCAGTGATTTAGCCGAACTAGACGGCTAATCAATCCAAATCATTCCACTGTAAAAAGGGAAGGATGACTTATACACGAACAGTTACTACTTCTGTATCATCATACATAACCCAACTTTTGACAATTTCAAAAGAAGCAGGATCTTCGTCTGCAGTTTTAGTTTTAGATAAGGTTAATCTCTTGCAAGCTAGATTAGCAATTGAAGGTGGTTCTATTAGTTCAATATTGCCCACAGAAAAATGCTGAGTCGTGATGGCTAACATGCCTTCCTCGTTGCAAAGCCGTGCAGGAGAAGATTGGATAGTGCCATCTTTGTTCATGCCAAAATTAATCGCATTTTTAGCAATCATCGTAATATAGGGCGCAGCAAGACAACCATGAATAGTTATTGAGTCTTTTGCAGGAAGAAAGATTGCAGTTGAAGAGCCTTTAAATCCCACAATCGTAATGGATGGATTTGAGGTCGACCAATAGACCCTTTTATCTTTTGTGTGGTGCCTTTCCTCACTAGGATATTGATTCATTAGATGTTGAATGGTGGGATTTAAATCCGAAGCTGGGGTAGTCATAATAACTCCTTATAAATCTGTAATGTGGATGTTATATTTTGGGGTTATTTCGCTTTGAAAAAAAGAGAATTCACCAATATTCATAATCATGATTAATTTTCAATGCTCTGGACAGGTGTTAGGAGTATTAAAAGACTTCCCATGCCAAATTTGCTAGCGTGCATTGCCAAGATTTGTCCTTGATTATTGATGGAGATCGCTTCTGTTAAATGATATGGGGGACGTTTGCCAATAATTAGATCATTAAGGTCAAGCATTCCCTCTTCAAGATCCCAAATGATGGCTGAATTTTTTTTGCCATAACATTGCCCAACAATTTGTCTTTGGTCATTGATGCTATGAAACCATACAAGAGAGTCCTTAGACCCCACTGTAAATGTTTGACCGTCGTTGAGTTGAATGTACCCTTTTTGAGTGCCCTTTTTAAGAGAAAAGTAACCGGAAATTCCAGCAGCATCTCCACGATTATTAATGCAGTTAAATGAAATGTTCATTCCTTCTGATTTTATTATTCGTGGTTCTAATCCGTTTTCCCAAATAAACTCTGATACTGTCTTGCTACTGGGGTGATTTTCGTAGCTGTACCCATCAATAAATAAGATTTGTCCGTTGTCATTCAAAGATAGTGGGGATGCAAAACCCCAATCACTAGGCCAAGTAATTTTTATCGCGCCTTGTTTTTTGTCCCACAAAAAAAATTGATCACAATGTGTTAGAATAACTTGACCTGAGTTATTCATCATCAACGGTTGGAAGCCTTTAAGGTCAATAATTTGAAGTCCTTCAATCGGACACCAGAAGAAAGGCACCTCTGCATAATTTCCTTCTTTTTCAAGAGTTCCTATTACTTGACCGTGTTGATTCATACTGCTGACATAGGAGGTTTTTAAAGCTGAAGAGTGTAGCATTTCATTTAGGCTAAAACGTCCACTATCCTGATTCCAACAAAATGTATCGTTAAACATAGGATCTGTATATTTCATACATGCACCTTCTCCGATCACAGATCCGTCGTCTTTTAGTGCATGGCCACCAATACTAGTTGTAAATATCATGAAGTAATCGTAGAAAATGGGTACTTCAACGGCAGTATATTTCTGACTCGCTTCTAAACTTGCAAATAAAGTAAAAAAATAAATGGCAGCTGATAGCGCTTTTTTAATCACAAGAACTCCAATAGTTTTTTTAATAACGATTTTATTGCATTTAGTTGAAATATTCAAGTGTAAGGGTTGCTGAGCAGGAGTCATTAACTATCGAAATTATGATCTTCTCTCTGTTTAATGAACAACTGTAGCGTGACGGAACGTTGCAAGGAATCCTTGCTGCTTATTTGCTGAAGTTCTTTGAATCCACATTTTCTAAAGAAACTCATAGAAGCATTGTTGTTGATATCTGGGTCTGCTAGACAATATCGATAATGAGGCCAGATATGCTTCTTAAGAAAAGCGTCTAAAATCGGATGTCCGAGGCCATTTCCTACAAATTCCCTTTCTCCTATGAACAAGTCAATGCCTGCTGAATTATCTATAATTTCGTTAGTTAAATCTTGGTTGTTCCATGGATGCATTTTGACTGGATATCTTTGGATGTACCCTATGAGAGTTTTATGACAGGAGATGACATAACATTTCATATCTCCTACGCCTTGAATATAGGGAGTTAACTTTTGGCCAACTTCCTTTAGTGTCCAAGCTCTTAAAGAATAAAAAGATTGAACATGTGGCATATTAAACCAGTCGTAAATCAAGGAGAAGTGTGTTTGTTGGAGAGGAGTAAATGAAATTTCAGGATCAGATTTGTCATTCATTAGTATTTGCAATTGTACATGTTAAAATAGGGAACGGCAATCCGCAACCAACGAATTATGAATTCACTGCTCTAACGAACGGAGTTGCTGCTCTTAGGAATTTGAGAAGTAAATTTTAATACAATCATGGGGTGTGGCTTTGGTTCCTGGATTGTTTTGAGAGTTTTTTCAAATTGACCATGTGAATATTGAGTTATTACCTTTTCCCAAAAATCTATGGCCGCTTTGTTTTCTGGTATTTGCGTTGTTTCCCAAGTGCCGGGAAACTGGTTGAAAATTTGCTCTGCTATATGACGTCCAATCCCTTTTCTTTGAAACTTGCAAATGACAAAAAATTCCCCCATATTCCAATCGACATCGGGTGCGCTTCCAACCTTGTTAATCAGTACAAATCCTGCTAATTCGTCATCGACTTTGATTAGAAAAGCGTGTCTGTCAGACTCTTCGCAATATGAGCTGAGATCGATACATTCAAAAAGACCATTTGAGGGGGTTTCCCAAGTGGGCAAAAAACCGCAAAATTTCGACATTTCGTAGATGTAAAAACGCCCGAGATTTTGGATTGTGTCTTTATCTTCTGAAGTAGCTTTGCAAAGAGTAATATTCATTTTTTGGAGAGTCTCTTCTCGATCGTAAATGGGGCAGGAGGGACTTGAACCCACGACCAACGGATTATGAGTCCGGCGCTCTAACCAACTGAGCTACTGCCCCGAGGAAAGGGTCGCTGATTTTAGCGGATAGTGCTTTGGCAAATCAAGAGAATCTTTTTAGAAGTTCTTCGATTTCACGGTTGAGGGTGGGATTTGCTGGGAGCGGTTTTTTGGAGAAGTAGTCGTGGGCATTGGGAATGGTTGTTTGGGTGGGGACGACGGTTCCTCCAACATTCTCAATGACGGCGCGGAGATGAACGAGACCTCTTTTTCCACCGCCACCACCTGGAGAGGCGCTCATGATTGCAAATTTTTTCCCGAGATAAGCGTCTCGAGATGAACCTCCCTCTTCATTTCTCGAAGCCCAGTCTAGAGCATTTTTGAGAACTGCGGGGAGTGAACAGTTATATTCGGGAGAGGCGATGATGATCGCGTCGTTTGCGATCATCAGATTGCGAAAGCGTTTAGCATTTTCAGGCATGCCTTGCATTTCAAGATCTGCATCATAAAAAGGCATGGGATAATCTCTTAAATCGATGAAGGTCACCGTTGCTCCGGATTGCTCTGCGATGTTAGCTGCTTGTTGTGCGAGCTTTTTATTGTAAGAATCTGTGCGTGTACTTCCGGCTAAGGCTAAAACTTTGGTTGCCGCAGATAGGGGAGTGATGGCTATGAAGATTGCGGCAATAGATAGTAGGAATTTGTTCATGAATTAGCTCCGTAGATTTAATGAGCTATTGTAGTTAATTAGATATTAATTAGAAATGGCTAGATGATTGTCTAGCCATTTCTTTGTTGTTAAGCAGTTTGGATACGCTGCCGTTTTTCGAAGGTTTGCCCTGTGAAATAGGCAAGGGTTGAGAAACTGAGAATAATGACCTCTTTGGGAAGAGTGGTCGGGAATACCTTGAAGAAAAGGTAAGCGCTGGTTCCCGCTGCGATGGATGTGATCGCACCGAGGCGGGAGGGCGACTTGCTGAGCATGGTCGCAATGGTGGGAATGAAGAGAATGGAGACTGAAAACTCGTAAGAGAAGATCAGTATTGGCACAACATTTGTGAATAGGAATGAGCAGGCGAGTGCTGTCATTCCTGTTAGAAGTGTTAATAGGCGGGCATAGGTAATGCGCTTTTTATCGCTGGTTTTTTTATCGAGAAAAAAATCGCAAGCGAGGTTAGAGCTGATCGAGCAGAGGACTGAATCTGCTGTGGAAATGATCGCCATGAGGACCGCGCAACTAAATAGACTGGAGATGATGGGGTTAGTTAGGATCGCCATCACTTCCATTAAAATGCAGCTGCCTGGAGGGAACTCTAGACCGAGGTTTTTAGCGACAACGCCAAAAAACATTGCAATGGAAGAGGTGATCATCAGCAAAACTCCCGAGGCAATGGCAGCATAGGCAATCGTCTTCGGTTTTTTTGCTGCAAAGCAGCGTTGACCCATATCTTGCTCGATCAACATGAAAAGCAAAGGGAGAAACAACCAGCTCATCCAGGAAATTGATCCTGATGAAGGGGTTGCGAGGATTCCTTTAAAATCAATTGCTGAAAAATCAACAGAGAAGAAGGCGCATAAGAGAATGGCTAAGATAAACAGTGCTTGCACGCTATCTGTGTTGACAACAGCTTTGAGTCCACCCATCACGGTATAGATGACGAGAACGAGCCAAAATGCACTGAAAATTAATGGCTGATCATAACCTAGCGTGATAAAAAATGAACGCGCTGCAATGGCTTGGGTAATTAGGATAAAGAAAAAGGTGATGACCGAGAGAACTGAAGCGATAGTGCGCAGGTTTCTTGAGCCATACACTTTTTCAAAGATCTCTGCGACTGTAGAGACATTGAACTCTCTGAGTTTTTTGCCAAAACCGAGACCGAGTACAATAAGTCCAAGTGAAACACCAAGGGGATAGAAGAGAACGATCCATCCTTTTTGATACGCCTCTTGTGACGCTCCAAAGAGCGTTCCTCCTCCAAGCTGTGTTGCAAGCAGGGTTAAACATAAGGGAAGAAAGGTGAGCTTTCTGCCCATGAGAAAATAATCATCGTTGTTTTTAAGGCCTTTAGAGGCACTTTTGCCAATCCAAAGGCAAATGAGTCCCAATACAATGAGACAGCTGAAAAATACATATGTGTTCATGACACAACTCCTGAATGTAAAAAATTTCTTTAATTTATAAATACAAAAATGCGCCTAAAAAATTAGCGTCTTATAATGGAGCTAATTTTTTAGAGAGATTTAAATAGAATGATGATGGAAATGAGAAATTGGTAAAGAGAATGAAAGATTGGAAGATTTGAAATTAAATATGGTTTTCATTGGGGCCTCTTTATCTGAATGACTTGAAGTCATTAGTGCACACTGTACCACAGTGAAAAATTTTTAGTCTAGAGCTTAAATAATGAGTAATTATGAGTTTTTATTAATTATATAATTTTTTTTTGAATTTTAAATTGAGGTAGTTTATAGATTAGAAATTAAAGAACACGATAAATACGGAACAGTACAGTCTCATGAATTTTAAAGATTTTCGAAATTCACTTGTCGTTGGAACTCTATGTGTTAGCTCTCTATTGGCACAGAATTCTGAGGCAAAGGCGGAATACGAAGAACCTCAGTATATCAGAACGAAATCTGTATCGGAATTAGCTATGATTGATTGGCAGTCTTATCTGCTCACTCGAGCTGATGCATTGCCTATAGATAATTTTGAAGACGCCACAGATCCATTTCTTGAGGGTTATATTCAGGCGATGATTGATTCTCATTACAATGAGTTTCAAGTGCTGGTTTCTGTGCGTGATCACAAGGTTTATTTATACAACTTGCCAAAGAACTCGATGATTAGACGCAGTATGGTCTCGTTCGTGCAAGGTATACCAGGTGTTGAGTCTGTAGAGATTGGAGAAGAACTTCCTGATCAGGAAGTTAGGGCTAGGGAAATCTATGTTGAACGCCCGCAAATGGCTGGTGTTTGGTTTCCTCAAGAAACGGTTCTTTTTCAACCTTTGATTGCAAATCCTCGTCAAGTGGATTATTCAGCGGTTTATCGCTATGGTGATAAAGTGATGGGGGATAATACAATTGCGGTTTCAATTGGTGATACGTTCCCGATTTTTCGTTGGTTTCATGTTGGTATGCCAGGAGGCGATCTGCAACTTGATGTTGAAGGTGGCGTTTGGGCAGTTTTCAATTATTCTGATATCCCTTGCAAAAAGGAAAATGAAACATGTGAACTCGTTAATGCAGATTACTTGCTTGGAATTCCAGTTTCTTATGCTTTTGATGAGTGGTCTTTTCGGGGTAGAATCTATCATATATCTGGGCATTTAGGAGATGAATATTTAGTCAATCGCCCTTGTTGTCTTTGTGAGAGAGTGAATCCAAGTTTCGAAGCATTAGAATTTTTAGCATCTTATCAAGCAACACCGGGTATTCGTGTTTATTTTGGACCGGGATTTGTCATTCATAGTGATAGCTCGTTTAAAATTGATCCAGTTTATCTTGATTACGGTACTGAAATCCGCATGTTTGGCACAAAATTTTCCTATCATCGGCTTTATGGAACGCCTTTCTTAGCCGTTGATATTGAAAACTGGCAGCAACATGATTGGGAGTTCGATATATTTATCCGTGCTGGATATGAGATCAGTAAATTGCAAGGAACAGGACGCAAAATGCGGATCTTTCTTGGATATCATGATGGATTTTCTTATGAAGGTCAGTTCTTTAATGAAAGGACTTCATATGGTGAATTCGGTATCTCTTGGGGTTTCTAATTTAGCTGATTACAAAGCCATCTTTATAGATAGGGCCTCCTTTGCCTAATGGAAGAGTTCCAGTAAAGAATTTACGATAGATTTCAATGGCTTGTTCTGCGTTTTGTACACAATAAAAACAATTGCTAGTCCATTCTGTCCCTTTAATTGTTCCGCTTTTTAAATTGCGCTGGAAGCAGGGAGTAATCTTGTCTTTCCAATATTCTTTTTCACCAAAAAGAAGAACCGGTGTGGGTGGCGTTGCATGTATCTTGCGCAACACATTTTCTAAAGCAAATTCGAAATCAGTGCCAATACCTCCTATCACCAAAATTGGGAAATCGAGATGAAATTCCGCTTGTCTTTCGACGAGTCGTTCAAGGCGGTAGGTCATTTTGATATCGATGTAAGGATTGTAGGGATGTTTGTCTGTAATCTCCTGTATTGCCGGCAAATCGACGATATTCGCGCAAGAGAGGATGTCTAGCTTCTTTGCGATGCAATTGCCTATTTCCATTGCTCCAGGGCCTCCACCGGTGACAAGAGCGAGAGGTGTATTGTGGTGAAGAAGGGGATGATCGAGCTCATCGCGCATTTTTAGAATTCCTTGAAGCAGTGCGGTGAGTTCTTTTTCAAACGAGCCTGTTAGGAGATTAGAGCCATAGAGGCCAAAGAAGGTCGCTCTTGAAAAATGAGCGGTTTTATCAATGGGAACAAACATCCCTGCATCCTTTTCTACACGTGGTATATATTGCAGTATTTTTTTACTTGTTTGATCAACCCAAAAGACAGGGATGGAAGACTTCGCGAGATCGAGCAAAAATGTACGGTCATCGTGGGAGAAAAAATCACCATGATGCATAGAAGGTTGTTGAAAATAGATCCTTTTTAGAAAGTGTTTGATCTTGTTGCTTAAAAGGATGTGCTTCATTAATGGCGAGGGGAAATGGCTTGTAAACAAAACGCCCTGGCTTGTTATGGAATTGTTTTCAATAGCTTTAAGAAAGGGATGAAAAGGTTGTTCACAGATGTGACGATCAATTTCTTCTTTGACATAGCTATCTTTGGGCTCATATTCGTGATATTGACAAGAGATCCAATCATCAGGTGTTAAATTAAGGAGCTGTTGTCCTTTGACAATAAAGGTTGCTGCACTAGAGGTAGGAGCTTGAGGTATGGTTTCAAAAACTTTAAACAGAGTATTTGCATCTTCTAATGAGTTTTGCAATTGATCTCGGTCGCTGAAAAAAACATATTCACGGAAGGGTTGAAGTGTATAAAATTCTAAGGGGATTTCTTGAAGAGGAATAGTTGACTCTCCGTAAAATTCGTAAATATCACCAGAAGCTTTTGTCTCAGGTTCTAGAATTGATGCACTTGTGTGGTGGTAGTTATTGGGTAAGAGCTCTTCAACAACGTGTGCAAAAGCTGTTCGAATATGCAAAGGGGCTGTTTTTACTAAAAGAAACTGCCCTTTTTTTATTCCATTATGTCTTGTTGAACTGTGACGATGTTGCAGCTTCAGAAGATCACGTAACTGGAATCTATCAGGGTAATGCAAGCTTTTAGCAAGTAGAGGTAAAAAACCGATGATTTCAGAGATATAGGTGGTATCTCCCGGCAGAAGAGGAATGCGTGCAATCGTTCTTCCTTCAACTTTTTCAAGTAGGAGATGATCTTTTTCGATCCCTCCAAAAGAGAGCAAGGCATCGCCATAGAGATCTGTTCTCCCAAACATTCTATTAAGATAATCGGGATCGCGCACGCGGCGAGAGGGATCTTTAGCAAAGAGTTTGCCGATATACGCTCCTTCACATAGAAGCTCAAGAAGTGATTTTCCTATGGAATGTAGTGAGATCAAACGGAGATTGACAAAACCGACGCGCCTTTTAGGATCGAGAAATATTTCACTTGTTAAAGCCTCGATACCGATTTGTGCGAGTGTGCTTTTTAAGTTAAATATGATTTGTTGAGGTTCTAGATGAAATCCAATGAAGGAGGGATCGATATTTTCAATGGTTATTTTAATGAGAAGATCGCCGTTTTCTACTCTTTGCAACGCTGTAATTTTCCCATCTGGGGTGATCAAGTCATAATTTTTAGTAAAAACCGATTGTAGCATCTTTGCTCTTCAAGTAGATTTAGGAGTCTGCTCGAAAATCTCATTCCAGCCATTGCAAAAAGCTGTTTTTCGGGCAGGCTCTTTATAAACTCTTTGTACTCGCTTTTTTATTAATTCATCTAGGGAAAACTTGTTGATAACTTATTGGAAACAGAGCCTGTCCCCCTGTGTAAATAGGTGATAATAGTGAGGTTTTAGTTTTCCCTATCGATAGTGGAATGATTTAACTTATTAAACATAAATGTATTAAGAATTGACAGACCGTGCTTGCTGATTTATAAATCACTTAGAGTAAAGCGATTGATAGAAGGATATACCTTTGTTTATAACTCTTAAGCTCATCTCATTCTGGCATGAAAGAAATAGAAATAGGTTTTGTCCTTGCCTTTTTTGAAAATCGGCTTAAACTTGATTGGTTAAAAATTTTGGTTTTTTGTGATGGTTCAAGAGAAAGTATTGCGTAGTTGTGGCACACATGATGGGAGTTTTCATGCAGATGAGGTCACTGCGTGTGCCCTTTTACTCTTATTTGATCTTATTGATAGAGACAAAATTGTTCGCACTCGTGAAGGAAGCTTACTTAATCAGTGTGAATATGTTTGTGATGTTGGAGGAATATACGATCAAAGCGTGAAGCGTTTTGATCATCATCAGGTTGAATATCGTGGGCATTTGAGTAGTGCTGGAATGATTTTGCTCTATTTAAAAGTTCAAGGGATCATAGACAATGATCTTTACTCTTTTTTTAATCGCTCTTTGATTAGTGGTATCGATGCACACGATAATGGGCAGGTGGAAAAACGGGAAGGAGTTTGTACTATCTCTGAAGTCATTTCCAATTACATGTCCATTGAATATTCAGCATCGAAAGATGAACTTAGAAAAGCATTTGATTCTGCACTCGATTTTGTATTTGGCCATCTAAAACGTTTAAAGCAACGCTATGAATATATTAAGTCTTGCCGGGAAGAAGTTGCTAAATGCATGGAAAAAAAAGAAGATGTCTTAATATTTGAGCATTCGATGCCTTGGATTGATAGCTTTTTTGAATTGGGTGGAGAGAAGCATCCTGCACAATTTGTTGTGATGCCAAGCGGCAATCATTGGAAACTACGAGGCATTCCACCGAATAGTCAAATGCGTATGCGCGTTCGTAAGCCGCTTCCTGCAGAGTGGGCGGGTCTTCTTGAAGGAGATCTCTTGAAAGTATGTGGTATACCAGGCGCTATTTTTTGCCATAAAGGGCGCTTTATTTCAGTATGGAGAACAAAAGAAGATGCTCTCAAAGCCCTCGACTATACTTTAAAGGTGAGATCATGAGTACAATTTTTGGTCGCATCATTAAAGGAGAGATTCCTTGTGATAAAGTGTATGAAAATGAGCATTTGATTGTTTTTAAAGATATAGCACCTGTTGCTCCAGTACATTTACTGATTGTACCCAAGAAGGAAATCACTGATCTGCAATCTATGAAAAAAGAAGACCTTTTTCTTTTAAATGAAGTTGTCCTTACTGCACAAGAACTTGCTAAGAAATTCAATATAGAAGAAGGCTATCGCCTAGTTGTCAATAATGGAAGAGGTGCTGGTCAAACAATTTTTCATCTGCATTTTCATCTTATTGGTGGCAGAAATCTCATTGACTTAGGCTAAGTCTTTCATCAAAATGCAATTAAAACCAAAGTTGTAGAGATGAGAGTTTATTTGCTGAAATTTTCTGTTTTTTTTCTAGCGCTCCAGTTGTCATGTTCTTTAATTGCCAATGAGCAGGAGTTCAATCGCGTCTATTTGCATTTGCATCTCGGTGATTATCATGCAGCTCTTGACGAAGCTAAAGAACAGTTAAATGATCAATCGACTTCAAAGGATAATCGCATAGCACTGCTTCATGCTCTTTCATCATGCGGAGAAGAGATCTCTCTCCTTAAAGAATGGGAAAAGCTAATTAAAGAGTACGATGAAGAGAGGGAAAATCGCTCTCTTTTAGAGGTCCTAGCATGGGGAGTTTTAAATAAAGGACAGCAGTCTAATCAACTTTCAATTCGAGTAAATAGCCTGCTAGGAGCCGCACTTACGCGGAATGTTAAAGCTGTTGATTTTCTCTTAGCACAGCTGCGTGATTCAAATGCTCATTTGCGTAGTATGGCTGTAAAGCTTGCTGCAATGTATGGAGATATTCCTCTTCAATCAGAGCTTAGCAGAATGGTTAGAGAGGAAAAAGTGTGGTATGTGCGCCTGGAAGTAATCAAAGCGATTGGGCAGCTTAAAATACGTGAGTTTAAACCCCTTTTAGAAGACATCATTGCGAATGAAAAAACTTTGGCCGAGGAAAAAAGCGCAGCAACGATTGCTTTAGTTGGAATGATTAATCATCTTGACCGTGATGAACTCTACTGCTTAGCGCGCAGCAATCGACGTGGATTGCGCTATCTCGCATGCCAGCTGATTACTTATTTAGATGCTAAAGAACATATCGATTTACTCTATCCGCTATTAAAAGATAGCTCACATGATGTGAGAATTGCTGCGCTAAATGCAATAGGGTTGCTTCGTCCTGACCTTAGCGCTCGTGTTATGCAGAAAATTGTAGAAAACAGCCAAGAACCTGCTGATGCTTTAGCGATTACAGCGAGCTGGTTATTATGCCTTTATCATGAGAAAAGTGGAAAAGAGCAGCTTGTTCGGCGTATTAATAGTGATGATAAAGTAGCGGGAAGGCTCGCAGCAGCAGCACTTGCTGCAACAGGATCCTATAATGTCGATGAACTCACTTCACTTTTGAAGAAGAGCAATGATCCGTTTATAGCCATTAACCTTTCTCTTGGACTGATCGGACAAAGAAAAGAAACTCAGTTAGCTTCTAATGCGTTGCATCGAGCACTGACGGAAAAGGGGAGTGACTTATGGATGTGGGATCAAACGAGCAATCCTCTCTTTCGTACCATTGCTCCAAGCCAGCTATCTCATGTAGAGCAAATTCCGAATTATCCCAAAGTCGTTGATCAGATGATCGAACTCGATTTATTAGCGATATTATGTATGTTTGATGAGCGCCTTGCTATGCCTTTAGTGAAGAATTTCTTGCAAAGTTCTCAATGGGGTATTTCCTCGATAGCAATGATAAGTTTATTGCAAGAAGGGGATGATGAAGCATTAGCAATCATTAAAAAATTGCTCAATGATCAAAATCAATCGATTCGTGTCCAAGCAGCACTTGTCCTCTCATTAGTTGGAGCAGATCCCTCGGCAATTCATGTGCTTATGGAACTTTATCCTGAAGTGGACCGAGAGATGAAAGTGCATATTTTAGAAGCAATTGCGCATGTTGGTGATAAAACAGCGGTTGCCTTCCTTTTAGAAAGAATGAAAGAACCATTTCAAATGTTACGCGTTGTTGCAGCTTCTGCTCTCGTCCAATGCCTTAACTAGCTTTTTGATGTTGTCGAAGATTGTCATGAGCAAGCTTTTGAATTTTTCTGTAAATCAATGTTTGATCTCCCAAAAAGTATGTCGCGATATCTTCAATACTTAAGCCTGGATAAAGAAGCGCATTGCGATCTAAATCACAATAAGTTCCTTGATCCTTAAAGCGGATAAAATTGGCAGAGGTCTTCCATACTGCTTGTTCAAAAGGATCAAGACTTGAAGCTTGCTTATACTCAGCATAAGGAAGAGAATTAAAAGAGCAAACATCTTCAATTGTACGATCTTTAAAGTAAAATGGATCGCGTAGAATAGCATAGTTAAAAGCTGCTTGAGCTTTAGCAAGAGCGATTAGATTTTGCTGTTGATGTTCTTGTATCAACGCATTTTTTTGCACTTTTTCGAGTAGCTCATTTTGCTTCTTCTTGTTTTTGTGCTTGTTGACAATTTTTGTGCACGCTTCTGTATATTCAAAACGCAAAGCATCAAGGCCGTTTATTGCCTCTTCATATTGGTTTTCCCAAAATTTATAGCGTGCAATTAATGGTTTAAATAAGTCTCTGCTATTTCCAAATTCTTTCGCAACTTGAGCAACTTCATCGATATTCGTGCGATTGTAAAAAGGGTTTAGATGATGATATTGAGCAAAGTACTCGCTATCTGATAATTGATCGAGTTTCATTAACTCATCATGGACGCCTTTTTCGACATGAGCAACTTTCTTATGAGGTAATGATTTATTAACAAGTGCTTGATAACCTTTAAGAATAGGGTATGTTAATGCCATAGCTCCGACTCCAACTATAGGTACAGCAAACCAAGGACAAAAGATCCCCGTTGTAATAATTCCGGCAATCGCTAGAGCAAGATAAAAGACGAGCATTGTTATTGCTAATGCCTTGAGCATGTTTTCTTTGCCTTTATGTTTTTTATAGATCTGATGACTGTTTGTGGTAACGTAAGGGTGAAGATTTGCGGTTGAAACATTTTCCCAATCTCTTTTTTGAAAGAAGTCACGAGCCATGTCCTCTGTACAATTCAATGGAGTGGGCATAGGAATGTGGGAATCATTAACTGGATCTAATCCATAACGATCCATCACACCTTTCATATCAGCTTGGTGTCCTTCATACGCACTAAAATTAGCGAGAGTATCATTATATATTTCAGCCATAATAACCTAATTGTTTAGTTAATTTTTATATATTATAGTTTAATTAACTAATAAAATAAACAAAAAAACCCTTCTCTTTATTCAAGAGAAGGGTAATATTAAAAATTTAATTTACAGTCGGGTTTATTTAGGATCTAGATCTGGGGTAAGCATCAACGATGCTAGGTTTTTTATAGTACGATTTGGATCTAAAACCTCGTCAAGCTGTAACCTTGAATCAATATTTTCAATTTGAGCGAACTCGAAATGTAGGCCCCATACTTCTTGCTTTGTGAGATGTATTTTCTTTGTAGTAGGATCAGAGGACGCCTTTGTGGGCAAATCTTCCATGTAAAGAACAGCAGCTTGCTTGTAAGCTCCTAAGGGCAAGGGGTTTAGCTGAACAACCTTGCTGAAGGGTTTTTTGCCGAAAAAGCACGGGTCTTTGAGAAGCGCAAATGTGAAGGCTGCTTGCATTTTTGATGCTGCCATCCCGTTGTTCAGCTGATGGTTCTCTATTTCATATTGTTTAGTTAGTTCTTTAGTGTATCTAGCCTGCTTGGTTTCATTCTTTTGCTTATTGTTAATATCAGCAATATTTTTTTGAAAATCTTGATTTCTTTGAGGAATACGATCACCAAACTTCTTAAATTCACCTTGCCAAAAGAGATGGCGAGCTACAGCAAACTTGTAAGCTTTTTCTTGAATTTTGAGCATTTTAAGAACGTCATCATAATTACTTGGAAGAAGATCCGCGTAGTTAGTTCGAAATTCTTGAGAGGATAATTTATCGAGTTTTTTAAATTCCTCATTGACGCCCTTTTCAATTTGGGCGATTTGCTGATTAGTCTTTGCCTTGCGATCAATTGATGCATAGCCTTTTAAAACAGGATAAATCATTACAAGAGCCGCAATAGCAGTAAGAGGAAGAGCGAGTGGAGGTGCAAATAGACCCGTTAGTACAATTGCTCCAATCGCCAAGGCAATATAAGAGATCAAAAGTGCTATAGCAGCTGTTCTTAGAAGCGCAAATTTGATTTGGTGTGAACGTGCAAGTTTATGAGGATCTGAAGTAAATATAGTATGTAAATTTTTAGGGTCTAGATTTGTAGCCTGATGTGTATCAAAAAAATCTTTAGACGGTATAGTGAAAATTTCATTCTGACTTGCAAATCTGACATGCCTAGGATCTGCAGGAGGTGGGGTAGCTGCTCTTACAAAATTATCTGGTTTAAATAGAATAACTGGATGAGCGGTACTAAATTTATCCAAATGCTGGTTAACAACATTAGCGACTTTTGCATCAGATCTTTCTCCAGCAGTCAAACCTTGCGCTGCTAAAGTTTCTTCATAGGTTGTCCAAATTTGATCTATTTCGTGCTGAGGTAGGTTATACTGTATCGAAAGACCTGGATTGGCATCTGTATTTTGGTCACGACTAACTGTACTCATGATTTATATCCTTTGATTTAGATTGATTTTGAATAATAACTTTAATCGCATCTTGCTTCATCCTTAAATATAAGCTATGTAATCCATTAGAGCGACTTGGGGATAACGAAGCGTAGATATCGAGCTCTTCTAGGAAATGGGGTGGGCATTTAAGGATTGCTTCAGGTGATTCACCGTCATAGCAACCGATGAGTAATGCGGCAAGGCCACGTGAGATAAGCGCCTCACAGAAAACTTGAAATGATATTTGATTGTTTTCACAGGAAGATTTCAAATAAAGAGTGCTTTGGCAGCCAAGTACAAGATTCTCTTCTATATGGTAGTCAGAAGAAAGAGAGGGGAGTTCATTGCCAATTTCAATGATTTTATAGTATTTTTGTTCGGGTGAAATGCAGTTGTCAAAAAGCATTTTAATTTGGTGTTGCTTTTCAAGACATGTTGGAAATAAAGCGGTAATTTCATCAGTATTAGACATCTTTACTCTTTAAAGAATCGGTTAAGATTTCAACTTTAAGGATAATTGTTGTTAATTGCAATCGAAAGATAGAGTGCATCGTAATAAAAGGGATATGCGAATTCAAAACATTCTTTTATTAAAGTAAACGCATGTATTTCATTAAATATAGAAAAACCTAAAGAGTTTGTTTGAGAGTGAAAAGGTTCTTGATTAAACCTAAATTTTAGAGAAGTTCTAAGCTGAAAAGGAACGGAGAAAACGCTTGACCTTTAAGGGGTTTTGTTATTTCATTTCCTCAGTAGAAATCAAAAAACAAGATTTATGGCTAAAGAAGATTCGATCAAGCTGGAAGGAACTGTTGAGGAATTATTGCCTAACATGTCTTTTCAGGTAGCTTTGAAAAATGGAATGCGAGTCATTGCCCATTTATGCGGAAAAATGCGGATGAAAAACATTCGTGTTTTGGTTGGCGATGTCGTGACGGTGGAGATGTCCCCTTACGATTTGACTAAGGCTAGGATTGTTTACCGGCAAAAATAAATTTTGACGGAGCGATCTTTATGTAAGTTAGAGAGGAAAGTAGTTGTTTTTATTTAATCAACACATTAAACTTGCCTGCTCTTAACAATCTCAAAGATCAATTCCAGAGGAAGGAAAGCGCCCAGATAGCTCAGAGGTAGAGCACTTGCATGGTAAGCAAGCGGTCGTAGGTTCAATTCCTATTCTGGGCAAGGCTCGAGATGATATTTATTAAATTATGCACAGTCCATACGGAGGATACTAGGAATGGCTAAAGAAGCATTTCAACGGAACAAACCCCACATTAACATAGGGACAATTGGCCACGTTGACCACGGAAAGACTTCCCTAACAGCTGCGATCACAAAAGTTTTGTCGGAAAAGGGAGGTGCGAAATTTAAAGATTACGCTTCTATCGATAATAGTCCAGAAGAGAAGCAGCGCGGAATTACAATTAACGCATCTCATGTTGAGTACGAAACCGATAGTCGTCATTATGCGCACGTCGATTGCCCAGGTCACGCTGACTATGTCAAGAACATGATTACTGGTGCGGCTCAAATGGATGGTGCGATCCTTGTTGTTGCGGCAACAGATGGTGCGATGCCTCAAACAAAAGAACACATTCTGCTAGCGCGTCAAGTTGGAGTTCCTGCGGTTGTTGTTTTCTTAAACAAGATGGACATGATCGGCAAGGGCGACGAAGACCTCGTTGAGCTTGTTGAAATGGAGCTTGGTGAATTGCTAGAAGCTCAAGGCTATAAAGATGTGCCAATCATTCGTGGTTCTGCTCTTAAAGCTCTTGAAGGCGATGCTGAATATGTTAAGTCTATTGAAGAATTAATGAAGCAAGTCGATGAGAAAATCCCAACACCTGAGCGTGAAACGGACAAGCCATTTCTTATGCCTGTTGAGGACGTCTTCTCGATTTCAGGTCGCGGTACGGTAGCTACTGGTCGTGTAGAGCGTGGTATTATTAAGCCAAACGATAAGATTGAAATTGTTGGTTTGCGTAATACTCGTGAATCTGTAGCAACTGGTCTTGAGATGTTTAACAAAACTCTTGATGATGCGCGTGCAGGAGAAAACGTTGGAGTTCTTTTGCGTGGTGTTGAAAAGAATGATATTGAGCGTGGAATGGTACTTGCTGCTCCTAAGACCTGCAAGCCACACACAAAATTCAAAGGAACGATTTACGTTCTTACTAAAGATGAAGGTGGACGTCATAAGCCATTCTTCACTGGTTATCGTCCTCAGTTTTATTTCCGTACGACAGATGTTACCGGTACTGTCACACTTGCAGATGGTGTAGAGATGGTAATGCCTGGTGATAATGTTGAATTAACTGGAGAGCTGATCGCTCCGATTGCAATGGATGAAGGCATGCGTTTTGCGATTCGCGAAGGCGGACGTACAATTGGTGCTGGAACGATTACAAAAATTATCGAGTAGTCAGCAGAAAATTTTAAAGACTCTTTTTCAAGTGAAGAAGAGTCTTTGATTGCATAGAAGAATAATATGCAATCAAAGAATTATGGGTGTGTAGCTCAGTTGGTAGAGCAGCGATCTCCAAAGTCGCCGGTCGGGGGTTCGAATCCCTCCGCACTCGCATGATAAATTATTCGGTGATGGAGTTGTAAATGCTCGATGTAGTCGATGCAAAAGCTAAACGGTTGACAAAGAAAGTGGAGAAAAAGAAGCAACAGAAAAGAGTTGGTTTTCTTCAGCAAGTCAAAGATGAATTAAAGAAGGTGACATGGACCTCAAAGAAGGAATTGTTTTTATGTACAAAGATTGTGGTCGGAGTAACGGTTGTCTTTGGGATGGGGATTTATGTTGCCGATTTAGGAATCAAGGGTGCGCTAGGACTGATAGGCAGTTTTGTGCGTTTAATCCTCGGTTAGACAGGCTGTAGAGGTTTCATGCAAAATTGGTATGTCGTTCAGGTAATATCTGGAAAAGAAAAATTGATCAAGAGAGCACTTGAGGAAAATCAAGAAGCTCAAGGTGTGAATGAATTAATCAGTGATATACTCGTTCCTACTGAAAATGTCGCTGAAGTTAAGCAGGGTAAGCAGCGCGTTATGGAAAAACGCCTTTGGCCTGGTTATATTCTCATGCATATGGAGCTTACGGATGATACATGGATGTATGTTGAGAATACAAACGGAGTTCTCGGATTTTTAGGTGGTGGTAAACCTGCCCCATTAACTGAGGCCGAAGTTCTAGAGATTCTCAAAGAGGTTGAGGAAAAGAAAAAGGATGTTGTTCAGAAGCACCGCATTAAAATTGGTGATCGTGTCAAGATTGTCGATGGTGTTTTCGTCAACTTTGTCGGTAGTGTAATTGCAGTTGATAATGACAAGGGACGTCTTAGCGCAATGGTTGCAATTTTTGGAAGAGAAACGCGCTGCGATGATCTCGAATTCTGGCAAGTTGAGCAAGTCCCTGAAGATTATGTTGAAAATTAGAATAAGGAAATAAGTTATGGCGAAAAAGAAACTCGTCAAAGTAATTAAGTTGCAACTTCAAGCTGGTAAAGCTACTCCAGCCCCACCAACGGGACCTGCCCTTGGAGCTGCTGGTGTTAATATCATGGGATTTTGCACTGAATTTAATAAAAGGACGCAAGATAAAGCGGGCAGTATTCTCCCCGTTGAAATATCTGTATTTGCCGATAAATCATTTACGTTTGTCACAAAAGAACCGCCTGTCTCTCAGTTAATTCTGAAAGCAGCAGGGATTAAATCTGGTTCCGGAGTTCCTAATAGGGATAAAGTTGGCAAGCTTACAATGCAACAGGTAATGCAAATCGTCAAACAAAAGTACCCTGATTTACGTGTGCGTTCTGAGGATGCGGCTGCTAAAGTCGTTATGGGAACAGCACGTTCGATGGGTGTAGATATTGAAGGTTGAGTAACAAAAGAATGTTGCTAAACCTATTTATAGAAGGCTAATTGACTATGATGCAAAAAAGTAAAAGAAATCGGGAGATAGTGAAGAATTTCGATCCGGATAAATTATATTCGCTCGAAGAAGCTATCGAAATATTAAAAAAATGCCCTCCAGTTAAATTTGATCAGTCTATTGAGGTTTCCTTAAAGACAGGTTCAGATCCTCGTAAAGCTGAACAACAAATTCGCGGTACAGTTTCAATGCCACACGGCACTGGAAAAACTGTTCGAGTTTTGGCGTTTGCTAAAGGTGATAAACTTAAGGAAGCTCAGGATGCTGGCGCAGATTTTGCTGGAAGTGAAGATCTTGTTGAAAAGGTTAAGGGCGGTTGGACCGATTTCGATATAGTTGTCGTGACACCTGATATGATGCGCGAAGTTGGAAAGTTAGGTAAAGTGCTTGGACCGCGGGGCTTAATGCCAACGCCGAAAGCTGGTACTGTCACTAATGATCTTGCTAAAGCAATTCAAGAAATCAAAGCGGGTAAGATCGAGTATCGTATTGATAAAGGTGGGGTGATCAACAACCTAGTTGGAAAACTCTCTTTTTCAAATGAGCAACTAATCGAGAACATTAGTACACTGCTTACACTCCTTTCAAAATCAAAACCAGCATCGGTTAAAGGTAATTTCTTTAAATCGCTGTCTATCTCATCAACGATGGGGCCTGGTTTGAAAATCGATCTACACAGCATAGAAGACATATAAGGTTGGAAAAATAGTATGAGAGAAGAAAAACAATTACTCCTCGATGACATCAAAGATAAGATAAATAGCTCTTCGGCTTTTGTCGTAGCTAATTATCAAGGTTTAGGATCAGCGCTTTGTCATAATCTCCGTACATCGATAGCGAAGTGTGGTGGAGATTTTGAGATTGTAAAAAAGCGTATTTTTCTTAAGGCGGCAGAGCAAATTGGCATTAAAGTCAATTTTCATGACCTACCTGGCCATATTGGCATTGTTTTCGCCATTGATGATCCTGTCACAGTGGTAAAAGCTGCTTTTGATTTCGCCAAGGAGAATAAAAAAACTCTAACATTTATTCAGGGACGCTTTGAAGGTCAAGACTGTTCAGCTGATGATGTGAAGGAAATCTCAAAACTTCCATCAAAAGATCAGATGCGCAGTGAGTTACTTGGTCTCTTCGAAGCACCAATGTCTCAAATGCTTTCAGTTATGGAAGCTCTACTTTTAAGTCCGATATATTGTTTGGAAAATAAAGTAGAACAGAATGAAGGATCTAGTAATTAAAGTTTAAATTTAACGAGATTGCGTAACAATCTTAAAGTAATGCGAGAGGTATTAAAGTGAGTACAGAGCAAGTTATTGATGGTTTAGTAGAAAAGCTTAGCGAGCTAAGCGTGCTCGATATGTCAAAGCTCAAGAGCAAACTCGAAGAAAAATGGGATGTTAAAGCTGCTGCAGGTGCACCAATGATGATGGCTGCTCCGGCTGCCGAAGCTGGCGCTGCTGTAGAAGAAGCAACTGATTTTCAGGTAGTTTTAGAGAGCGTTCCTGCTGATAAGAAAATTAGTGTCATTAAAGTTGTTCGAGAAGTTTCTGGACTTAACTTAAAAGAAGCTAAGGATCTTGTAGAAGGAGCTCCTAAAGTTCTTAAGGAATCAGCACCTAAAGCGGAAGCAGAAGAAATCAGTAAGAAAGTTACTGATGCTGGTGGAAAAGCGGCTCTTAAGCCTCTATAAATCCTATGATTTTTTAACAGCGAGAGTGATTGTATCGCACTATTGTGATGTAATTCTTAGTGAAATTCACTTTCTCGCTGTTATATAGGGATCGATTCATCATGATTAATCACCACTGAATGATGAATTCGAGTTTAGTTAATGGTGATAGTTATAATGTTACAAAGCTTATCAGGAGCCATTGTCAATGCTAAAAAAGGCACCTAAACGGGTCAGTTTTAAAGAGAAAAAGGAGATTATTGATCTTCCAAATCTCATTGAAGTACAAATTAAATCGTGTAAAGAGTTTTTACAAGCTGATGTACTCCCTCATGAGAGAGAGAATGTTGGATTGCAAGAAGTACTCAATGAAGTTTTTCCGATTAAATCGTATGACGAGAAGACCATTTTAGAGTATCTTTCCTACAACCTTGGTCTGCCAAAATATTCTCCAGAAGAGTGTATTAGGCGGGGTATTACTTATAATGTTACCCTTAAAGTGCGATTCCGGTTGACTGATGAAACAGGAATTAAAGAGGAAGAAGTGTACATGGGTACTCTTCCAATCATGACGCATAACGGTACATTTATTGTTAATGGTGCTGAACGCGTTATTGTTTCTCAATTACATCGATCACCAGGTATTTCATTTGAGCAGCATAAGCATCTTAAAGGTACAATGCTGTATTCATTTCGCATGATACCTTATCGAGGAAGTTGGCTTGAAGGTTCCTTTGATCAAAATGATCTGATTTATATTTATGTCGATAGAAAAAAACGACGCCGTAAAGTTTTAGCTACATCATTTATCCGCACATTAGGATATTCATCAGATAGCGATATTATTGAAGAGTTCTTTAGCACGTGCCGTGTTAAGTTTAAATCGGATAAGGACATTGCTAAGCTAGTTGGTAAAATTCTTGCTGAGGATGTTTTAGACGAAGCTAGTGGCGTCATTTTTGGACGTGCTGGTGAAAAACTAACCACTGCAATGCTTAAGCGTATGCTCGATGGTGGAATTCCTTTTTTAAGAATTGCTGAAGATGCTGATGAGAATAGTCCGATCATCAAAATGTTAGCTAAAGATCCTACTGATTCTTATGAATCTGCACTGAAAGATTTCTATCGCAAGATTCGCCCAGGTGAGCCAGCAACACTCTCTAATGCCCGTTCTGCAATTATGCGCCTTTTCTTCGATCCTAAGCGCTATAACCTTGGTCGTGTTGGACGTTATAAGCTAAATCGCAAGCTAGGGTTTGAAATTTCTGATGAGGCTCTTCAAAATTTAACATTGCGCAAAGAAGATGTTATTGGCGCAGTTAAGTATTTGTTAGATTTGAAAGACCGTAAAGAGAATGTTAATGTCGATGATATTGATCACCTTGCTAATCGCCGAGTTCGTTCTGTAGGGGAACTTGTGCAAAACCAATGCCGTATTGGATTAGCTCGCATGGAGAAAATCATTAAAGAACGTATCAACTTATTTGATTTTTCTTCGGATACATTAACTCCTGGTAAAATTATCTCAGCTAAAGGTCTTGCAGGCGTTCTAAAGGATTTCTTTGGAAGATCTCAGCTTTCTCAATTTATGGACCAAACGAATCCTGTAGCTGAATTGACGCATAAACGTCGTTTATCTGCACTTGGACCAGGTGGTCTTAATCGCGATCGTGCAACATTTGAAGTTCGCGACGTTCATTCAAGCCATTACGGCCGTATTTGTCCTATTGAAACTCCTGAAGGTCCGAATATTGGTTTGATCACATCGCTTTCGAGTTATGCAAAGATCAACGAGTTTGGATTTATTGAGACACCATATCGCATTGTTCGTGATGGTATTGTCACTGAAGAAATTGAATACATGACAGCCGATCTCGAGGAGAATTGCATTATTGCGCAGGCATCAGCAGAACTTGATGACTATAACATGTTTTCTGAGCCAGACTGTTGGGTGCGTTATCGTGGCGAAGCATCTAAGATGGATACGAGCAAAGTGACTCATATGGATGTTTCCACTAAGCAACTCGTTTCTGTTGTTACTGGTTTGATTCCGTTTCTTGAGCACGATGATGCTAACCGCGCCTTGATGGGTTCGAATATGCAACGTCAAGCTGTTCCTCTATTGATACCTGATAGTCCAATTGTTGGAACAGGTCTTGAAGCGCGTATTGCGCGTGATTCAGGCGCTGTTGTTGTTGCTAGAGAGAACGGTACTGTCGAATATGTTGATGGAAATAAGGTAATTATTGCATCTAAGGACAATCCTTTACATAAGGAAATCTACGATTTTAGAAAATTCATTCGTTCTAACTCAGGTAGTTGCATTAACCAAATGCCTCTATGTAGCGTTGGCGATGAAATATTTGCTGGTGATGTCATTGCTGATGGCCCTTCAACTAGTTGTGGTGAAGTCGCTTTAGGTAAAAACGTTCTCGTTGCGTTTATGCCTTGGTGTGGATACAACTATGAGGATGCGATTCTTATATCTCAGAAACTCGTTAAGGAAGATTACTATACATCGATTTATCTCGAAGAATTTGAATTAACTGCTCGAGATACTAAGCTTGGCAAAGAGGAGATTACTAGGGACATTCCAAATGTTTCTGAAGAGCTTCTCGCTAATCTCGATGAAGATGGAATTATCAGAGTCGGTGCTGAAGTTAAACCGGGTGATGTTCTTGTCGGAAAAATTACTCCGAAAACTGAAACTGAGCTAGCGCCTGAAGAACGTTTATTACGTGCTATTTTTGGTGAAAAAGCTGCTGATGTCAAAGATGCTTCTCTTACTGTTCCTCCTGGAACAACGGGAGTTGTCATGGATGTTAAGGTTTTTAGTAGACGAGATCGGTTGTCTAAAACTGACGATGAACTTGTTGAAGAGGCATCTCGCATTAAAGATGTTCAGCATGAATACCGTGTTAAAGAGCACGAGCTCATTTTAGAGCTTCATGAAAAGCTTGGAGCTTTGCTTTTAGATCAACTAGCTCCTGGTGCGATTATGCATCGTAAGACTGCTGATGTGATCATTCATGAAGGCGATACATTTACCCAAGATATGTTAGAGACGCTAGAAGCTGAGAATATTGAAGACTTGATTATGGCGCAAAATGACGCTTATGACTCTTTAAAAGAGATTCTTTTCAAGCATTCTCATGCTTTGAAGCAACTTGAAATGGATCATAAAACCCAGCTTGAACAAATGCGTAAAGGAGATGTTGAACTTGATCCCGGTGTCATTCGCCAGGTAAAAGTTTATATTGCTTCGAAACGCAAATTGCAAGTGGGCGATAAGATGGCGGGTCGTCACGGAAACAAAGGTGTTGTATCAAATATCGTTCCTGAAGCGGATATGCCTTATCTTTCAGATGGAGAAACTGTAGAAATCGTACTTAATCCGTTAGGTGTACCTTCGCGGATGAATATGGGTCAGTTACTTGAGACGCATCTTGGTTATGCTGCAAAGAAAAGCGGTATCTATGTCAAGAGTCCTGTATTTGAAGGATTTCCTGAAGATCGCATTTGGGATATGATGGCGGAACACAATCTTCCTACTGATGGAAAGATGCATATATTTGATGGACGCACAGGTGAGCGTTTCGATAATCGTGTAGTTGTAGGTTACATCTATATACTCAAACTTAATCACTTAGTTGCTGATAAAATTCACGCACGTTCAATTGGTCCTTATTCACTTGTTACTCAGCAGCCTCTAGGAGGTAAAGCACAAATGGGTGGCCAGCGATTTGGAGAGATGGAGGTGTGGGCGTTAGAGGCATATGGTGCTGCCTATCTCTTACAAGAGATGTTGACGGTCAAATCAGATGATGTTCCGGGTAGAACACGGATATACGAGTCGATTGTCAAAGGCGATAACACATTACGTGCTGGAACGCCTGAGTCTTTTAATGTCTTAGTTAAGGAGCTTCAAGGCTTGTGCTTAGATGTTAAAACAGAAAAAGGTGAAGATGAAGCTAATAGTTTCTAAATATATAAATAACAGTCGATAAAACCCCAAAGGGAGAGCTGCATGTACGAGGAGTTTAACGATTCCGAGTTTGATAAGTTTACTATTAAGATTGCATCACCCGATGTAATTGCTAATAAGTGGTCTCGCGGAGAAATCAAAAAACCTGAGACTATAAACTATCGAACTTTTAAACCGGAAAAAGGTGGACTGTTTTGTGAAAAGATCTTTGGTCCTACAAGGGATTGGGAATGTGCTTGTGGAAAGTACAAAAAGATTAAACACAAGGGAATCGTCTGCGACCGCTGTGGTGTCGAAGTAACGACATCTAAAGTACGTCGTGAGAGGATGGCACACATTGATCTAGCAGTGCCTGTTGTTCATATATGGTTTTTTAAGACAATGCCTTCTCGTATTGGGAATGTACTTGGTATGTCTGCCAATGATCTCGAGCGCGTTATTTATTACGAAGAATATGTCGTCACTGATTCTGGTACCACAACTCTTGAAAAGAAGCAGATGCTCAATGATAACGAGTATCGTGAAGCTCAAGAAAAATGGGGTACAGATTCATTCGTCGCAAAAATGGGAGCAGAAGCTGTTCAAGAGCTTTTAAAATCTGAAGATCTTCCTGCTCTTGTCGATGAATTGAAAGACAAATTGCGTAAAACTAAATCTATGCAAGCACGTATGAAGCTTGCTAAACGCCTGAAGATTATTGAAGGTCTAAGCAACTCTAAAAATGAAGCACAATGGATGGTTCTCTCTTCAGTTGCGGTTATCCCTCCTGATCTAAGACCTCTTGTTCCATTAGATGGTGGTCGTTTTGCAACTTCTGACCTCAATGATTTATATCGCCGAGTAATTAACCGTAATAATCGACTAAAAGCAATTTTGCGTCTTAAAACGCCTGATGTAATCATTCGCAATGAAAAGCGTATGCTTCAAGAGGCTGTTGATGCTCTTTTTGATAATGGTCGTCACGGTCATCCAGTGATGGGTGCCGGTAATCGTCCTTTAAAAGCTCTTTCAGAGATGTTGAAAGGAAAGCAAGGACGTTTCCGTCAAAACCTACTAGGTAAACGTGTTGATTACTCTGGTCGTTCGGTGATTATTGTTGGACCTGAACTTAAGTTTAATCAGTGTGGTCTTCCTAAGCAAATGGCTCTCGAGTTATTTGAGCCATTCATCGTTAAAAGGCTTAAAGATCTTGGCTATGTCTACACAATTCGATCAGCTAAGAAAATGATCCAGAGACAGGCAGATGAAGTTTGGGATGTTCTCGAAGAGATCATTAAAGGACACCCTGTACTTCTTAACCGTGCACCAACACTGCACCGTCTTGGTATTCAAGCGTTTGAGCCAGTTTTGATCGAAGGTCAAGCGATTCGCATTCACCCTCTTGTAACAACGGCATTTAACGCGGACTTTGACGGTGACCAAATGGCCGTACACGTACCGCTTTCTGTTGAAGCACAAATTGAAGCGCGTGTCTTGATGATGGCACCGGATAATATTTTCCTCCCTTCATCAGGAAAACCTGTTGCACTTCCTTCTCAGGATATGATTATGGGGCTTTATTACTTGATGCTTGATCCAGTATTTGATCCCCAGGAAGAAGGTAAAAAGATTCGTGTTTTTGCTGATCCAGAAGAGGTACTTCTTGCTCTTTCTGCTGGTAGTCACAATTGGGGCATTGAAACTGAAGAGAATAAAAGACGCGATGACCTTGGTTGGGGAATACGGATTCATGAAAAAATTAAGCTGCGCTTACCAAGCGGTATTATTGAAACGACTCCAGGAAGAGTTGTGTTCAATACGATTATTCATGAAGATCTTGGGTTCCAAAACTACGTTCTACGTAAGAAGAAACTCTCTGATCTCGTTTTAAAGAGTTACAAATTTATTGGACTTGAAGAGACTGTACAACTTCTAGATAAACTCAAATATCTCGGCTTTACCTATGCTACTAAAGCAGCTTCATCAATTGGTATTTGCGATATTAGCATCCCAAAGCATAAAGCGAAGGTTATTGAAGAATCTAATAAAAAAGTTAGGCAGGTTGTTAAGCAGTATGAAGATGGTATTATCACACAAGGTGAGCGCCATTCTAAAATTGTGGCGATTTGGACAGCAGTTTCTGACCAACTCGTTGATGACGTCTTTGAACTGATTTGCAAATTAAATAAAGATAAAGAGCTTAATCCTCTTTACCTCTCGATCGATTCCGGTGCTCGTGGTAACCGCTCTCAGGTTATGCAGCTTGGTGCGATGCGTGGATTGATGACAAAGCCGTCAGGTGAGATTATGGAATCTCCAATTACCTCAAACTTCCGCGAAGGATTGAGCGTTCTTGAGTATTCTACATCTTCTCACGGTGCGCGTAAAGGTCTTGCCGATACCGCCCTAAAAACTGCTGACTCAGGGTATCTAACACGTCGTCTCGTTGACGTTGCCTCTGATGTAATTGTTACTGAAATTGATTGTGGCACACTCAATGGTGTTGAGGTTGCTCCGATCATGCAGGGTCAAGAAGAATTGGTTCCAATTAGAGATCGTATCTTCGGCCGTACTGTTGTTGATGATGTTTATCAGCCTGGTGACAGTTCAATATGCCTTGCTAAATCTGGTGATGTTCTTACTGACCAGCAAGCACAAGCAATTGATGATGCTGGTATAGACAATCTTAAAATCCGTTCAGCTCTCACATGTGAAACACGTCGTGGTGTTTGCGCGAAATGTTATGGATTAAATCTTGCTAATGGTCGCCTGATTGGACTTGGAGAAGCAATTGGTATTATTGCTGCTCAGTCAATTGGTGAGCCTGGAACACAGCTGACGATGAGAACCTTCCATACGGGTGGTATTGCCGCTGCAGCTATGTCTCCAGTTCTTGAAGCTGATTTTGATGGTGTTATGATTTATCATGATATGCGCACTGTACAAAATGAAGATGGGCTATGGGTCGCTCTCAATAAAAACGGTTCTCTCCATATCGTACGTGATGAAGGACGTGAGCTTGAAGAGTATAAAAAACTGCTCTCGAGTAAATCGATTGAGCCACTCCAAAGCTTTAATCTTGAAATTGGTACACACATGCTCTTTGAGGATGGCTCTAATGTGAAGAAGGGGACAAAAGTTGCCGAGCATGAACAGCACGTTATTCCGATTATTTGCGAACGCCCTGGTTTTGTGAAATATGAAGATCTTGTTGAAGGGATTTCAACTCATCGCGAAGTAAACAGACAAACCGGTCAGTCCGAGCTTGTTGTTAAACAACATCGCGGAGAGCTACATCCTCAGATCGCTATTTATGCTGATAAAGACTTTAAAGAGCTTGTTGGTACATATGTCGTTCCATCAGGAGCTTATATCTCTGTTTCTGAGGGCAGCTCTGCTAAAGCGGGGATGATCCTTGCTCGCTTGCCACGCGGCGCAATTCGTACCAAGGATATTACTGGTGGATTGCCACGTGTTGCTGAGCTTGTTGAAGCACGTAAGCCAAAAGATGCTGCAGAGATTGCAAAAATCGATGGTATCGTCGACTTCCGTGGTGTGCAAAAATCAAAACGTATTGTCGTTATTCGTGATGAAGAGTCTGGAATGGAAGAAGAACATCTTCTCCCACTTACCAAGCACTTAATTGTTCAACGCGGAGATAGTGTTGTTAAAGGTCAACAGTTAACAGATGGTTTGATTGTGCCTCATGAGATTCTTGATATTTGCGGTGTACGCGAGCTACAAAAGTATCTTGTAAACCAGATTCAAGAAGTGTATCGCCTCCAAGGTGTAGACATTAATGATAAGCACATTGAGATCATTGTCCGTCAGATGCTACAAAAAGTGCGCATTACCGATCCAGGTGATACGACTTTCCTCTACGGCGAAGATATCGATAAGCGTTACTTCCATCGCGCTAACAAAAAAACCATTGAAGAAGGTGGTAAAGCTGCGCAAGCTCAGCCCGTTCTTCTCGGTATTACCAAAGCATCGCTTAGCACAGACTCCTTTGTCTCTGCTGCGAGTTTTATGGAAACTACGCGTGTTCTTACTGAAGCAGCAGTGTCTGGAAGTACTGATTATCTTCTCGATTACAAATCCAACCTCATCATGGGTCACACGATTCCTGGTGGTACAGGATTTAAAGCGTACAATGAACGTATCAAGAAGTATCTCGAAAAAGAAGAAGAAGAAGAACTTGAGTTCTCATTCGCTGACTAAGAGATATGTCATTAAAGTTCTAAGTAAAAGAGCGCCTCAAATGAGGCGCTTTTTTTATTTCTAAATATTTGAATTTCAATTGATACTGCTAATAGTAAGTTTAGTAAGCTCAATCTATTTAATTGAAAATATTTTTTCCTGTTAAAGATGGGGTTTGTTTTTATTCTTTAGAGAAATAGTTAAATATAGTATTATCCCTCCACAAAATGTAGAAAAAGGTAGTTGGTTTGAGTTTTTCTAATAATATTTATGATAGTGGCTCATCAAATACAGCGAATTCTTATGTTCAAGTTCTTGATATTGAACAGGAACTTAATACACGCACTCAAGAAATCGTATCCAATCAGGGATTCTTAGATACTAACCATGATACCGGTTCCTATCCGATTCTCAGAGAACTTTTGCGATTTACGGTTACCTCTATTAATACACCTCCCTTAGACCCTCAAAAAAGACAATTAAGACAGAGAATAGAAACTGTAAAAGAGAATTACTTAACATTCTGTCAGCAAAACAACATCGTTCAATCTCAAGATGATGACGAACCCCGCGTGTTTGCCGCTATCAGAAATCAAGCGGATCATTTAGCAGCAAGAGTTCTTGCGGAGAGAAAAGTTGAGAAAATCGTAAACTTTCGACCTCAATTAGATTTAAAGACAGTTCGAGCTAAAAGGCCTGAAGAAATTGAAATATTGTATAATGAGATTCTAGAGGAAGAAAAAGGCATTCAAAAACTAGGCGATAATTTTAGTGATTTAATCGATTGCGCTAATATCGATGAAAATCTAGAGGATCAGTACGCGATTACAGTTAAACGTTCAACTCATTCAAATGCGAAAAATCTACATAAAAAAGCAATAACTCCTTTGACTACAAAACAGAAAGGTTATCGTGCTGCTGGAATTGCTATGATCGTTGCAACAATAGCTATTGCAGTTGTCGCGGCCACTTTTACAGCATTATTTGCTCCTATATTTGCAGCGATCTTTATAGGTACTGCAGCTACTGCAGCTATTGGTATTCCATTTTTAATTCTCAGTAAAAGACAGGATCAGAGCAGGATCGTCAATGAGAGTTCTACCCAATCTGACTCTTTAGTTGACATTGAGGTTTCGGATAATCTCTTGCTCGGTTACAGCGTTTTCCTGCTTCTCCGTAATAATGACATAGTTAGTGGAAATTACGAGGGGGAGAGCCGTTTTGTTTTGAGCAAAGAGCAATTACAACAGCTTAATAGAAGCCTCGATAAAAACATTCGATGGAAAGATGATATCGAATTGATTTTTAAGGGGCTTATCGGAGATGGAGAATACATTCAACTCGGGCAAAAATCAAATTCAGAAATTCTCCGATCACCGTTGAATTTGTCACAAGCGATGATTAAACGATTAAAAAAGCTGCCAGCAAATCAACCTGCTTTGCTCTTTGAAGCTTTCTCCCTCTGCCTCCATGATCATCCTGAACGAGCTTTTTACAAAGCTGAAATCGAAACGATCTATGCCGATTTGGGTTTGCGATCTTCAAATGGAAGAATTAAAACATTTCTAGAGGCTGATCCCTATCGGTCCAATTTAGGAACAAATCAAATTGAAGCGATTTCTCCCTCCTTAAATAAGTTGATTAAACTCAAACAACTGATACTCAAATTTACAGAATGTTCTACTTTTTCAGCGGGCGTTGAACATCTCCAAACTTTGGGCGTTGACAGACTTGACTACATGAAACAATACAAAATCGGTATTCTCCAAGAAATCTACCGTTTTGTTTCAGGAGACCCCACGCACTTTGCAACATTGGACGAAGAAATAGGAGGATTGCCCTCGATCAATCAAATCGAGGAAAAGAGTCAGCAGCTATGCATCAGAGTTCTTAGAGACTACACTCTTCCCGTTATTGAAAAAAACGAAACATACGAATTTAGTAATGATGAAGTTATAGCCCTTTATGAAGGAAACCCATTCACAACATATACAGAAAATATAACCCACAAAAATGTCTCTAAGCTTTTCGATCGATTAAAGAGCAGCTCCGCCTATTGCCGTATCATTGCTAGGACGTCTGGTTATGAGGAGGGAGTCAACGATCTCATGCGCGACTTTAACCGTCGTCTTAATAACTATTATAACTTAAGCTCAACTAGTGAATATTATGGTAGACCCATGGTCGATCATGCGGTTACAAATTTCGAGCTTCTCGTTGCGCAGATTGTCTATCAAGATCAATCAAGGGTTACGGACGATTCGGTGGAAAAAGCTTTAATCGTCCTCAATGGAACTTTGGGAGCTGATCTTGTGCGAGGGTGTGAGAATGGACTTGCAAGACGGGTAAAACGGATGCAAGACGCGCTTAATCCTTCTACTGGCAATTACATTCTCGATCATCTTAAAGAGAGGAAAAAAGGACTCTTAGATGCTGCTTTTCAACGAATATACGGATCGAATTCTGAAAGTTCAATGGTCTATCGTCATCAAGTTAAGGCTGGAGCTTACCTTTATTTAAATGATCCCGAATCTGGTGACAGTATCCCTTCTTCTATTACTGATTTAAATTCTTATTCAGTCAGACCTCTTGTACAGAGGTTTTTTCAATCTTATACTCCTGAATTCATTTACCAAACTGTTTTGGATTTTCTTAAAGAGAAATTCCGAGAACTAAACACTACGCAAGAAGGTGGTCTCTATAACGATGAAGGGATGTATGAGCTATTAGAAGTTCTCGGATTTGGCAATGACAGAGAAGAGCTAGACAAGCTGTATCGCATCGCTGGCAGCACGGAAAATCGCTGGCAATATTCCTTCTTTGAACAAGATCTTCCCCGCTATTTAATCCCCTATCTTCTCAAGCAAAATATTCTCCGAAATAAATTCATGCATTCTTCAGCTTCAGCATATATAAAATGCTGTCATGATGTATACGGCACATATTATAGATCCAACCCTGGCAATAATGATGGTAGTAATAACTCTATCAGAAGAATTAGTCATGCACCTATATCTGCATGGGAATCTGCAGTAAATCAAGAAATGGACGAATGGATATCTAGATCTATTCGACATTATCGATTCTATTATAAGATTTCTCAAGATCAAATGCTAAATTTTTTACAGGCATATGATCTTGAAGCTGGCATTAGATTAGAATTAAGGCGTGATATTAGACGTGATAGATCTTCGGGTGAACTAGATTCATCTCAGATAGAAGCAATGGAAAGAATTCATCAACGCGTGATACGTGAGTTAAGGCAAGATCTTAGTGGTAATGAACAGGAAACTTTTATTCAGAGGACGTTAAGACTTCCTCTACGACTATTATGAGATAATTGGAAGAACAAGATCAAAATTAAGCTAATTGAGTTTAAAATAGATCGAAATCCTCATGGTAGACAACAGAATACTTCGCACGGGTCAGCGCATACGCAAGAAGCACAGTTTATATTAGAGCAAAATCCTTCAATTAGAGAAGCAATGCAAGGATTACAAAGTGTTAGAATGCAAAGAATACTATTAATTCATATCATGCAACAGTTCCAGAATCAACAGCAAGAATAATCTATACGCACAATTAGAAATTGCTTATCTGCAAGATTCTTTCAAAAAGAAATCAGAGAGTTGATATAAAGCTGGTTGTTACATCATCGCTTCGAAGTTCTTTTCGAGTTTTTCGATGTCTTCACTGAACTTACGAATCCCTTCGGCAAGTTTATCGGTTGCCATTGGGTCTTGGCAGAGCATGAACCTGTAAGTTTTTTCATCGACATTGATCTTTTCAATCGGTAGTGATTGTGCTTTTGCAGGATCGAGTTTGCGCTCGACAGGGCCTTGCATTTCAGAGAGCTCGGCAAGGAGCTTAGGGGCAATCGTAAGAAGATCACAACCAGCAAGTTCTAGGATTTCTCCAGCGTTGCGGAAACTTGCTCCCATGATTTGTGTTTTGTGCCCGAATTTTTTGTAGTAGTTAAATATTTTTGTCACAGATTTGACGCCGGGATCTTCTTCTGGAGCGAAATCTTTTCCTGTCTCTTTTTTATGCCAATCGAGAATGCGACCGACGAAAGGGGAGATGAGTGTTGCATTTGCTTCAGCACAGCCAATTGCTTGGGGAAGAGAAAACATTAGCGTCATGTTGCAATGGATTCCTTCTTTCTCTAGGACTTTGGCAGCTTGGATTCCTTCCCAGGTTGAGGCGAGTTTAATCAAGACGCGTTTACGGTCGATACCAGCCTTTTCGTAGAGGGAGATGAGGAAGTGTCCTTTATCAATGCTTGCTTGCACATCATAGGAAAGGCGGGCGTCTACTTCAGTGGATACTCGACCTGGAACAACTTTTAAGATTTCAATGCCAAAGTTAACAAACGCTTTATCGAGAATGAGTTTTTTTTGTTCTTCTTTGGATTTACCTGATTTTTTACCAAATGAAACAGCATCTTCGATCAGAGGTTTGTAGGAGTCTTCTTTGGAAGCGGCAAAAATCAATGAGGGATTGGTTGTCGCATCTGTTGGATGATATTTATGGATTTCGTTGATCTCCCCAGTGTCACAAACAATTGTTGTTAATTTTTTAAGTTGATCGAGCTTACTTTCTGCCATGACTATTCCTCGGTTTATTAAAGATCATTCCAACATCTGGAATATGATTTCCTCTGATTTCTTGATCATAGAGGATAGTTTAAAATAATTGTAGCTTTTCAGTTATATGGCGATGAAAAAATGGAGAGCGTTTGGAGAAATAGAGTTTGGAAAATGATTCGGGAGTGATGATAAGTTGGTGTTTTGCAAAGCTGATCATCACTTCTTGATCACTTAAAAGAGCTTCAGTGATTGTGGATTGTACGGCGGTATCGAAGATGATACGTTGGCCTCCTTCGCGAATATATTGAATGCTTGACGTTATTTGATCAGCGATTGTTATATTTAAGGGGATTTGATGCGTATCGGAATCAAAAGAGAGGGGAGGCCCTTGGAGGATAAGAGACAGGGAAGTGCTATCTGGAAGCAGTAAATACTCGAGTTGGACGCTTCTAGAATAGCGAGGATGAGTGTAGGATAGTTTTACTGATTGGAACTCTGCTCCAGCGTGAGTCATTGGAATCATCGACCAATGTGATGGCTCTCTTGAGCAAGACACAGCAAGGAGTAGAAGACTTAAGGCGCGCAAGGGAATTCTTTGTTGCATTCACTTGCATCGCGTCCATTGTGGCTAGAGGCTAGTGCAATAGCGATGATCGCAACGATAGTTCCTCCAATGCCCAATAGAATATTGTTAAATCGTGTGTTTTTCTTAGCTTCTTGTTTCTCTGCAATGACTTCATTTGAAATTTCAGTTGCGTCAGCTTGATCTGGTTGTTCTACATCATGGATTTCATCAGCAGATGTAGCGTCTACTTCGGTGGGTGATTCAAGTGGATCAGGCTTATTAGGGTCTAAGATTTCTTTTGCGGAAGGCTGATCTTCTAGAACAGGAGCTTTCTCTGATTCTTGCTTGGCAGCTTCATCGAGCGCTTCTTCTGTTTGAGGCGCAACAACAGGTTGTTCTTCGTAAGCAATTTCTTCATTTTCTGGAGAATAAGGAATGGGGTTTCCTGCAAGAGGTAGAAATGGGAGAGAAAAAATAATACTTGTTATGACGAATGCTTTCACAATTCAATGGCCTCTTTCTGTCGTTTAACGCAAAATTAATAATGCAAAACAGAAATTTTGTCTAGGATTAGGAGTGGTTTTTACTTGTTGTTCTCTCCATAGCCTGGTGGAACATTTTTATCGCTATTGTTAGGAGCAAAAGCAATTGCAATCGCTGCAACTACAGCAGCTCCTGCTGCTAAAAGTAAATTACGAGTTTGCCTTTTGCGTTGCGATGCATAAGGGTCGAAAGTCATTGATCCAACTTCTCTCGGAGTTTCTTCAAGCTCATCAACGTCAAATTCGCCTTCTGCTTCGATGAGTTCCATTTCATCATCAGGTTCAGGCTCAAAGAGCTCGCGTCCTGTTGGTTCAATTGGTGCGCTTTCCGCAGCTATAGTTGCATCGCTTTGCTCTGCTGCAGGAATCTCTTGAGTTGTGACTTCCTCTATTACGTGATCTGATTCAGCTAGTGGACTGCCTGCTAGAGGTAAAAAAGGGAGAGAAAAGATGAGGCTAGATGTAACGATTGCTTTCACGGCTTACCCATAGATAAATGATGCAAAATTAATACTGCAATTAGAGGTTTTTGTCTAGGTTTAAACACTCAGAGACGAGAGCTGTTTGCCACGGAATGCTTTTTTCGGGAAAAGTTATTTGGATTGTTTGGGTTATCTCTTCTACGTTGCCGGCGAGGTTTTCAATTTTTTTTATACGATAATCGTCTTGAGGCAGTGTTTGTAGCATCGAGCCTGTGATTGCAAATGAGCGTAACGATTGTTCAAAGACTTGATAGTATGAGGGGAAGTCTTCTTTTAAAGCAGCGACGGTTAGAATATACGCTTTACTATCGCGAATGATAATTTGTTGCATTAATCGCGCAGCACCCCACTTGGTAGTCGTATCGAGCTGAGTTAGTGCAGCAAGGCCCGCTTCGGTTTGGATTTGTCCAAGATCATGCCAGTGATTTTGCCGATTGTTTTCATGAATTTTTTTGATTGTTTTTAGATAGTCGGAAAGAGAGAGATCAGTTGGTTCAACGGCGAGGTTGATCGATGGGATAAAACCACTTTTGCCTTTGGCGAAAAACGAAATTTGAACGCTTGGCGAGAGATCCTTTGGATTAGCTAGCTGCCAGTCTGCTGGTGGAGTAAAATAAGTATAACTTGCAGTGAGAAAGTTAGGGAGCGCAGCAATGAGCAGAATGGCCATTTGAGCCAGTGCTCTGATGCAGAGACGCCGCGAGAATCGCGATGCCCGCTGATAGTCCCAGTCCCCAACCGAGCATTGAGGTTGCCATTGCTGTTGTTGCTCCATCTTCCGCTCCACATCCTGCAGAGTAAAGATTATTCACAGAGGATTGTTTTTCAGCAAGCTCGTCATGTGAATAGGGTGAAGCTAAAGCAATTGTAGCAATCGATAAAAATATGAGTAGATAGCGCATCTGGTTTACCCCATGGTTTTCAATTTTTAGTTATCGCATATCTTAGCAGCATTCGCAACAATTTTTAGAAAATCCAAAAAAATAGCAGATAAACATGCTTTCTTCTTCTGGGAATCTTAGTGTGAAATAAAGAGCTTGCTAATGGACTGTTTTTTTTGCAGGGGAGTGGTTTTTCCAGTGCTGGTATGGCAATGGAAATCTCCGTGTTCTTTGTCTCTCTGTAGTTTTTCATCCCTCTTAGGGGAGAATTCGGTTGAAAAATAAGGGAGGATAGCGGATAAATAATGCATATTTTGCTTAACTGCGACTGTTTATGAAAGAATTACAAAGTGGAAAGGATAAGGTTCGGATTATAGCCGACATCCTAAAAAAAGAAACTCTTGAGCCCGCGAAAAAGGAAGCTGAAAAAATTGTGTCTAAGGCGCAAAAGCAGGCTGATGAGATCGTATCCAAGGCGCATAAGCATGCTGAGGAATTAGTCGAAGGGGCTAAGGCGGCAATTGGTAGAGAACAACAAGTTTTTCGCTCTTCTCTCAAGCAAGCTTATCAGCAAACGGTCGCTTCTTTAAAGCAGACAATTGAGGGAAAACTCTTCTCTCCAGAGCTAAAGCATCTCGTTTCACAAAGCGCACGAGATCCTAAAGATATTGCTAATCTAATTAAAGTTGTCATTGAAGCAATCGAAAAGGAAGGTCTACAGACGGACTTAAGTGCTTATATTTCTTCTCAAATTTCCCCTGATGAAATTAACAAGTTGCTGCTCAATGCGATTGTCGCACGTTTAAAAGAGAAAAGCGTTCTTGTTAGTAATATTGGCGGAGGAGTTCAAGTGAAATTGCATGATGATCAAATTACCCTCGACATCTCTGATAGTGCTTTAGAAGAGATGATAGCTAACTTTATAAGACGCGATTTTCGCGAGATGATCTTTGCAAATGCAACCTAACGAGATGTCATGGCAAACTACTACTTTTTGGCGGCCTCTCTACCCGAATTGCAAATCGGTGAAAAGCCTGATATCGATTTTTCTGAGTTCTCTCATCGCTTAGAGGACAATCTTAATGAGACAGATATGGAGCAAACCGTTGTCTTAAGGCGCTATCTCGATATTATCAATTTGCGTGCTCTGTTTTTAGGGAAACCTCTTGACTGGCGTGGAAATTTAAACGAGTCAGAGCTTGATGAGGTTGTTCTTCACTCTCAAGGAATGCCTGAATACATTTTAGATTTTTTAGAAAAGCACGAGTCTTTAGAAGCGCGCATTAAGAATTTTTCTCAAGTCATTGCGACGTATTTCGTCACTGAAATTCAAAACGCTCAGGGGTTTTTACGCGATTATTTGAAGTTTGAGCGGGAGATAAGACTTGTTTTGTTGGGATTTCGCTCGAAGATGATGGGGCGGGATCTTGTCAAAGAGTTGCAATATGAGGATTTTTCTGATCCGCTCGTCGCTTATCTTTTACTGCAAAAAGATAGTGATGTTTTCGAGCCTCCATCGGAGTATCATGAACTCAAGGAGCTGTTTTACCCTTCTCAACTCAATCCCTTGCAACGCTATCAAAAATTTTTAACATTTAAATTTCAACGGATTGAAGAGATGGTTGAAAATCCGCTTTTTTCAATCGATTATATTTTATCTTTTATCGTTAAGTTCTTGCTTGTCGAATGGTCAAACGAGCTCGATCATGATAAAGGAAATGTGGTACTCGATAATCTCTCTGCAATAGGTTTTTAGGTAATTATGGGTAATAATAATGCGACAGGTACTGTCGTTAAGGCTTTTGGAAACTTGCTCTATGTCAATTTTGATGGAGCGATCAGACAAGGAGAGCTCGCTGATGTAAAAGTGGGAGATCTTGCCTTGAAAGCTGAAGTGATCGAAATCAAAGGCGATGAAGCTAAAGTGCAGGTTTTTGAAGATACACGCGGTATCTCTTTAGGCACTCATGTTCAGTTCAACGGGAATTTGCTCGAAGCAGAATTAGGACCAGGTCTTTTAACTTCGATTTTTGATGGTTTGCAAAATCCTTTGGAAGACATTGCTCAAAAAGTGGGATTATTTTTAAAGCGTGGTATTTATGTCTCAGCTCTAGATCGCACGAAAAAATGGGAGTATCAACCCGAAGCAAAAGTTGGAGATGTTGTGACGCGTGGAGATGCACTTGGCTCTACGATGGAAGGACATTTCAAACATCAAATCATGGTTCCTTTTGATAGATGGGCAGATTTAACTCTCACATGGATCATTAGCAGGGGATCTTATACCGTGGATACGGTTGTTGCTAAAGCAGTTGATGCCGATGGCCGTGAATATGAATTCACTATGGTGCAGCGCTGGCCAATTAAAGCGCCAATTTTTATTGGTGAAAAGGTTAAAGCGACCCGCATGATGGTGACAGGTGAGAGAATCATTGATACTCAGTTGCCTGTATTAAAAGGAGGAAGCTTCTGTACGCCAGGTCCATTTGGCGCGGGAAAGACCGTACTCCAGCATCACCTCTCTAAATATTCTGATGTTGATATTGTGATTGTTGCGGCGTGCGGTGAGCGCGCAGGAGAGGTTGTTGAAGTATTACGCACCTTCCCTGAGCTCAGCGATCCTAAACATGACGAACCTTTGATGAATCGCACGGTCATTATCTGCAATACCTCTTCGATGCCTGTTGCAGCGCGTGAAGCATCGATCTATCTCGGCGCTACTATTGCTGAATACTACCGTCAAATGGGACTCGATGTACTATTGCTTGCTGATTCCACTTCGCGTTGGGCACAGGCAATGCGTGAGATGTCAGGGCGTTTGGAAGAAATTCCTGGTGAAGAAGCGTTTCCTGCTTATCTCGGCTCTCGTATTAGCGCTTTTTATGAGCGTGCAGGAGTGGTGCAAACTAAAAATGGTCAAATAGGCTCATTAACAATTGGTGGCGCGGTCTCTCCAGCAGGAGGAAACTTCGAAGAGCCTGTGACACAAGCGACACTTGCTGTTGTCGGTGCATTTTTAGGGTTGTCACGTGAGCGTTCTGATGCGCGCAAGTATCCAGCAATCGATCCTCTAATCTCTTGGAGTAAGTATGTTGAAGATGTCGCTCATGAACTTGGACTAAGAGTTGAGGGATGGGGAGATAAAGTGACTCGAGCATTAAAAACTTTATGTGCAAGTGATGAGATTGGGAAGCGCATGGAAGTTGTTGGTGTGGAAGGGATCCCCATGCAAGATATGTTAACTTATCTCAAAGGGGAACTGTATGAGTTTAGCTATTTGCAGCAAAATGCTTTCGACTCTGTCGATGCGTATTGTTCTTTAGAAAGACAGATTCCGCTTTTCGAGTTAGTAAACCGCGTTTTTGATCTATCATTTAACTTTAAAACACAAGATGAAGCGCGCTCTTTTTTCCTCGAGTTGCAAAGTGAAATTAAAAATATGAATTCAATGCCATTTAAATCGGATAAATACAAAGAAATTTATTCGCGGATTAATCAAATGATTGAACAACATAATTAGATTGTTAGGCTAAGGATAAAAAATGAAAAAAGTATACGATCGCATTCTCGATATGCGCGGCAATTTGATTACAGTGCGTGCTAAGGCAGTAGGCCTTGGTGAACTCGCGGAAATTCATAAGCGCGATGGACGCACGGTTTATGCACAGGTTTTACGTTTTGATCGAGAACTTGTCACGCTGCAAGCGTTCGAAAATACGCGAGGACTTGCAACTAATGATCGTGTGACTTTCCTCGGTAGGGAAATGAGTGCAACCTTTAGTAAGAACTTGCTTGGTCGTCGTTTTAGTGGAGAGGGAAGTGCGATAGATAAAGGCGCAGCGATTTCTGGTGAAGAGATTGAGCTTGCAGCGCCTTCTTTCAATCCTGTAAACCGCATTATTCCTCGTGAGCAAGTGCGTACAAATATCCCAATGATCGACATCTTTAACTGCCTTGTTAAATCACAAAAAATACCGATCTTTTCTCAAGCGGGAGAACCATACAATCAGTTGTTAATGCGTATTGCTAATCAAACTGATGCTGATGTTGTAATTATCGGTGGTATGGGCTTGCGCTTTGATGATTATCAAGCTTTTATCGATAACGCCGAACAATCCGGATCTCAGGATAAAACAGTGATGTTTATCCACAGAGCTACTGATCCCGCTGTAGAATGTTTGCTCGTTCCTGATATGGCTCTTGCTTGTGCTGAAAAATTTGCCATACAAGATAAAAATGTGCTGGTCCTTCTTACTGATATGAGCGCTTTTGCCGATGCGATCAAAGAGATTTCGATTACAATGGATCAAGTTCCATCTAATCGCGGCTATCCTGGTTCTCTCTATTCTGACCTCGCATCGCGCTATGAAAAGGCTGTCGATATTGATGGCAGTGGGGCGATCACGATCATCTCAGTAACGACGATGCCTGGTGGCGATGTCACGCATCCTATTCCTGACAACACCGGATATATTACAGAAGGGCAGTTTTATCTTCATGGAGGACGGATTGATCCGTTTGGTTCGCTATCGCGCTTAAAGCAACAAGTGATTGGTAAAGTCACACGTGAAGATCATGGAGATGTTGCGAATGCGCAGATTCGTCTTTATTCCGAATCTAAAAAATCGCGCGAGCGCCAAAGCATGGGATTTAAGCTGTCAAAGTGGGATGAAAAACTGCTGAATTTCTCCGAGCTTTTTGAAGCGCGTATGATGGATTTGCAAGTGAATATCCCTCTTGAAGAAGCTCTTGATCTCGGATGGAAAACTCTAGCTGAGTGTTTTGATAAGCATGAGGTGGGAATTAAAGTGTCTCTAGTTGATAAGTACTGGCCAAAAGCAGGATAAACTGTGGCAAAGATCAAATTGACCAAAACCGAACTTAGAGCTCAGCAGCATCGCTTTGCCCAATTGCAACGTTATCTTCCCACACTCCAGTTAAAAAAAGCGCTCTTGCAAATTGAGGTTAATCAGGCATCTCAAGAGGTTAAGAAAGGTCTTGAGCATTATGACGAAATGATAAAAAAAACGCGAAGGTATGCCGCGTTGTTCTCTGATCGTCAAGCATTTGAACTGATGGAATCCACCCAAGTACTCGAAGTAAAAAAAGAGATGGAAAACATTGCAGGGATTGATCTTCCTCGATTTCTTCAGGCTCTTTTTCCTGAGGTGAGCTACTCTCTATTTGATGCTCCACTCTGGCTTGATTTTGCAATAGAAGATGTACGCGAGCTGATGAATATACGAGAAAAAGTGCGTGTTTTAGAAGAAAAAAAAGAGATTTTAGAAAAGGAACTGCGCGATGTCTCTATCCGCGTTAATCTTTTCGAAAAGATCATGATTCCACGTGCCAAAGAGTCTATCCGTAAAATCAAAATCTTTCTCGGCGATCAACAACTCGCTGCTGTTGCTCAAGCTAAAGTTGCTAAGACGAAGATTGAGCAAAATGAGTTAGAGGAGAGAGCGCAATGATTGTCGATTTAATGAAGTACGTGATTATTGGTCCACATGAAGAGCTCGATCCATTTTTTGAAAGAGCTCAAGAAGAGGGGATTTTTGAATTTATTTCTCCCACAGCAAAAAAACAGACAACACAGCCCAAACACATTCACGATCTTTTTGAAGCGATTAAAATCTTGCGTAAGCAACCCGTTGCTGATCAAGTTGATGAACTGCCGATTCATGAACTCGGTATGCAAACAACAGAGAGAATCATATCTCTTAATCACATAATTGAACAGTTATCAGAAAAGGAGCGCATGCTTGAAGCAGAGATTGCACGCATCGCTGTATTTGGAGATTTTAGCAAAAAAGATCTCGATTATATTCAAAAGGAAGGGAATCGAACAATTCAGTTTTTTTGTATGAAATCCTCTAAAACAGACGGTCACGATTTTACTGATGAGTTCATCTATATCGGTACCGCCTACGATCTCGATTACTTCATGACAATCAATCTCAAAATGCACTCCTATCCAGGGATGATTGAAGTGCAAATTGAACATCCCCTTGGTGAGCTAAAAGAGCAGCGCTCTAACGTGCGAGTAAAAGTTCAAACTAAGCAGCAAGAGCTGAAAAAAATGGCGTGCTTCCTTGATCTTTTGCGTAAAGTACTACTTCAAGAGCTCAATGACTTTCACTTAGTTAGTAGCAAAAAAATGGTCAGCTTGCCTTTAGAAAGCTCTCTATTTGCTGTCGAAGCGTGGGTCCCAAAAAACAAAATTAAAAGTCTTAATCGCTTGATTGAGGAGAACTCTGTTTATTGTGAACCGGTTGCAATTGAAAAGCACGATCGCATTCCAACCTGTCTCGAAAATAAAGGAACAAATCAGATTGGCGAAGATTTAATCAAAATCTACGATATCCCTGCTAAAAGCGACAAAGATCCATCGGGTTGGGTACTATGGGCCTTTATCCTCTTTTTTGCGATGATTGTTGCTGATGGCGGGTATGGTTTGCTCTACCTCACTCTCGGTCTATTTTTAAAGTTTAAGTTCTCTGATATAAAAGGAATCGGTAAAAGGCTGATTAACCTATTGATCATGCTCTCTGTCAGTTGTGTAATTTGGGGAGTTTTAACCTCTTCCTTTTTTGGTATTCAGATCGATCGCACCTCTTGGCTCAGCAAAATATCAGTGTTGCATTATCTCTCAGCTCAAAAGAGCGAATACCATATTGGACTCAAAGATGACACCTATAATGAATGGATTCACCAATATCCCTTACTTGAAGAAGCTCAAACCGGTGATCAATTTGTCACGACACTTGTCCCTACAGCTGGTGGAGAGCTTAGGTATGAAGCGCTCAATCAATTTAGCGATGCAATCCTCCTTGAATTTTCTTTATTCATTGGAGTGATTCACCTCTCTTTATCAATGATACGTTATCTCAGACGCAATTGGGCGAACTTAGGATGGCTACTCTTTATGATCGGCGGCTACCTCTATTTTCCCTCTATGCTAAATGCGACATCATTGATTCATTTTCTCGGGTGGATGGATAAACCGGCAGCGACTGAAATCGGATTGCAGATGATCTATGCAGGGCTCGGTCTTGTCTTTGTACTCTCTCTCATTCAGCGCGGCTTCCGTGGAATCACTGAGATGGCCAATGTCGTTACGGTTTTTGCCGATGTGCTCTCATATTTACGCCTCTATGCGCTCGCCTTAGCGAGCTCAATCATGGCACGTACATTTAATGATATTGGTATAAGTCTTGGTTTCGCTGTTGGAATTTTCGTCATTGTACTTGGCCACGGGGTTAACATCTTGCTCGGCGTAATGGGCGGTGTAATTCATGGCCTGCGTCTTAACTTTATCGAGTGGTATCACTTTAGCTACGAAGGGGGAGGACGTTTATTTGATCCTCTAAAAAAACTAACTCGACCTATTAAAAAATCATAACTTAAAGGAGTAAAAAATGGATTTCAGTATGGTGGGACCAGCACTTGTCTTAGGACTTGGTTGTATTGGTAGTGCACTTGGGTGTGGTATTGCGGGGATGGCCTCTCACGCAGTCATGAGTCGCGTTGAAGAAAATCACGGAACATTTATTGGTATGTCTGCTGTAGCATCTTCTCAGTCGATCTACGGTTTTGTTCTCATGATTTTGATGAGCAATAACATTAAAGCAGGAGTACTTCCTCCTCTTTCAGGAATTGGTATTGGTATTGCTGTTGGTTTTGCGCTGCTTTTCTCTGCTCTTTATCAGGGTAAATGCGCTGCTTCCGGAATCCAAGCCTCAGCAAAAACTCCAGCGATCATTGGTAAATGCTTTGTCGCTTTAGGTATTGTGGAGTCATTTGCTCTCTTTGCTTTCGTATTTGCGCTGCTCATCATCGGATGATTCCAACCTTTACGAAACCAGAAGTTAAATGGACCCCTTTTCCTGGGGAGAAGCGCATTCTTCCCGACGAGGTTGTCTCTGTAATTTTGTCTCCTCTATCAATTGATGAGCTGATCATTGTGCGCGCCGTCACTCAGCAATTTTTTCGCGTAGCTAATCATCTCATTAGGATGAAATTGTGCGCTGGTGTTAAGGAAGAAAAGGGATCATCTAAAGCAGCTGGTTTTTATTGCGAGCTTTTAATTTCATATGAAAAATCCGACAATCTTGTTGCCAAGGAGTTTGAGAGTTCTACTGGCTATACGTTTTTAGGTTATCCCATAGATAGAGGAGCAAGCCTATCTATTCAAAATCCTGCAGCAGTCATTAAGCCTATCTATAAGATACCTCGAACAAAGATTAAGAAGGCGATAGCAAAAGCACTTGAAAACCACGATCCTGCTCGTGTTGCCTTTTTTGTTAAAACATGGCATGAGCTAAAAGATCTTCTTTCGAAACGGTTAGTAGCCTTTAATTATCGATTCAAACTTACTGATAAACTTGTAAAGCTCATTAAAAACCCAAAAGATAATGTTGATAAAAAAATTGTAAAATTTATCCAGCTCTGGTTTAGCTCCGAGGTTTTTTATGAGATTGCTAAAGCAGAAATTCTTGAGGAACAAAGAGAGGCGCAGGAAGTTGTCCAATTTCAAAAAGTTGTAAAAAACTACGATGAGGTTAAAGATACCTGCCAGCAACTTATCAATGACTGGGGGATCAATGCTCAACCTTTTGAATTATTAGGCAATCGCCTTTATTACTATCTGCACTTGATGACAACTCCTGCGCTCGAGCAGCTAAAAGGGAAAATCGAGACGATAACCGCTTCGATGAGAGAAGGTCGGATTGATTATCCCTTATTTTTGGGAACGCGAAGCTTTGCAGCAAAACCTATAGAACTGACATCAGAAGAGATTCACTCTTTAGCAAGTTCGCAATAGCGCCCTCATCTATTGACGAATACTCTCAAATCCCAGATAACAAAGTAGAAGAGAGGTGTGATGACAGAGTATCGGAAAGAGAAGGACACGCTCGGTGAAATTCTCGTTAAAAATGACAAGTACTGGGGTGCACAGACCCAGCGCGCTATAGAAAATTTCCCAATCGGCAATGAGAAGATGCCGATTAATGTCATCCGCGCACTCGGTATTGTGAAAAAAGCAGCCGCACGTGTTAATTTTCAATCTAAACTCATTACCGAAGATAAATGGAAGCTGATCGATAGAGTCTGTGATGAGATCATCGATGGACAGCTCGATAAACATTTTATGCTGCCTGTTTGGCAAACCGGTTCGGGCACCCAAACCAACATGAACGTCAACGAAGTAATTGCTAATCGCGCTTCTGAGCTTTCTGATCAACCGCTCGGCTCTAAGAAGCCCGTTCATCCTAACGACGATGTCAATCGCTCTCAATCATCCAATGATGTCTTTCCTACAGCAATGCACATCGCTGCAACAGCTGAAATTAAAAAGTATCTCCTTCCCGCACTGCGCTACTTTCATCAATCTCTACAAGCTAAAGCAGAAGAATTTAATTCGATAATAAAAATGGGGCGCACGCACTGTATGGATGCAACGCCGCTCACTCTCGGACAAGAATTTTCCGGTTACGCGCGCCAGATTGAGCAGGGGATTAGTGCTGTTGAAAAAGCGCTTCCGCCTCTTTCTGAAATCGCACTCGGTGGCACTTCCGTTGGCACAGGAATTAACACGCCCGAAGGGTATGCAGAAAATGTTGCTAAAGAGATCTCTCGCATCACGGGTGAGAATTTTATTACAGCTCTCAACAAATTCGAAGCGCTTGCCGCGAATGATGCCGCTGTAGAAATGAGCGGAGCTCTCAAAAGAATCGCGTGCTCACTCATGAAGATTGCGAATGATATTCGCCTTCTCGCTTCTGGACCGCGCTGCGGTATTAGCGAGCTTATTCTGCCTGCTAACGAACCGGGCTCCTCAATCATGCCTGGCAAAGTGAATCCAACTCAGTGTGAAGCGATGACAATGGTAGCTGCTCAAGTAATGGGCAATGATGCGACGATTGGAATAGCAGGATCTCTCGGCCATTTTGAGCTCAATGTCTTTAAGCCTTTAATCATCTACAATTTGATGCAATCGATCACGCTTCTCGCTCACGTCACAGCAAACTTTACCGATAAATGCCTAAACGGCATTAAACCCAATCATCAGAAAATAGAAGAGCACCTCAACAATAGCCTCATGCTCGCAACTGCGCTCAATCCGATTATCGGCTATGAGAAAGCTGCTGAAATTGTCAAAAAAGCGTTCGAAGAAAAAATCACCCTACGTGAAGCAACGCTCGCCCTCGGCTATCTCACAGCCGAAGAGTTTGATCGACACATCGATCCGAAAAACATGATCTAATCCCGGCAATTGCAATGGATGCCGATTTTTGTTAGGAGAAAGCGGCTGACGAGATGGGGATATTGGAGCAGGAGCTTGAACAGCTTCCAGTGGGTGACGCCGCGGATTTTTTCTCTGATGAGATTTGTTTGATTGCTGTGCGCGTCTTCGATCCATATAGAGTAGGGGGGGGGCATTTTGGGAAGTTCGGACAGTGGAAAGAATTTGACATCGAGAGTTTCTGAGCCAATGGAGGCGTTTCCCTCTTTAATCGTGCATTCAAAAGCGTGTGTCAGGCGCGTGAGCCAATTGACGGGAAGATATTCAGCATACTTTCGTTTGATCCGTACGTGATAGCCTGTCTCCTCGTGCATTTCTCGGATAATCGCATCTTCAGCACTTTCATTAGGATCAATCCCACCACCGGGAAGCACCCAAACGGGAATGTCTCTTCGTTTAATCAAAAGTACTTTATCACGTTCTTCTGAAAAAATTACGCCAACAACTGCTGCATCTTTCTTGGTCATACGCTATGATCGTTTTTATCTATGTTAGCATATGGGTATGTAGGTGAAAAGGTTCTTGTTGCTTCTTGTGTGTACAGGCTGTAGTCATTATTATCTCGATGTGCAGAGAGAGCAGATTGACAGGCGCTATCTTGCGAGCACGTTTGTTGGATCTCCCGATCCGAGACAGGATAATCCTCCTTTTGGACAACTGATTACAATTGAGTGGAAAATTCCAGAAGAGATTCTTGAGCGAGATCCTCTCATTGTTTTTGATCTGATTTATGGTGATTTTACAGAGGGGCGTTTTGAGTATCCGGTTCAACATAGCTGGGGGCACAAAAGCTTTGAGTTTCTCAATCCCGAGTATGAGGAAAAAAAAGGTATTATCGCTTACCGCGCTCAGATGATTTTGGACGATGGTGAGATCTATTTAACTTGGGAACATCAATTTTGGGTCAACTTAATTAATATAGAGAAGGGGAGTTACGACGAGATTGAGAGTGTCGAGTGAATCTCTTCGGCATAAAGAATCAGAGCCTCTGTCGTCTGCCAATCAAGGCAGGGATCTGTAATCGATTGTCCAAAATTAATCGCGGATTGTTGTTTTCCTTCAAGCAGAAAACTCTCAAGCATGAGACCGCGGATCGCGCGGTTTTTTTGTTCTAAAATTGAGATAAATGTGTGCTTTTGCCTTTCTGGATCTTTTTTGGAATTGCCGTGAGCACAGTCAATAATGAGGCTTTCAGATAAATGAGCAGCGGAGAGTTTTTGTAGAGCGAATGAGAGGGTGAGGGGGTCATAGTTTGTTTCTTTGTCGCTACCGCGCAGAACAAGGTGTGCATTGGCATTACCGCGCGATGTGATCCTGCGTAATTGTCCTGAGAGATTAATAGCTGGAAAAGTATGAGGCGATCTCGCGGTAATGATTCCTTCAATGGCGCGATCAATATTGCCGTCGACATCATTTTTAAAACCGATCGGTAGGCTCAATCGGCTTGCCAGCTGTCTATGGATTTGTGATGAGCAGGTGCGCGCTCCAATAAATCCCCAAGTAATGAGATCTTCGAAATAGGGCGTCAGCAGGGGATCTAAAAACTCTGTTGCAATTGGAAGATCAAGCTGTGCAATAGCGCAGAGCAGTTTTCTGCAAATTTCTATGCCAGGTATGAGCTCATTGCTTTGATCGAGAAACGGATCGTAGACGAGACCTTTCCAGCCAATTGTGGTGCGTGGCTTTTCAATGAAGACGCGCATGATCAAAAAACAATGGCTTAGTCGTTTTTGTAACTCGGCGAGTTTTTTAGCATAATCAAGTGCAGCATCAGGATCGTGGATCGAGCAGGGGCCTACGATGAGTGCAAGGCGGGGATCTTCTCCATTGAGAATGGCTGTTGCAGCGTTGCGCTTATCAGAGATGTTGTTGGGGCCAGGAAAGAGGCTGATGATCTCTTGAGGAGAGGGAAGGTTCATAAATGCTCAAGCCGTTTGCTGATCTCGTCAAGTTGCGTGCGCGCTTGTTCGAGATTGTGCTGCAGTTTAGCGATCAGCTCTTTAGGCGCTTTTTGTAAAAATCCTTCGTTAGCTAACTGACTTTGCGTTTGATTTTGCTGCTTGATGAGCTTTTCTTGTTCTTTGGCAAGGCGCATCTTCTCTTTTTCACGCAGTGCGTCGGGAAGTGGTACAGTGATTTCGATTTTTTCGACGAGAGCTGTTGAGATCAATCCCTGCGGCTTCTCTGCACTATTGAGAAGTAGTTTGTCGATTTTTACCAGCGAGTGGATCATCACTTGATTTGTTTCGATTAGCTGATAGCTTGGATCACTCGGTTCAATATTTAAATAGAGGTCAATCGCAACTCCTGGGGGGATTTGCATGTCGGTGCGAATTGTCCGCACTTGTGAAATGATTTGATTGATTAGGCTAAAGCTAGCTTCAACTTTTTCATCGATAGCATTTTCATCAATCACTTTAGGGTAAGGACTGACGATGCACGCTGCGCTGTTTAATGCTGTGATCGTCTCAGCGGTATAGGGATCGCACTGCTCAGATTGAAGTGTGCCAAAGCGCGTTTTCAAACGTTGAAAAAGCTCTTCCGTAATGAAAGGGGCCATGGGGTGGAGCAGTCTGATTGCGCTACACAGTACAATAACGAGCATTTTTTGTTTGTTTCTGCGTTGGATCTCATCGCCCGCTTTACCAAAGAGTACAGGTTTAACACTCTCAACATAGTAGGCGCAAAACTCTTTCCAGAAAAAGTCGTAGGCGAGGTGTGCTGCGTAGCTAAAGTTGTATTTATCGAGATCGGTGCGGATCTGCTTGATCGTGCGTGAGAGCATGGAGAGGATCCAGCGATCTTCTAAAGTAAGAGCCTTTTCATCGAGTCCCTTCGAGAGCTCTTCACCGGTGAGATCTTCGAGGTTCATAAATACAAAGCGCGCGCCGTTCCACATTTTATTCGCGAAGTTTTTAAACTCTTCAAAACGGCGACGGTCGAGATCAATTTGCCGTGCATGTGTTGCTGCTGAACAGAGTGCCATGCGCATTGCATCAGCGCCATAACTCTCAACGATTTCAAGTGGATCGATGATGTTCCCTTTGGACTTGGACATCTTTTCCCATTTAGCATGGACATCAGCTGGTACTTTTTCACCGAGATCGAATGCTTTGCGTTCCTCTTCATTGACGTAAGCAATGGATCCTCCATCGAGAACGCGCCAGTATGATCTAGCATAGATCAAACCGTGCAAGAAGCTCTCTGGAAAAGGAACTTGATCAAGAGCGTATTCGCCCATCATAATCATGCGTGCGACCCAGAAAAAGAGAATGTCGTGACCGGTTATCAATGTGCTGTTGGGATAAAACTTGGCAAGCTCAGGCGTTTTTTCTGGCCAACCGAGTGTTGAAAAAGGCCATAGTGCTGAAGAGAACCAGGTATCTAATACATCGGGATCCTGCAGCCAACGATCGGGCTCAGCAGTCACTTCTGGAGGAACGCCTTCTCCATCGTAACAGAGGATATTATCCGGATTGTTTTTATCGTGCCAAATCGGAATGCGATGTCCCCACCAGAGCTGACGAGATATGCACCAGTCGCGCAGATTATCAATCCAGTGGAAATAGGTGCTCTCCCAATCTTTAGGAATGAGCTGTACTTTTTGTTTTTCAACAGCATCGCGCATCTGCTTTTTAAAAGCAGACAGCTTCACAAACCACTGTTTGGATAAATAGGGCTCGATGACCGCTTTAGATCGATAGGAAAGACCAACGCGATGGGGATGTTTTTCAGTGCGGATGAAAAGGCCTAGATCGGTGAGTTTTTTTACTGTTTGCGCGCGGCCCTCTTTCATCGACAGGCCGGCTAAATCGCCACACTTTTCATTGAGTTTGCCATCAGGCGTCATCATCGTAATCATCGGTAGATCGTGGCGCAATCCCATTTCATAGTCATTATGGTCATGAGCGGGAGTGATCTTTACAGCACCCGTCCCAAACTCAGGCTTCACAAATGGATCATGGATAATTGGAAGCAATCGTTGCGTTAAGGGATGGCGCACATTTTTTCCAATTAGATGGCTATAGCGCTCATCTTTTTCATTCACTGCAATAGCCGTATCACCAAAGGTAGTTTCTGGTCTTGTCGTTGCAACAGGAATGACCTCGTCGCTGCCATCGATCGGGAAATTAAAAAAGTAAAGAACTCCTTCACGATCTTCATATTCTACTTCATCATCAGCTAGAGCGGTTTGCGTTACGGGATCCCAATTGACGAGGTAATCGCCAAGATAAATGAACCCTTGATCAAAGAGCTTTTTAAAAATCGTCCGCACAGCGCGGTTGCACCCTTCATCCATTGTAAAGCGCAAGCGGCTCCAGTCGCAAGAGCAGCCAATTTGTTTGATCTGCTGCAAAATTATGCGTTCGCTTTTTTCTTTCCAGTCCCAGACATGTTTTAAAAACTCTTCCCTTTCAAACTCTGTGCGTCTTTTGCCTGTTTCAGCAAGAAGCCTTCTTTCGACGACAGTTTGTGTCGCGATGCCTGCATGATCTGTGCCAGGAACCCAAAGCGCCTCAAAGCCATCCATGCGCTTGAATCGAATCATCACATCTTGAAGAGTGTCGACGAGAGCGTGTCCCATATGGAGAACGCCCGTGACATTGGGGGGAGGGATAACGATGCAATAGGCAGGCTTATCTGAATTAGCATCGGCACGAAAATAATTACCCTCTTCCCAAAAGCGGTACCACTTCTCTTCTACAGCCTGAGGTTCATATGCTTTTGGTAGCTCTTCCATCAAATATCCTTAAGTAATTTAGCGAAGCATTTTATGTGAAAGTGTTTGAAAACACCAGTATTTCATGAAAATAGAATGGAGATGTTAAATAATTTTTAGTTGTTTGAGTCTTTTTTTGATTTTTTCTTCTTCAAGAGGCTGATTAGTGTAGCGGTAGAAGAGGAGGAGCTGATCTAAAAGTTTGCTCTTTTCATAATAAAATGCTCCTTGCCACCACTTTCCATCTAGGTCTATTTTGCCATGTAAAAAATCGCGTAAAAGAGAAGTGAGAGGAGGGAATCTAGCATCGGATGGGGGAGAGAAAAATGAAAGGCTTCTCTCAGGACCGAGCATTTTAGCTGCGCAGTAAGCATTCATCAAAGCTTGTTGTGGCTTAACGTCCCAAAACTCTTCAATATGTTCAGTGGAGTAGTCTAGAGATTGGTCTGCTGCAAGTTCTGCTAGCGTTTTGATCGCATTGAATTGTATCCGCTCTTCAGATGTTAAATTCATCTTTTCAACAAGAGGTAGTAGAGGAAGAATGCGATCAGTTTGGTTACTATATAAAAATTTTTCGACGAGATAGCGTGCGCTACGCCATGCATAAGGCCCGTGAGGCAGCTTGATAAGCTCTTTTAAATCATCGCTTTTTAATACAAAGGAGAGATGTGGGTCGCGTATTTCTTTGATCAAATGTTGGCAGTTGAGTTTGAGCAATAGATAGACGCATAGATCATGGAAAGAGGGGTCTTCATCAGTATTATTTTCAATGAGCTCTTGAAGGACGCGCGGCTTGCCGAGCCAAAAGGCGATTTTCGCGGCAATGATATTGCGATCATTAGATTCAGGACAAAACCAAAGCGGTTGCATGTTGTGGTTTAAGTTGTCGATCAGTTGCTGATTTTCCCTGTCTTGAAGAAGATTGGGAAGTTGCGAGAGAGTGAGTAGCGCGAAACAGTAAGCAGTTAGTCGGTTTTCGCCCGCTGCTTCATGCAATCTAAAAAGAATATGCTCTTTGAGAATGGGTAATAGGGGATGATGGGGATATTTGCGTAGAGGAAGTTCTAAGCATTTCATCTCTTCTTCAAGATTTTCGGCTGCTTTGTAGACAAGCGCTTTGCCTAGGTATTCTAAAGGTTCTCCGGGTGTATCATGCAATTGATCAAACTCTTTCAGAGCTTGATCAAAGATTTTTTTTCGTCCGCGCTTGAGTTGCATCGATTGCTCAATCAATGTTAAGCCTGCTCGAAATTGAGCTTGGAGTCCTTCAGATCTACCGGGAAAAGAAAAGGCAATTCTCCTGTATTCCTCAAGAGCAGCTTCAAAGTGTTTTTCCGCAAGTAAAGCATCTGGAATACGCAAGCAGTTAACCATCACATTTTGTCCACCGAGATAGACATCGCAATTGTGAAGTGTAAAGTTACTATCGCGCATCAACAGCCCAAGATGTGTTCCGATTAAAGGCATATGACTCGTGTATGTGAAAGGAGGAAGATCGTCAATGCAGATCAGCAGTTCTCCTTCGCGCTTTTCAATGGTCATCTCTATCGGTTTGTCAGGATGAATCTCCGTTGAAGAAACTCGAGCAACCTCAACGTTTGAGCGAAATAGCCTAACGCCACTTCTACTAAACCAAATACAATAACCCTTTTCAAAACCACCATTTTCAAATTCACGCGAAACACCGAGTAAAAAACCCAATCCATGAGAGGTTCGATCAAGAGTGAAGCGCGCCTCGATCTTGACATTGCCTGGAAATGCCTCTTTGGAAATCATCAAACTCATCCATTCCATCACATTCGGACTGCGTGTGATGGCAGATTGTTTTGTCATTAAGACGTTTTCTTGGAACTCCCAGTGCTCTTTTTCTTCGATTTTGAGCGATTGGATATGAGCCCATGTGGGTTTGCCTTCAATATAATCTTCCAAATCAGCGATCAATTTTTCAACAGATTGGTAGCGTTTTTCAGGGTTTTTAGAGAGACACTTCATCGCAATTTTAGCAAGAAAGTGAGGAATGTCGCGGTAAGGAGCAACTTCAGCAGGATTTTGCAACGTTTCTTTTTGGCACACCAGTTGAAAATGCTTAAGATCCTTGCGCTTAAATGGCATTTGGAGAGTCAAAAGCTGATAGAGCATAATGCCTAATGCATACACCTCACTGCATACTGTTGCCTTGCTGCCATCTGCGCGCTCTGGGGCAAGATAGTTTAAGGTGCCAACAACTTTACCTGGAGTAGTTAAGTCTTCTTCATCAGTAACTTCAATCTCCTCGAGGTCATTCTTTTGATTATCAATCCGTTCCGCTAATCCCCAGTCGAGAATAATCACCTCTCCAAATTTCCCGATCAGTACATTTTCAGGTTTAATATCACGGTGAAGGATCGCGCGCGATTGTGCATAAGCGATCGCTTGGCAAACAGGCAAAAAGATGCGGATTAAATGGGGGATTGAGCTGCCAATTGAATGAGGGGGGCCATTCTCTTTTTCACAAGAGATTGTATCGCGAATTACTTGCTTAAGTGTTTGCCCTTCGATATAGGGCATTGTGTAGTAAACCGCTTCATGTTTGATATGAATCGCATAGATCGGCACGATTGCGGGATGGTGCAAAGTTGCTGTGATGCGCGCTTCCTTAAGGAAGCGGTGGTGCATGCGTTTATATTTACGCAAATCATCGCGGATTTGTTTAAATGCGACATAACGTTCACAAATCTGATCAAAAGCGAGGAACACCTCGCCCATGCCCCCTTTCCCCAAACTGCGAATCAGTTGGTATGGGCCGAGAGATTTAATGACTTCGCTCTCATTGGGTGGTAAGATCGGCTGCATAAAAAAGCTTTTTAGCGGTAATATTATTTGAGTCTAGGAGATTTTTCTCTTTAAAGAAAGAGTCCTTTCTTTAAAAATAGCCTATAATCTCGAGTTAAAGGAAAAATTTTATGGTCAAACGCTCAGACATCGTCCTCACAGGAGATCGGCCCACCGGTCCTCTCCATCTCGGTCACTATATTGGCTCACTAAAACAGCGCATCGAACTCCAAGAACAATGCACCCAGTTCGTGATGATCGCCGATGCTCAGGCGCTAACCGACCATGCCAAAGAACCAGAAAAAGTGCGTGCCAATATCCTAGAGGTTGCTCTTGATTACCTCGCCATAGGCATCGATCCCACAAAAACGACGATCTTCATTCAATCTTTGATCTCTCCACTATTTGAGCTCACCCAATACTATCTCAATCTCGTGACCTGGAATCGCCTTAAACACAATCCCACCGTCAAACAAGAAATCCTACAAAAGGGATATGGAGAGAGCGTCCCCGCAGGCTTTATGGTTTATCCCGTCAGTCAAGCAGCAGACATTTCTGCTTTTAAAGCGACGCTTGTTCCCGTCGGTGAAGACCAAAGACCGATGATCGAGCAGACCAATGAAATTGTACGTACTTTCAATCGCACCTACAACTGTAATGTTCTTGTTGAATCCCAAGCACTTATTCCGCCTATCGCGCGCCTACCTGGCATCGATGGCAAAGCGAAGATGAGCAAATCGCTCGGTAATTGCATTTATCTCTCCGAACCTGCTGATACACTCGCAAAAAAAGTGAAACGGATGTACACCGATCCCAATCATCTGCGCGTTGAAGATCCCGGTGAAGTAGAAGGCAATCCCGTCTTCATCTATCTCGATGCTTTTGATCCTGATGAAAAAAAGGTAGAAGAGCTCAAAAAACATTATAAAAGAGGAGGCCTTGGAGATTCTATCGTCAAGAAACATCTTCTCGAAGTTTTAGAAGAGTTTCTTTCTCCAATCCGCAAAAGACGGGCAGAGTTTGCTTCTGATCCTCAGGAAGTGATGAAAATGCTTGCAAAAGGTACAGAAAAAGCATTGTCAGTTGCAGAAAAAACACTCAAAGAAGTGCGTGAAGCAATGGGAATCATTTACTTCTGATTTTTCTTTTCTTCATCTTCAATCTCGAGATTAGTATCCTCTTCGCTTTCATCTTCTGTTATCTGGCGAAATTCGATAAGCTCACGACCTAAAAGATAAACGCCGCCAATCGTAAAAATAACGGGCAAAATGATTTCCCAAGCGATATCAAATTGAACCGTGATAAAAACACCGAGAAAAACAAACAGAGACACACACATATCATAGCGTCTGCCGAGAAGATATTGTCTTAGTGATAAAGGTAAGCCTACGGCGAGCATAATACCGGGCCACCAGCCGCCAAAAACTGTTAGAAATACCAAGCCAGCAAAAAACAGAACAATAGAAAAAACCGCAATTTTCTTGCGCGACATCATTGGGTGAGCCATAAGATCCTCATAATTTTCATATTTAATCTGACCTTAACGAATCATAGGAAATATTTCAGCGAAAAATCAAAAATTAATGATTATTGGAAGAAATTTACCCACCAAGAGCAAGTTTTGCTCTTTTAGGAGGACGGTGTACAGGAGGGGGTGCAAGAAATGGATTCATTAGAAATTGAGGAGGAGGCGAATAATGGCAGCCTAAATAACCGAAATCAGTGAGTCGATTCAGAGAATTTAAAAAACTAAAGTCATAAATATTCGTACAGAAATGTAGATGAAGTGTGGTGAGATTTGTTAGTGAGGACAAAGCATTCGTGAAACGGATCCATTTGCATTCATTCAGGTAAAGATGAGTCAATCGATTGAGAGGTTGTAAGAACGAAATATCAAAAATGTAGTTGCATTTTGAGAGTTCGAGGAAAGTAAGTCGATTAAGAGAACTTATTGGATTAAAATCAGTAATAGAAAGACCTGCATAAAGAGAGAGTCGTAAAATATTTGTAGTAGAGCGTAAAAAATCAATGTTTTCTAATTGCAGGCATTGTGAAAGATTAAGGGTAGAGAGTCTAGTCAGAGAAGCAATGGAGCTCCCATCGCGTATTTTCCAAAGATTTGTGAGATTAAGGTCCGTAAGTTCTGTTAGGAAACCGATAGATTGTAGATCAACGATATTGACACACTCCGCAAGACTGAGCTTTGTTAGCCTACTCAGAGGAGATAAATCATTAGTATCTACGAGTTGAGTACATCCGCTCAGGTTTAAAGAAGTGAGGTTTGGACAAAGACCGACGATATTGCTTAACTCTTCATGCGTGATATTTGAGTTTGAGAGATCTAAATCAGTGAGATTAATGAACTTTTTTTCTCCAACAGATTGTAAAAAATCAGGAGAAGAAAGATCTAAGCCTTGCGTGCTTAAATACAAAATTAATCTAATGTAATTGAGTGATTTTTTCTGAAGATACGCATTTTGAATACCCTGAATCGTTTGAGGTCCTGATTGGATTATTTGTCCTAATAGAAATAGAAATTGATAAATTTCTTGAGGCTCTAACAGGGAATTAATTTTATCTTGCGTATGACGAGACAACCCGAAATTTTCTATATTATAGCTGCTATCAGTAGACTCAGCGTTTCTTATAAACATTCTTTTATTTCTATTAATTATTTGCGATAGATTGTAGCGAAAAGCGCATTTAATAGTAATAAGTAATTCTAAAAACTCCGGTTTTTTAAAAAACATTTGCGTAATTATTTTTTTTATACAGGCTGCTTTTTAAACAATTGATGTGCAGTAAAAGCAGAGAATATAGTAGGAATAATTAGAGTTGCAATTAAGAAAGGAGAAATTCTTTTAACTTCAGTTTCATTTTCAATTGAAACAGCGGGCAACTCAATATCTAATTTAACGCCTCTTTTTAATAATTCTTTAAGCGCTGATAGATCTCGATCTGGGGAATTTATTTGCTCTGAACCGTGAACAGATAGAGATGAAAGTTTGAGAAATAGAGATGAAAGCTTGGTAAGCTTGCATAAAAAACTATACTCTTTGATCTGTGGGCAATTTTCAAGATTAAGTTTTGTCAGTTCCCGTAGATTAGATAAAGGACTAAAGTCATTGATTTGTTGGCAATTGAATAGATCTAGATCAACGAGAGTTTTTAAAGAAGATAAAGGGCTTAAATCTCTAACGCGATAACAACATCTAAGGCAGAGTAAGGTTAACTCTGTTAAAGGGATTAGAAAATCAAGATTTGTTACTCCTCGGCAGTCAAACATATATAACTTTTTGAGTTTTTTAAGAGATGAAATAGGGGTGAAATCCATTATGCTCTCGCATTGAGAAAGATTGAGTTCCTCAAGATTGTTGAAAGAAGATAAAAAACTAATATTAGTTAGGTTTTTCCACCTAGTGAGATTGAGATGGGTGAGGTTTTTTAAATTTTCTAGAAAACTATGATCTATAACTTTGTAACAATCTTGAAGATGAAGGTGAGTAAGCTTCGTAAAAGATCCTAAATAACTCAAATCGGTTTGATTGCAGTGACCATTAAGATTAAGATCAGTAAGAGTGTTCATAGAGCGTAAGAAATTAATATTATGATCTGGCCAGTCTAAGCAATAGGAAAGGTTGAGCTTTGAAAGCTTTTTCAGAGAAGCCAGACAGCTTCCATCAGTTATGTGCTCACAATGTGAAAGATTTAGAGATGTGAGATTAGGACATTTCTCGACGATTTTTGAGAGTTCAACATCTGAAATAGCATTCCAAGAAAGATCTAGAGACGTGAGATTAGGGCATTTCTCGACGATTTTTATGAGCTCAGCATAAGTCATGACTGTCGGTGGAAGTTTTGTGATAGTAAGATGTGGATAGGAATCAATGAAATTAGTGAGTTCATTATAAGACATAGTGACTGTTGAAAGATCAATAGATTCGAGAAGAGGGCATAGGCGTGCGATATTGATTAGTTGCTGATAGGTAATGGGTTCATTTGAAAGATCAAGAGATGTAACTATCAATTGTTGGTTATCTTGAAGCGAACTTGCAAAATTGGGTGAGGAAAGATCGAGGTTTTGCGCTTTAAGATAAAATTGCAATTCGGAAAAAGAGATTGAGGTTTTTTCTCTGTAGCTTAGACGAATCAAATTTGATGATGTTGCACCTGTTGGATTTTCTGTTTTTAAAGCAGTTAAGACATTCAGCATGCTCTCGGGATCGAGAAAGCTATTTATCGTCGCTAAAACTTCTGCGGGCAAGTGGACATGCTGACCCTCCACTGTTATTCCATCTAGTCTTACATTAAACCCTGTGTATGTTTGATTAACTGCGCTCATTTTATTACCTTTAATTTGTATTAGTTGGAGCGGGTCCGATCATATATCCGCTCAAAAAATATTTATTATAGTCTGTAGGCCTTTCAATGCTTCGATTAGGAAAGATACTTCTCAAATTAGATTCGTCAATAACACTTGGTTCATTACTCAAATCGACAATGTGATGGAGTTTCGTTAAACGACCTAAGTGCCTGATGCTTTCAGCTGAAGTTTTGGGGAGTACGAAATATTCAAGATTAGGTAGGGAAGAACACAAGGTTTCAAGATTAGGTAGAGAAGAAGGCACGGTTTCAAGTTCAATATCAAGTGTTGGTACAGCTCTAAGTTTCAGATACACAAGATTAGAACGAGAATAAATAGGAGAGTAATCTTGAACGTGCATACAACCTGAGAGATTGAGATGGCGAATATTCGGAAGAGAGTTTAGAAAATTAATGTTTGATAGGGCGTGACAGTTTTCTACTTCAAGAGTTTCAAGACGGGTAAAAGTCGATAAAAAATCGAGATTACCAAGTGTCCAGTTTCCAGATAGATAGAGATGGCGGAGTTGTGTTAGAGGAGCCAAAAAGCTAAAGTCTGATAGCAAGCCCTCACTGAACCCTAAATGAAGTTCAGTCAGGTGGGGTAATAGGCTAATGATTTCAGTGAATTCATTAGGAGTATAGTCGTTGCGTAGATGAAGAGAATTTATATGTGTTGGAAATTTTCTGATAAGCTCAATGAGCTGATGATTTGTAATTCCCTCTGAATAATGACTAACGGCATTATTATAGACGGAATTATCATTCAATAACCTTTGTTCTTTTCTATAAAAATCGAAAGAAGAAATAGTGGGATAGAATGTTAAGAACTCAACAAGTTCATCATAAGAAACTAGCGTGTAAGAGAGGTTTAAGTAGGTGACTGAACGGCATTTATCGAGAATGGTTCTCAGTTGATAATATGACATGACTGTCGGTGGAAGCTTTGTGATAGTAAGACGTGGATGGAAATCAATGAAATCTCTGAGTTGATTATAAGATATAGTGACTGCTGACAGATCAAAAGATGTAAGACGAGGCAATAATTGCACGACATTCTGGAGTTCACCATAAGTCATAGTAATGTTTGAAAGATCAATAGATGTAAGAAGAGGGCATAGGCGTGCGATATTGACGAGTTGCTGATAGGTGATCGTTTCGTTTTGAAGGTCAAGAGATGTCACTTTCAATTGTTGGTTATCTTGAAGAGAAGCTGCAAAATTTTCTGAGGAGAGATCGAGGTTTTGTGATCGGAGATAACTCTGCAATTCTGAATAGGTGAGTGAGCTTTTTTCTCTGTAGCTTAGACGAATCAATTCCGATGATGATGCACCAGCTGCTTTTTTTGTTCCCAAGGCAGTTAAGGTAATTAGCATAGTCTTGGGATCGAGAAAGCTATTTATCGTCGCTAAAACTTCTGCGGGCAGGTGAACAGGTTTCCCCTCTACTGTTATACCATCTAGTCTTACATTAAATCCTGTATATGATTGATCAACTGCGCTCATTATTATGCCTTTATTTAATTAGTTATTAAAAATTTTACCATAATTAATAATAAAATGTAATTAATAAATCTATTTTAGGAGAATCGGCTTTAAGTATTTGCCGGTTAAGGATTTAGGTGATTTTGAGAGCTTTTGAGGGGTGCCTGTGGCGACGATCATGCCTCCGTGGGCGCCGGACTCGGGCCCTAGGTCTATGAGGTGGTCGCATTGGGCGATGAGATCGAGGTTGTGCTCGATAATGATGACTGAATGGCCCTTATCGACGAGCTGGTGAAAGATGGGGATGAGTGTCGCAATATCGTCTGAGTGAAGACCAATCGTCGGTTCATCAAAGAGATAGAGCGTGTGGCCTCGAGCGCGTTTAGCGAGCTCACGGCTGAGGCGGATGCGTTGTGCTTCTCCTCCGGATAGGGAGGCGATTTCTCGGTTGAGTTGGAGGTAGCCAAGGCCTACTGAGATCAGTGTATCAAGAATACGGACGATTTTTGGGATGGCAGTAAAGAATGCGCGTGCTTCTAGTATTGAGAGATTAGAGGCCTCTCCAAGGTTTTTTTCACGGTAGAGCACTTCAAGACTAATCGGATTGAGGCGTTTCCCTTTGCACGTTTCACAAGTGACAGAAACTGGAGGGAGGTATTGCAGTTCGATTTTTTGTTTGCCGAGTCCTTGGCAGGTCAAGCACATCCCTTTCTTGTGGTTGTGACTAAAGTGGCGCGGTTGAAGCCCTTTGACTTTGGATAGACCCATCGAAGCGTAGAGTGATCTGATGTGTGTGGAGAGATCTGTGTAGGTAGCAATGTCAGCACGGCTTGTGCCTCCTAGAGGGTTTTGTGCGATATAGATTTGTTTATCGATTTGGGAGAGCCCAGAAATTTCTGCGTTGCAGTAGGAGATTGTATCGCTTTTGCTGCGGCTTGCAAAATGCATTTGCAAAGCGGGTTGAAGCAGATCTCCCATAAGGCTTGATTTTCCTGAACCAGAGACGCCTGTTATTCCAGTTAGGGTGTTAAGAGGTATGTTGACATCGATATTTTTAAGGTTATTGATCGCGGCGTTTTTGATAGTGAGATGAGTTTCACTGGTGCGGGCTTTGGAAGGGAGCGTAATCGATTTTTTGCCAGAAAGGTAGAGTCCTGTGAGTGAATGGGGATTGTTTTTGATTTCTTCTAGTGTTCCTTGCGCACAGAGTTCTCCTCCTTGATCGCCCGCCTTGGGGCCAAAGTCGATGATGTGATCGGCAATTTTCATTGTTAGTGGATCGTGCTCGACGAGAAGGAGTGTATTGCCGAGATCACGCAAGGAGCGTAGCGCATTATTAAGCATTGTTGTGTCGCGAGGATGAAGCCCGATCGTCGGTTCGTCGAGAATATAAAGACATCCAGTAAGTCCGCTGCCAAGTTGGCGGCTGAGGCGAATGCGTTGACTCTCTCCGCCACTGAGTGTTGGTGCAGAGCGCGCAAGAGAGAGATAGGAAAGACCAATTTCTTTGAGGAAGTGAAGTCGGTTTTTAAGTTGATCAAAAGCTTCAACTAGATAAGAGTGCTCAGAAAGGTCGAGCGTGAGTAAAAAATCATGCGCCTCATCAATCGGAAGCTCGCAAAAGTCGGAGATCGAGGTGTCTGCAATTTTGACATTGCGTGCTAGGGGATTAAGACGACTTCCTTTGCAGGAGGGGCATGTAAATTGATCGAGAAGAGGAAGGAGGTGTTCTCTAAGGGCGCTGCCTCCCATTTTCACAAAGTTTGATAGGGCAGAGGAGATGCCCAGCCAGCGTGCATTGGCATTTTTTTGTCCGAAGGAGAACGATTTTTCAGAGCCGTTAAGAATCAAATCGAGTTGATAGGTGTCAAGTTCAGAGAGTGGCGTATCTGGGTCAATGTTAGATTCATCGAGGAAAATGAAGAAGAGATCGAGTGCTGCGGTATGTGCATAATCTTTCCAAAGCAAATCAATGAGTTGATAGGAAGTGAGTTTCATTAACTCGGGAAAGTGGGTGAGTTTTGCTCCGTATTGAGAACCGATGCCAAGGCAACTTGGACACATCCCTTTTTCGTGGTTGAATGAAAAGGTGTGTGGTGTGATTGGAGGATACGATTTTCCTGTGCTTTTGACAGCAAAAGCGAGGTTATAAAAGAGCTCTTCATCTTGTTTATCGATGAGAATTTTTCCATCGGAGAGATCTACAGCTTGAGCGAGCGCTTCGTGCAGTCTTTTTTCAATGTGGGGTTTGATCACTAGGCGGTCGATGATCAAGGCAATGTCGTTTTTGCGCCCTTTGTTAAAAGGAATATCCTCTTCGAGTAGGTGATCTTTACCGTTGAGGCGTAGGCGGAGATATCCGAGGCGGCGCAAATGATTACAAAGCTCTTGAAAACTCTCTGATTTTGGTAGGGTCAAGGGAGCAAGGATTTGGATTTTGGTTTTTTCAGGGAGTTTCATGATTTGTTTAAGCACAAACTCTAGAGTGATCGCTTCAATTTTCTCTCCTGTTTCAGGGCAAAAGGCTGTGCCGAGATAGGCATATATTAGACGGAGAAAATCATAACTCTCTGTCATCGTTCCTACTGTTGAACGAGGATTTCCTGCATGCGCTTTTTGTTCGATTGCAATCGCAGGACTTAATCCCGTAACACTATCGATTAAAGGGGGCGCCATCTGCTTGATGAACTGTCGGAGATAGCTTGAGAGCGATTCGCTATAGCGTCTTTGTCCTTCGGCATAAATGGTTTCAAAAGCGAAAGAACTTTTACCAGATCCTGAAGGACCTGTGCATACGGTGATTTTACCAAGTGGAAAATCGACGTTGAGGTTCTTGAGGTTGTTTTGCCTAGCACCGCGAACAGAAATCTCTTTGATTGGTTCTGCTTTTTGAAGAGAGACTTTTTTCCCTGACGTCTTTTTTAAGTAGGCGTTGAGAGCAAGACCTGTAGGGGTATTTAGTTTGGCTATTTTTTCTGGAGTGCCTACGGCGATGAGTTCTCCACCGAGTTCTCCTGCATCGGGTCCAAGTTCTAAAAGCCAATCTGCGGCTTGCAGTAAATCGAGATTGTGTTCGATAACAAACAGTGAATGACCGCGATCGACAAGCTTTTGTAAAATTGTTAGTAGCTTTGCAACGTCATCAAAGTGTAGACCAGTGGTTGGTTCGTCTAGGATATAGATTGTGTGACCGCGCTCTTTTTTAGAGAGCTCTTTGGCGAGTTTGATGCGCTGTGCTTCACCACCTGAAAGTGTTGGAGAGGCCTGACCGAGTTGGAGATAGCCAAGGCCTACTTGATCGAGTAGGAGAAGTTTGCGCTTAATTGGCTCGAGTGCTTCAAAAAAAGGAAGAGCTTCTTCAATTGTCATCGCAAGAATGTCGGCGATGGTTTTCCCTTTGTAGTGAATAGAGAGAGTTTCTCTGTCAAAACGTTTTCCGCGGCATTCTTCGCATGGGATCCACTCATCTTCCATGACATCGAGATCGAGTTTAATCATTCCCATCCCTGAACAGGAAAGACAAGATCCCTCTTTGACATTGAAACTAAAGCGCCCTGGTTTAAATCCTTTGGCTTCGCTCTCGGGAAGCATGCTGAAAAGATTGCGGATCTCATCAAACGCTTTGATGTAGGTTGCTGGGTTGGATCGGGGAGTGCGACCAATAGGACTTTGATCAATCGCGATGACTTTATCAACGTGTTCGATACCTAGAAGTTCTTCATGTTTGCCAACACTTTTGCGCGCTTTTTGGAGCTTATTGGCTAGTAGTGGAGAGAGAATTTCATCGATCAGAGATGATTTTCCTGAGCCGGAGACGCCACTGATTCCAACAAATAGACCGAGAGGGAACTCAACGGTGATCTTTTTGAGATTATGGTGACTGCACCCTGTGAGTGTAAGATTCTTTTTGCCTTTTTTGCGACGGACTTTTGGGCGCGGCGTTTGTATTTTACCAGAGAGATAAGCGCCAGTTAGCGAGAGAGGATTATTGATGATTTCAGAGAGAGTTCCTTGAGCAACGACTTCTCCGCCAAGGCGTCCAGCGCCGGGGCCAATATCGATGATTTGATCAGCAGCGAGCATTGTATCAGCATCATGTTCAACAACGATGACGGTATTGCCTTGATCACGAAGTCTCTCGAGTGTTGCAATAAGCTTGGCATGATCGCGAGAATGTAAACCAATAGAAGGCTCGTCGAGAACATAGGTCGCATTGACAAGTCCTGCTCCTAGAAGAGAGGCTAGGCGTACGCGTTGCGACTCTCCACCTGAAAGCGTCGGAGAACTGCGTTCGAGAGATAGGTAGTTAAGGCCAACGGCTGAGAGGTAAGAGAGGCGTTGTGTAATTTCAGAGAGAAGTTGCTCAGCGATCTTTTTTTCTAGCTTGGTCAGTTTGAGATTTTGAAAGAAGTTCAAGCTTTCAGAAATGGGGAGAGCTAGCAATTCTGGTAGGCGCATCTTGTGAAAGCGCGCTGCTGCGGGGTAAGGCTTGATCCTCTCGCCGTGACAAGCGTGGCAAGGAGCTTTGATCATCAGCTCGTGCATTTTGTTTTTATAAAGCTCGCTGCTCGCTTCTTCATAGCGTTTGCGCGCTTCGTGTAGAACTCCCCGCCATTGTATGTAATCATTCCACTGCATTTTTTTGTGGGGATGGACGAAACGCATGCGCGTCCACTTTTTTACAGTGCCGTAAAGAAAGATCTTTTTTGCGCGTTTAGATAAATCTTTCCAAGGTGTAGAGACTTCGAAATTGTGAAGACGGGCGAGGTTATTGTAAATATTGCCATAGCGCACCGTGTTGTAAGAACTTGCAATCGAGCAACAATCTTCGGCGATACTTTTATTAGGGTCGATAATTTTATCGAGGTCAAACTCTTCTGTAATGCCGAGACCTTGGCATGTTGGGCACATACCGAGTGGATGGTTAAAAGAAAAATCACGCGCTTCTAAAGGAGGATAAGATTTACCAGATTTAGGGGAGAAGGCAAGTCTTGAGAAAAGCTGCTCTTCGTTATTGGTCAGATTAAGAGCAATTAGCAATCCTTGCCCTTCATCTAATGCGAGCTGCACAGCTTCTTTAAGACGAGAGGGAGATGTTTTACCAATGATTAAGCGATCGATTACAATTTCAAGTGTATGATTAACAGTACCATCGATGGCAATCTGTTCGCTGAGATCAATGAGCTCTCCATCGAGACGCGCTTTGGTAAAGCCCTGTTTGATAAGCTGAGCAATGTCTTCTTTGAGCTCTCCCTTCTTTTCTCTGATATGTGGCGCAAGCAGGATGAGTTTGGTTTCTTTGGGAAAGGTTGATATAGCAGAAGCTATTTGCTCAAGGCTTTGAGGTGTAACAGGTTCTGAGCTGATAGGGCAGTAGCCTGTAGCAAGCCTAGCATATAGGACGCGTAGAAAGTCGAGAATACCTGTCATTGTCGCAACAATTGAGCGGGGATTATTGCCACGTGATTTTTGCTCAATCGCGATGGTAGGTGATATGCCGCTGATTAGCTTGACATCTGGTTTTGGAAGATCTGTCAGGTGCCTTCGTGTCATTGCTGGCAATGATTCGACATAGCGCCGTTGGCCTTCAGTATAGATTGTATCAAAGGCTAAAGAGCTCTTGCCAGAGCCTGAAACGCCGGTAATAACGATCAGCTGGTTATGGGGAAGAGAGAGATCAATATTCTTAAGATTATTGACATTTACTCCTTTTAAAATGATTGAGCTCTGTTTCATTAAATTTTTTAGTATATAAAATTAAAGGTTTAAATCTGTGTAATAATCAAAATAAATGGGTCTTGACTGTAAGATTTGTAAAACATAGTAGTAAATTTTTTTAGTATGTAAATTTAATATCATTTGTGGTAATCTGTTTCCTAAAAAATAGAGTTAATATGGTAGTACCTGCTTACAATAGTGATTCAGTAAATCAGCCGTTTTCAGCAATACCGAGCTTTGAGCAGCCTTTTGATCCCTCTATAGAGAATGAGGAAATCGACTGGAAACTCGAAACCGCAGCAAAAGCGTTAAAAGACAAAAGTGGTTGGCACCGCATTACTATTTCTCAAGGTGACGGATATATTAAACCAATTATTGTAAAAGTGCAAAATGTCTTTTGGCACTTTGTCTCTTTGGTTTTTGGTTGGTTAATTCCTCAACTTTCTAATCTATTCCCTCAGCGATTTAAAGCTGAAAATCGCGCGGTTATCGACTTTTTATACGAAAATTTCAGTAAAGAACGAGTGGAGCTGGTTTCTAAGCGCTATAATCTCAATATCGAAGAGCGTTATCAGCGCGGAATGAGCATTACACGCAGCACTTTCGAAAAAGTGCTTTATGGTATGGCCGATACACGCATTGAAGATTTTCATAATTTATTTGATGAAGTAAAAAGCGGGAGAAAGGTTGTCCGTCATCTCTCTGAAGAGGCGACGAATAAATTTAGAGAATCTCTTGAGAAATACGACAGTTATGAAGATTTACCTCCTGATGCTTCTGATTTTTTCTTTAAAGTGTTAATTCCAACCGAAAATGTTAAAACTCTGTTTCTCAACAATCCTCCAGAGGTAAATAGTTGGATTGGGAGATCAAGTCGACCTAGAGCATATGTCATTGATCTATATCGTCGCTCTGATAACCGCAAAGTCGAATATGGTGATGTAAATTTTTCCATGATTGCTCTTAAACGCATTCTTTCTCACGTTACTCCAGAAGGCGTGATGATTCCTGGGCATGATGGAGCGCGCTATGTTCATTCAAAAGTGATCAAAGGTGGTGCAAATACTCTATTTTTGAAAACTGCCACAAAACCCATGAGTGATCCGGAGCAAGACTTTCATTATCAAAACTGGGTCATGATGCTAAGTACTCGATCAAAGCTCACTTATGTGGAAGCATGGCGTAGTTTATTGGGAATTTTTGAAAATAATATAGGTGCTGAAGGATTAATTCGCAGTTATGAAAAGATTAAAGATCTGGTTACAGATCCAGATCTTGGCTTTATCCGTTCTTCAGATGAAAAATTTACAATAAGCGGTTTCAGTCAAGGGGCAACGCAAGCAGAACGTTTGTTTTGCATTCCCGAAATGTTCTCTCGCATAGAACGCGCTTATCTTATTAGTGGTCCAGGAATTGAGAGTTCTTCTTGCCAATGGTTTAGAAAGTTAGGCGATCAGATTGATTGTGCAGATAACAAGAAAAAAATCACTTTTGTTACGCACACGCGCGATCGAATTTTTGATGCAGGAGATCGTCATATAGGAGCGCATTGTGATACGAGTAAGATCGAGATTGATTACCATATTATTGATGTAGAGACAGGCCGTACTAATAAGAAGTATGATCATGAGATTGATAGTGAGAAAAAACGCCCTCCTACTCCAAATAGTTGGGGACTATATGGGGCTGTTTTCCATAGTTTATTTCATCGTCACAGTCAAATAAATCATATCGATGATTGTACAGTAGGCTCTGCTATTGAACATCAAGTTTTATCCAATCAAAATTCCGAGCATCGAAAAAAAATCGAATACTATCTAAATATTATTGACGATGAGCAACGCAGTCATATTGATTTTTGGCATAGAGCGACGAGTTGGGGAGCTCCCGACAAGTACAACAGTTGGTTAATAAGAAGATACGGCTCCAATCCACCAATTAGTCTTTAATCATAGCAAAAAATATTGTTTCAATATAAAGAGACTGTTACGGTTAAGCTAAACATTAGCTTAAGGTGAATAGTTTGCGTACACGAACAAAAGTCATTTGCACCATTGGTCCTTCTGTAGCTTCTCCTGAAAAAATTCTAGAATTAATCGACGCAGGAATGAATGTTGCGCGCATTAATTTTAGCCATGGCAATTATGATGATCACAAAAAAGTGATCGATATGCTTAAGAAAGCTCGTGAAAAGCGCGGGGTTCCTTTAGCAATCATGCTCGATACTAAAGGTCCTGAAATTCGCATAGGAGAGATCTCTGGTGGAGAAATTGCTGTTGTTACAGGAGATAAACTCGTATTAGTAGAAATCCCAACCACCGCAAAAGATGAAATTCAAATTGTGCCTGAGGGAATTCTAAAAGATATCGATGAAGATGTGTCGGTACTGTTCGATGATGGCTATATTACTTCTAAAGTCATTGCTAAGGAAAAGGGACGCATTACTGTAAAGATCCTCAATAGCGGAAAAATTAAAAGCCGCAAAGGCGTTAATATTCCTGGAGCTCAGATCGATCTTCCCGCTTTAACTCCTAAAGATATTGAGGATATTATTTTTGGCTGTAAGGAAGATGTCGATATTGTCGCGGCTTCTTTTATTCGATCTGCAGATCACATTCAAGAGATAAAAAAGCTTCTTATACAACATGGAAAAGCTGATGTTCTTGTTTTAGCGAAGATTGAAAATAGTATTGGAGTGAAGAATTTTGATTCAATCGTCCAAGCTTCAGATGGCATTATGATCGCACGGGGTGATTTAGGGGTAGAGCTCCCTTTAAAGCAAGTGCCGATGCTACAAAAAATGATGATTCGCAACTGCTATAAAGTTGCAAAGCCCGTTGTAACCGCAACGCAGATGTTAGAATCGATGATTCAGTGTCCAAGGCCAACGCGTGCTGAGGTTTCTGATGTTGCCAATGCGATTTATGATAGTAGTAGTGCGGTAATGCTCTCTGGTGAAACAGCAATGGGGCAGTATCCTATAGCCACTGTCAAAATGATGAAAGAGATTATTGAAGAATCTGAAAAGCAGTTTGATTACTCTGAGTTCTTTTATCGCGATTCAAAAAGTAGTTTCAACGATATCTCTCAGTCCATTGCTTTAGCTACAGTGAAAACGGCCTATAATTCAAATGCTAAAGCGATTTTTACCTATACAAATAGCGGACAAATTGTCCGTATGTTATCGCGCTTTCGCCCTAAAATGCCGATTATCGCTCTGACTTCAAATCCTAAGGTGTATCATCAAATGGCCTTGTTTTGGGGAGCGAATCCAGTCAAACCGTGTCCATGCTCCAATAATGAAGAAGCTTTTAAGATCATGACCGAGTATGCACTCAAGCAAAAGTTGTGCAAATATGGAGATATTGTTGTCATTGCTTCGGGCAATCCTTTTGGAATCAAAGGAACAACGAATATGATGATCGTTGAGAGTATCGGTGATGTGCTTGTGCGTGGGTATTCTTCAGAAGGTCCTGTTGTGCACGGGAAAATTGCAATTATCCACACTCCTGAAAAGAAAAAGGAAAGCGATGTCAAAGAGCGTATTGTCGTTATTTCTCGTTTTGATAAATCATATATTCCATTGTTGAAATACGCTTTAGGAATTGTGATGCACAATACTCCAGATGATAAGCAGTCAGAAAAAGAGGCTCAAGAATTTGCGCGCTCATTGAATTTGCCTTTGTTAATTCGTGCTGATGGAGCTCTGGATTTCCTTAAGGAAGATAGAAGTGTGACACTAGATCCTCAGCAAGGTCTTGTCTATAAAAGTCGTGTGGGCAAAGGTCCAGAAGATCTCTAGAGATTTGAAAAAAATAAATTAGGCTTCTGGGTTAGTTTGAATATGCTGCAGTAGCTAGGCTAGCCGCGCATAGTGCAGCTGTTTCTGCGCGCAAGACATTTTCATGTAATAATACCGGAGTGGCATTGAGTTCTTTAATAAAGAATGCAATCTCATCGTTATGCCACCCTTTTTCAGGACCAATCAGTAATAAGATTGAGTCTTTTGTTTTACCTAAGTCAGAAATATAACAATTGAGCTTTTGCTTTCCTAATGAGGGATCAGCCAAGAGCAGGTGTTTAGCACCTAATGTTTTCAGTTCAGAAAGTTTGTCTAAAAAGGTAATCGTTGGCAGATCAAGTCTGCCGCATTGCTTTAGTGCTCCAATTGCTAGGTCATAGATCCGTTTTCTTTTGTTTTCAGATAAAGAGCTTAGCTCGCTATTTTTACTTGGAAAAAGCGCAAAAGAGCTAATTCCAAGTTCTGTTCCTTTTTCAATGACAAGTTCAAGGCGATTGGGACGTAAAAGAGCTTGAGCTAGAATGATTTGAGGCGATGGAGGGTGTTTTTCCTCAACAGAAAGAATTTCAAGAGTCGTTTGTGCTTTATCAGCTGAGATAACCTTTCCTTTAGCGAGAGCATTTTTTCCGTTGACAAGTTCAACTATATCACCACTTTTAACTCGCATGACACTGGAAAGATGGTGTGATTCTTGCCCTTTAAGAACAACGCGTTTGTCATTGCTAAATTGTTCGGGAAGATAGAAACGATTATCTGGCATTATTTATAGTGTGGGTGATTTAATTATAACTTCGTTGCCTTCAAGCTCAATATTGAGTTTGAGTTTTGAACCATTGGCTTTATGGAGCATAATCCGCTGCATATAGTTGCGGAAACGGTTGCGTAAATAGTCTTCTCGGAGGTTTGTCGATAAATTCGGTTGATCATTTTCCATATGTTCAGACATTAAAAGAGAGATATAGCGATTTTCTAAAATCCTTGGATTGACAAATTGCAAAGACCAATCGAGGTTGCTTCTTTCACTTTGCGGAGAGATAAGAATTTGCATTTGTAGCATATCGCCAACGACATCGAGAAATAATGGACTCACCCCTGAAGCAAAAAGAGGCGTTTTAAGCACATCAAACGAGTGAACTTTTTCAGTTAAGGCAGTTTGTTTGATAGAGTAATTAGAATTATTACAAGTGATTGCTTCATCAAGCGTAAAAAACAACGTGATTGGAATGGGGTTTTCAATTGGCAAAAGATCTGATCTAATAAAATCTATGCGTAATTCCTTCGCTTTAGGATCGTCAATGGTTATAGCCTTATCGGAAAGGAGGGGAACTAATATCTCTTTCCACATACGAGGAACGAAATAATTCACAACATTTTCTCTGAGAGGACTTGAATCGCAATTTATGGAATCAAGCGTATCTTTAGGAATGTCATTGAGATTAAAGGTTAATTTTACTCCCTTTGTCTTAAGATGCTTGATGATATCTTCAGGTCCTTGAACAGAGAGATAAAGACTGTATGGATAAATATCGAGATATTGATAACCCTTAGGTGCTTCACCGATAGGTTGTGTGACGATCAAAGGAATTTTGTCTTTAACAAGCTTGGTGAAATTAATCAAAAAATTTTGATGCGATATGCGATTAATTCCTTGGTTGATATCAAATTTTTGGTTGTGACATATGAGATTTTTTTTCGTAAGATTTTCATGCCATTGATTTTCAATATTAGAAACGTCGATCACGACTTCGAGGTCATTAGGTGTAAGATCTTCAAGAAGAGCGCTTGTGCCAAAAAGATTAAGAGAGATCTTTTTATCGAGATAACCCGCTCGATTCATCCCCTCTACAGTTTTGTGTTTAGGGACATTGATTAGCTTCACTGGTATGTTATCAATTGTAACGGTATCCGTCATGGAGTGATTGACGAGCAACCAAATAATCGGTGCGAGCATTATTGCAATTACTTTTCTTTGCCAATCGTGAATGAGGATATGTAAAAAACGGTTTTTCAAGTTGCATTTCCCCTTAAAACATTCAAACTAAATTTAGATTGACGTCGTTTGCGAACGGGAGCAAAAATAGAGCGAATGATCCCTTTGAATCGTTCTATTTTAAGTCCTTGAGTAATCAAACCGTCTCGTGCAATTGAAACTCTGCCTGTTTCCTCAGAAACAACAATTACAATAGCATCTGTTAACTGGCTTAAGCCTAAAGCAGCTCTGTGGCGAGTTCCGAGCATATAGGTGATTTCAGATCGATCCTCTGTTAGAGGAAGGATAGCCGAAGCTGCGGCAATCATTCTTTTTCTAATGACAACGGCGCCATCATGAAGAGGGGAGTGGCTTGTAAAGATTGTTTCGATAAGTTGCGGGCTAAATTGAGCATCGAGCATAACTCCGCTTTTTATATATTCTTCCATGGAATGCTCATTCTCTAAAACAATCAACGCTCCTGCTTTGCGTTCTGACAGTTGATAGACTGATTGACTCAAGTCATCTAGAAATCGATCAAAATCTCGGATGCCTCTAAATCCACGTCGTTTCAGGCTGAATTTCGATAGGGTATAGCGCAATTCGGGCTGAAATACGATTAAGATTGCGATCATTGCAACATTAGCTCCAAGAAGCATAATCTGCTTTAAGATAGGGAATCCTAGCCATGCTGATATCAAGTAAATTCCAAGAAGAGCGACAATTCCAAACATAAGATCCATCGTTCTGGTATTCCAGAAAAAGGAAAGAATGTAATTCACCATAACAGCGATGATCACGATTTCTATGAATGGAATGAATTTTTCAATCAGCATCTTGCTCCCTTGAAAGAAAAACATAGTCACGAAAAAACTTTTGATTCTAAGGAAAGAGGTTCTATTGCGCAATAGAGAAATAATTTTTAGGCGTAAGTTGTATAGACTAAGGCTTTATGGTCAGAAAGGGAGCTGTCCGGCTTCCGAAGATCATAAGTTGAAAGTAAGTTAAGGTCTTGAATTTTTAACTCTTTATTCTCTCTTAAGAGAGCATAATCGAGAATCTCATACTTTCCATCCTTGGGCTTAATATTCTTTTCCAACATCTCATTTAGAGCTTCTGTACAAGTGATGTCTTGTTCCAAAGAAGAGTTAGGGTATGCTCTCTTATATAGATCAGCATATCCTTTTTGAATCAAATCAGCATATTCCTGTTTACTGTCTTTATAGCGATCGATATTTAGATCACCGATCAAATAGCAAGGTTTACCATTTTTAACTTGATCCATCTTTGTTTCGATTTCTTGAATTTGTTTTTCACGCACTTCGCGATCTTTTGCACTAGCATGGGGATGTAGATGTGTAAAAAAGTAGTTTGCTAGCGGTGTTTCTAACTGGAAGAAACCCCGTTTTGTAAACCACTGACCACCATAGCCACGTGTTTTGAAAAAATTAAACTCAGGCATGCGTTCCAATCGACCGCGGTAAGCGACCATTAATCCACTTTCTATCCCAATGGAATTGGGACCAATATCGACAAAAAAGTGGTGAAACTGATCCTTTAATAGTTTACTAATACGATACGATGTCATACGACTCATTTCGCTGAGAAAAAGAATGTTGGGGTTTTGGTCTTTAATAAAATTTGTCAGATCTTTAATGCGGAAACGCGCTGGCATTACCCCGCCATAAGGAATCGGTAGCCCGCCAGACATCATACACACATTAAGATGAAGGACTTTCTCTTTATCGATGATTGAAATGGGCTCTGCTTTTCCACGAAGATAGTTGTAGTGTCTAGAGTTTAGCCTGTTACCAATTGCTGTTAAAATCGAGTTAATCAAATAGAGTGGAATAGAGATAACCGACAACGTTATAGCACCACACATCATGAAGATGCGTTTAAAAACCTCAAGCGTTTTTGATTTACATTGCCCATATGTTCCAGGTTTTAAGGGCATAGCCACACGCGTGAGCATCTCATGAGTAGACCAAAAAGGGACTTGGCAAAGCGTTGCGAAGCGCGTGATGTTTTGACCCGTCCTAATCTTACATGGAGTTTTTAGTTCTCCACCTATAAGAGCACTAGGGTTTTTTGTAGCTAAAGGAGTCGTCATTTTTCTTCTCAAGGTTAGAAGAATAAAAATATATCCGAGTATGCATAGAAAAATTTAATGATGTACATGAAAAAAACGATTGATGCTATAAAGTCATAAGAAAAAAATTCACTATGGGAATCTAAGAAAATGGATGCTCTATTTCTTTCGCGATGTCAGTTTGGTCTACACAGCGCTTTTCACTATATTTATCCTCCATTAAGTATTGGTCTTGGGCTGATACTTGTTGTGATGGAAGGCATGTATATCAAAACCAAAAATCCTGCTTATAAGGAGATGACAAAGTTTTGGGTGAAAGTCTTTGCTTTGACATTTGCTCTTGGTGTTGCGACAGGACTTGTGCAAATTTTTGGATTTGGTACTAACTGGGCGCGCTACTCCCGTTTTGTCGGTGATGTATTTGGTAGTGCACTCGGAGCTGAAGGGATCTTCGCTTTTTTTCTAGAAGCAGGCTTTTTAGGCGTTGTGCTTTTTGGTTGGGATCGGGTCAAACCCGGCGTGCACTATCTCTCTACAATTCTCGTCGCTTGCGGGGCGCATTTTAGTGCAGTGTGGATTGTCGTAGCAAACTCATGGATGCAAACGCCCGCTGGATATGAAATTGTAGGAGAGGGAGATAAGGCTCATGCAGTTGTGACTGACTTCTGGACGATGATTTTTAACCACTCCTCTGTCGATCGTATTGTTCATGTTATCATAGGCTGTTGGCTAGCCGGTGCTTTTCTTGTGATTAGCGTCAGCGCCTATTATATGATTCGCAAGCGCCATCTTAAATTCGCACATACCTCAATGCATATTGCTCTCATTGTTGCTGCTGTTACCGTAGTTTTGCAGTTGATTTCAGCTGATAGCTCTGCTCGAACTGTGACTAAATATCAGCCAGCAAAACTTGCTGCAATGGAAGGGTTATATGAAACCCAACCCAACGCCCCAATGGCTATTATTGGCTATGCTGATAATGAAAAGAAAGAAGTGATAGGACTTAAAGTTCCAAGTTTATTAAGCGTTTTGGCCTACCGCAATCCCGATGCCGTAGTGACTGGCCTCAATGAGTTTCCCGAAAGTGACTGGCCCAATGTTCCTATGGTTTTTCAGACCTATCATATAATGATCTATGCTTGGGGTGGAATGTTTCTACTTACGTTCCTTTCCATCATTTATTGGATGCGTAAAAAACTCGAACAGGCACGCTGGCTCTTATGGCCACTTGTATTTTCCGTTGTTTTGCCGCAAATTGCCAATATGGCCGGTTGGTTTACAGCCGAAATGGGTAGACAACCGTGGATTGTGTATAATGTTTTACGTACAAGCCAGGGACTTTCAACGAATATCAATACTGCACAAGTCGCTGGATCGATTACGATGTTTCTCATTATTTTCGCCCTATTGTTCGTTCTTTTTATCTACCTGCTTAATTATAAAATCCATCACGGTCCCGATGATCCTGATCATGCAGAAATTGATAGAGAACCAATTTATACAGATCCCTTTCAACAGCTAAAAAATGAGGAGACTTAAAAATGACACAAGAAGGCTTAGCGATTTTTTGGTTCTTCATTATTGGAGTATCCGTCGTTTTTTATACTGTTCTAGATGGGTTTGATCTCGGAGTTGGGATTATTCATCTTTTTTCCAAGAAAGACGAAGATCGTCGTATTTTTCTCAATGCGATCGGTCCTGTTTGGGATGGAAATGAAGTGTGGCTAGTAATCATACTCGGTGGATTGCTAGCGGGTTTTCCTCCTGTATTTTCTACGTTGCTCTCCTCATTTTATTTAATTAGTATTTCTCTTGTTGCCTGTTTAATCTTTCGTGCAGTAGCGATTGAATTTCGCAGTAAGCAGGAGTCTCCTCGTTGGCGCAAGACTTGGGATGTCGTCTTTTCGTTTGCGAGTCTTTTCATCGCTTTTATTATTGGACTTATCCTTGGCAATCTCGTTCAAGGAATACCTTTAAATGCAGAAGGGGATTTTATTGGAAGCATTAGCGATTTCTTCACACCTTACCCCATTTTAATTGGGATACTTGCAATTGCACTTTTTGCGATGCATGGTGCGATCTTTCTAACAATGAAAACAGAAGGGCAATTGCACGACGATCTACGTAGTTGGATCAATCCCTGTATTATGGTTTTTGTCATTCTCTATATTGTGACAACAGTTGTTACACTGCTCTATTTCCCTCACATGACAGCAACGATGAAGAAATATCCTTATTTCTTTGCCCTAGGTATTTTAGCATTGTTTGCTATCGCAAATATACCGCGTGAAATTCATAAAGGAAATGATGGAAGAGCTTTTATCTCCTCTTGTGCTGGTATTACGCTTTTTATTTCACTATTTGCTATTGGCAATTTCCCTGTGCTGATCCGTTCAAGTGTGATGCCAAATCAAAACAGCCTAACCCTCTATAACTCAGGATCATCATTCCTGACCTATAAGGTACTTTTTATCATCGTCCTAATTGGCATTCCGCTTGTTCTAGGCTATGGCTTTTTTGTCTACCGTCTCTTCCGTGGCAAAGTGCGCCTCGGCCCTACCAGCTATTAATACTTACTAAGCGATCACACCATCTTATTAAGAATGTATGATCGCTTTTTGATGGGCTTTGATTCATTTTGAGTGAATAATTAAATTAATCTAGTAATAACTTCTACGTTACGCCTTTGAAGAGATTCAATTGCAGCGCGATTATCATTGGTTAGATTGTCAACAGTAACTTCTAAGATGATACCGTTAATTGCGCCGCGACAGCCCAAAATTATCACCTTAGAGAGTTTAGGAAGAGAGACAAGGACCTTAAAGCTTCGAATGTAATAGCATTTTTCGAAATCTAAATAGGAGAGTTTAGGATGGTTTTCTAATGGGCTAATGTCTCTTATATTAGAGTATTTAAGTATAAGAGAGGAGAGATGAGGTAGGGATTTTACGAAGCGAATATCGCGTAATTGAGGAATGCCTGAGATATCTAAATATGAAATGTTAGTGAGAACGCTTAAAACATTTAAATTATATAGTTTATTGCAATAACTGAGATCGAGGACCTGAAGTTTTTTAAGCGAGCCTATTGCAGAAATGTCAGGTTGCCAACCGATATTCTCTAATATTAAATTTGTAAAAATAGCTGCAACGCTAGAATCTAATCGAGTAAAACAACCGCAAAGATGGAGCGTACGGAGATTAGGGAGATCATTCAAAAAATTGGCATTGCTTACTCCTATGCACCTGTTGAGATCAAGGTATGAAAGATTTTTAAGAGATTTCAAGAAACTTAAATCATTGATGTGTCGAGGAAATAGAGTGAATTGAAAATTACTAAGATCAAGATGAGTGAGATCTGTAAGATTTGATAGGAAAAGATAGTTTCTTACTTTTATGCAGCTATTTTGTAAATATAGTTTAGAAAGTTTAGTCAGTGATCGTAGCGATTCAGGATTGGCGATATCAGGACATTTTGAAAGATCTAGAGAGGTGAGATTAGTGAGTAGTGCTAATGCACTAATATCTTCTAAAGAAGGCAATCCCGAAAGATTTAAAGAGGTGAGATTGCGGAGTTGGGAAAGGAAGCAAATATTAAAGATTTTTTTGCACCCTGATATATTAAGAGAAGTGAGGGTATTTAAATTGCGTGGGAGCATAAGAATGCTTATGTGTGCATAGTTGGAAAGATCTAGAGAAGTCAGCATATCAAAACTTTCAAGAAAGGTGAAATCTGTGATTTGTGTACATCCTGAAAGATTTAGAGTTGTAAGATTATGTAGTCTCGAAAGAGGGCTAAAATCAGCGATGTGATGACAGCATTTAAGATTAAGAGAAGAGAGCCTGTGCAAACGTGAAAAGCAGCTTATGTCAGTAATTTGCTCACAACCTGAAATATTTAGCGATGTGAGAGTAGGGATTTTTTCGACAATTTGATTTAGCCCTGCATCGGTAATTTGAGTGTGAGAAACATCTAAAGAAGTGAGCTTTTCTAAGCGGGAAATACAACTAAAATCAGTAATGCCCTCACAATGTGGAATACCAAGCGATGTGAGATTGGGGAATTGATCAATGATTTCTTCTAGCTTTGCATCTGAAAGGTAAAGATGGGATAGGTAGAGGGAAGTGAGCTTAGGAGTAAGCGCAAGAATTTCTTGTCGTTGAATATATGTGACTTTTATCTGTGAGAGATCGAGGGAAGTAAGGTTAGGACATAGATGATGAATATTTTTGAGTTCAGTGTAGGTGAATCCCGTTTTAGGAAGATCAATCGATCGAATGTTTCCAAGCCCTTTACCTGGATTGGAGTCTGTTTTTTTGATCTGTTGTGAGAAATTAGAAGCGGATAGATCGAGATTTTGCGTTGTTAGATAGAATTGCAGTTCAGAGTAGCTTAGTGATGTTTTATTTAGAAAAGCTGCGCGGATACAGTTCGCTGATGTTTCAGAGGCAGGTTTTTGAGTTCCTAAGGCAGTTAAGACATTAAGCATACTTTCAGGATCGAGATATCCGTTGATGCCAGCTAGAACTTCTGCTGGTATATCGACGACCTTTCCATCCGGTCTAAATCCGTCGAGTCTTACATTAAATCCCGCGTATGCTGTAATAGCCATATTTCGCTTTAAAATTATTTATAATAAGCATTAATTATAAATGCTGTTTTAATTTTAAATCAATGATTTAGTTTGGTCTGGATTAGTCAGTGATATTAGGAAAGCCGACAACTTTTTTGTAGCAGAGGATGAGGTGGTCGACGCCGCCCATTGCTCTGTGAGGTTTGGCTTCTGAGGGGATGCCGTACTTTTTGGCGATTTTATCTTTAGTGAAACCGTTTTTCCAGGGGAGTTCAGCGGGATTTGCTCTACCTTCTTTGATGCCGAGTGCCCAAAACATTGAAGCGAGATCGAGCCAGTGATAGGGCCATTGTAGATGTTCTTGCATCTTCACATCGATTAGTTTGGAAAAGAACCCGCGGTCAAAAGAGGGGTTTTGGCAAATATATGCCGCTTCTCCGCGCTTGATATTGTGCTTTTCAAAATGGTTTTGAATTTGTTCAATCACAACAGAAGCTTTGGGGGCATCGGCGATATCTTCCCAAGAGCGGCCGTTCACTTTAAGACTATCACGATCGCTGAGCTGCCAAGCAGATTCATCGATGGCAATATACGACTCATAGCTGCTTAAACATTCACCACTATTGACATCGACAATTCTAAAAGCGATGTCGATAATATGATGTTTAAAAAGATCTAGACCATTCGTTTCGGTATCAAAAAATAGCGCTTTCATCATCTCCACTCCCGTTAATCTTTATTTTACAGTAAAAATTAATTTTTCCAATCCCTGTTTTCTGCTATAGATAAAAATAAAACGGAGATTAGGTATGGAAGTTAATACAGGTATGACAAAAAACGTGCAGGAGCAAATTGGCAAGAAGCTCTACCATTTACTTGCCGATACATATCTCCTTTATGTCAAAACACACAATTTTCATTGGAATATCAAAGGTCCACGCTTTTTTGGTTTGCATAAAGCTTTTGAAGAGCAGTATGAAGAGCTCGCTGGCGCTGTCGATGAAGTTGCAGAGCGTATTCGCGCTTTAGGACTTTATGTCGATGCTTCCTTTGAGGCCTTTAAAAAAGAGGCGGGTTTGAAAGAAGCTACCGGCCTGGTGGATGAGGAGCAGATGATTGAGCTGCTCTTATCTGATCATGAGCATATCATTTGTGAAGCGCGTGAGCTTGGCATTTTTGCTGATAAACATGCGGATCATGCTACTGTGGATATGATAGGGCGCAGGCTTAATGTTCATGAAAAGCTAGCTTGGATGCTCCGCTCGCATTTATAACCAGTTTGGAAGGCTGAGTGGTAATAAAATATTTACTACGTTATTTCTTTTACTGATCTAAATGATGTTTTGTGCTAATTTGTTTCTTTTATAAAGAGATAAATATGTCATTGCCACGTCAAAAGCATCGAGAGATCGTTTTTCAGCTGCTTTTTAGCATCGATTTTACCTCAATTGAGGAAAAAGATATGATTGTTATGCTAGAAAAGCAACTAAAAGTGTCAAAGAAAAATTTATTTAATGCTCTTGAGCAAGCTCAGCAGGTCTCTAATATGAAAGATCAGCTCGATCAAAAAATTGCTGATGCTAGCGAATCTTACTCTATTAAGCAGATTCATCGAATTGAGATGATTATTATGCGATTATCTCTCTATGAAATGCACCACACCGATGTGCCGCCTAAAGTGGCTGTCGATGAAGCCTTGCGTCTTGCACGTAAATTTTCAACGGAACAGAGCGTCCGCTTTGTTAACGGCATCTTAAATACTCTGATGAAAGAGGTCTCTGATGCCACACTCTCTGTTGCAGAGTGATGTCCCTTTAGCTCCCTATTCAACTTATAAAATCGGTGGTCCAGCTCGGTTATTTGCCGTTGCGCGTACTCTCGATGATCTTAAGGTACTTTCTTCCTACGCAAATGAAAATCAAATCCCTATCCTTGTGATTGGCCGTGGGTCTAACTGCTTATTCGATGATCGCGGTTTTGATGGACTAGTCATTCAGAACAAGATTGATGGTGTAAAATATACAGATGATACAGTGGAAGTAGGAGCGGGAATTAACTTTTCACTACTTGGTGCGCAAACAGCGCGCAAAGGATTTTCTGGTCTTGAATTTGCATCGGGTATTCCTGGCAGTGTTGGTGGAGCGGTTTTTATGAATGCCGGTGCGGGGGGACGAGAAGTGAAAGATGCTCTAATTTCAGCAACAGTCCTCGATCAAAATGGCACAATACAAACTCTCAGAAATGAAGATTTTAAATTTGCTTACCGCAATTCCATTTTGCATGAATCGCAAGCAATTGTGATCAATGCTCTTTTTGCTTTAACACTATCTGAAAATGCACGGGAAAAACAACTCGATCTTTTAACCTATCGCTTGCGCACGCAGCCTTATCGCGATAAATCGGCAGGATGCGTCTTTCGCAATCCTGCAAATGCAAGCGCAGGGGCATTGATTGAGAAAAGCGGACTGAAAGGAACAAGAATTGGCGATGCGGAAATATCCACTGTGCATGCGAACTTTATTATCAACCGCGGCAATGCTAAAGCCTCAGATATTTTAGCTCTTCTCGATCTTATAGAAACGACAGTCTATGAAAAATATCAAATTAGACTAGTGCGTGAAGTGAGAAGTATTCCTTACCGGCCGTTAATTTCATCCATTTGAACCCTAGAATTGGCTTTTTCTGATATACTCCTTCATACACAAATGTTACCATTTTGATAACATTTGTGTATGAAGCAACAAGTTTGATGTGAAATTTTTCAGCATTAAAAGAGTTGAATTTTCGCATTTATGGAAAATTGAAGTAAAAGTTAGATAATTATGTTTCGAGCTGATTTGCATTGTCATACGCGCTTTTCAGATGGTTCTTTTACGCCAGAGGAAATTATTCTTAAGGCTAAAGAAAACAACCTAAGTGCCTTAGTAATTACAGATCACGATACAATTGATGCCTATCCAGAAGCGATAGAAATTGCGAAAAGAGAGGGGATTTTACTCGGCACTGGGATTGAGCTCTCCTGTTTTTTTGAGGAACAAAGCGTTCATATTCTCGGTTACGATTTTCAGCTCGATAGTGAGCCTTTGATCGATTTATGCAAAAAGCATTATGACCGGCGGATGAAGCGTAACCGTGGAATTCTTGAGAGGCTTAAGAAGAAAGGATTTGTGATTGAAGAGAAAGAGTTGCTTGAGGCTTTTCCTTCAAGTTCACGTATAGGCAGACCTCATATCGCTGAGCTGCTTATCCGTAAAGGGCATGTGCGTGATATGCAGCACGCCTTTCAACTTTATCTCGGTGATCAGTGCAGCTGTTATGTATCATCAAGTGGAATTACGCCTGAAGAAACAGTCGAGATTATTCATCAAGCGGGAGGAAAAGCATTCATTGCGCATCCTCATCTCATTAGAAAGCAACGAATTGTCGAGCATTTGCTCACATTGCCCTTTGATGGGATTGAGTGCTATTATTCGGTTCTTCCATCTCATCGTGAAAAAAAATGGCTGCAAATTGCTAAACAGCGAAAAATGTTAATTAGCGGCGGTTCTGATTTTCATGGATCATTTAAACCGTATATTGAACTTGGCTCTTCATGGGTTGATGAAGAGCATTTTAGAAAAATATTTTCTAACTTAGTTTAAGTTGTCTACATCTGTAATGTGTTCTTCACTTTTTTCTATAGACCAATATCCATCATGGCAATATCAGTAATAAGTTCTTCAATTTTTTCTGCAGACCAATAGCCTTCAGAGCAGTCTTCCAATTGATGTGCAGTGGCAATACACGCCTGAGCGAGGACAAGAGGAGTGTGGTCTAATAGCTTATCGGGATCACCTCCAAGTTTTCTTAAGTGATCACCCACTTGCAAACGTGTTTGAATAGAGAGCTGATAATACTCTTTCATCGCGTTGCGGTTCTTTTGTTTAAAAAACAGACATGCAGTGTCAAAAAGAGAGCAGGTTTCATCGAAGTTTTCTCCAGATGAAGTGGTCGTAGATGGGGAGGGATGTATGTCGATCTCAATTAAATTGGATTGAAAATTTGTGCCTTGTCGAAGATAAAATTGTTCAACGATTTGACGCGCTTCTTGAACACTTTGTTTTTCATTATGAGCCGGCCGGTAGTTTTCCTCAAAAGCAGCAAGATCATGCCTTAGAGCTTCTACTTTATCTTCAATTCCATAGTAGCTTATTCCCTTTTGCAGGCCTTGAGCAATTTCCTTACTTTGTTTAGTTAAGCGATCAACTTGCGATCGCATGTGTTGATCTTCAAGCTCTCCAAAAAGAGTGATCAATCTTTGATTAAGCTCCTCTAAATGCGGCTTGTTAAAAGGAGTTGCATCTTTAGTTAGCTCGATCACTTTATGTTGCAGTTGGTCGAGTTGGATAAAAAGCGCTTTGTATTCTTCACTATCTATCGAAGATTTTTGAACACGTTGCTGAATAGAATTAATATTTTGTTGGAGATGGAAAGAGTCAATTGGGCGAATTTCAGACATCGAAATAGCGTTGGGTTTTTTCTAAGGATTTCACAAGATAATCAGCTGCGATTTTTTAGGCAAATCAATTCGAGAGGTATCTCTCAAAGGTTTTTTTCAATCAAAATTACGCTTGGCGCAAGATGTCGATTATGCCAGCGATGATGTGTTACACACCACTGATTTGAGGGTAGTTTTTTGCAAAAGTCAAGCAAGATAAGTTCTTCTTCTGCTCCTTGAGGATGTCCGGGATAGCATGTTAGTGAAATGACTCCGCCTTGTTTTAAAAGAGTTAAAGCTTCTTCGATGCTTTTAAGCGTTGTTTCAATAAGCGTTGTGAGTTGTTTGTCACCTCCAGGTAAATAGCCAAGGTTATAAACGATTAAGTTAGCTTGGTTCGTAATGGGTAATTTGCTATGACACCCGTGTACAAACTCGATGCGATCCAAGTAGTGCTGCTCTAACTTTTTTGCTAATAATTGACGTGTGCTATCGAGAGCGTTTAATTGAACATCAATCGCATAGAGTTTCCCTTTGTCTTTGGAAAGAATCATTTGCGCTAATGCGAGTGTATCATGGCCATTTCCGCAAGTGCAGTCGATTGCAGTATCTCCAACCTTGCAGTGCTTGTGCCAGAGATCATGAGTAAAAGAGAGATGGGAGGGGAGTAGAGAAAATTGTCGCTCTCGCACTTTTTTTTCTAATGCTTTAAGATCATTCGCCATGAAATATGATGTCCTTATTATTGGTTCCGGCATAGCCGGCTCGCTCTCTGCTTTAGAACTAGCTCGCAAAGGGTTTCAGGTTGCGCTCCTTAGCTGTGGCACTTCTAACTCCTCCTTAGCACAAGGTGGTGTGGCGTATCGAGCGAAAAATGATTCAGCTGAGCTCTTCGAGCAGGATATTTTATCAGCAGGGGGAGGTTTATGTCACGAGCCAACCGTGCGCAATTTTTGTAGCATAGCTCCCTTGATTCTTAAAAAATTGCTTATAGAGCGCTATCCTGTTTCTTTTGATTATGAGCAAGATGCGCTGAGTCTTACTATGGAGGCGGCTCATAGTAGAGCTCGCATTATTCATCACAGTGATCAAACCGGTAAAGCAATTATGCATACGCTTAATGCTGCAGTCTCAGATGAGCCAAATATTGCTCTTTTCCCTCATCATTGTGCGACTAGGCTGCTATGTGATGAAAAGAAGGTTTGTTATGGGGCAGAAGTTCATGATGGGAAGCAATCAAAGCTATTTTTTGCGAAGGAAATCATTCTCGCTACGGGAGGCGCTGCAGGCCTTTATTTGCATACGTCTAATTCACCTGATGCGGATGGGAGTGGTATAGCGCTTGCTTATAGAGCAGGCGCTCAAGTTCGCAACATGGAATATGTCCAATTTCATCCAACAAGTCTATTCCACCCAAATACAAAACGCCATTTACTCACTGAAGCATTGAGAGGGGAAGGAGCTTGTTTGCTCAACGGCGATTTTCAGCCTTTTATGATAAACTATCACGAGTTGGGTGATTTGGCTCCTCGTGATGTGGTCACAAGAGCAATTTATGATCAATTACAGCAAAGTAATATGGAGCATTTGTGGCTCGATATCAGCTTCAAATCTCGTGAGTGGTTGCAAATGCGGTTCCCTGGAATTGATGCAATTTGTAAAAAGCACGGGTTGGATTTTACGCAAGAGCCTATCCCCATTGTTCCTGCTGCTCATTATTTATGTGGAGGAGTTGTTACCGATCTTTCCGGAAAAACAACGGTAAAACGTCTTTCTGTCATTGGAGAGGCCGCATGCACAGGAATGCATGGAGCGAATCGCCTTGCATCAACCTCTCTTCTTGAAGGAGTTGTGATGGCTGAGCTTTGTGTAAAAAACCTATCTGAGCAGATGAATTCGACAACATATACCTTTCCTAAAGGAAATCACACGGAAAACATCGATTATTCACTGGATTATTCTGTGAAGCAGCAGGTAAAAAAAATTATGTGGGAGCATGTTGGTATTAAACGTAGTGCGGAAGGATTAGAGTACGCTGCTCGTGAATTAAAAAAAATTATGCATATTCATCCATCAATCGAAGCTGCCTTGTTGATCACTACTGCAGCGTTAAACAACTATGAGTCTCGGGGATGTCATTTTCGAGCAAACAGTTGTCTGATTTAAAAATGACTTTCTTGCTTCGAATTCGCTCTTCATATATCATTTCTGAACTAATTTCGGGGTATTAGCTCAGTTGGTTAGAGCGCCACGTTGACATCGTGGAGGTCAGCTGTTCGAGTCAGCTATATCCCATTCCGTATTAAAATAATTGTATATACTTTTGGTAGATATTCTCTCTTTGCGCCATTTAGCGGCGCATCTTCTTGCCGAAGCTCTGCTTGAGCTTTTTCCCTCAACTTCATTACTTAATGTAAAAGGAACTCAAAGTTTTTTTTACTGTGATATTGAGCCTGTGGATTTGAATCCCGAAATTCTCGTTCTACTCAAAGAAAGGATAAGAGGGCTTGCGAAAGGCGATACGCCGTTAAAATTTCATGAATCTTTGGGTAGTAATGCTGCTGGGTGGCTGAAAGAGAGAAAGCAGCCCCATCTTGCGCAAGGTATTGCGAAAGATCAAATTATTTCTTTAATTGAAATCGATCACCATTTAGCTCCATGTCCGATGCTCTCAATAAAAAGCTCAAGAGATCTCGAGTATGTTGATCTCTATGAGATTTTACGAATCAAAAGAAACGGGAAAGAGCGACTTCGAATTATTGGTAATTGCGAAAGTGATAAAAACCAATTGAAAATCAAGCGGAAGAGCTATCTCTCTTTAAAAAATCTCGATCACGAAGATCTCTACCAAGAAATGGAGCTTTATAATGAAGTGACATTACCTCGAGGCGAGCGATTAAATTTTTTAATACAGAATAGGATGCGCTTTTCAATGGAGTCTAGCGGATTTAAATTTATTGCTAATGTTGATGAAAAAAAGCGGAATCCATTCTTGCGTGCTTCGAATATTGAAAATCTTTTTGCTCAAATAGAAGGGATGAAGATTGTTGGGTTTTCACTTTGCAATAAGCAAGATCAGAAAAGAGAAATTGAAAGATATAGCAAGGCTATAGAGAAAATATTTAGCGATCTCGAGCTGGAAATTTCTCGAGACCAAAAACAGTGGCGTTGTGTAGATCTTTACGGAGAGCTTCAAATCGTTGCTGAGTTAGAGATTTCATCTTGTGGATGGGGACCTTATAAAATTTTTAAATTGTCAATAGCTCCTATCAATAAAATCATGAATTTACTTCTTGAAAAGGATCGGGGATTATTGCCATTTGGGGTTAACCCTGAGCAGCTGAGGATTTTAGTTGTTGATAAACGTGCTAGTGATTATGCTAAAATGCTTTTTTGTCGAGTGCATGATGAAGGTTTACAGTTATATGAACCCACTCAGTGTGATCAGCTCAATCAAGAGGTTGTTACTGCAGTTAGACAAAGGGTTGCATATTGCGCTATCTTAGGAGAGCGTGAAGCAAAAGATGGATTAGTAACATTACGCGAGATAGGCACTATGAAAGAAGAGCTTATTGAGTTTAAGCAGGTTGCTGATACCATTAAGAAAAATTATAGAATTGGGGAAAAATTTGAGAGTTAATCGTGAGATTCGCGCAGCTAATGTGCGTTTAATTGGCAAAGACGGTGATCAGCTTGGTCTTATGACTGTTTCGCAGGCACAGGCTTTAGCTGAAAAAGAAAATTTAGATCTTGTTGAAATATCTCCTAATGCGACTCCTCCTGTATGTAAAATTATTGATTATGGCAAATTTCGCTATCAGCAGGCCAAAAAGGAGAAGGAACAACGCAAGGCTCAAGTTCATATCAAGGTCAAAGAGGTTAAAGTTAAACCTAATACTGATGAAAATGACTTGCAGGTTAAGCTAAAGCGCGCTCGTGATTTCATCTCTAAACAAAACAAGGTACGTATTACCTGTGTTTTTCGAGGCAGAGAAATGCAGCATACTGAGTATGGAAGGCGCATTGTTTCGCGTATGGTTGAAGAGCTTGTTGATATTGCTCATCCTGAAGCTTTTCCCAAAATGTTTGGAAGAACCCTATCGGTTGTTTTAGCTCCTGGGCAACGTAAAGCGACAAAATCGACAAATAACGCTTAAAATTTCTATTAGGCATAGCAAAAAAAAACCCGATATGGCAAAATATCCAGCAATACATCAATTATTGGATTAAGGAGAGTTGATTGTGACGAAAATGAAGACGAAAAAAGCTCTAGTAGGCCGTTTTAAAGTAACTGGAACAGGAAAACTTTTGCGCTCTCGTCCTGGCCGTCGCCATATCCTCACCAAAAAAAGTGCTAAACGAAAACGCAACCTACGTCAGCCGGGTCTAGTCAGCGAGACACAGCTAAAAATGTACAAAGGTTTATTAGGCGTTTCGTAATACAATTTAGGAGAAAATACAATGACTCGCGTCACAAATCGAGTTGCAGCTCATCGTCGCAAAAAAAGACTCTTCCGCCTTGCAAAAGGATTTGTCGGTGATCGCAAAAATCACCTTCGCCTAACTAAAGATGCGGTGATGAAAGCGCTTGCTTATAATTACATTCATCGTAAAAAACGCAAGAGTGACTTTCGTAAGATATGGATTATTCGTATTGGCATTGCAGCTAAAATGAATGGAATTTCTTATAGCAGGTTGATTAATGGTCTGACTAAAGCAGGCTGTGAGATTAATCGTAAGATGCTTTCAGAGATGGCGATTCGCGATCCTAAAGGCTTTACTGCAATTGCATCAAAAGCAAAAGAAGCGCTTGTAGCTTAATTTCCTTTCTATATCTTTACCGAGGGTGCTTTGGAAGATCAAATTTCAATATTAGCACAGCAATTTCATCGCGATCTCGAGAAAGCGCAAAATAGCGCAGACATTCGCGATCTAAAAGTGAAGTATCTCGGGAAGAAAGGTCCTATTGCTTCATTAATGATGAATCTGAGAGATGTTTCAAAAGAAGAGAGACCTCAATTCGGAAAACTTGTTAATGATTTTAAAGTTAAAGCCCAAGAACTTTGCGACCAAACTTTAGTCACATTTGACAAAGTTGAACTCGCCAAAATCATCGAAAAAGAAAGAATTGATGTCACCGAGCCTGGACGATGCAAATCCCTAGGGCGTGGGCATCCAATATCTCAAATGATGCAACGCGTCATTGATGTTTTGATCGGAATGGGGTTTGCTGTCCAGTATGGACCAGATATCGAAACCGATTATTACAACTACGAAGGGCTTAACTTCCCACCTGATCATCCTGCACGCGAGATGCAGGATACTTTTTATATTACTCCAGAATACCTTCTTCGTTCTCACACTTCCAATACTCAATTGCGTGTGATGGAATCGCACACTCCACCAATACGCATTATTGCTCCAGGAACTTGTTATCGCAACGAGACGATTAGTAGTAGGTCTCATGTGTTTTTTCATCAGGTTGAAGGGCTATATATCGATAAAAATGTCACATTTGCCGATCTGTTAGCTACGATGCGACAATTTTGGGCCGAACTGTTTCAGCGAGATGTTAAAACGCGCTTTCGTCCAAGCTACTTCCCTTTTGTTGAACCTGGTCTTGAAGTAGATATCGAATGTATTAATTGCGATATGAAAGGATGTAGCCTTTGTAAAAAAACAGGCTGGTTAGAGGTGTGTGGCGCAGGAATGGTTCATCCTGAAGTTCTTAAGAATGGAAATATCGATCCCGAGGAATATTCAGGCTATGCATGGGGTCTTGGCATTGAACGTCTAGCTATGTTGATTTATGGCGTTGATGACATCCGCACTTTCTTTGATAACGATATTCGTTTTCTATCTCAGTTTTAAGCGTCTCTCTGACTTGAATCAATCTATAGCTACAATTTCTTAGTAATCTATCAAATTAGAAAGCCTTGAAGTAGAAAATACTTAAGGCTTTCCTGATGGAATAAAGGCTATGGGAGTCTCTAATCTATCTCAAAATGCTTAGGATCTGCTTTTGCATCATTGGCTTCAAATGGGTGCTCATCAGGAGTAATGAACACATCAGTTGTAAAGGTAAATGGAGGTGCTTTTCCGTTTGAGTATTTTAGCTCAACAAAATAGGCAGTCCATCCATTTTTCGGTGTATTGATATCGACGACATAAATACCGTCAGTCTGTTTTTTAAGAGTTGTTCCTTCCCACTTTGCGCCAATAGAATCAAAACGAAAATCACGGCTGTCTTCATTAGCAGCTTGCCACAAAGTTACTTGGAAAGGGCAGCTGCTTGTTGTAATCAATAGTGTGCCATCTTTTTGATGAACCCAGCTAAGTACGGGTAAGGGTTTGTTGCTGATCATCGCTTCGTAAAAAGCGAGAGTGCTCTCCAAATAGTTGGTTCGTTCAATATCGTGACTACTATTTGGAACATAGCGCAGATATTTCTTTCCTAGTAAATCGTGAAAGTAGTGCTGCGAAGAGTCCGGGGGAGTATAGTCATCACCACTGGAGTTGATAATAAACTTTGGTAGAGTGAGCTTTTCACGATAGGTAAATGGGTCAATCACTGAAAAAAGCCCTTCACCCGCTCTTGTGTTCATTTTTTCTGCCAAGTGTGCAAAATCTTGAAGCGAAGAAGAGTATTGGCCGTATGTTTTATAGTTCTTTGCGATTGACTGCTTGAGGTTGATAAAGTCGCAAGAAACTGGAATGATGCCGACAACTCTGCTATCAATAACAGCAGTTAACCAGCTGACCCAAGCTCTTTTTGATCGTCCTGTTAATACAAATCCCTTGAGTTCAACGGGTTTTTTTGGAAGAGTTTTTAGAAAAGCTTCTACGCAATCCATTCCCTTAACAATCGATTTCACCATAGGAAAATGCAGAGGCCAAGATAGGTCGTTTGTTTCTAGGTATTTTTTGCAGCTTATTGCAAGAAGTTCATCTTCTTTTTGTCCTTTATGAGGAAAGTTTTGGTCGCCTGTTGGCGAAAATTTCAGAGGTTGATTAGGAATATTGTAAATTTCAGCGATCACACTATTTGATGAAATTGCAGATTGCACCAATGCATCATCAGTTTTTTCTGGCATAGGGTCATGATGATTACCACTTCGAACAAAAAGTAGCGCCTTATCTTTCTTAACTTTATGCGGGACAATTATTTTTACCCAGTGATCCCACGTGTTTTTGTTCACTTCCTTTTCAGAGCGCCAGGTTTGCGATGTCATTTTGAGGATGTGGACGCTATACTCCTTTTCCATAATGCTTTTCTCATGATTCCAATCATAGGATTGATCAGTGGTGGTGATAAATGATTCGAGATGATTGGCTGCGATTTTTTGAGCACCAAATAATCCGAGGAGGGAAAATCCTAATAGAAATAAAGAACGATTCATACTTATGACACATTTATAGGTTCATTTCTTTGAGATTAACAAGAGTTGCGATTTTTCTTAAATAAAATCGGTAGAATCTGTGAATTTTTGATGAGCTAGTCGCAAAATCTTCTCTCGAAGAAAATCCTTTTTAAAGCTATAAGCAGATTAAATCTAATATGCTGGAGTTCTTCAATGAAATCGGTGCTGATGTTTCTAGATGATATTTATGAAGATTTAGAGCTGTGGTATCCTAAATTGCGTCTTGAAGAAGCGGGGCACAAAGTGATCTGCGTTGGTGAAGAGAAAGGAAAAACATATATCGGGAAACATGGCTATCCTTGTATCTCTGATGAAAGTTTTAAAAATATTGACCCCAATAATTGGAATGCGCTTATTATTCCTGGTGGATATGCACCTGATAAAATGCGCCGCAATGAAAATGCACTCGAAATAATTCGCAGTTTTGATCAAAAGAAAAAACTCATCGCGTTTATTTGCCATGCAGGATGGATGCTTTGTTCTGCACAAATTCTTAAAGGGCGCATTGTGACTGGGACAACGGCAATTAAAGATGACTTAGAAAATGCAGGAGCACAGTTTAAAGATGAAGCTCTTGTGATTGATCGTAACTTTATCAGCTCTCGAACTCCTAAGGATCTTCCTGTTTTTGGTAGGGCTATTGTAGAAAACTTAGTGCATTAGGAATGCAATGTTAAAAGAAATTGATCCAAAGCAAGTCAAAGAGCGTTATGATGAATTAAATATCATTGATGTGCGTGAACTGGAAGAGTTTTTTGGCGAGCTTGGACATATTGAAAAAGCAGATTGTATTCCTCTTTCACAATTAGTAAATCATATTCACCGGCTTGATCGAAATCAGAGCTATTTGCTTGTTTGTCGTAGTGGTAGACGCTCTTTAGAAGCAATGAGTCAAATGCAGGCTGTTGGATTTGAACATTTATATAACCTTAAGGGAGGAATGCTAGCGTGGAATCAATATTGGAACAAGGAAAGCCCATGACATTGCATAAGGTTTTTGTCAATCGCACCCTTAATTTAAAAAAGATTAAGTATATCGGTCTCGATATGGATCATACCTTAATCCGCTATAATAGCCAGGCATTCGAAGATCTTGCATTTCATAAGATGTGTGAAAAACTCGTCGCTAATTATAACTATCCAAAAGCCGTATTAGATTTTAAGTTTGATTTTGACTGTGCAATTCGCGGTCTTGTTCTCGATGGAAAAAATGGCAATATTCTAAAAGTCAGTCGCCATGGCGCTATTCGTATGAGTAAACATGGTACAGAAGCAATACCGTTTGCTAAGCAACAAAAGCTCTATAAGAGCATCTATATTGATCTGCAGGAGCAAAAGCGCTATTACGCAGTAGATACGATTTTTTCAATTTCTCTTGCAGTGCTCTATTCTCTACTCGTCGATCTAAAGGATTCTCAAATGGATTCTAAGATTCCCTCTTATGCAACAATGGTTGAACAGCTTATCGAGTGCATGGATGAATGCCATACTGATGGAAGTATTAAAAAGCAGGTTGCTGAGAATCTAGAGAGTTTTGTTCACCGCGACCCACAATTAGTCGCAAATCTTGAACGCTATCGCAAACATGGAAAAAAGATCTTTATTTTGACAAATTCTGATTTTGAGTACACAAAACTTCTGCTCGATTATGCAATTACCCCTTTTTTAAAAGAGTATGATTCATGGATTGATCTCTTTGAATTCACAATTGTCAGTGCAAAAAAACCCCGTTTTTTCTATGAAAATCATCCCCTATTGCGCATTGATCCTAAAACAGGTTCAACAAGTGATCTTAAGGGTAAATTGGAACAGGGTGTTTATCTCGGGGGTAGCGCAAAAACTTTGACTCGCGATCTCGAAGTTGATGGTGATGATATTCTATATATTGGAGACCACATTTATGGCGATATTCTCCGATTGAAAAAACATTGCAACTGGAGAACAGCTCTTGTTGTTGAAGAACTTGGAAGTGAAGTTGAAGCACTAGTGAAGGCTCTTCCTCAAATTCAGCAGATTCGTACTCTGATGGATGAAAAACATCCAATAGAGCAAGAACTCGTCGATCTTATTTCTGAGCGGATCGAAGGGATTTCAGAGGTCCCAGAATCTAAAATTATTGAATATCAGCAACAAATCACAGCCATTGATAAAAGGGTGTCTGAGCTGATTATTAAACAACAAAAGCTCTTTAATTCCCATTGGGGAGAGGTGATGAGAGCTGGTAACGAGGAGAGCTATTTAGCCCATCAAGTCGATCGTTTTGCCTGTGTGTATATGGCAAAACTCGGTGATTTGCTCGAGCTCTCTCCACGTACTTACTTCCGAGCTCATCGCAGACCCTTGGCACATGAGTTGCCCTACCATATATAATAAGATCTTTTATTGATGAATAAGACTTGATTTTTTTGAATTTGAGCTTATAATTTTGACCTTCCTATTTGGAAGGATGGCAGAGTGGCCGAATGCGGCTGTCTTGAAAACAGTTGTCGGGTGACCGACCGTGGGTTCGAATCCTACTCCTTCCGAATTTTCAATAAATCTAAGCCCTTGATTTTGAATTAGGGCTTAGATTTTTTGTTTTGTGTCTTTCTTGGGCCTGTTGCAGGTTTATTAGAAGGCCAAAGGATTTTTCTAGACCAGTGATTAGCGCTCCATGGATCATCTTTTGTGGGCTCTCCTTTTTTGTTTCTAATATTTGCGGATCTTGCTAAGTAGCTTTTTTTAGCTTTGATGCTGTAGTTATGTCCATATCCCAATGATCCAAAGTGTACAATCTTTCCTTGTGGTTTCCCATCTAGTGTTTTTGAAGCTAAAACCATCATTTTTTTACCTTTGGATGTTGATTTAATGGGTTTGTTTAGCTTCCATAACCTACCGCGATAGCAATATTTATCCCCAACTTTCTTTAATTTTGCTAGTTCAATGCCTTTTGATAACATAATAATCTCCTTTTTAAGCTGAAAGATCTCTGGAACTATCAATTTTAATTGTTAGCCACTCGACAATTTGTTTTGCGATTTTTGGGCAGTAGAGAATGCTATTATGACTATATCCTGAGACATGAAGCTCTCGCGTTTTGTCAATGCCTAAAAATGCTGAATTGTGAGGGACGACAACATAATCTGTACGGGTTCCAATCGTGAAATATGTGGTTGTTTTGTTGGCTAGAATACGTTTTTTTAATGCGCATACCTTTGGCGATTTATATCCAAGATCCTCCGGAGCAAGACGTGTCGAAAGGAGAAGATTTGCTATTTTAGTTCCATCTAATGGAGCTGCTAGAGTAATGACAGTTGTGATATCAACCAGATCTTTTTGCGCGAGATACTCGGTATAATAGGCGACAACAATGCCTCCTCGCGATGCGCCGAGCAATCGAATTTTATTGGTTCTATGTAAGACAATGACTTCCTTGATTTTTTTTTGTAGTTCTTTAGCATGTGCTTCGATGCTTATCCAAGGATCTTCAAATTGAATGACATGAATAGGACCAATATGTGCTTTTTCTAGATAATCACGCAGTATATTGAAGTTGGTTTTATGCCCAGTATGTCCATGAACTAGAATGATTGGTTCGGCTGTGCCGCAAAGAGAGTATTCTTCGCAGCCATTCATCCTCCCTTGAACATGTTGAATTTGACTTCTAACTTCTTCACGAAAAGCTGTTAGATAGTCATAGATTAGAGAAAATCGATTTTTTGCTTTTCGCAAAAAATCCAATTCATGAGCAGTGACCTCGTCAGGAGGAGGCTTTTCAATATGTTCGTTCATAAAAACAATTGACTAATAATGTATATGTTTTCTACTTATATTTTAGCATTATTTGATTATTTTTAAATTAATATTTTAACAAATTTGCAATTGAATAGTTTTAAGTGGTTTAGCTTTTTTGAAGGCTAGAATCAATTTTATTGAGATTGAGTAGTTTATGTTAAAAATATTCTCTTCTTAATATAAGAAAATTGTAGTGCTGCAGATAAGGAATCGTATGAATTTCAATGTGTTATGAATTAGCTCATCATCAAAACATATAATAATTTTGAGCTGAGCTGTTAGTTACTGAAGATTGCGAGTAAAAGTAATGCCAGATGCTTTTTCGATTTCTTCAAGAGATACCTCATATTGATCAATGCCTTCATTCAAAGCCTCATTGGGAATCAGATAGCATTTTGTATCCCAATCTCGCTTCTTTTTCGCAAAGATTACCTTGTAAAAAGCGGTGGGTACTGCGAGTTGATTAGGGCCGATTAAACGGTAGTTCATTTGATTTTCTGACGCGAGAAATAGGGGGCCTGTAAAGACATCGAGCGATTGATATTCCTTTGTCCACGCCCTCACTTTTTGTTCAAGCTCTCTCCAGACGCCTTCTTTGAGTTTTCTCGCTTGAGGAACGATATTCGAAAGGTAATAAGTGTCGGCCATAGCTGCTAAATGATTGCGGCGATCCATGGGCGGACATAGATAAGCCTTTTCAAATTCATCGCTGCGATAATCTCCGAGCTGCGTTCGAAAAGGAGCGGGGATTTCAGGATCTTCGTGTACTTTAAAGAGCATTTTCTCTTGAGCCGATTGCAAGTTTTCAGAAGTAAGGTGTTCCCAAACCCAGTTTGCAGTTTTGCGCTTAAGATCATATCCAAGAGAATAGCCTTGACGATGAATAATGATTTCTGTGCGGGGGATTCCTATTGCTTCGAGTAGAGCTGGCGCTTTAGTTTCTTGTATGTTTTCAGACTCAGGGCTTCTCTTTAAAAATGAGAACATACCTACGAAAACAATCCCTGTAAAAACACCGAGCAAAAAACTAAGATAAGACTTCTTCATTATGACCTAGATAAAAGAAAAAATCTTATTATGAAGCTTGTTGAAGTGCAATATCTTTCTTCTTTTTTTTATTTGAAGAGAGCTCTTGAGAATAGTTACAAGGCTACTGCTTCGTATGAGAGGAGGCGTGGAATGATTGGCGCAATTGATCAGCTATACCTGTTCCTCTCGTATGAGGGGAGTAAATAATCAAAAGATCAATTACATCGCTCCACGCTCTTTTGGATATCACCTTTTCGATCGGAATACGCTCATTTTGGGCAGTAATTTCTACGGTATCTAAAAACGAGCAGCTTAGTGTTGTAAAATCTTCCACCTTATATTTTTGAGCACCAAGCAGCTTTTTAAAAGGCTCTATAAAATGAGTCTGAATAAGAGTGTTTTTATTAAGTCCCGATACTATAGAAAACTCCCAGATCTTTTTGAACTGCCCAGCTGATTCTTTGGAGCTAAAAATTGCGCACAAAAGGTTAAGAGGATGTGCATCTTTTTCTAAGCCTTCAAAAAAATCAACCATCATAGGCTTGTTATTAACCTTGTGCATTACAATGGTCTCTAATTCAGCAACCGGTTTATTTGCAAATGCTTGAATAAGTCCTAGGAAATATCCGCTATGGGTTTCTGATAATTCTAGCGTCAGAGGTTTGTCTTCAGGCTCTTCTAACTCAAGTCCATCTTCTATTTGTTGTTTTAGTTCTGCTCGTTTTTCTTCAGGACATTCTGAAAGTGGCTTTCCACATACATGTCCGAGAAGAGATTCAATGGCGTCTTCTAAATCGCTTTTATTTGTGCTTGTTAATTTTTCTAAATGATCAGGATTGATATTGAGTTCGACAGCAAATTTTAGCAAATAGGGTTTGACTCCATTTTTTGCGTTCATCAGTTGCATTTTATCGATCCACCCAAGTTTTTCACCGCTGCCATAGAGAAAGCTACGCCAAAGAGAAGCGAAACTTTGTTTATGGTACGGTTTTTTTCCGCGCTCTTTATAAAGCGAGGCTAATTTGCTTCTTATAGCAATTGTTTCTCCTGAACTAAATTTACCGGTATCTGATTCAAGCGTAATTTCTTTGTCACTCAGAATAACCCAAAGGAAAAAAAGAGGGTGTAGGGCTAAAAGTTCATCTCCATATTTTTGAAGAGTTTTTTCATGTGAAAAAGCTTCAAAGGTACCGCTTCCAAGACAATGGATGATAAAGGCAATTTTTCCCTTCTCAGTTTGTGTGACAGGGAATCCTTTTGCAGATAAAATTTCCGTTTTATCAAGTTGGTTTAGAATGTCATCGCATACCTTTGATTGCTCAGAGAGCATTTTAGAATGAGGCTTATTCATCCGAAATAGCCAGCGGAAAAAACGGACGATACCTTCCCAGATCATTTTGAAAAAAACGACAAACTTAGAAGGTCCTTTATGTTTTTTTATCTTTTTAGGTTTAGAGATTTCAGTGGGTTTGGAATTAACTTCTTGCATTGAAGAAATAGAATCTGTGCGATTTAGTTTGGGGGAAGCGGGAGGTGGGGGAGCTTCTAATGAATGAAGGTCAACCGGGGTGTGCTTTTCAGCATCTTCAATTCTCATGCAACAGCACTAATTTGTGGCTATGTTAGAATAATTTTTAAGAGTTTATCCCATTCGTTATTTTCACACATTTCTTTTATTTGATCTGAAGCAATATTCTGCTTTTCGATAAACATTTGCAGATGCGCATTGGCTATAGGTTGCAGAGAGCTGAGCTGAGTATTGAGCTCAGTAAAAAACAATTGTCGGCGCTCTTCTCGGTGAGGATCGATCGCTTTTTTTGGTTCAAGATTTGAAGAATTTGTGGCCCAAGCAACGAGTTTATCAAGGACGCCTTTATCTTGTTCTCTTTCTACAACAGGTTCAGGTTTTTTCTCAGAGAGCCAGTCGTGATGCTTCGATGTTTTAAGATGCTCTAATATTGCTAGAGGAGAACTCTCTTTAAGAGCTTCCCAATCTGGGTGTATATCTTCACCATTAATGAAGGATTCAGTGATGTTATCTAGATGCGTCTCTTGCTCTTCAGATACCATGCCATAATCGGGCGCGAGTTCAACTACATCTACAAAGTGACCGAGATCAAGGGTTTCATTCTTTAAAGCATCAACTAAGCTCTTAATAAAAACTTCCCATGGGAATTCATGCGTACTCGCATCGACATTTTCAACAACTTTCATCAATTCATCATAATTGATATCTAGTGCTTTAGCAAAACCGGGAAGATATTGTCTTAACTGCCCTGCATCATCTTTTTGCTGGAACATTTGATCGAGAGATTCTGATTTTAAACTGCTGAGCATTGCTTTGTAGTTGCCGCGTAAGAACATTGTAAAGTTGTCACGTTTAGATTTGTCTCGGTTGCCGTAATAGGAGCATAATTTGTTAAAATCTGACTTAAATTTTTCATCATCTGTTGTGAATACAAGTTCTAAAAGTTTTAAGGGGTGAACATCTTCTCTGCGTATTCTGTCGAAACACTGTTTTAAGCGCGCAGGATTTTTACTAAAGCCTTCAGAGAGAATAATGACGATCTCTCTAATGGTCTGTTCTTCTCCTTTGTAGGATAGGGCGTTATAAGGCTTGCAAGCAGGGTTAGTGTAGGTTGTTTGTTGCTCAGGAGGCTTTTGAAAAGTGAGGCGAGCTGCAGATACGCGTTTTGCTTTTTTTATGCCAAACATCTTAGCAAATGCAAGTGCGATATACAGCCATATTTTGATGAAGAAATTGGCAATTTTTTTTCCAACGCTCGTTTTCTTCTTCTTTGGAGGCGTTTTTTTAACAGGAGCACATGATTCTATTGTATCTTTAGGGTGTAAGGGTCTAGAAGGTGGAGCGGATTCTGTAGAATTCGAAGAAAGTGGAACGATAGTACTATCGATAGGTGAGACTTTCATATTATCTGCCTATAAAATAAATTTAGATTGGAGAGTTTATCATATAGACAGATATATCGACAAGACTAGCGTTTAGCTAAAAAATTAATGACAGCTTTCCACTTATTACCTTCAATCTGTTTTTTAATCCTTTCAGCATCAGTTTCATTAAGATCAAACTTCGCGCAGAAGGCATCTAGATAGTTGTTATATGCCTCATTTTGATCGATATCGCCAAAAATATCTGGTGTGACAATATGTTTTTGATCGAGGATTGAAATGAGATCATCGTGGAAAAATGGGCGCTTTACTCCGTTCATCTCTTTGAGATAGAGGTTTTTGTGGTCATTATCGTGTAAGCGAACGAGCAGGAATAGAGGATCAAAAGTACAGTCATTAAGCTTTTTCCATATTTTCTGAATTTCTGATTTTTGAACTCCGAGTTGAAGAGGATTAGTTTTAGCAATTCTCTTCACAAGAGCATCAAAGTGCACAAGTGCTTCGCGCTGTTCTGGATTGATTAGATTTTCGCTGAAAAGATCGATCTCAGATAGATCCAATTTTTCAGGGGATAAGTCATCAGCTTTTGGAGTGGGAAGCGGCTCACCGGGAGCGTTTTTCTTGCCTGTCTTAACTTCAAGGAGATATTTGACAAGACCTGCCCAGTTTTTATCCTGAAAATAGGGGAGTAGTCGTGTTAATTTAATATCGACATGTTGAGCAAATCCAAGAATATAATCGTTAAGATCATCTGCATTCCTCTCAAAATTCTTAGTAAGTTTTTTGATAAATATACCTCTAGGAATGCCTTTGGTATTGTCATTGTAGAATTTTTCCATCGCAGAAATCAATTGATCATCAGTGAAGATATATCCAAGTGTGCGCAAAGGATGTACCTTTTTAACGTTTTCACCTCTACTTTCAAGCTCTTTTTCGCAAGAATAAAGGCCTCCAATATTCTCATTAGCTAATGTTGTGTAGATGAAGCGAAGATTTTTTTTCTCTTGTTCTCCCATAGGAAGAGAAAGGAAGTGATCTAAGTTTTCGCGTGGATTCGTTGATGTGTGGCTTTTTTGGATTTCGGCTAGCAGTGATTCATCAAAAGCATCATCTTCGTAATCAGTTTTAGCGTCTTTCGAGATATCTTTTTCTTTGATGCCAAAAATCTTTTTAAAGAAGCGGGAAATCCCTAACCAGCAATTGTAGAAAAAATTTACACAACCACTGACAAAACCACCTTTTTTCTTTGGCATGGGTTGTTCTTCAGCTGCAGAACTTTGCGTGTCTTGTGGTTTAGTTTCTGCTGTTTTTTGGGCTGGTTTGCTTTCAATATGAGGAGCCTTGATATTTACGGTAGGCTCTGAATTGATCATTTCAATATGCATGAAAAACCTCTATTTATTTTATTATTTAATAGAGGATTATAAAGTATTTGTATTTATTAATAAACTGAATTAAAAATTTAACATTATTTCAATTTTTGTTTATTAATCATCTCAATTGCTTTGCTGTATTGATTGGTTCTTAAGAGCTGATTGATCTCGAGGCGGAGAGCCTTATCTTCTGGAAACCCAATAGCATCAAGAAAATCTTTTACATGTTTACTGAAATTTCTGCGGTAGCTCTCACCCTCTTCGAAATCGGGTGAAGCGGGAGGAACAGCTGCTATACTACCAAGCGCTTTAGCAAGATAGTTATTTAATACGGGTCTTACAATAGCTGGTAATTTTCTATATTCAGGGAGTAGATCTGTATAGAGCTTTGCGAGAACATGCAAAGGATTGATTTTTTTAAGCTCTGCGATATCTCTCTCGATATTCTTGCGATTTGTTGCCAATGTTCTTAGGTTCATTTTTGCTAAATCTTTGAGTGGTTTGACTAACCCGGTTTCTAATGCAGAAAGAACGCGTGCAGTATAAGGGATTTTGCTAAATAGAGGCTGATCGTGGTTGATGCCTGTGTAGTGGTCGTTAAACCACGTGATTAAATCGGGAAGTCTATCTTCGTTTAATAATTTAAGCATCAATGCATGTTCTTCCTCATTTAAACCTAGATAATGAGCAAAAGCAGGGATATGAGGGACGATTTCTTCCATCCGAGTTTCTTCAAATTTAGCTGTAAGAAATTTCATTAGAGTTTGATAGTTCTCTTCCTTGCCGGAGATGATCGTATTGAGGCTTTCGTACTTTGGGGAGTCATTATCATTGCCATTGTGAAAGATAACAGCGAGCACTTGCAAGAAATCGAGTTTATTAAGAGCTCTTTGTGCACGTGAAGTCATTTTTTCATCATTAACGCTTAAACTCGCGATGTATTTTTGAGCGCTAGTTTTAGATAAAATCATAGTCGGTGATGGAGCAAAAATACCAAGCTTTGCTATTTCTTCTGCGCTGAGTTCGGGTTCAGTATGCGTTGGTTCGGAGTTTTCTACTTTTGGAAGAGGAGAAAGTTCAACGGGTTTTTTTTCTTGTGAGTTAGAACTTGAAAAACAGCTCAATAGTGCTCTGAATAATGCGCTAAAGAAATTCCCAATAGTCGCAAAAATACTTCGCGAGGGACGCCTTGTTGGCTGGGGAGTCGCGACTTCTAGTGAATCTTTGTATTCTTGAAGATCTCTTAGCTCGATGGCTCTTTCAAGGATCGTCGGAAGCTCTTGCTCTTGGAGCACTTGAGAATCACGCTTATTATCAACATTATTAATAGTCATTTTTAAACACCTTTTTAAATATTAACTTTTAATAATATAGCAATTAAATATTTATATGTAAATAGTTTAATTTTAAATAGATGTATAATAATTATTTTAATAATAGGCGGAATCGAGAAAAAATAGCATCAACACGTTTTTCAGAATCTGATGTAAACCCTTTTTTATAAGAGCTTTGATTGTGATCACCCGTGCTTGTGTCGAGTTCTTGACGCATTCGGTTTTTAATACGCTTTTCTAGCAAATCAATGGCCGTCTCTGGGTCTATAGCGCCCATAGCTTCGTTAAGTTCAAGTATATAGGGCTCTATGTCTTCTGAAATCATTTCGATCAGTACAGCGTCTTCAGGAGCTTTGAAATCTGTTTTAATAGAGTTCCATATCTTTGGTAATTCAGTAATAGGGGTCATAAATTACTTTTTTAGAGCGTCTCTGTTGTTTATTTATCAAATAATTAATTTAATTTCATCTTATTAAGTTTTTTGTTTACATTTTTTTCGGAAAAATACATGATACTACGTTACGCAATCAACTGATTATTAGGAAATTACGCACATTGACAAAGCTAGCGGTATCTGTATGTCCTAATAAACAGGAGGTTTTTCATCCTGAAAACTATGCAGTTGAGATTCTTTCTTTGCGTGAAAATGCCTTTTTAGGGGCGAATGTCACGATTTCACAATTCACTGAGGTATTTTTCGCCGGCCTTGCGAGTGCGATTTCCTTAGGCGAGGTGGGGCATAAAGCTTTAAGATTTGATCCTGGATTTCAACGATTCCATCATATCGCCTTTAAGCTTAGAGATGTATGCGCATTTCCTAGAGGATTGTGGTGTTTGGGAAAAGCAATAGAGATGGGGTGTAATTTAAATAATCAAGAGAAGCCTTTGCACAATCGCATTCTTGATTTTAGCTCTTATCTGCTCGAGTCTAAATTCTACGTTTTTCGCTGCGCTGAATGGATGGTCAGGCATGGGGTAGGGAAAATGTCAGCGCAAGCTTTATCAAATTTTACGACAGCTGGTTACACAGGCATTAGTGCTGCTTTTGGAATGCGCGTTGCGCAAAATATTGTTGATTTATCTAAAAAAACAGATGGGCCTGTATTTTCTACGGAAGTATCTCAAATTGAAAAGATGAAGAAGGAACTTGCAGGTAGTGATTTGGTTAAGAATTTAACTTACCTTGCAATAGGAATTCTTGGATTATTAGCTGGAGTTTTAGGCTATTTTGTTTTGCCTCCAGTGCTGATCGCTCTTAACATTGTTGTGTTAATTACGACGATAAGCTCTTCTATTATTGCTCAGAAGAAAGAAGCTCTTGAGAATCGATATTTAGAAAATTATCCATTGCTAGGTAAAAAGATTGATCATCTTCACCAACGTCTGAAACTTCCCTTTTTCAAACTATAAAGAGAAATGAGATGCAGGATTAGGAAGCTACTGATCGTCACGATCAGCGCAGACTGAATCGGGATATCTGAGCTGCCAAGCATTGCATAGCGGAAGCCGTTAACGATATATAGCAGCGGATTATATTGCGAAAGCGTTTGCCATATTGGATGAAGCTGCTGAAGTGAAAAAAACACGCCACCGAGATAGATCAATGGTGTGAGTAAAAAAGTATTGATCGCATTGGTTTGCTCAAATGAATTGGAATGCATTGAGACGGACAGTCCTAGATTTGAAAAGGTAAGACTTCCTATGAAAAGCAGAAATAGAGCGAGCAAGGGGTGTTCTATTGTGAGTAGGCTGTGATTTTCAAAGTAATAAAATACAGCTCCTATCACATAGGTTAATATTCCAATAATGAAGGCTCGTGCGCAGGCTGCTAGTCCGTGCGCCCAATTGATTTGCAATGTGCTTAATGGAACAATGCGCAGGTCCTCGAGTTCTCCACCAAATTTTGAGATAACTATTGAGCTAGAAGTGTTTTCATAAGCGTTACGCAAAGCTGCCATTACCACTAATCCTGGGATGAGAAAAGTGAGGTAGCTATAATTATGAGTTACAGAGATTTCACTTCCGATACTAATGCCAAAAATTAATAGGTAAAGAGTGGTGCTGATTAAAGGAGTTGCGACAGTTTGAAGAATCACTTTGAAAAAGCGCCGAACTTCTCTAGATAGTAGAGTGAGAAAAGGGATTGGAAGAATGTACTTACTAAATTCCATTTGCTCCTCCTATGATCCTAGTAAAAGCATTTTCTAAGTTTCCTTCTTTAATGGAAATGTCTTTGAGTTGCTTAAGATCAATATTAATATCATGGAGAAGTTCTCCAATATTTTGTGTTTGAGAAAGTGTGAAGCGTGCTGAATGTGTGCTTTGTTCGGTTAATTGAGGATGGATGAGCTTTGTAATGGGAGAACGGAACGAGAAGGATACTTCTCTCTTGGTTAGTTGATCAATGAGTTCTTTAGTATGTCCAATTTTTACGATTTTTCCATGGTCAATAAAAGCGATGCGGTCACAAAGATTTTCTGCTTCTTCAAGATAATGTGTCGTTAGTAAAATCGTCGTACCTTGCTCTTTTAGCTCTAAAACAAAATCCCATAACTCAGTGCGTAAAGTTATATCAACACCTGCTGTTGGTTCATCGAGAATGAGCAGTTTGGGATTGTGAACTAGCGCTTTAGCAATTAAAAACCGGCGTTTTAATCCGCCGCTGAGTTCTCTCACCTTTTTTTTGCGATGAGCTATTAGAGAGAGTTTTTCAAGGAGATATTCGATCCTACTTGTATTTTTGAAAAGACCGTAATACCCTGAGTGAAAATGTAGCAGTTCTTCTACGGAAAAGTAGCCGTGGTTGATGAGCTCTTGGGGAACAATACCAAGCTTTGTTTTGGCGATCTTTGATTTTTTACTGATATCAAGGCCAAAGATATGAATGGATCCAGATGTGGGCTTTTCTAGCGTCGTGATTGTCGAGATAATTGTTGTTTTGCCAGCGCCGTTAGGACCGAGGAGCCCAAAGATTTCTCCAGGCATTAAGTCAAAGCTCACTTGGTTAACGGCGCGAAAAGAGCCGTAGTCCTTAGATAAATCTTTAACTTGAAGGGGTAAATGATTATCTTTCACAGTCTACCTAGATTGAATATTAGTCGTGATTATAGCTTAGTAAGTAATTGGTGTCAAAGTGGTTATTGATAATAAGATACGCATTTGTTGCGCTGCAGATTTGCATTTAGGACGTACACTTACCTATTTGCCAGAAGGCATTATTGCATCACCAATTGTCACATGGCAAAAAATTGTTGAATGGGCTGTTAGTAATCAAGTGGATGCAGTGCTACTCGCTGGAGATCTAATCGATAGTGAGGAAGATTTTTTTGAAGCTTTCGTTCCTTTGAAGGAGGGATTAGAAAAATTACTTGCTGCTAAGATCCCCGTTGTCGCCGTTGGAGGAAATCACGATTATGCAATTTTAGAGCGGCTTCATCGGAGTTTACCGTCAGAGAATTTTTATTTGATCGGCGTTGGTGGAAAATGGGAGCGGGTAGAACTTAATCTTCAAGGAAAGGGTATTGTTATTGATGGATGGTCATTTCCATCGAGTCATTACAACCAAAGTCCTTTTAAAAGTTATCAATTTGAAAAAGCCAAGTTTCAAATAGGATTGATTCACGGAGATGCACTTGCCTCTGAAAGTGAGTATGCCCCTTTGCTTCGTAATGAGATGCGCGCTTTGCCTCATAGGGCGTGGGTTCTGGGTCACTGCCATGTGCCTCAGATCTTAGAGAATGATCCACTAATTTTTTATTGTGGCTCACCACAAGGGCTCGATGTTTCGGAAAAAGGAGAGCATGGAGTGCGTCTTTTAGAAATTGATCATCAAATGACAAGCAAGTTGATTCCTCTTGCGGAACTATTTTGGGATCAAGTGATTGTAGATGTTACTGGACTAGATCGAGAAGATTTTGAAGGATCATTGATTAAACAAGTTGACCAGCATATTAAAGAACTCTCTGCTGCTTCGGTTGGGTTAAGATGTATTTTAAAAGGACGTTGTAATTTTTATCGTGAACTGAGTCTTCTTAAAGAGAGCTTAACTGGTAAAATCATCTCAAATAGGTCTGAAGGACATTTGGTTTTTATCGAAAGTGTTGATCTACATGTGCAACCTGATTTTGATCTAAATAGTCTCAAGCAGGGAAATGATGCGATTGCATTACTTGCTCAAGAGTTAGATGGTGATGTGGGGCAAATGTCTCTTGAGGCTCTGTTAAAAGAGTATCCCCACTTTGATTTGCTCGATTCGTTTGATCAAAATGAGCTTGAAGAAATTGCAAATGAGGTGAGATATGAACTGATTGATCAGTTGATAGAGCAGAGGAAGGAGCAGTTATGAAGCTTAAGCAGATCGTCATTGAAAAACTACCCGGTTTCGGTCCTGGTGAGCTTTCTTTGCTAAAAAGTGAGTTGTCTTCAGAGATTAATGTGATTCTTGGCCCAAATGGAAGTGGTAAAAGTTCTCTTTGCCTCGCTATGCAAAAGTGTCTTTGGCCAAAACAAGATGCTCAAAGCGCATCGATTTTTCTCCATAGCCTATGGGAGGAAAAACAAAGCACCTGGGAAATTGAGCTTCAACAAGATCGCTATATCCGACACAACCTTTCTGGTGATCAAACAGAACTATTTTTGCCGCCTGCACATCTCGCACCTTGTTTTGTTTTACGGATCGACGATCTTTTTGAATCAGAGGACCGTTCATTTTCATCCAAAGTGCTGCGTGCCTTTCATGGAGGCGTAGATTTTACTCTGCTTCTAAATCATTTTGGTGATCCGCTCTCGCGGCAGTTTGGTAAAAACGAGAGTCGCCGTTATCTCAAAAAACAGCAGGAGCTCTTGAGCAGTAAAGGGCGTCATAAAGCGCTTTTTGAAAGGGAAAAGGGGATTAAAGGCCTTGAAAGGAAGATTGTAGAGGCTAAAGATGCTGAGAAAAAGCTGAGCATCATTGAGGAGCAGATTTTACTAAGGCGCCATCAAGAAGAGCTTAAGGCTCTTGATACGCGCATGGCATTGATTCCTGAATATATCGCCGGTTTGCAAGGTAATGAAAGTTCTCAATTTGATGAGTTAAGTGAGCAAATTGCTCATTTAGAAAATGAACGCTTATCTCTTGAAGAAAAATCCACGCACTTGCAATCGAAGCTGGAGCAAATTCCACTATATAAACAGCGGGAAATTACCGATCAGATAAAAAAGTGTAAAAGTATTCTCAATCAATGGGAAGTGCTAAATGATGAAATTAAGCACATTAATGATGAGCAGCATCAATTGCAGACGCGCTTTCAACGACAATTGCAGTTTGTCGGGTGCTCGCCTGATTTTTTTGATCGTTTGAATTTGCGTGGCATCAATCAACTGTATGAGTTTTATAAAGCATGGAGAAGTAGTGAAAGCAAAGAGCAGGAGCTTTTAGCACGACTTGCAGCAACAGAAGTTACGTCTCATGACGATTTAGAACTGCTTACGCAGGGGAAAAAACTGTTGCGAGCGCTTGAGCATTTTAAATTAGGATGCATTTACCTCGTTCCTTTATCAGCATTTACGGCTTTGAGCATTTATCTTTTGTCACAACAAGTTCATTTTAAAGATCTTTGGCCGTTGTTTCTCGGTTTGGGATGTGCAGTATTGAGTATGGCTAGTAATGCAGTGAGGGTTGTGTTTTGTAAAAGAGGGTGCAAGAATCTAAATCTCGAAGAAATTGAAAAGAGGATCCAACAAGAGCTCTATCAAAAAGTTATAAAAGAGCAGCATCAAGAACTTGCTCAACGGCTCGAGCGTTTGAACTTAGAACAAGCTGAGCTCCGAGAAAAAATTTGCACATTGCTTCCTCAACAGCTCGAAGAGCTTTCTCAACCAGAAGAACGTTTAGATCTTTTACTTGAAAGTTTAGAAGAGGGAGAGCGCACTTACCTGCGGCTTAAAGAGTGCGATGCATTGTGCTCGATTAAGAAATTAGAAGCTTTAGAGATAAGTCAAGCAATCAGTAAGTATCTTCAAAGAGAGGTTATAAGCACTTATGAGGCAAAAACGATTATTGATGATCTCAATGAACAGACGCATCAAATTACTATTGCCGAGCAAGAACTTCAACTGGTAGGGAGAGAGAAAATACAGGCTAGCAAGCACTGCTCTTTGGCAATAGAAAAACGCACAGAGCTGCTTATGAAATGCCATTTGACGTGTGATCGCGTGCATAATGAATTACCAAATCTGCTCGAGCAGCATAAAGAATGGCTGCTTTTGAAAAACCAAAGAGCTGCAATCGTTTCTAAAATTGAGCTTTTAGAGAGTAAAGTTGAATCGTCTCCTTTAAGCGTACAAGAGCTTTTAGAGCGGAAAGATGTGCTAGTGAAACTTGTAGGTGAGCAGGAAGAGCTCTATGGATCTTTGCGCAATTTGGAAATTGAAATAGCAAAGGCTGGGCAGAGAGGAGACTTTACAGAGGCTCGCAGGGGGGTAGAAGAAACAGAGGGTGCTCTAAAAGAGAAGCGTAAGAGTGCTTTGAAGGTATATATTGCTAAGACTTTGTTAGAAGGTGTTAAAAAACGAATAGAAAAAAATCAAGAGCCTGAACTTTTTCGCCTAGCAGATCAATGGTTTCAGCGCTTTACAAGTCAAGCTTATCGCTTGTTGATGCCCGAGCAGCCCAATGCTCCTTTTCGTGCTTTTGATATAAAAAAGGAACAGAGTCGAAAGCTCGAAGAACTATCGCGCGGTACTCGCCTACAGCTTTTGATCGCCGTGCGTCTAGCTTTTTGTCTTAGCGAAGAAAAAGAGGAGCCTCTTCCTCTTTTTTGTGATGAGATCTTTGCACATTTTGATAAAGAGCGAATGGAAGCTGCGATTATGAGCCTCGTGGAAATTGCCAAAAGTGGTCGTCAGATTTTTTATTTCACCTGTAGGGAGAGCGAGTGGCATATTTGGCAGCGCATTGCGAATCAACAGCAAGTAAACGTTCATGAAATTGTGCTAAAAAAGCAGGAGATTTCGCAAGAGAAAATTGGGCCGCAGGTGATAGAGGATCTCAATTTTCCTGATGATTTAAAAATCACCCTTCAGCATCTTTTACGTGAAAGCTCGTATTGCTTAGAGAGCTTTTGGAAGAGTATTGATCAACAAGATAAAATTAAGGGCTTGGGCGCAAAGCGATTAAAAGTTCTCAAAGAGACTCTGCAAGAATGAATAAAAAGCTGCTAGAACGATTATGTGAGATAACTCAAATTGCCTATGACGATGACACCGCTGTTATGGTGACAACTATGCAAAAAAACTGGCTTCGCTCTACACATAAAGAACTCTCAGAACTTGAAGAGCGTTTTTCTGAGAAAGAGCGTTCAGAGATTTGGGAAATCGCTAAACAGCTTGGTTTTGTGAGTGAAAAAATCCCCAAAAAAACAACGTTTGAGCAGTGTGCTTTACTAGGTGGGATGCTACCTTGTTTTCAGCATCGACTACACTACCTCATCGAACTTTGGAGTAGGGGAGTGCGTTTTAAAAATTGGGTGTTTTTAGCTGGTCAACGAAAACTTCTTAAACATGAGCGCTTTTTTAAAGATTTAGATAGCCCCAAGAATCTCGTGCATAACGAAGAGGCTCCTCCTGAGAATGAAGGAGAGATGATGCAGCTGTATTATCAACGAGCCACGCTTCCAGCTGAAATGCGGCTTATTCCATTTCAATTAATCAATTTACCCATGCGCTCTCATCAAGGAAAAAAAATGAGGCCTACGACAGCTGATACAATACGTGCTTGGGCTAAAAATCAGCAGGCGAAAAATTGTTTGTTTGTGACAGATCAACCTTTCTGTCTTTATCAAGAAGCTGTGATTGAAGCAGATAAACCAAGCGGCGTCTCTTTTGAGATTGTTGGAGCGCATTTAAGGCATAGTCATTTTTCTGCGACTGCTTTCCTAGATACTTTTGCACGCTACTTTTATCAAACCTTTCATAACCATATAAATTAAAATGAGACGATTTTTACTTTCTTTCTTGATAGCAACATCCTCCCTGTTCTCTCAGTTGCAAAATCCTTTGCTAAGACCTGAATGCGCTGAACTTTTTGCCGTTGATCATATTGAGTTTCGTGATGATTTAAAGTTCAATGTCGATGCGGTGCAAGAAAAGTGGTTAAGAGCGCCAGGTCAAGAGTTATGGCATATTGACGAGAGGCTAAATGACAAGCAGAAAGAGAGGATCTGGAATAGTGCCAAAAAACTTGGATTTGTTGAGCGCTGCTATCCAAAGCAAAGAAAATATGAAGAGTGTTTGCTGCTCGGTGCAACGACTCATGTAGTGCGGAAAAGACTTAACTTTCTCGCAAGATTATGGCAGCAAGGGGTGCGCTTTAAAAGGATCTCCTTTTTAACGGGCCACAGGCCTCTAAATGAGTGGGAAACAACCTTTTTGGATCTCGACGGAACCACACCTTTAGATTTAGAAAATGAAAAATGTCCCACAAATGAAAGTGAGATGATGCAGCTCTATTTTCGAAAGGCTTCTTTACCAGCAGAGATAAAAGCGCTTCCTTTTCAGCTCATTGCTGCGCCTATGCAATTAGACAGGCGGCCAACTAGAAAAGATACGGTAAATGCTTGGCTTAAAAAACAGCAAAAGGGCTCATGCCTTTTCATCTCAAATCAGCCCTATTGTCTTTATGATGAGGCGATGATTTCAAGCATTATAAAGAAAAAATTTCACTTTGAAGTGGTAGGGGATAAACTGTTAAAAGAAAATTTTAAATCGCCCACAGCCTTTCTTGACACCTTCGCGCGCTGGTATTACCAAACTTATCACAATCAAGAAGGTAATTAAAATTTATATTGCTATATGCAAGATCTTGACCCTTTATAGAAAAGATTAAATTGTATATAATAGATTCAAATTTGTTATTTTAAGGAGATTATATCATGCATCAACTATTAATCGCTTGTTGGTTAGCCATCGCACCTTGTCAAATGATCGGCTCAGCCTCCCCATTGTCTTTTTCAAAGCAAGGGGATTGGAAGCGTGGATCTGAACGTATAGAGGAGCTAGAAGCTTCCTATCAGAAGGGCAAGCACGACCAATTTCTCAGCGATATACATCAGCGCTATCTAGTAGAGAGTGAGAAAGGGGGAAAGCTCGATCAGTTCCTAACGAGCGAAGAGCTTGAAACCAAATCTGTGATTGAAGAAGAAGCCGAAAATCAGCAGTTTCAAGATAAAATTCTTTCCCTTCAAGAGCAGCGCAATGAGCAATTAAAAGAGATTGCTGCAAAGTATCCCAACGCGAAGATAAGCAAAGTAATTAAGCAGCTTGAAGAAAATAAAGAATTGTCTGACAGCTTTGAAGAGCACTTTCTTTTCATTGCCAATATGGAAAAAGATACTAAGGAAGAAACCGATCCTATGGCAGTTCAAGTTAAAGCCATTGCAAAAGAGTTCCATCTTAAAACCCTGCTCATTGATTTTGACCAAATTAACGGCAAAATTGATGCTAAAACAGCTGTTGAACAAAAATTTGTGTTAGAGCGTGAAAAAATCAAGCAGATGGTTGCCGTATGCTATGAAGATTGCAATTCACAAGTTGCAACGAAGGTGAAGGAAGCGGAGCAAGGGTTAAAAATTTGGACAGTGACAAATATTAACTTAGAAACACTTCGTGGTTTGCGTAGTGGTACGATTAAAGCAAAGAGTGCAGCTGAAAAAAAAGTAAAGCAGGTTCTTGTCGACTATCAAACTGAGTTGCAAGCGGCAATTCGCCAGCACATGCAGGTTGTTAAAGCTGAAGAATCTTAAGATAGATATTTAGTTAAGCGACTTCGTTTTGTAATGGGCGGTTGTTGAGATAACAACTGATGTTGTCAAACGTTGTCGTTGTTATATTATGCAGTGCTTCTCGTGTGAAAAAACCCTGATGAGAGGTGATAATCACATTGGGAAAAGTTTGTAGTCTCGCAAGAGTGTCATCTGTAATGAATGAATAGGAGAGGTCTTCGAAAAAGATCTCTCCTTCTTCTTCATAGACATCGAGTCCAGCAGCGGAGATCTTTCCGCTTTTAAGTCCTTCAATTAAGTCTTTAGTATTAATAAGTAATCCACGCCCTGTATTGATCACCATCGCGCCAGGTTTCATTTTATCTATAGCCTTAGCATTAATGATGTAGTGCGTTTCTGGAGTAAGAGGACAATGCAAAGAAATAATATCACTCTCTCGATATAGCGTATCGAGATCGACATAGGTAATGTGCTCTTCTTTAGCAAAATTTGGGTCTGTGACAACATCATAGCAAAGCACGCGCATGCCGATGCCATGCATGATAGAGGCCGCAATTTTGCCAATTTCTCCAGCTCCGATAATTCCCACTGTTTTCCCAAGCATATCAAATCCGAGCAGTCCTTCCAGACTGAAGTTATTTTCTCTAACGCGCATATATGCGCGATGGAGTTTGCGATTGAGAGTGAGCATTAGAGCTAGCGCATGTTCAGCTACAGCATGAGGGGAGTAGCTTGGAACGCGAACGATTTTAAGTTTCCCTTTGGCAGCTTCGAGATCGATATTATTATAACCAGCACAACGCATTGCAATGAGCCGTGTTCCTCCCTGATAGAGTATATCGATTACTTTAGCGTTTAGAGTGTCATTAACAAAGGCGCATACCACTTCACAGCCTTGAGCGAGAGGGGCTGTTTGTTCTGTTAAATGGGGCTTAATATACTCAATTTCAAATTGATACTTTTTATTTTCTCTTGAAAAAAAGTCATGGTCGTACGATTTGGTATCAAAAAATGCAATGCGCATAGGAGTTTAAAGTTTGTTTTTATATATTTATAATAATATAAAATTTTAATTACTTCAATCCATAATTAAATCTATTGATATTTATTGTATTACATATTATTATGCTCGCTTTAATGCTTAAATAAAGTGGAATTGTTATGGGTTTGCCAGTTTCAAGTTCTATGCCAGATGGTTATGATTGGTTTTGCAATAAAACCTCAACAATTTCTGGTCTTAAAACTTTTGCTATTTATCCGATAGATATTGGTTTTAAATGGGCTAAAGAACTGAATGGAGGACAATCTGATTTAGAAAAATCCTTACACTCTGCTGTAAAAGCAGCGAGTGGTTTTTTTGCACTTCCTTTGATGTTAGAAGATATCAACGGATTACGTCATGATTGTATTGATGTAACTCGTATGACTACGCCTCAGGCAAAAGCGATTAAGTCGTTAGGTATCACTTCAAATATTGGTTCCTTTGGTCAACATTTTGCAGACTTTAGTAAATTTGTCATCAATTCTGGAGCTCCAGCTAGCGAAACGTTTACTGCTGCATTAGGATTAACGAGTACTTCTTGCATGGGTTTATGCTCGGGAATAGGTGTTGCAAGATCAGGCATTGAAATATCCAAATCAGTTGAACAGATCAACGATCCAACTCTTCCCAAAAGCATAAGGAAAATAGAAGAAGTGCGCTTGGTTCGCAATTCTCTAGCCTTAACGAAATCAGCGCTTTATTTTATTTTAGCGATCATTGGTATTGTTGGTGCTGTCCTCGCTGGAACGGCAGTGATTTCGCCATTTATTGGTTTGACAGTCTTCACCTTAGCTGTTGCACTTTCAATGACAATTACGATCTATGAAAAAGTTGCCAATTACCAAAAGCGCACCTGGGTCTAATATAGATCGTGCCTTTGGACCTTCTGCGCTTAATTTTCTATACAAACCACAGAGATTTTCCTGAGTAATCACGTGCCGACGCTGAAAATATGCGATCTCGTGAGGGGAGAGAATACTTCTAATGTGTTGGTTGTTAGATCAGTTTTAAGATGGCGCGGATAAATTGAGGCTGTTCCCTATCGGGTGAAAGTTTGAAACCTTCACGCTCACACATTTTGATCATGAGCTGGTTTTCTTTAAGAATACTCGCTTCTAGAGCTTCCATCCCTTCTTCTTTTGCCATGGAAATAATCTGTTTAAACATCTGTGTTCCCAGCCCTTGATTGTGGTAGGGATCAGCGATAATAATACGAAAATCTCCGTTCTTAGTACCAGGTATGCGCAGTAAGCGGATCACTCCAATGATTGATGGTTGTACGCTTCCTGGTTCTCTGATTTCAGCAACCATTGCTATGCAGCGATCATAATCGATGCAACACATGCGAACTAACCGTTCGTGTGCAATGCGTTCGTCAAGTTCGAGAGCTTTTAGATAGCGTTGTCTGACGCTGTCAGTTAGGAGTGTCTTATGAAATTCGATAAGCATTTTTTCATCTTCAGGACGAATTGGTCTTAAAATGACAATTTTCTCATTATTGAGTTTAATAGGTTTAAGATACTTAATTGGATAGGGACGAATCGCAAGTTTAGGAAGATCTTCCTCCTTTAAGCTAAGATCATGCATCACTATGCGTGCATCTAAGGCGATCATTTGATCTGATGAAACCAAAAGGGGATTGATATCGAGTTCTGCTATCGAAGGGTGTTGTGAGATCAAATATGAGAAGCCAATCAGCACTTTTTCCAAAGCGGCAAAATCAATGCTTTTTTGTCCTCGAACTCCTTGAAGTGCGGTGTAGATTTTAGTCCGGCTCATCAAACGTGTAGCGAGTGTTGAATTGAGCGGTGGCAGACCTAGTGCGCGATCTTTGTATACTTCAACGAGAGATCCTCCCGTTCCAAAAAGCAAAACAGGCCCAAACTGGGAATCGCACGAGCTGCCAATGATGATTTCATAGCCTTTTAACGAAACCATTTCTTGGACTGTCACACCTTGAAAGTGTTCTTTGCCTGCAATATTTGTGACCGAAGTTTCGATATCGTTAAAAGCAGTGATAACTCCTTCTTTATCGATGATATTGAGTTTAACACCACCAATGTCAGTCTTGTGTGTCAACGTTTTAGAGTTGATTTTCACAACAACTGGAAATCCAATATCTTCTGCTGCTTGAGCAGCTTCTTTAGCTGTTTGAGCAAGAACTGTTTTGACAGTAGGGATTTCATAAGCTTCAAGCACTTGCTTGGATTCTAGTTCAGTTAAAAGTGTGCGATTTTCATTGCGTGCAATCGATAGAATATCTTCGACAAGTTCTTGCTTGCTCTTTCCTTCAACTTTACTAAGACTAATGGGGTAGAGATCTGCGGGCGTTTCATAAAGCGCTTTAAGATTGTCACTATAACGCCACATATTGCTAAAGGCGCGTCCTGCACTATCAGGATATTCAAATGCGGGAATGCCCGCTTGATTGAGTAGATGTAAACCCTCTTCTACAGATTTACCTCCCATCCAACTGGCAAAAATCGGTTTTTTAAATAGATGAGCATATTCTTTGAGACGCTTAGCTGTCCCTGTGGGGTCTGTGACATCTTGCGGCGACAAAATGACTAAAATCCCATCTGTATCGGGATCATGCGCAACAACTTCTAACGTTTTGGCATAACGATCAGCATTCGCATCACCAAGTACATCTACCGGATTACTATGACTCCAAGCTTCGGGCAAAAATTCACTGAGTTTGTCAATGGTCTCTTTAGAAATTTCGGCCATTTCAGCTCCATGGAAAATAGCCTCGTCCGTTGCCAATACTCCAGGTCCCCCAGCATTTGTAATAATCGTCAGCCGATTGCCTTGTGGCTTGGGTTGCTTTGATAGAATCAGTGCCATATCAAACAGTTCAGAAATCGTACTGACGCGAAGAACCCCGGCTCTTTGCATCGCTGCTTCAAAAACTTCATCGCTTCCTGCTAGTGATCCAGTATGCGATGCTGCTGCTTTGGCAGCCGCTTCGGTGCGCCCAGCTTTAATGACAATGATGGGTTTATTGAGGGTAACCTCGCGTGCTGCTGATATAAAAGCGCGCGCATCCCCAATTGTTTCCATGTAGATCAGAATACTTTCAGTATGAGGATCGTGGCCTAAGTAATCGATGAGATCTCCCCAGTTGACATCAGCCATTGAACCGATCGAGACAAAGGAACTAAATCCCACATTCTCTTTTAAGCTCCAATCGAGTACCGCTGTACACATCGCTCCAGATTGGGAGATGAAGGCAATATTTCCTTTAAGAGCGAGATCCGCAGCAAAAGTTGCATTTAAGCCAATGATTGGATTCATGACTCCGAGACAGTTAGGACCAATGATGCGTAAGTTTCCTTCCCTTGCGATCTGTAAGATTTGCTCTTCGAGCGCAGCTCCAGATTCTCCAAGTTCTTTGAATCCTGCTGAAATAATGATCGCTGCAGGGATTTTCTTATCGACGCACTGCTGGACAATTCCTGCTACAGTTTTTGCTGGTGTGACGATAATTGCTAGATCAACCGCTTCGGGAATTGAGGCGATATCGGGATAGCACTTTAGGCCAAGAACTTCATCACGCTTAGGGTTAATGGGGAAAAGTTTGCCTTTAAAAATTCCATTATTGAGATTGGCCATCAGTGTTTGCCCAACAGAACCCGGTTTTTCGGTAGCTCCGATGATTGCAATGCTCTTAGGGTGAAAGACCACATCAAGAGATTGTGGCAAACGCTCTAAATAATTTTGAGATGGGTCAATATCAGTCATATTCCAACAATCGTATTTTTAATTTTACTATAAGTATTGTTTTGAAATCGTGTCAATTAATTAGTTTTATTTATTTGTTTTGCAGTTTGTGTTAATATCGATGAAATTTTTGATTTTATGGAGATAGTATGAAAAAATTTAAGAAGTTGGTATCCGGAGCTTTACTCATGTGTATGCTTGGGGGCTTGGCTGTTCCTCTTCTAGGAAGGAATATAAACGGAGCAAATGCTATCCATTCAGATATATGTGTTTTAGATCTTGAAGAGCCGAGAATGCCTGATTTCATCAACATTACTCAACTTCTACACATAAAGTATGTCATCGAAGATCAGCAAGAGTGCATTCCATATGATGCTCTTTATCTACCTGAAATCACTAAAGAATTAGAGCGTTATCAAAAAAAGCAGCTGTCATTTGGAGCTATTCCCTCTAAAAAGAAAGTAGTTTCCCTAGATAAAAATGTGCGCATTTTAGCAGGCCTAAAAATGCTTAAGCAAGCGTTCCAAACGACCTATGATCATGATAGCACACCCATTCTTGAAGATGGAGATCCTCTATATGACGCTATTCAAATGATCGATATTCTTCTATATGGAGATCTAAATCAATCAGGGTTAGTCCACTTTTTCAATCAAAAAGCGATTTGGAACGAAGAAACACAGATGTATTACACCCATCTTGTCGATGGTAAAGGTAAAGACATGGGAGAAGAGATTGATGTACTTCTCACGAATATGACAATTTTAAATGTCTTGGGCGTTAATACAAATAAGCCTCTCATTGAACCTTGGATACTTTGGCAAACGATTAAGCAGAAAGGAGGTTTTGACTCTAAAATGCGTATCTTTGCGAGTGAAGACCCTGCTTATGAGCATTTTACAGCTCTTTTAGACGAAGGTTATGGCGAGGCGATCAACCTGTTGCGTACGCTAATTGCCGAATATGAATCGATTATGACAGTTGATATGACCTCAGAATGGAGTGATTTAGCGCATTTTCTTAGAATCGATAACAATGTGCTTAACGAAGAGCTTTTTCAGTATGATGCGGTGGATTACTATGATTTGCCATGGCTATCTCTTCTTGGTAAGGAGTACAATCCCTATATTCTTGGTGGTTCATACAGCGATAAATCATAGCTGTCTGCGCAATCTCCTCGTAAAGATCTGATAAGATTTTAGCGAGGAGATATCATTTTTTCTTGAATCTACACGCTTTTCCTCTGAGTTTTAATCCAAATATTCTATATTGCCTATCTTCTATCGTTACGATAGCAATAATTGGAGGATTACGTATGAAAGGAAGATTGAATAGCTGGATGGTATGTGGGTTGCTCTCATGCTTGTGCTTCTCAGCCTATGCTAAAGGCCCCTTTGCAGAAAGGTCTCAAAAAAATGAGTTTAGTCGTAGCATATATAGGGTTTTAAATCAGCGTCATGTAGGGCGTCAAATAGATTTAATTGCTTCATTACAATCAGATTACAGAGCTTATATTGTTGATAATAAGCAAGATTATATTCCTTATGAAGAATCAAACATTCTCGATGCATTAGAAAAATTTAATTTTTTTGAAAAATCACAAGGGTTTAATGGAAGTGCAGGAAGAAAAGCTAATGTACCTGCTTCTGAAAATGCGCGAATTTTAGCGAGTTTAGTCATGCTAAATGACACGATTGCGTTAGTAAAAAAGGACCCTAAAATTAATGCAAAACAATTGAATAATCTCTCTGATGCTAGTGCACGCATCAACAACGTTATTTATGGTCATGGCTCAAATCAGGGTCTCGCAGCTTTCTTTAGAAAAGATGCATGGGATGCTGAGAAAGGCCTATTTAATGAGAGATCTTTAAGAAAGTCTTCTCCGAGACGGAATTCTTATGTAGATATCGCTGCAAATATTGAAATTTTAACGATCCTTGGACCTTCATTTGTCGATCGTCAATTTGGTGTTGGTACTGCGTGGGAAATGTGGCAAAAGATTAAAAATGCAGAAAAGAGTGAACCTTCCGCTAAGCGTGATTTTCACCGTATGCACAAGCAAGCTCTAGCTCATAAAGATAGATTTGCTGGTAGAGCGAACAGTCAAGGAGCTATTCGCAATCTCCTTCAAGCTCTAATAGGTGACTATCAAGTTCTAAAAGGAACGATGCCCAAAGGTAAAGAGCCTGTGAATGAATATGTTACTCTTCTGCAAGATGAGCTCAATGCAGTTTTTAAAGAAGGGAGTCAAAAGGATCATTGGGAAAAGCTCTTGGAGTTGAATTATAATCCCTATGTTCTTGGTGGCGGCTATCGCTCGATTCAAATTGATGGATCTACTCCAGAATAATTTAAATAATTAATTGCGATTAGTTTAAAAGCATGTCATTACTGACATGCTTTTTTGTTTGTTGACTGATATAAAAATAGGTGTCACAATAATAATTGTTATATAAATGAATTGGTTAAATGTTTTCTTCTCGTTTAGTTGCACGATTGTTTGATTTTTCCTTACTCTTTTTCTTGTGCTACGCGCTGCTCAATTTATTTCAACTTTCTCTAGGTCTAGTTTTTCTTCTTAGCTTAACATGCAGTTCTCTGCTCTATTTCCCGTGTTATGGAGGGATGATCGCGCTTTTGAAAATCACACCGGGTCATGTATTTTGGCAAATAACACTATGCAAGTCAGGAGGCCAAAGGCTCTCTTTTAAAGAAGCTTTGGGCTATTTGTTTAACGGAGTCATTGAAAATACTCAATTAGTCTCTTTCAATAAGATGATTCCGCATAAAATTTTATCGTTAACGATTGTCATTCTTTTTTCTCTGACACTGTGCTCGCCGTTGCTCTTTAGTCCATATATGCGCTCAATATCTTATAGCTTTAGCCACAAAGGGATGGTTGCATATGATCCGGTTGAAAACTGGGTGCGTTATCAGGCGGCTGAAAGAGATTTTTGTGTGAGCTTCCCTTCAAACCCTGAACTTGAAATGAAGCATTTTGATGTTAGACGGGTTAATGACTCGTTTGATTACGAAGAGTATTGTTGTCAGATTGATAAGAAAGTGTGTTACAGCGTTGGTTGTGTTGATTTTCCAGGAGCTTGGAGATTGATTGGTGCTAATAAGTTGCTCAAGGAGTTTTTGAATGTGATCCTCGAAGAGGATGGAGAGTTGCAATTGCTTTCAAGTGAATCTATAGAGTTTAACGGAATGCGAGGGATTGATTATCACCTACAGAAAGGAGATAAAAAAATTAGCGCGCGCTTATTAATCAATAAAAGTACTCTTTATCGTCTATCCATTGAATATCAAAGCCATCAAGAAATAGCTCAGCTTCATCACGGTGATTTTCTAGAATCCTTTGAGCTCGGCTCTTAAGGCTACCATGTTTTTCTAAGTTAGAGTATCTTTTATCTACTTTGCATTTATGGGGTGCTTATGGCTAAACTTTATTTTCGTTATGGAACCGTTGGTAGTGGTAAAACTTTAAGCCTTCTCGCTGTTGCTCATACTTATCGACAACAGGGAAAAGAAGTTTTATTGATTAAACCTAAGATTGATACGCGCTTTGGCTCTGATCAAATTCGCTCTCGTTGTGGACTTGAGATGATCATCGACCTTCTCGTAGATGAATATACAGAGCTTCTTAGTCGTAGTTATAAAGGGATTAGCTGTTTGCTTGTTGATGAAGCACAGTTTATTCCTGAGCAAGTGATTGATGATTTGCGAGAGATTACTCTCCGTTGGGATTTGCCCGTCATATGTTATGGATTAAGAACCGATTTTCGCCGCAATTTATTCACGGGTTCTAAGAGATTGATAGAGCTTGCTGATTCCATTGAAGAGGTTAAATCAACCTGTTACTTTTGTAATAAAAAATCGATCTTTAATCTAAAACATCACAATGACAAACCAAGTCTAGATGGACCATCAATAGAACTAGGTCTTGAAGATCTCTATTATCCCGTTTGTTTTCAGTGTTATCGCAAGAAGCTATCAATGGACCAAGCTAACACGAAGCAAGAAGAGTTAGTTCCGGTTTAGATTTGATCATCTAAAATTGCTTGGCGATAGCGCTGCATCAAGTCGATGATATACGAGAGATTATGCAGAGTCGCAAGGCTCATATAGGTCATTTCTCTCGCCTTAAAAAGATGGTGCAAGTAGGCCCTGCTAAAACTACGGCAAGTAGAGCAGTTGCATTCTGGGTCAATCGATCCAAAATCCGTGCGATTTTCACCTTTATTGATTTTAAGATGTCCTTTGCGACTTAGCAACATACCATGGCGCGCAGCGCGTGTTGGATATGAGCTATCAAAAGTATCGATGCCAAGGGGAATACACTGTTCAATTGAGGCGAGATCTCCAATACCGAGTAGATGTGTCGGTTTTTCTTGAGGAATGCGCGGCGTCAAACTCTTGAGCATATCTACCATTTGCTGTTTGGTTTTCCCCAAGCTTCCTCCAATTGAAAATCCATCGAATGGCATTTCAGCAAGTGTAGCGCAACTTTTAGCTCTTAATCGATCATCGATGCCCCCGTGAATCACTGCATACATTGCTTGTCCTTGTGGTGATTTGAGATGCTCTTCAATAGAGCGTTTTTCCCAGCGATGTGTCCTCTCTAGTGCTTTTTCGAGTTCTTGATCCGCTATATGGAAGGGAGGGAGTTCGTCAAAAGGAATGATAATATCAGCACCGAGATCTTTCTGTGCTTGAACACTACTTTCAGGAGTGAGCAATATTTTTCGTCCATCGCGGTAAGAACGAAAGGTCACTCCTTCCTCATTGATCTTTAAAACTGCCTGTTCTGTCTTCTTAGTTCCCTGACTCTTAAGTTCGCTGGCAACAGAACCATAGGCTAAACTAAAGACTTGAAATCCTCCTGAGTCTGTGATGATCGGTAGTTTGCGATTAATGAAATCGTGTAGACCTCCTGCTTGTTTAACAACAGGCGTGCCTGGTTGTAAAAGCAGGTGATAAGTATTACAAAACATCAACTGCAGGCCAATCTCTTCAACAGCACGGTTGTCAAGAGCCTTAATTGTCCCATTTGTTCCTACAGCAACAAAATTTGGTGTATCGATAACACCGTGAGGAGTGATCAAACGGCCAACGCGCGCTTGCGAGCGTTTTGACTTGTGAAGAATCTTAAATGAGAACGGATTCATCTTGCTCCTTTTTATGAATAAGACGGGCTAGATTAAGCAGGGGAGTCATGCAGCAGAGTATCAGCGCTTTGATAGCAAAGCTTAAGATAATGACGTGAAATGGAGAGGTGATTAAGCTGCCTAAGCCAACAAAGGTGAAAGCTATTGTATCAAATAGTTGCGATAAGCTGCAGCTAATCATGCTGCGCAATCCTAAAGAACGTTTGGGCATTAAGCGCTTAAGTAGTTGAAATAGTCCAATCTCTATTCTCTGTGCGAGCAAGAGTACGATTAGAGAAACACAAAGGATGCGGGAAAAGGGGGAGAAAAGGAAATGAAGGTGCTCTTGTGCTTGATCAGTGCTATTGGGTATGTAACGCATCATTAATTGGGAAAGCAGGCAGAAGGCGATTAAGAGGTAAAAACAAATTGCTGTTGTTTTTTTCGCGAGCTTATTCCCAAAATACTCTTGCAAAAGAGAAAGGCTAACCATGCCGCCAATGATTGCACATTCGCTGCCTGTTACTCTTAGTCCAAATAGATCAACTTGTTTTAAGACGAAAAGATTGGCTCCTAAAGTTAAAAGCGCAATCCAACCAATCAACGCCTCCTTCCCAAGCTTTAAAGCTCCAAAAGAGAGTGCAATAATTACAAAGATCTGAATAAAAAATAGAATTTCATTTGTCATGCCGAAGATGGTAACAAGTTGAGGCTTAATCCTCAATATGGAGATTGCGGTTTGAGAGCCAATCGGCTAAAAACTTAAGCTGCATAGTAGCTTTTTCTTGAAATAAAGCGCACTGATCCGCCGGCGCTTCGGCAAGGAAACTACCGCAGTCAATTTGGATTACCTCGCCTTCGCTATAACCAAAATTTTTTTTCAAAATTGGGTCGTTATCAATGATTCCGAGGCATTTTTTTCTTTCAATGAGCTCTAGAAGTTGACCTACAATTTTCCGAGCTTGCTCTTCTTGTCCTGTGTTAAGTAGCTTGTCGAGTTGATCATAAAAACCAACGGCGTAGTGTTGCAAAGCAAATTCAAGCGTATCCGCATCGAGCGTATGTTTAACACCAAGAGGCCCAATTAAAGTAATTTTTTGCCTTAAATCCGCACTTTTATTGAGATGCAGATAGATTAATCCACTTGAAGATTGAAGTTTTTCTTTTGCAATGAGAAAACTATTAAATACTTGATTAAGTTTTTCATTAGCATTGCCAAATACTTTCAAACGAAATTTTTCTAGTGGCCCAAGATGCGCGCTACGCCAAAAACTTGATAAGCGCATATGATGGTGCTTAAAGAGTTTAAGGACTGTTTTGCCATCACTAGATAAAAAAGCATAGCACTGGCCTCCACTGCCAAGATAGGTGAAGGGCTTATTGAGATAATTCTCAATTTCGCTAGATTCAACGTAATTTGAGCAGTTCCAATCGGGATTATAGGATAAATTAGAACACACTTTATGTACCCGAAATCCATCAGTGGCCCGGTGATTGAATCTTCCCGCGCTAATGATTAGAATAATAAAGACTAATGAGAGAACAACTTTTTGCATAATCCTAAGTATAAGCAATTACCTAGGAAATGCAAGTATAGAGCCGATCTTCAAAACTGCCTTTTTCAATGAGATTTGAAGACAGCTTCGTTTAGTATGTTGCGGCGGGAGTCACTTGGAAACGGCGTTTAACTTGATTGTATGGACCCGGAACCACTTTGTTATCAGGATCGAGCAACTTCAAGTCAATCGTATGCATTCCAGCGGGAAGATTTAAAATATAGTATGGAGACCACTCAGTTAAAATGCGCTCTTCGCCATCATTTAAGCGCATTGATACTTTGAATCCATCGTCGCTTATCACGCAGTTAGTCACATAGAAGTCGAGTAATATGGGCTTTCCTTCTTCAAAGTTGCCCTGAGGCATATTATAAGTAAGCAGCGGCTCATTAATATCAACATCGAGATTGTTGATTTTCTCTTTAACATAGAACTTGCGAGCGACAAAGGAACCTTCTTCTTTTAAGCTCTCTCCAAATGAGCGTGCAGGAAAAACGCGGAGGATATGCTCGCCGGGATCGAGAACATAAGGAAGTTCTACGACAATATCATTTTCAAAATAGGTCTCACTCTCAGCATAGAGATTGATGACCTCACGACCTTCGGGGAAGAAGGGATAATCATCGACGATGATATGTAAACTTTGGCCTTCTGGAGAGTTAGCTATTTCATCTGCACGATTAAAATCGCTATTTACGCCTAAAGGAAATCCGAAAATTTTTATCGATGTGTAAACAGGATCCTTTTTTCTTACTTCTCCTTCAGCGGGATAGGCGATAAAGATTGTTACATTTGTCGCTTCAGGTGTAGGGGCAACAGCATTGATCTGTATTTCTTCAGGGTTAGTCTGAAGAGGAGTATAAGTCTCTGCAAATAGAGTGTTTATGCAAACTAGTCCCAATAATGTTAATGCTCGGTATTTCATATTCTTATCCTAATCCAAATTAATGGGATTGCTCTTTTCCCTACGGGAAACAGGATGCAATCCTAAATAGATATTTATCGCTTATTTTAATTATTGTCCAGCTTCGGATATATTATTATTCAATTTAATAAGATTTAATTAGATATGTTTTGTCTTTGTTTATTAAATTGAATAATTATTTTTAGGTAGTTCATAATAAAGATGGTCGCTTTATCAGGAGATGATTGCGCATGGCTGAACATAAACAACCCCCGATTTCTGTTCTCGAAGCAGTTGATAACCTATCAACTCTTGCCGAGCTTTCTGGAGATGCATCTTCATATTTTACAGAACATGCTCAGCCAGAGCGAGAAGGAGAAAAGGTCTATAGCTGGGTTGATCCAAGTCGTATTGAAATGAATCAAGAAAAGATCAAGGAGAGCCTTAAGGTTGTTTATGATTATTTAAAACATATTTATGACGAGGATCGCGGCAGCTTGAAACAATCCGATACGCAGAAGGGAATTCAAGCAATTATGGTGCTCGTTGGAGAAGCGGGTCAAAAACTCGATAGATTTACCAAACTGTTTAAAGGGGTTCATGGCGGTGGTGTTACGCAACTTTCTGAATTTCAAGATCTACAAAAGCTTTATCTCACAAAGATCATTAAGCGTTTTCATGAAAAATCAAAGGAAGAACCTTATGCGGAGCTCTCTGATGAGGAGAAAAGGGCAATTGAAAAACGCGGGATCAAAGATCTTAATGAAGTAAAATCTGATAGGAAATATGAGCTATTTTATATCGTTCAAGAAGATGGCAGCGCATTTTTTGACCGCAATTTATTGCGTCACATTAAACTTGTTGGAGTTTTCGATCATTTACTTAGCAGTTATGAAGGAGATGATCCTCTTTTACAAATAAAAGCACTTTTTGATCGAGACATGCATGAGACTGCAAAAGAAATCCTCAAACTCGCTGGTTCTCAACTCGATGGCTATTACAAAGAAGCGTTATCCCAACGTAAGCGTCCATTTGTCTCCTCAATCAATAAAGCATTAATGGCTTTGATGTTAGCTGCAAATAGTGCGAATTTGCTCTACAATTCTACATCAGGTAAGAGCTGCACTAATTATTACCGCGATTTTCACTATTATTTGCGACAAGCGTTGAATTCTGACCAATACCATCGGTTTTTAGCACATCCACCCAAAGAATCGCATCATTTTGCAAGACTTTTACTCAACTTATCTCATCTGCTCTGTTGTTTTTACTTTATGCGCATTGGCTCCCATAAAGAATCTCTCGATTTTCTCCATAAGTTAATGAATCGAAAAAAGGGAGAGAATAAAGAGGGAGATTCTTTATGGAGGGAACTTTTAAGCGAAGATGAAGCGATTCGAAAGCTGCTTAATCGCTATCCTAGCGGACCTTTAATGAAATCTTTAGATGTGATTCAAAGTGATGAGGAAGCAGAAGGGTTTGATCCGATGGCTCAAGATAACATTCCTTCTCAACTCTATAATCTCTCTTTTGATAGTGAACATATCAGCTTTTTGCGCATTCCATCTCCGACATCTCAAAATCAGATCGATAAAGCAGAAGTTGCTGTTGAGTTCCAAGGATTAATTCGCTATCAAAAGTCGCGTAGCGATAATCAAAAACATTTGATGTTTAACCTGCAAGATCGCACTTCATGGCAGGAGCATACGCGCTGTAATACGCTTGAGCAGTTTTCAAAAAAAGCAGAGTTTACCGGTAACTTTACAATAGTCTCCTTGCCCAAGCAGACCGATTTTTACCTTCAAAAAGAAGAATATCAAGAACTCAACAATGCAGAAAGCTTCAAAAAGCAATTTCTAGAACAAATTACAAGTGGTCCTGTCTGTGGATTTTTCTTCCCGTCAGAACTCAATACTAAAGAATTCAAAGAGTTTCTTCCTCTTGCAATCGAACGTGTTCATGAAATGTTCTATAATAATCAAAATGTAATCACTCTAAGAAATCGCCTCGATTTTATCGAAATCGTTTATCAATTGATCTACTTAAAAATTATTGAGATTATCAAACCAGATTCAGTGAGCTTCACAGATAAAGATTCTCTTGATGAAGGAATGAGCGCAACCTGCAGCTTCTTTTGTTTCCTACGACTTTTAACAGACTCATCTTCTTGGAATGAAAACGAAAAAGACTTCTTGCGCTGGATGCTCTATATTCCAGCTTTGCTTGTACGTGAGCGCGCAATTGAGAGTGAGTGTTTCAAAAGACTCATCAGCTCGATTTCATATCTCAATAGTGAGCTCGATGAGCGCCGCGATCAAATTATTGATCCCCTCGCAAAGCTCTACTCCCGCGATCTATTTAATAAGCTCAAGCTGGGCCGCTGCTTTTAAGGACACCCGCATCCCCCGATAGGGATAAAAGTTGTTGGACCCGCAGCATCTGTAAATGTGCCTAAATCATTATTTATGCTTTTTACACCAGCAAAGTTGTTATTAGGTGCTTCGGGTGCTTCAAGATTAATAGCACCACCAAGGGGATTAACTGCGAATACATAGTCATTGGGATTGCTGTTGTTATTTAAATGAATACAAAGATTATTCCCAAAAGTACTTGATCCACCAAAAGCAACATTCGCTTGGAAAGTGTTACTATCGATACAAGCAAATGGACTTTGATTCGTTGCGGTGACAGCTGTGCCAAAGAGGCTATTATTATTCATGATCAAATTTGTATCATTAACGCTTGTTGCTGCAGTTCCTGCTGGATTGTTCATAATATTTCCATTGATCGTTGCAATTGTAGACGATGAAGTGGTGCTAAGAAGATTAATTTCAATAATACTATCTCCACTTGAGATAAAGGTGTTGTTATTAATATTGATTGCACCATTGAGCTGCCTAAATAAGTTGATACGTCCGCTGGCCGAGAAGGTATTCGATTCGATATTGAGCGTGTTATTTGTATGTGTAGGAGTACTGCTAGTGAAAATCGATCGACCACTCATATTGGTTGTGATGAAATTGTTGTTAACATTGACAGTGTTATTTGTCATCGTCCCACTGAAGCAGAGAAAACTTGAATTGATCTCATTTGATGAGTTCCCAACAAGTATAACCTGACTGTTTGAAAGAGGTGATGTAAAATTAATCGCATCACTGGCCATTTCACTAAAGATATTGCCACCCACCGGAATAATGGCACTATCTAGTGCTTGATTTGCTTTTATTCCGTTCTCGAGGGATAAAAAGGTATTGCCAACAAAAAAGGTGTTGGACGCTCCTGGAGGAACAATTGCGCCAGTGCTAGAGACTTGAGTGCCAATTAAGTTAAATCCAACAGCAGCACTGTTTGTTGCCATAAACAAGTCAAAAAAGTCACCATCAGATTGTCTAGAATTGTTGGTAATTGTTGGAGCCACGCCTGGTGTTAGTGGGGGAATAACGATTCCAAGTATAGGCAGTGGAGTAGCAGAGCTAACCATTAATTGATTGGGTTTAAAAACAAATCCTTGATCATAGTTAGTTGTAGTGCCATCACCTGGAAAAACGTAGATTAATGCAAATTCAGGAGCATTTTGTTCTGCAGCAATCAAAGAATCATAGGGTGCAACGAACGATCCATTTCCTCCTGGAGCTGCTGTGTTGTTAACAAAGACAAACGAGGTGGGAAGAATGGGGAAGTTGGGCAACCCTGGAAAGAGTGGAAATCCCGGAAACCTTCCTCGTAAGCCGCATAAACTTCTAAGGGTGCATGCATCTTGTTCCTCAACAGGAATGATTTCATTGCGATATACCGGCTGCGTCATGCGGCCATAAAGAGCCGCTGTTTCATCGCAAGGAGCCGGGAAGCGTTCTTTAAAGCGCGCTCCTTTGCTGCGCATATTTGCAGGTCCAAAGGGGAAACTTAACGTGATCCATCCTTGTGCTTTGGTATTGTAAATGGGGTCATGAGTGATATCAGCCCCAATAAGAATGCCATCCCAAGGTCTAAGAGAGATGCGCGCTCTTCCGCCCCAAGCATCACCAAACGTAAAATTGCATTCGGTCTTTTTAAAGAGATAGTACGGTCCTCCAGCGATATAAAGATCGACATAGCGAAAAGGACCGGGAACGTAGAAGCCCACTTCAGCATCGATATCTGCTAAGGTAGCAGCGCCGCAGTTAGATACAAAAATTCCACAGTTGCCAAATCCTGCAAAACAAAATGGACTGGCGTATGCTGTGTCGCCAACAGGTCCATAGCCATTGATGCGGAAGTCTGCATATTGTGAGAGGAGTTCTAAACCAGCACCCACTTGATGTTGGCTGCCGAGTTCTTTTGTGTCTCGATAATCATAAAAAAGATTCAATCCTAGAACGGCACCAGTATCTGCTAGATTAACACGACCTCCAAGTCCAGCATTAGCTGCCCAATGGCCGTCATTAAATACGTGTCCACGCACATCGAGAAATGGCTGAAATGTCCACATTTCAGTAGGAGTTAAGAAAGCTGAAAGTGTTGTATAACCATCGTCATACCCAAATCCCTCAGGACCTCGGTAGCCAACGGCAACGCGAGAGCCAGGACCAGGATTGCATTCAATCTGTTCATTTTCTATAGAAGTGGTATTAGATTGAGATTTTTCTAAGACGATGTAGTTTTTCAAGCTTTGATCTTCATATATTTTTTGGTGTAGCTCGAGATCAAGAGGCTGCTCATTAGGGTGAGGTTCGTCAGCTGCAATAAAGTCGTTTTGATTTTCTCTCTCTTGACAAGCGGGAAGCTCAGAAAGGGGAGTAATCGCTTCAATTGAGTAAAGAGAGGCAAGAGCTTGAAGTTCTGGTGCGGTAATGCTCTGAGCGCTCCATAAAGCGGGTACAATATCCTGCCATCCAAGAACTGGTGATAAAATTGTAAACGAGGAGGAGCTTAGCATATAAGGATCGCAGTAAGCGAGATAGTCGATTGGAACGGTAAAGAATCTTCCAGTTGAAGGGAAACTGCTTAAAACGAGCGTGCGGCGTGTGTTGTTATGCTTAATTTTTTTTGAGATGTTTTTTTTAAGTATGTATTTTTGTTCCGTATCGATTTGCTTATCTATGCTGGCGCTAATCAGAGAAAACTGTGAGTGTTCTGTAGCTATGGCAGAAAGAGTCAATAAAGAAAGTGCTAAAGTAAAGTGCGTCAAGTTCATATTAATCCCGTATATTATTTTCTTTTTATTAAAAAATGGAAAATAATGCAACGGTTTTAATTCTGTAAATAAATTAAATTAGTCGGTGTTTTAAGGAGCGCAGCCGCAGTCTCCTAAGGGGATGAAAGTTGGGTTCGGACTCGCCGCAAAGTTCTCAAAGACACCTTGATTATTATTAAGACTTCTTACCCCATCATAATTTAGATCTCCTGGAGGAGCTTCAACTTGAAGTGCGCCTCCATTAAAAAAGGAGTATGTGATATTATTAGGGGTCTCGTTGTTAACTAAATGAATACACATAGGCATAACAGTTGAAAAAATAAGCACATCGCTTTGAAACGTGTTACTTTCTATGCAGGATGTAACTGACTGCATAGTGTTAGTTACACTAAAAGTTGAATTTTCGAATGTGTTATTATTGATGACTGAACTAGTATCACTTATTAGAATAAAAAAGGAGTCAGTGAATGTGTTATTGTTTAATGTAACTGTAGTGTCTGGGTTGTTGTTTATTTGCATCGCGCCATTTGGAGCTTGAGAAAAAATATTTCCTATAAAATTGATTGCGCTATTTTCAGTAAAATTTTGTAATAATATAGCATCCATGGCATTTGAACCGACAAACATATTATTTGCTATATTTAGCGTGTTATTTGGATTTTCAGAGGCGCTATTATTAACAATCCATTTGCCGACTGTATTATTCAATTCATTGCCAACGAATATAAACTCGCTATTGGATAGACGCATTTGAAAATTTACGGCATCCGTGCCAATACTGTTAAAAGTATTGCCACCTATTGGGATGATCGCGCTATCTATAGGCTGATTTGCTTTTACTCCAAAATCTAAAGAATTGAAGGTGTTGCCAACGAGGAAGGTATTTGTCGTATCTTGAGGAAGAATCGCTCCGGCATTGGAGGGTTGTGTTGCTATTAAGTTAAATCCAACAGCAGCGCTGTTTGTTGCCATAAACAAATCAAAAAAGTCACCGTCAGATTGTCTAGAGTTGTTAGTGATTGTTGGGAATACACCTGGAGTTAGAGGGGGAATAACAACTCCAAGTATAGGCAGTGGAGTAGCTGAGCTAATCATTAATTGATTTGGTTTAAAAACAAATCCTTGATCATAGTTAAACGTTGTGCCGGTTCCTGGGAAAACATAGATCAATGAAAACTCGGGAGCATTTTGTTCTGCTGTGATTAAAGAATTATAAGGTCTTTGGAACGAACCATCTCCTCCTGGAGCAGCTGTGTTGTTAACAAAGATAAATGTTTCGGGAAGAGAGGGGAAATTTGGTAATCCAGGGAAGAGGGGAATTCCCGGGAACCTTCCTCTCAGGTTACATAAACTTCTAAAGGTGCATGCGTCTTGTTCCTCGACAGGAATGATTTCGTTGCGATATACCGGCTGCGTCATGCGGCCATAAAGAGCTGCTGTTTCGTCGCAAGGCGCTGGAAAACGTTCTTTAAAGCGGGCTCCTTTACTACGCATATTTGCAGGGCCAAAGGGGAAGCTTAGTGTGATCCATCCTTGTGCTTTGGTATTGTAAATTGGATCGTGGGTGATATCAGCACCAATAAGAATGCCATCCCAAGGTCTAAGAGAGATGCGCGCTCTCCCTCCCCAAGCATCACCAAACTCAAAGTTGCACTCGGTCTTTTTAAAGAGATAGTACGGTCCCCCAGCAATATAAAGATCGACATAGCGAAAAGGACCGGGAACGTAGAAGCCCACTTCAGCATCGATATCTGCTAAGGTAGCAGCGCCGCAGTTGGATACAAAAATTCCACTGTTGCCAAATCCTGCAAAGCAAAATGGACTAACGCAGGTAGTGTCTCCAACAGGTCCATAGCCATTGATGCGAAAGTCTGCATATTGTGAGAGTAGCTCTAGTCCGCCACCCACTTGATGTTGGCTACCGAGCTCTTCTGTGTCTCGATAATCATAAAAAAGATTTAATCCTAGAACGGCACCAGTATCTGCTAGATTAATCCGTCCCCCAAGTCCGGCATTAGCTGCCCAATGGCCGTCGTTAAATACGTGTCCACGCACATCTAAAAATGGTTGAAATGTCCACATTTCAGAGGGAGTCAAAAATCCTGAAAGTGATGTATAGCCGTGATCATAACCAAATCCTTTAGGACCACGGTAGCCAATGGCAACGCGAGAGCCAGGACCAGGCTTACACTCCGTCTGTTTATTTTCTATAGTAGTGACATTAGACTGAGATTCTTCTAGGACGCTGTAGTTTTTTAAGTTTTCATCTTCATATGTTTTTTGGTGCAGCTCAAGATCAAGAGGCAGTTCATTGGGTTGAGGTTCGTTAGCTGCAATTAAGTCACTTTGATTTTCTCTCTCTTGATAAGAGGGAAGTTCAGAGAGGGGAGTTATTGAATAAAGAGCGGCAAGAGCTTGAAGTTCTTGTACAGTAATGTTTTGAGCACTCCATAAAGCAGGGACGATGTCATGCCATCCAAGGACTGGTGATAAAATTGTGAATGAGGAGGATAGAAACATATAAGGATCGCAGTAGGCGAGGTAGTCGATTGGAACTGTAAAGAATCTTCCGGTTGAAGGAAAATTGCTGAGGACTAGAGTTTGGTTTTTAGTTTTTTTTGAGATGTTTTTCTTTAGTATGTGTTTTTGTTCCGCATGGATTTGCTTATCTATGCTAGCGCTAATCAGAGAAAACTGTGAGTGTTCTGTCGCTATGGCAGAAAGCGTCAACAAAGAAAACGCTAATGGAAAACTCGAGAAATTCATATTAATTCCTTCTTTGTTTTCTTTTTATTGCGTAAAAGTCTTTTTTTGCAACTATTTTAAAACAGTTGTTTGAAATTAATTTAAAGAAAGATCTTCAGGAATCATAGAAAGGGTTGCATATTTGCCGCCCATATCGCGTAGCACTGTTTGCCACGTTTTTTCAATGGGGAGCTCGAATATGTATTTACTGCTTCCTGGATGGAGGAACCAGGCGCCTTTTAGAAATTCGCGCTCTAATTCGCCACTTGCCCAGGCGACAAAACCAAAGCAAAGTCGAATTTGTGGACCACTTGGACTGTTGATCGCTTCTTGCAAGAATTGAACATCTCCGCCGAGATTAACACCAGGGCAAATCTCTAGAACCTGATCCTCTGATTGATGATCGGAATGTAGTAACATGATTTGATTGGGCTGCATTGGCCCGCCAGTGCGGATTTCAATATTGGGATTGGAGAGTTCTGTGAGATGCGAGAGCTCTTCGGGAAGCTGCATATCAAGCGTTTTGTTGATTACAAGTCCGAAAGAACCTCCAGGAGTGTGCTCACATACTAAGATAACACTGCGGAAGAACAGACCATTTTCAATATCGGGACTGGCAACAAGCAAGGTGCCTTTATCAATTTGGGCATACGGCAGGGGCTTCATCACTACATCCAGGTAAACAGGTTTGCAGCTCGTTGAGCTGTTCATTATAAAGGCGCAGGCTCTTGTAGAGTTCTTGCACTTCACGCATTAACGTCGCAAAATCCTCTTTAAAACATGGAGCTTGAAAAATTTCAAGTTGTTTAGGCGCTTCTTCTGCTTTTTCAACGAGCAGAGATAGGCGGTTCATCGATGTATTAATCTGATCGACCTCTTGTTGGAAGTACTGTCTGAAATCCTTAGGAGAGCTTAGAGAATCAAGTAGTGTCATGCGTTGAGTGCGCATGCGCTGCCAACCTTTATTGAGGTGAAATAAGACACCGTAATGATTGACATCATTCATCAATGTATCGACTTTGCCCATGATATTCATCAGGCGTAGGTAAAAATCATCACCAGTGATGAGTTGCCCGAGAGACCCTTTTCCTTTGGCGATATTTCCTGTGATCGTGTCAATATGTTCACTAACTCCAACAAGCTTGTTGGTCAAGATACCAATATTGCTGAAAACTTGATCGTTTTGCAGTTGATTCATCATGCATTGAATTTGCGAGCTGATGCGACTGAAATTGATCAGTACATCTTTCACATGGGCAACAATTTGTTGCTCATTAATACTTCCTGCGGTCGTTTCGAGTTCGTTCATCGTAGCGCGGAAAGCATCGATTGCTTCGGTAAGCAGAGGTCCTGTTGTTGTAATCCATTGATTAACTTCATCCAGGGTGTTCTTCAGTTTACTTGTAATTGCATTGAACTGAACGATGATACGTTCAAAAGCATCGAGAGAGTCTGCATAGACTGGTTGATCACCAACTAGTTTAGGGATGACACCTCTTGGTGGAGCGATGGGAGTGATTTCAATGGATTTTTCTCCGAGCAGGCCTGAGGTAACAATTGAGATTTTATCTGTGCTATAGACTTTGATGCTCGAGTCGTAATGAATGGTAAACTGATAAAAATAAAAACGTTCCATCTCATCGGTTGGTTGCTCTCGTGGATGGGGAACTGTCTCAATTTTGACCACTTCTCCAACGGGCTTGCCGGAAAAGAGTACTTGCGTACCTACTTTGAGTTTGTTGATATTTGTAAAGCGCACATTGAGAGTTTTTTCATTGTCACCAACGCTAGGTTTTAAAAACATGACGATCGAAATAATCAGAGATATCGCGATAATTACAAATACTCCAATCAGCATATTTTTCGTTTGTTCTCGCATGCTTAATGCTCCCTAAATGATCGTGGATCTTCACTTATAGTTCGGCGTAGAAAATCGATGGTTGGATCATCGATTTTCATAAAAGTATCAGGATCTCCCTGTTGCGTAATCTTCCCTTCATGGCAGAGTGCTAAGCGATCGCCGACATAAAGTGCTGAAAGAATGTCATGTGTCACAACAATACTTGTCGCTTTAAGTTCTTGCTGTGTTTTAACGATGAGTTCGTTGATATGCATTGCCGTAATTGGGTCTAGACCTGTTGTTGGCTCATCATAAAGTAAAATTTCAGGGCGGTAAACGATTAAACGCGCTAAAGCAGCGCGCTTACGCATCCCGCCCGATAATTCTGAAGGCATTTTTTCTTGAGTTCCCTCGAGGCCAACCATTTCTAAAGCGTGGGCAACAAGGTCATCAATTTCTTGTTTTGAGTATTTTTCTCTTTTTCCTTTGCCATGTTCGCTCAAATAAAATGCGGTGTTTTCGGCAACATTCATTGAATCAAAAAGAGCTCCCCCTTGGAAGAGCATGCCCATGTGCTGGACTTCTTTTAATAATGCAACGCCATCTAAATCTGTAATGCAGACATCTCCAATATCAATTGAGCCACTGTCGGGTTTTGTCAGTCCGATAATGTGTTTGAGAAGCACGCTTTTGCCCACGCCCGATCTACCAAGAATAACAATTGTTTCCCCTTGCTCAATATCGAGACTTAGATCTTTAAGAACTTGTAGACCGTTGTAGTGCTTATAAAGGTTTTTAATTTTGATCATTGAAACACCTTCATGACACCTGCTCTAAATACATTTAGAGCGACAGTAAGGAAGAAATTGCTAAAGAGAATAATACAGTATGAGATTACAACGCTATTCGTTGTTGATTTTCCAACCCCTTCTGCACCACCACTTGTACACAATCCTTTATAACAAGAAATCGTTAAAATAATAACTCCAAAAAAGAACGCTTTGACAATACCAGTTAAAAAATCAAAAAAAGAGATGTTAAGGGGCATTGGATCAAAATAGCTAGAAGGCGGCATTCCAAAAAAATACACAGCAATAATGTAGCCTCCAAAGATGCCCATTACCATGCTAAATACTGTGAGTAATGGCATCATAAAAGTCCCAGCAATAAATCGTGGTGCAATGAGATAGCTATTTGGATCAACAGCCATGGTTTTCAATGCGTCGATTTGTTCCGTTACCTTCATCGTTCCTATCTCGGCACACATTGCTGCGCCAACACGACCTGTAACCATAAAGGCCGTTAATACAGGCCCAAGCTCTGTCATCATCGCTTTAGCAACCATTAAACCAGTCACGCCAGTGAGTCCTTTATCTGCGAGCTGATAAAATGATTGCGCTGCAAGTACCATTCCCGTCGATAAACCAGTAATCGCCACAACAGGCGTTGATGCAACACCAATTTGATAGAGCTGCTTGAGAACTAAACGAAAATGAGGGGGATGACGAAACGATGCAATGCACACCTCAATAATCAGATTAATATATTCCCCTAAAGCGACGATGAAGTGCAGCTTTTTTTCTGCAATCCTCACGATCGGCATTTTGAGAACTCGCTCAAGCGCCATTGATAGAACCTAATATACTATATAAAAAGTTGATTCTAAACATTCCTTTCATTCAGGTCAATCAAAGCGCTATGACTAAATCAGTCAAACAGGCTGATTTTCTTAAACCTTAGTTTTTTGCTTATACCTCAGAGTCAAAGAGAACGGTGAAAATAAACTCTTCCCTTCTGGAAATCTTTTGCGCAGCTAAGAGATTGCTATACAGACTGTTTTTTCACGAAGAAGATGATTCATTTTTAGCACCGGTATGGTGGTGAAAATCTATGTAGCTTTATGGCTCAATAATAAATGCTTAGATCTTAGTAGCTATAGCTCCATTTCAGGGAGAACTTGCCCTCTTCTTCCTCCTGAGTTTCTGCTTCAAAGATAAAGCCTTTTCCTAGTTCAACCTCGACACTGACTTGGCTGCTGTCACGTCCTTGTGTCAGAGTCACCATAATCCCTTTAGTTAGGTATTTGCCAATTTGAAGAGAGAGCTCATCAGCATCTCCTGATGAGACTAATGTCAGACGATCAACACCCAATCTCTTGCGGATGAGTTCAAGCATGTCTTGGTTGGTTTTTCCTGAGAGGGTAACAATCGTTTGTGCAAGCTGCACTGCTTGAATCGGGCTAATTTCTGAAATGTCTTTGTTAAAGAGTAGGTAGGAGAGGATTGTACTTGTCGGTGCTTGAGGTAGCGATTGGAAAGTAAGCTTTGGTGAACGTAGCGGTCCACGGAGCATCGCGGTAATAGTGTAATTGTCAATATCAAGGCTACCTTGCAAATTGATGTCTGTACGATGACGACCACGATCTTTTAAAGTGATTTCTCCAGAAGTGAGGTTAAACGCTTTTCCAGCAAAGAGATATTCTCCTCGTTCTAAAAACAGCTTTCCTTTGAGCGTATAGTCAGTATAAGTTCCGTTAACATCGAGATTTCCCGACCATTCAGAGTTAAGGCCTCTGCCGCGAACAAAGAAATTATCGCCAGCTGTTAAGCTGAGGTTGAGATAAATCGGATAAATTTCAAGAGCCGTGATTAAGCGCTTTTTTACTTCTTGAGTGAAGTTAACATAGTCAACAGGCAGGTTGGGGATTTCAACGGGAAGTACGTCGGGAATTGTAAATTCCGCCTGTGTGATGCGCAGATTGCCTTTAGCAATAGCTTTTTCAGTCGTTCCTTTTACTTGCATGATTCCGCTAAAACTACTTGTTAACATATCAGTACTAAGTGTTTGTAAATGATCGAGATCAAGAGTGAATACGAAAGGAAAATCGAGCTTAGGGTCTAGATGGATTTCACCTGTAGCTGATACCTGGCCTTCTTTCCCATCATCAGCAGAAAGTCGTTCAATCAAGAGTCGATGATTATTAGCTTCGATGTGCATATCGATATGACGCAAATAGGAACCAATAAAATAGTTTTCATAAAGCCCATTTTGCAGCTCCATAAATCCTTGCATTGAGGGATTGGAAAGTGTTTGAGAAAATAGAAGGTGAGAGGAGAGTAGTCCCGAGATATTTTGAGTTCCAATATTAACAAAGTTAAACAATGATTCGATTCTTCCTTCAGCGAGCAATTCAGCATGAAAAGGAGCATTTTGATTGAGCTTTAATGAAAAGGGTTCTGCTGAATAGAAGAGGGGAATGTTACCCGAAAACTCAAAAAATTGCTGGCCTGAGGCAATAATATTTGAATGAATTTGCAGATGTTCGTTACTTAAATTAAGGCGCAGGTTTCCTTTAGCTTGGATCGATTCAGCTTTGCTAAATTGAGTGAATGAGCTCTGGTCAAAAAGCATATGAAAAAAACCAGTAATATCATGTTCATCACCATGCAAATTGCTTTCCCATGAAGCAGCTCCATCTAGGGAAAAGTTTGGGCTTGAAAGGGATAGTAGTGCAAGAGGGAAGTTGAGACCGCGACTATATGCACTAATCGCGTGATCATTTTGATGCCACTGACAGGAAAAAAATCCATCAGTAAGATCAATTTCACACGGGGTAATTTGAAGAAAAGGTTCATTATAAGAGATTGAAAAAGGTTCGATGAGTGCAAATGAGCGATTCAGTGCTTGCGCAGTCAGCTGCTCAATCATCATTTCAAACCCTTTTTCTTGGATTATCCAAACGCCATCTGAAAACAATTCGAAAGGCTCTCTAAAGGTTCCTCTTGCGGTTAAGATATAAGGAATGCTGTTTCTTTTTGGGCGCAAAGAAAGAGAGAGTTGTTCGATATCACCTTTAGGTAGATGTCCATCAGTTGCTTCAATATCGATTTTACCTCGGCATTGCCCGAGCAGATCAACAAGATTAGCTTCAAGTGAGAGCTGTTGTACGGAAAAGAAACGATAGCGCAGATTATGAGCGATAAGATCTGAGTGCAGGTTAATTATTTGCCAGTTATTCGCTTCTGAGGCAAATGAGAAGTCAGCCCCAATACTGCCAGAGAGATCTTGAATAGGAAGGAAAGATTCGATTTGCTCAAGGTCACAGATAAATGCGTAACCACTACCTTCGATTTGATGCTTAGCAAAGTCAATAGAAATATGACTGCTTAAATCGTTGCCATTATATTGCATTGTAAAATCGTCAAGAGTAAGGATGCGATCATTTGTGAATATAAATTCACTTGCAAGTTGAACATTCATTTGGTCTTTATGAGCCATAGATGTTAGATCTCCGACCCAGTGATTTAACCGTTTTTGACCTTTAATTTTCCCTCTCAAATCAGGCAGGTGTTTCGAGGCTATCGAGAAATCTTTTAAGGAAAAGTGCGCGTTAAAATTATCGTCAAAATATTCTACAGAGCCTGAGAGTTCTCCACATGTTTCCTTTTTCCAGCTGCTGAGATCAGATATTGAGTAATTAAGTTCGAGATTTGCAACTTCGCTATCAGAATTGATATGTCCTTGAGCGATAATATCGCTGCTAGGAGTGTGTGCTCGCAGCATCGCAATATCTACGGAATGATCAGGCCAGAAAGAAAAATTTGCTTTGATATCAAAAGGTCCTTCATCGGGAATAAAAGGAGCTTCTATCCTGCTGCCGTGTAAGGTGATTTCTGTTTTGATCGGCTTGATTTTTTGGGTTGAATGATTTTGAAAGAAATTTTTCCATCTACTATTGGGAGCGAATATGTTTCCAGAAAATTGTAGTTTCGTAATGCGATAGGAATTGATCCATTGGGAGAAAAGACCGCTATCTTCGATAAATCCATTAACTTTTAGTTCGATGTCGTTATGTGAAAGAGTGCGCAGCCTAAGGTTGACATGAGTTGCTCTATTATATAGATCTTCAATACTCGCTTTAGAAAAAAAACGATTGAGCTCTCGATTGCTACTGAAATCCCCCTTAATTTTCAAAGAGAGAGAGCGCTGCTTAGTTAAATCACTGATGTAAACTCTTCTCAGATCAATGTGTTTAATTTTCAGAGCAAATGGCAAATTCAAGGTTGAAGTTTGCACAAGCTTCTTTTCGTCTCCACTTTCCTCACTATTAGAAGTGTAGAGATAGGCAACATCCTCGGCAAAAAAATTGGTAATGATCAGCTTTTTCTTAAAGAATGAAAAAGGGCTGATTTTGACATGTAGCTCTTCAATAGCGAGGTGATTATGGTTTTTCCCTTCGATATAAACTTCGTTGAGCGTGAGTTGAAAAGGACTAATCCCTTCGATTTTTTTAACGGTTAATTCAAACCCTTGTCTCTTTGCAATAGTTGAAAGTGTGTGACAAATGCGCTGCTTAGCCCAATCGGTTTGGATCATCGAAAAAAGCATAGAAAGCAAAAGCATCAATGCTAGGACTGAAAAGAGAAAAAAAAGAGAGATTCGTTTAATCATATTAAAAAGCCTGTCCTATGCTAACTAAAATCCGATAGCGTGGATCGAGTCCTGGCCTGCGATTGAGAGGAAATCCTATATCGAGGCGAAAAGGTCCCATAAACGAAAAATAACGAATTCCAAGTCCTACTGATTTTAGCCATTTTCCGCTAAAAGTTGGTATGACATTTTCTTGAACATTACCAATATCAAAAAATGGAACAAGTCCGAAAATCGAAGAAACACGAAAACGCGTTTCTAGAGAATAAAAAATAGCGGAACGACCCCCAATAGGCTGTCCATCAGGGGCTAGAGGACTAACTGTTTTATAGCGATAGCCGCGCAGATCCTCTTCAGAACCTCCAAAAATGCGTTTGGGTACAGGAACGACACCTAGAGAATCACTTAATATCGATTCGAGTGTTAGCTTTTGTGCTAGAACGAACACGTCACTCTTGGTAAAGGGATAATACCAGCTAAACACTCCCTTTTGGGCCCAGTAGACGCTATTTGATTCAGTGAAGTTTATCGTTGGCGATGTACTATATTCTATCGTTGCTCCATTCGTTGGATTAAGCAGACTATTTGCCCAACTCCAGCGTGTATAAAGAGGAACTTCAAGCAACATAAAACTGCCATTGTCAACACTATCGCTGACATCGACATGCTCGATTTTTCCGCCTGCTGAGAAACTGCCTCGTTTGCCAACGCGCTTTTCGAACCGATTGACATAGTAGTAAGATTGTTGATCATAAGCTTTAATCGATTCATGAAAGGCCACCGCTTGAAAGATCATATCTTGCCCTTTTTCGCCAATATCAGGAATAAGCATTAGCGCATAGCCTTGATGGCTCCGTTTGGTGATATCGCCTTGCAGGGTAAAACGTCGGCCCATATTGAATAAATTGCGATCTTCCCACCCAAAAGTAATACCAGGGCCGAAGAAGGTTTGGTAACTGACACCGACGTTCAGAGAGCGATGCTTACTTTCAGCAAGTTCGATCCTTATTGGCAAAGTGCCTTGCTCTAAATCCTCCTCATCAGGCGTGATCAAAACCGAACCGAAGAGTTGTGTATCCATCAAGGATTGATAGGTTTGTTCGACAAGTGCGCTGTTATAGCGATCTCCCTCTTTCCATGCGATTTTTTGCTCAATCAACTCAGGATAAACATCTGTTAATCCTTCGATATCAACGGGACCAAAATGGCTTAAAGAACCAGCATCAACAACAATCTTCCCATTGAGCTGCTTGGTTTTTCCATTCACTGTGATTGTGCGTTTTTCCACTTTTGCTAATGGATAGCCACATTGAGAAAGATAAAGCAGTAATCTTTGTGTTGCAAAAAGTACGCGTTCAGATTCAGCAGCAGATCCCTTTTTCAACCCGAGTTGATCCTTTGTCAGCTGTATGCAATCTACTGGATTAGTTTTTGATTGAGAGTAGATTTCAATGTCAAAATCTCCAATGCGATAAAGCGGCCCTGGAGTAATCGTGATGAGAACAGCAACTTTTTTAGGTCTATCATCCATAGATATTTCGATTTGTGCGTCGTAATATCCCATTGAATGGAGCATCCTGAGCATAACCGGTCTATCAGACTCAGCGCGGTAGCGCAATGCATTGATTGAAGAAGGAGGCCTTTTTTTTAAAGTTGCAAGTTGAGAGATCGCTTTGACTTTTTTCAAAGCTGCTTGATCGCAAAGTCCCTTAAATTTAACAGAATAGTCGATCGCTTTTGCCCAAAGAAGCAAAGGAAAGCAAAGCAAAATAAAAAATAAATGGCGCAAGCGGCACATGAAAGCAATCGCAGTAAAAAGTCAAATTCCGGCCCGGATAATAATGACAAATTCTGACAATTTTAAGAAGGGCTATCTATTAAGAAGTGTATTTGCATAAGAGCGCAAGGGTTCGGAAGAGCAGCTATCGGAGAGTTCGAGTAGATGCTCGGGAGTGATATCAGCTACAGTAAGATTATTGATAATCCACTGCTCGCACTGTTTTTTAAGACCCGCAACTTTATATTCATAGGCAGCATGAAGGAGCTGCTCAACATTAGATCGATCAATCGATACCGTTCCATCGTAGCTAAAGCGGAGTAGCTCGATCAAAATATCGGGATTTTCGTGGTATATTTCCATTTCTGTGCCAGTAAGTTTAGAGTGATCAAATCTGCTAATTCCACCTCTTGGAAGAGATAGCAATTTGCGATTGATCCACACTTCCCTTTGCCCATTTTCATCAGATTTGATGATGAGCTTGCAGTCGCTGAGGTTAGGGTTATTGAAGGCAAATTCGAAAATCCCAGGTTCAGTTTCTTCAGTTTTAAACACTTCAGGGTGGTATTCTAGAAAATAATCGAGACACGCTTCAAAAAGCTTAATCATTCCTGAATCTAAGGTTGATTCCACTAACTTTGTGACATCAGTAACAGGCAGATGGGGATCGATAGTAGCGCCCATTTCAATAAGTTTTGCTGCAAGTATAAGATTTTCATTTTTAATTGCTTCTGAAAGCATTGCGTTTTTATCTAAGCCTAAAAAACTATTAATCTTAAGGATTTGGAAAAGTTTTTCCGATCCTTCTGATCGCAAGGCATCTTCAGTTGAGATTGCTTGAATAACCTTTGCCGTAAGTTGAGGGAACTTAGTGATATTGTGCTTCGATTGCATCAATTCATTCACGATATGATTGATCACTTCTGGCCTTTGCTTGATGATAGCGCTGAGCTCCAGGTTTGAATACTGGTTGACTTGCTCAAGGGAAGGATTTGAATCACTTGGTCGAGAAGGACTTGTCATTATTATGTTCACTAATTTAAACTTCTTTATAAATTATTGTAGTTTATTTTTTGATTAATTTAAATTTAAAACTGTTATTGTTTTTTAATATCCGTTTAGTGTTTGCGGGCTAATAAGATAGGATGGATATAAATAATGGGTTCCATAAAAGAAGCAAATTGTCGAAAAGCTTCTTAAGTTCTATAGTAAAGTCTTCAATCTCAATAGAGTTCAAAATGTCAATTTTTAGACGACTCGTTCTTGTTTTAGCATTTCCATTTTTACTGTTTGGTGATCAGTCTGTTAAAGTCGGAAATGGTTTCTTTTCCGATCACATCAAAGTCAACCCTATTGAAAAAAACGTCGTTGGTTATCTCAAAATTGATAGAGATAGAGCGATTGATCGTTGGACCCACCTTTACGTCAAATTTGCTTTGGATCACTTTCGCAAGCAAGGGGCAATTTTTGTCATTATGCATCTCAATACGCCGGGCGGCGAGGTCATGTCGAGTTTAAAGATTGTTAACCTACTGGAAAATAGTGATGCGGAGGGAATGCCCGTTGTCGCAATGATTGATAATTGGGCAATTTCTGCCGGCGCTCTTTTAGCCTATTCAAGTCGATATATTGCAGCGACACCTGTGTCGAGTATGGGAGCTGCTGAGCCAGTTATGATGTCTCAAGATGGGAAAATGGAAACCGCTTCAGAAAAAATCACTTCAGCGTTGCGCAGTGAATTTGCTAATACAGCGCGCTACTTTGGCCGTAACCCATTGATTGCTCAGGCGATGGTTGATCGCGATCTCATTGTTGTAGAGCGCAGCGGAGAGATTGTCGCTTTGGATAGCATGGAAGAGAAAATCAGCTCGGATATTGTAATTTCAGCAAAAGGAAAGCTTCTAACACTGGATGGAGTACAACTCGAAGAGTCTGGCATAGCAGATTTTATGCTCAATCCCAAGTTGAAAACAGGACCTTCTGAAGCACAGCTGACTGAGGGAACATGGTCATTAGATGATATGATGCTCTCTCAGGAAAGTTTTTTTGCGGAGATTCCTAATAGCGAGGTCATTACCTATAGTGATTGGAAGGTGAGCTTCTTCTCGATTTTACTCCATCCGATGGTTGCTGCTGTGCTGATTATGGCCTTGATGCTCGGTGCCTATATTGAATTGAGCACACCAGGATTTGGAGTAGCGGGGATCGTTGCTTTAGTCGCCCTTGGTCTTATTTTGCTCTCAAGTTTTGCGATTCAGGCGGTTAACTGGTTAGAGGTTATCATCTTAATTGTCGGGTTTGTCATGCTTGCTATTGAGATTTTTGTCATACCAGGATTTGGGGTAATAGGTGTTATTGGTCTCATACTGATTATAGCTGGACTTTTTTCACTTATGTTGCCTAATATTAGTGCTTTCAAGTTCAATTGGAGCCCGGAGGCAACGCAGTTGGCAATCCAAGAAATGTTAGAGCGACTCGCATATTTATCAGCCGGATTTTTAATTTCTCTAGTTGCGATTATTTTCCTTGCACGCTTTATCACGCGCAAGACAACATTGTTCAGTCGTCTCGTCTTAAAAGGGGAGCAAGATGCTGAAGCAGGATATAGTGCAGCTCAGGAAGCACTTGAAAAGTTCCCTTCAGCAGGAAGCATCGGTAAAGCAATCACTCCTCTTTGCCCTGCAGGAAAAGTGAGTGTTGAAGGAAAACTCTATCCAGCAAGTGCTGATAGTGGCTTTATTGATAAAGAGCGATCCATTGTCGTTTTACGTATCGATGGAAGTAAATTAGTCGTTAAAGAATACAACGGTAAATAATGGTTCTTGTCATCGCTTTAGGCATCATAGGCCTGTTTTTAGTCTTCCTTGAGTTTTTTCTTCCAGGTGGCATTTTTGCGATTGGTGGAGCTCTCTTTTTAATTTCAAGCATCATCCTTTTCTTCATGCTAGATCCGAGCTTTTATGCAATATTGATTTACTTCGCAGTTCTTATTGTAGCGATTATAGCTATTTGTAAACTCGCTTTAAGACAGATCAAACGCTCAGGAAAGAAGAGTACATTTTTTTCAGGAGAAGACCAAGAAGGGTATCGCGCCAGTTCCTATCGCAGTGATCTGATTGGTAAGCAGGGAACAGCGCTTAGTGATCTTAAGCCAGCAGGTCATGTGATGATCGAGGAGGAGCGCTTTCAAGCGGTATCTGAATCGGGTTATGTTTCTCAAGGAACAACAATAGAAGTTATCGGCGGCGAAGGCGGTCACCTAATTATAAAAAAAACCGAAGGTTAATTTATGAATACAGCACAGTTCTTAGCACAAAATACCTTTACATTTGGATTGTATATTTTGCTCTTTATCCTCGTCATCATCGCGATTATTATTCTCTCTATGGTAGGACGCTATGTCACACTGTGGTTTCGCGCTTTTGTTTCAGGAACGCCAATTCCTCTATTTAATATTATTGGAATGAGTCTGCGCAAAATTCCTCCGAAGCTCATCGTTGATTCGCGCATTACGCTGTATAAAGCGGGCTTGAAGATAATCACAGTTGCTGATCTTGAGACGCACTATCTAGCAAGCGGTAATATTATCAGTGTTGTCAGGGCGATGATCGCTGCTGATAAAGCAAACATCCCTCTTGGCTGGCGCCAAGCTACGGCCATTGATCTCGCAGGACGCGATATTCTCGATGCAGTAAAAACCTCGGTTAATCCTAAGGTTATTGACTGTCCTGATGCGAGATCAGGTGATTATGTCACAGGCGTTGCAAAAGATGGTGTGCAGCTCAAATGTAGAGCGCGTGTGACAGTGCGCACAAACATTCAGCAGCTCGTTGGAGGAGCTACCGAAGATACGGTTATTGCACGTGTTGGAGAGGGTATCGTCAACGCAATTGGTGAGGCGGAAACTCATAGCGATGTTTTAGCATCACCTCAACGTATCTCTAAACTTGTATTGGCGCGTGGTCTCGATGCTCAAACTGCTTTTGAAATTTTATCGATTGATATTGCTGATATCGCAATTGGTGAAAACATCGGTGCGCGCTTAAGAGCAGATAAAGCGGAATCTGATAAGCGTATCGCGCAAGCTAGAGCAGAGGAAAGACGCGCAATGGCAGTTGCGATGGAACAGGAGAATACCGCTAAGGTTACAGACATGCGTTCTAAAGTTGTCGAAGCGGAAGCTCTGATCCCTACTGCAATTGCTGAAGCGTTTCGCAGTGGACATCTTGGTATTATGGACTACTATCGTATGCGCAATGTTCAGTCAGATACAAATATGAGAGACTCGATTTCTAAAGAGAAACGAGAAACTGAGGAAGACTAGTAATGGCTGATCTTATTCAGTTTATTATACTCATCCTAGTTTTGATTTTGTTTCTTTTGCCGAAGATCTTCAAGGCGAAAAAACCACCTGAAAGGCCGCAAATGCCTAAAGAGAAATATCATTTTGAGGAAAATGTTGAAGAAAAGCCGGAGCCTTCGCCAGCTCCGATTTCACTCAAAGAGATTCTGCCAGAAAAGCCAGAAAAACTGCGCCCTTTTACAACACCCGCAGCTTTTGGGTTTGAACCGAGTTTGAAAAAAAGACGCCTCGAGTCAGAAATTACAGATAGACATATTGAGTCTAAAATTGAAGAGCGCAAGTTTCAGGAGTTTCTATCCCTCGATCCTAATTCACGTTATTTGAAATTGAAGAAAACAAAAGCGTCTCAGGACAATCCATCATATGCTGCAAAACTTCTTAAAGAACAGAAGAGCTTGCGCGATGTGATTGTACTCTCAGAGATCTTAAATAGACCAAATCATGATCGTTTCTAAGAGAGAGGTTCCTCATCGCTTTTGCCTTTAAAAGAAGAGAGTTGGAGAGATCTCACATCGAGCTGTGATTCTGCGATCAATGCTTGTTTTCCTCCTACTTCAATCAAATAAAGCACTGATTTTGGGCTTAGAGGTCTTTTTTCTAAGATTTTAATCGTCCGTCCACTATTGAGTTGCTTGACCTTCATGTGAGAGACTCTGCGGATAACAAAGAAGGTGAGAAAGACTAGAAAGATCAATCCAAAGAGCACCATCATCATCTGAAAAAACGTATTTTCTCCGTCCTTCATGATTTTATCGACAGAATGAGGTATATCAGCCGTCGCTTCAACCTCATCATCGATCAAAAAGATAGTAGGATTTATTTTATTTAGATCTTCCTTAGGAGAGGACAACAATTGTGTTGTATTTAAGCTTGAAAAGGCAATCAGTACAACTAAAGAAAAAATACGCTGTAACATAAAAATCGGGACTCCTTTAAACTGATGTAATTTTTAAACCAGTTTGATATTTAAAATTTTTTTTAGCAAGATGAAACATCGCGGTTGGATTGCATTAGATATAGATGGGACAGTAACAGATAACTCCCATCACATACCACAAAAAGTTATTGACTATCTTCACCATTTACACCGGGAAGGATGGGAAGTGATGTTTGTGACAGGACGAACGTTTTCATATGCATCGATTCCATTACAAGCAATTGATTTCCCCTTTTACTTTGCAGTGCAAAATGGCGCCGATATTGTGCTTATGCCCCAGCGCGAGCAGATTAGTCGATGTTATCTCAATAAAGAAGTCTACGCTCAGATAGAAGAGATTGTCAGGCCCAAAGGTTTTGATTTTGTTGCCTATTCGGGACTTGATCACGGAGATTTTTGCTATTATCGTCCTAAGAATTTCTCAGAAGATTTACTTGCCTTTTTTGAAAAACTTAAAGCTCTAGCGCAAAAATCGTGGATTGAGGTTGAAGATTTCTCGCAAGTGCCGTGCAGCTCATTGATTAAACTATTTGGCTCGAAGGATAAAATCGAAGCACTTCTTCCCGAGTTGAATCAACTAGATGTCTATGTAGCGATGATTCGTGACCCCATGCAAGAAGATCTCTATCTCGCAATGATATCCCATTCATTTGCGACAAAAGGAGAAGTTCTGCGCACAATTAAAGAAAAAACAGGAGAAGGCGGCGTTATTATTGGAGCTGGAGATGATCTCAACGATATCCCTCTGCTCAAGGGCAGTGATATCGCAATCGCAATGGCAAATGCACCAGAGCCTTTGCTGAAAATAGCAGACATTATTGCACCTCCTGCATCGCAATATGGGATCATTCAAGGAATCGAAGAGGCAATAGCGCGTCTATGAGTACTAAAACATTACTGGAGAGTTCTCTAGAAGCCTTTGAAGAAAGACGTAATCCTAAAACTGGGTGGATTCATCAATCCGATCACGCAATTGCACTTTATGAAAATGCGCTTTATGTCCTTGCGCTTTTTAGAACCCATCGTCTTGAAGCGATTACCAAGGCTAAGAAGCGCTTGTTCCAGCTGCTTTCACTTCAAGTTGAGGGCAATTTCCCTCCTTTTCTTCATGATTACCCGTTTTGTTATGGAAGAGAAAATGCTTTAAATATCCTTGTTGTACTCCACCTCATCATTCGCGATTATTCCCAAGTGATCGATCAACAGCTTCATGATCATCTTAAACAAGCAATTGAGCGTACTAAAGAACTCCTCAAGGAACAAAATCCCAGTTTACTACTCGATGTTTTACTAGACAAAACAACTTGCTTTGATTTAGTGCCAGAATCAATTGATGCATTCAACGACTATCTCATTGCACTAAGCTGCTCAAAACAAACTGTCGACTTAAATCGCATTGCTGAGAAATGGGATTCAAATTTGAAGGTTTTTCAAGGGTTGCCAAGCTTTGAAAAGGGAGAGCCTCAGTTGACTTATTGTGATCTGTTTATGGCTACGCTTTTTGATACCACTTTGCCCCGATTAAAAAATCAACCTTCTCTTTTATTAGTTCCTCTACTTCCTAAACAGAGTTTTACCCCAATATCTTCTTCTGAATCCTTCTGCCATATGACAGACAATGCACTGCTGATGCTATGGGGCAGCGCTGAGCAGATTGATTCATTAGCAATTGATGAGCCTGAATGTTCGATCAGTAAAAAAGGAGATGCTATTTTTATTGATTTGCCTACGACAATTCCTGAGCAAAGAGGCGATCATTATGAGCTCAATATCTATGCTTCGCGCCAATTTTTAATCAATGGAGTGAAGGCGACATGCGGCACAATAGGTGATACAATAACTATTCCTGGGAAATATAAACTGCAGTTCTCTGCAAGCTCAGGCGATTTTTATCTGCATGTATCGCGCGCTAATCGCCCCGCTGAAATTGACAAGACGCAATTTGCCGCTTATGATTGGCGCCTAGCAATTCGCACTGTTAAGCGCATACCTGAGTGCCAAATTAAATTGCTCTTAACACCAATCATCGATCAGAGTAGCGACAAGTCCGCTCCAGCCAGTTTGGTGGGAAGCACCTAAGCCTCTGCCATTATCGCCATGATAGTGCTCATAGAATAAAATATTATTGCGCCAGTCTGGTTTAGTAAATACGTCATATTCACCATAGATTGGCCTTTTCCCTTCAGGAGTTTCTCTAAAAAGATCGATTAGGCTATGAGCAAAAGTTTGAGCCATTTCACCTGCTGTAACTTTTTTACCTTGAGCATCTTCAAAGTTGAGCTCTTCTCCCAAGGCGAGATCAAGATTTTTTAGCGCGTCGATTAGTAAAAAACTCGTTGGAAACCAGATAGGGCCACGCCAATTGGAGTTTCCTCCTTTAATCTTTTCAGGAGATTCTCCCGGCTCATAGCAGACGCGCTGACTATCCATTTCAAAAGGATTTTTCTCATGATATTTTGAGATACTGCGCAATCCGTAGCGAGAGCGAAATTCATTTTCATCCCATACATAACGCAATACTTTCTTAATTTGATGCAGACGGGTCATTGAGAAGAGATATCCGCGCTCTTCATCGAGTTTATAGACAGCTCCTTTTAATTTTTCTGGGCGGTATTTCTCGTGCCATTCTAGATATTTTTTAAAGAGAGGAACTCTGTCAATTTCTTCTTGAGGGATCATTTCTATTGCGTATAGAGGAATGATGCCAACTAATGAACGCACTTTTAGTTGTTTATGTGTGCCGTCTGGATAGCAGAGTACGTCGTAGAAAAACCCATCCTCTTCATTCCACATTTGCTCAGATTTTTGAGAGCACATTTCCAGGGCGTGCGTTACGGCGAGGAAATTATCGAAAAACTTATTTGCCAATCCTAGATAAGAGGAGTCTTCATGCGCAAGAACCAAAGAGAGGCGCATCATCAATAAGCTCGCAAATCCAATCCATCCTGTTCCATCCGATTGCTCGAGCTCTTCTCCTTCAGGTAGAGCTTCGCTGCGGTCGATAACAGAGATGTTATCTAACCCGAGAAAGCCCCCTTCAAAAAGATTGTTTCCCATTTTATCAACTTTATTGACCCACCAGCCAAAATTGATCAAGATTTTATGGAAAGCGCGCCCAAGGAATTCCCGATCAACCTTGCCAGAGACCTTTTTTTCCCGTTCATAGAGTTTCCAAAGAGTCCACGCTTGAACAGGAGGATTAAGATCAGAAAATTCCCATTCATAAGCAGGCAGCTGTCCATTGCTATGTTGAAACTGCTGTCTTAGCAAAACCGAAAGTTGATTTTTTGCAAGTTCAAGATTAACAAGAGCAAGAGGTAAACAATGAAAGGCGAGATCCCAAGATGCAAACCAGGGATATTCCCATTTGTCAGGCATTGAGATAGTGAATGCAGAGCGAAGATGCTGCCAGTGACTGTTGCGGATTTTTTCTTTACCTGGCGGGGGAGTATTAATCCACTGTTCAACATCAAAGTGATAAAACTGCTGACTCCAGATCATTCCTGCTAATGCTTGTCTCTGAATCTTATGATCATCTGCGCTACTATTTTCAGGGTGAATTGCAGCATAAAATTCATCGGCTTCTGATTTGCGTTTATCGACAATTTGTTCAATTTCTTTCAGAGGTTTTTTTAAATCTTTGGAAGTCATACGAAATACAAAGATCTTTTTGCCTTTAGCAGGAATTTGCACCTCTTGATACAAAGCGGCTTTTGTTCCTAGATCTCCTACTGCAGATTTCTCCTGATCGACAATTACGCGATGAAATGCATCTTTTACATAGGGAGTACGATTCTTCCCTTTGTTAAACTTTTCATTGTTGCTGTCATTATGTGTAAAAAGCATTTGGCACTCTTTAGAACCATAGAGATAGATAGTGGGCAGATGATATTCGTAGGTAAGTAAAGAGCCTGGAGGAAGCGCTGCGCTATCTGCATAGAGTGTGATATGCTCGTTGCCCTCATTGCTTTTTTGAATAGAAGGAACCTCAGGCGTTTCTTTACCCCATGCCCATCGATTTCGAAACCACAGTTGTCCAAGAAGATGAAAAGATGCTTGCTCAGCCCCTCTATTTTCCACAGTGATACGCATGCAGATATCGTCAGGATCTTCTTTAGCATATTCAATCGTGATATCAAAGTAACGATCTTGATCAAAGACTCCTGTATCACATAATTCAAATTCTCGATCTTGAGCTGTGCGCTTTTGATTTTCATCAATCAGCTGCTGATAGGGGAATGCAGCGTGAGGATATTTGTAGATATACTTCATGTAGCTTTGCGTCGGTGTTGCATCAGCATAGAAGTAGTACTCTTTGACATCTTCGCCATGATTGCCTTGCCAGCTACTCAATCCAAACAAACGTTCTTTAAGAATTTCATCATTGCCATTCCAGAAAGCAGGTGCAAAATTTAAGAGTTGTGCGCGATCACAAAGGCCTGCAATGCCATCTTCGCTCCAGCGATAAGCCATAGAGCGCGCTTGCTCATGAGGAAGGTAATTCCATGCGTCACCATCACTGCTATAATCTTCGCGCACAGTGCCCCAAGCGCGCTCAGAGACAAAACATCCCCAATCATCCCACAGTTGTAAGCCTTGCTTTTTCTTTTCGTTCATCCGCCGATACTCGGCAGTGTCTTCCAATTTTTTTCTTAAAACCATTTGCGAAAAACTCTCATTCGTTTATACCGGTGTATACATAATAATATCTTTATCTACGACGGTTTTATGGAAGAAAATTACGATGTGATCATCATTGGTTCAGGCGCAGGTGGTGGAACGATGGCTCATGAGCTCGCTTCTACTGGCAAAAAAATCCTCATTATCGATCGCGGTGATTTTCTAAAAAGAGAAAAAGAGAACTGGGAGCCTTCATCTGTTTTTAAAGATGAGAGATACCATACCGAAGAGCATTGGTATGATAAAGATGATAGACCATTTCGCCCTGGAATGTGCTATCACGTCGGTGGTAATACCAAAGTTTATGGTGCTGCACTCTTAAGACTTCGGGAAAAAGATTTTGAAGAAGTAAAACATTACGGCGGCATATCGCCTGCATGGCCTCTTTCCTACTCAGATATGAAACCCTACTATTTACGTGCTGAACAACTGTATTCTGTACATGGTCAGCGTGGAGAAGATCCCTTTGAGCCAGAAGAGAGTGAACCGTACAGTTTTCCTGCGATATCGCATGAACCCTTTGTCCTCAATATTGTTGATCGGTTGACGCAAGAGGGACTGCACCCTTTTCATCTCCCTTTAGGTTTGCGTCTCAATGAAAAAGATATGGAAAAGAGCGAGTGCATTCGTTGTGATACTTGCGATGGATTTCCCTGTCTTGTTCACGCAAAATCAGATTCTCATACGACCTGTATCACACCTGCTTTAGCGCAGCCTAATGTCACGATTATGACCAACGCACGCGCTAATCGCTTAATTACTGATGAGAGTGGTCGAGTTATAACAGCTGTAGAAGTTGAGCATGAAGGGCAGCTTAAAAAGCTTTCAGGTAAACATGTGATTGTAAGTTGTGGAGCGATTAATTCTGCGGTGCTTTTCTTGCGCTCTTCAAGCGAAGCGCATCCCAGCGGTTTTGCAAACAGCTCAGGAGCTGTGGGCCGTAATTACATGTGTCATCAAAATAGCGTGATGATTTCGGTTTCAAAAACACCCAATCCAACAATATATCCCAAAACAATGGGACTCAACGATTTTTATTATAACGCAGACGATTCAGAACTGCCCTTAGGTCATGTTCAATTGCTCGGCAAGGTAAAAAAAGAGATGCTCGAAGCGGATGCTCCTTCGATTACTCCTGGCCTAGCGCTTAACTTTATCGCCGAACATTGCGTTGGTTGGTGGCTCACTTCAGAAGATCTGCCAATGACCGAAAATCGCGTCGCGCTCAATGAGAGGGGAGATATTGTCCTTGATTATACTACTAATAATGAAGAAGCGCATCAGCGTCTACTTAAAAAGCTCGAACATATTCTCAATTGTGTTGAACACACCCACTTTTTCCCCAACCATGCCTATCTCGCCAAGAGATTGCCCATTGCAGCAGTTGCTCACCAAGTTGGTACCTTGCGCTTTGGAAAAGACCCTAAAACCTCCGTTCTCGATATCAATTGCAAAGCGCACGATCTAGATAACCTCTATGTTGTCGATGCGAGCTTTTTCCCATCAAGCGGAGCGGTAAACCCCGCCCTGACAATTATCGCCAATAGCATTCGCGTTGCCGATCATCTCAAAAAAGAAGTTTTATAGCTTTTGAAAGGCATCGATATTCTACTATTCCGATAAGATTCAAATATAATTTTTAGATGCATTTTTATCGGTTTCTATCTATATTTCTTAGTAAAAAATCAAAATAGGCATAAAGAATGAATAACATTTCTTTAACTAACTGTAATCTAGTCTTTGTTGCCACACTATCTGAATAAGTTATATAAAAACTGAGAATAATATGATTAATCTTCAAAACAGCCCAAATCTGGTAGTAGATCCTAAAGAAAGAGATGCCTATATCTCGACGAATAAGAGTAAAAAGGCAATAGCTCTTCATGAGAATAAGGTCAAAGCTTATCGCATACCTGGAATCGTTATGACCATCGCAGCTGTCGCACTTGCGATTGTTGCAGCCACACTTACAGCTCTTTTTGCTCCCATATTTGCGACGATCTTTGTAGGAACTGCTACAGCTGCTGCTATTGGCATACCACTATTAATCCTTGGAGATAAAAATGAAGATAAAAAATTCTCTCATGAGATGAATATTTCCTCAAATCTATTTTCTGTTTTAAATTTCATAGATAAAATTAATGACACCGGAGTTTTTGGTCGCACTGCAGCTCACCAAGCGTGCTTAGATGGCGATATCGAGACCCTAAAGATTTTAATCGAGCGTGGGGAATTAATTACTGCTTCCGATGATAATTTCCACACGCCCCTGGATATTGCAGTAGCTCGAGGTCATTTAGATATTATAAAATTAATTGAAAAATATGCTGCAAAATTAGAGCTTCCCTATTCTCTATTTGAAGGATGTTGTGGGCTAAAAATCGCTTATCATTATCAGCAACACAATGTTTTGAAATATCTTGTTCAAAAAGCTGGGTTTACTGCTTGCTTTAGGTCGGATAGCAATGAATGCATTTATACTAAGGCTTGTAGAGGTCAACGCATTGAAGACTTAGACATCATGATCGATTCTATTCAGGAAGGGGAGGAATTTCATGGAAACGAGCTATGGAACATCATCGATTGCGTTCGCAATAAACAAGATCGTTGCCGCTTAGTATTAAAACTTATCGATAAGGGTTACTGCACTAAGAAAGCGATTACCCATACTGAATTTACGAGCTCAATTACCAACGGAGATACTCCAATTGTCGAGAGAATGTTAACATTGCCAGGCGCGCGGCTTGAATTTAATCAAGTACGAGGAATTTCGAGGGCTCTTAGAGCTAATGATTATGCGATGATGCAGCTTTTAATTAATCATGGAATACGCGGGCTGGAAGGAACAGAGCTTAATACTGCAATTCAAAACCGAGCTCATCGTTATATTGAACTTTTGATCGATAATTTTACGTTAGATAATTTTGATCCAATTGACATCGCGCCTCTCATCGGGTCTTACTTTGATCAACATATCATTAAGACGATTAAAGCTCTACTATCCAAAGGTTATGTCCCAACATTTGAAGCTATGAAAAGAGCGATAAATACATTTGAGGAACTTATAGACCCTTTCCTAAATGCAGGCTATCAATTCACTGGACAGGAGTTTTCTTTCGCTATTTCTCGATTAAACGAATTAGATGATTCTTATATAAATACGAGAAAAATAATTGCAATTATAAAAAAGCTTTTGCTTAGAGAAAATAAGCAATTTAATGGTCAAGAGATTGATCAAATTCAAGGTCTCTCAATCGGTCCAAGTCAAATTGAGAATATGTGTTGCATACTAATCGACGGTGGTTGTCAGCTTATTACTAAGCACAACTTAATCAATGCATTTGAAAAAAGACATGATAGGCTTATTGAAAAAATCTTAAATGTGAAACCTAAATATAAAAATGAATGCAAAGTGATAAAGAGGGCGGTCGGTAGCATCAGCTTCATTGTGCTTAATCTTGCTATTAAGTTTGAATGTCTCTCACTCGATGGCTCAGAGCTTAATTTGGCTATACGCAGTGGGAGAAGAAACACTATTGATGTTTTACTCATGAAATTTAAGCTTACTGATTTCAATCCAATCAATATTGAGCCTATTATGGAAGATGCTTGCATTATAGAGACTTTATTGAATAAGGGTTATACTCCGCAATTTAAAGATATTAAAAATGCGGTAACAGGTGATTATTATCCAGCTTTTCATCTCTTATTAAATGATCAGTATATATTCACTGGAGAGGAGTTTGCTTTAGTCATTCCTAATAGTCATTCATGCCCCCTTAACATAGAACGTTTCAATAAGCTTTTAGAGAGAGAAGATAAGCGTTTTGCGGGAAATGAAATTGAGCTTGCAATTGAGCATGGATCCTTTGAAGCTATGGATGCATTTCTTAACGCCGGTGTTCGATCATTTACTGGGCGAGAGATCCTAATGCTTGTTGAAAAAAACAGGTATGATGAGTGTGAAAAACTCTTGAAAATCAATAGCGCGTTGTTCAGAGATAAAGCGACTAGAGAATTAGCAGTAGCAGCAAGAAACAACAACATTCCACTTGTCCGGCTGCTCTTAGAACACAAGTTTCCCTTTAGTGGAGATGAATTGATCGAGGCTCTAAATATTAAAGATGTAGATGCTATAGACTCGATGACCGATTTCTTGCTGTTAAATGGGTTTAAGGATTTTCAAGGAGGGGAGTTGCGTCTAGCTCTCTACTCAAATAAACCCAAACTATGTAAACAGCTTCTAGAAATCAATCCTGCCGCTTTTGAAAAGGGTGACGAAATTGATATCGCTATAAAAAATGATGATCTTGAAACTATAAAACTTTTAAGAGATCATAAATTTGAATTTTCTAAGGACTCTTTTTACATCGCTTTGGAAAATCAAGCCAAGACGGTAATCAATGAGCTAAAAAGGTTGATTCACTACGGCGCACTTTCTTTCGAATTTGGATTTAGAGAGCTAGACGCTGCGGCGAAAATGGGTGATACTGATCTTTGTAAATACATCCTACAGAAAAATCCCGATTGCGATAAAGAAGCAGTAGCAATCTCACAGATTGAAAAAGGCGTAAGTGGCGCTCTTGAGGCTCTCTTAGAAGATGACATATCAGAAAGGGTTCTTTTTGCAGCAATTCGATCAAAAAATTCCGACGTCTTGACAGTTGTTCTTGGAAAAAACTTCGAACTCACTCCTAAAGCTTTCAATCTTGCTTGTGAAATTGGAATAGACCTTAAGTTTATTAACCAGCTATATGAGCTCGATGAAGATATTATTGATGATGCAACAACCGATGCTGCCTCTCCGCTAGACTTTGCTGCCAAAAGAAAAGATTTTGAACTCGTTACATTTCTATTGAGCAAGGGAGCGAACTTTTTATGCCAAATACAAGGTCAATATCCACTAGGTCGATTTACGGAGCGTGAATTAAATCAAATAACACAGATGGAAATAGAAAGACATTTGTTAAGAGGAGATCTAAATAAAGTTCTATCTGCTCTAAATGCTCAGAGAATTTCTGTGAGAATGGAAATTGCAGATCAACTGGAAGCGAAATATCCTAACGTCCCCTTGCACATCCATTTGGTTCCAAGTTTATATGAAATTGACCTTGCTCATTTAGAAGTGGGATTTGATAAAGAATTGCCTCCACCTCCAGCTGGAGCAGCATTGGATCAGTTAGAAACACTGTTTGATATGATTAATTTCACAGATAAAAACAAACCAAACTATCGCGATCCCGATCATTTGAAGGTTCCAAGGTATGATCCTTTTTTAGATAGGTATGTCGATACAAAAGTCTCACTAGCTGTATTTAAGGGATACTTAACGAAAACGATAAAAGCGATTAAAGAAGAAAATCCTAACGCTACAGCTTTACCAGATGGGTATAGAGGGGCAGCAGACCGGAGAGAATTCTATAAAAGAATCAGCACAATGTTACTGCATTTAATTGATCATCATAAAAATCAAAACAAAGAAAGATGTGAAAGATACAAAACATATAAAGAGCAACTTGCAGATAGAAATAATCACGTAGCTCAAAATGAAGGCGATTATTGGAGTAAACCCGTAGATCATGTAGCAGATGATTATTGGGATAATACGGTAGCTTTTCTTAAGGAGTTTTGCCAAGGAGGCGTAGCCTGTGGTACAGGATGGATCGGTATTGTTGAAGATCATTATCGTAGATTACGAGGTGAAGAAGCGGGTAAAGACTTAACTCTTCCGCAGCAAATTTATTGCTTACTAGCCAAAGAGCGCAGAAAAGTTGTCGAAGAAATTGTAAGAAATAAAAGTAGAAGAAGTGTACACACTTTGAATAAATACCTGTGGTTCCTAAAAAGTCGGGGCGTTCCTGGCAGTGAGTCCGCGCATTTAGATCACATTGTTTTTCCTCGTACTTATGATCATGCCCACATCCAAAGAGAGTGTGAAGCGGAATTTGATGCAGTGTATACAAGAAATCCCAAACGTATTGCAGAAACTGTTATCAATGCCTTAAACAGTGGGAAAGGGATCGAATATTCAGTGTTTTCAACAGCGATAAAGGAAAAGACTCCTGCTGAGTGGAAGAGTGAGAAATACCTGCCAATTGAAAATACCATCTGGCAGCAATTTTTCAATAAATATCCTAATGATGATCTAATTGATGCATACTTGCAAAGCAAAGGCATAGCCCGTGCAGGTCAATCATGGGAAGAGGCGATTCGCGCGCATTTTACGAACTATCGCTTTGATCCTCAAACTAATCAAGATAGACGATGGGATCTCGATAAGGGAGCTTGGTTTGTTCTGCCAGATGATGGTGTTGATCCTGCTGAAGCTAAGATTAAAGAGATGAAGCTCAGTTTGGCTGATCACATTCTCAGTAAAGATGAGGTTCTAAAAGAGCGTTTACAAGCGCATTTTGAGGGGCTTAATATCGAATGGAATGAGGAAAACAGCTGGTTTGGGGCTCTAGAGAATCATCGTAAAGAAAGTTTTTTAAGAGAAGGAGTTTACGGTTCTAATGGGAAGATTAGACCTCAAGTAGTTGTAGGGATATTGTGCTCAATTGGTGTTTTGACTACGCAATAGTAATAAATTAAAATTTTAATTTAATTGCCTGCTATTCTTTATCAATGGTTTAAGTAAAATTTTTTTACTGTTGTTTTAAGACTGTTTTTGGTAATATTTATGTAATTAATTATTTTTAAAGGATTAAGTATGCGCATTGATACTTTACCCGATTATACTAGACCTGATGAGAGCTCTCTTCTTTGGAGTGATTCTACGTTAAAAGTAAATGAGCAGCGCGCTGATAGCCTGCGTCATAAGCGCCATGCCCATGCTATTGCTTTTTCTGTAATGGCTATTGCTGCTGTATTATTTAGTGTTGGGGCTGTAGTCGCTACAATGTTTAATCCATTTTTAGCGACGATTTTTGTGGGGACTTTGTTATGCTTTACAGCATCTATTATCCATGGCTATATATCAACAAATACTCATGTCAAATATAAGCATCTAGAAAAGAGAATATCTGATCAGTTTCTTCTTAAACAAGATATTGAAGATCGCAATAAAGCGCGCGAGGCTCTCAGAGAGAGTGATGATCCCTATTTTTTAACCGCTGCTAATTTATTACCAGAAGCCGAGTTAAGAGCGATTGCTCAGCACAATTTTGCTGATGTTGACGAGTTGAATTATATTGATCCCAAAGAATTTAGTCATAGTTCAGATCAGTCTTATGCGCCTTTTGCAATTTCTCAACATTATCTTAGTTTAGTTGGTCAGAACGTCAAAAATTTCAGCTTTAACTACTATTATCACGCCGTGCCTAAACGATCAAAGTACAATCCTAAAGAGGATGTCATCAGCGATGACCTCGTCCGTAAAAAGCACCCAATTACCCTAGCTCAGATTGCAATCAGTTTGCCCAAACTTGAAAATCTAAAGCTCGTTGATTTTCCAGGATGTAACCATCAAACATTAAGACCTCTTCTCGAAAATGCTCCTCATTTAACACATTTAACTTTGGATGGATGCATATTAGGTCAAAAAACTCCAGTTTCTAGGGAAGATATAGAAGATTTAATAGTTGATTTCCCTAATGTAACTTTTGAGATTAAGTCTAAAGAAGAGATGTTTGTTAGTGATGTTATGAATCGTTCAGAGCGATTATATGCACTGACATGCATGACATTTACCCCTGATCAAGAGGTGATGATTGCAAATGAGTTTGACGATCTGGAAACAATTACTAGCACAGAAACAGGATTTGTATTTGGATCAAATAATCCTAAAGATCAAACTTTAAATACCAAAGAATTTCCACTATCAAAACGTTTCCTAAAGCTAATTGGAAGAAATGTGACAGACATATGGCTCAGCGGCATCTTTAAGCAACAAGAACATGGAGTGCGCCATCCTATCAAAATCAGCGATTTGCCAGGTTGTTTGCCTAAACTTGAAAACGTTTATTTAGTTAATTTTCCATTGCCTACCGAAGATGAGTTAAAAGAGCTCATTATGCGTCTGCCTAACCTTAAAAAGTTATCGCTAACAGAAGAAGGCTCTTTTCCTGCATATGCGCTTTCAAAGGAAGACATTGAAGCAATCAGAAATTCAGTCTAAACAGTCTTTAATGATGGGCTGTTCATTGCAACACCCATGCAGTGCATTCCGTTATCAACATACAGCGTCTGACCTGTAATTGCGGAAGCATTTGGCGAGAGCAAAAATACAGCGGAATTGCCAATTTCTTCAGCAAGCAACTCTTTGTCTTCTAAAGGCGCATTTGCCTTGGCATATTCAATCATATTCGCAATAAAACCAATCGCACGTGCTGCTCTACTTGGAAGTGCTCCTGCAGAGATCGCATTGATGCGCATGCCGTATTTGCGGCCAGCTTCAAATGCCATTGTTCGTGTATCGCTCTCTAGTGCAGCTTTAGCAGAACTCATGCCGCCGCCGTAACCGGGAACTGCTTTTTCTGATGCCATGTAAGTTAAAGTGAGTGCTGAGCCTCCTTCATTCATCACAGGTCCAAAGTGCTGAACCAAGCTAACAAATGAATAGGAAGAGGCGCTTAATGCAGCGAGATAGCCTTGGCGTGATGTTTCAAGTAGGGGCTTTTTTACTTCAGGGCCATTTGCGAGAGAATGAACGAGAAAGTCAATATGTCCAAATTCCTTTTTCACATTTGCTGCAACTTCAGAGACTGTGTATTCACTTGCTTCTTGATAGCGTTTGTTTTCACGGACGGATTGAGGAACATCATCGGGATAATCGAAAGCGGCATCGAGAGGATAGAGACCTTTATATTCCCAGAGTTTGCCATTCTTGAGTTTACGGGATTCGTCAAACTTACCAGCGAGCCAGGAGTTGGTGAAAATGCGTACAATAGGAGTCCACGTTCCGAGCAAGATTTCTACGCCCTCTTCAGCAAGAGCCTTAGCAATGGCCCATCCAAATCCTTGATCGTCGCCAACACCAGCGATAAAAGCACGTTTTCCTTTTAGACTTTCGCCCATTAAAAAATCCCCCATGAATAAATTGAATTTTCAATATATCACATGGAGGACTAAACGATCAATGGGTCTTATCTACCGCGAGTAAACGAACCAGACATTAGGCGCTTCCAACCCTCAGCAGTGAGGAGTTTTGGCATGCCAGATTTGGCGCTTTTACTGCGAGCTTTGTTGCTGCGAGCAGATTTTTTATTTCTTGATGCTGATGATGTTGCTTTTTTCACGGGTTTTGCCTTGCGTTTAGTTGTTGAGGCTACTTTTTTTCTTTGGATAGGTGCTTTTTTCTTTATTGTAGCTTTTTTAGCAGCTGGTTTTCTTTTTGCAGCTGGCTTTTTTACCGCTTTATTTTTAACTGCAGCTTTGCGTACGGGCTTTTTAGCAGTAGCTTTTCTTACAGCTTTTTTCTTAGCAGGTTTCGCTGCTGTTTTTTTAACAACTTTGCGACGAGCTGGTTTGCTCAGGCTAGTTGCCTTTTTTTTGATTTTACTAGAGCGAGCCATCATTTTTTGCTCTCCTTGAATTGTAAATTGTGAAAAAACCCTATCTAAAGTATTTCACAATATATTTTTGTTTGCCTTAATTGCATAGTAGAAATTATTTTAATTTTATGTCAAATATTTTTTACTATTACTAAATTAAGTGAATTATTATAACCTTTGTTGTACGAAAAAATAGTTGTTTAAACTCTTATGAAATATCAAAGTCTTACGGCATTTGAAAAACACATTACGCAAGCTGCCCCTGATCATTTTGCATCGATATATTTGATTGCTTTGTCTGATGATTATGAGCGGCACACACTCATTAAGCGCCTGGCAAAAGAACTAGGTTCACTTGAATCACTCAATGCTGGAGAGACTCCTGTTCCTGAACTAATAGGCAGACTTAATACGCTCGATTTATTTGGAGATCGTGCGGTGATTTCTTTTGACCAAATCGACAAACTAAAAACCAGCGAAGTGAATCAACTTCTCCCTTATGCTGCTCAGCCTGCGCGGAGTAAAGTTTTAATATTAGGAGCTGCTAGTTTAAAAAGTTTAAAGACTCTTTGTCAGCAGCTAATGCGCGAGGCCGTGATCCTCGACTTATGCGGGGAAAAGCCATGGGAACGCAAGAAACGAATGGAGAGCACTCTCTTTGCCCTAGCGCATCAACGGGGTAAGCAGATTGGGCGCGATGTTGCTGAGTACTTATTAACACAGGTTGGTTTGGATTATGCCGCTTTAGAAAACGAGCTTGTTAAACTCATCACTTTTGTTGGGGATAAGAAAGAACTTGTCCTTAGCGATGCTCAAAAAATTTGCTGCGCACTTCCTGAGAGCACGACATGGCAACTTTCAGAGAAATTGATTTGGCAACAACAATTAGTGCCACCGCCTATGCCCTTTGAATCGCAACATCTCTTCCCTCTTATAGGTCAATTGCGCTATCAGCTTGAGCTTGGGGAACAGATCAAGCAGCATCTCATTCATGGAGAAAACAACGTGCGCATCGCAGCACGTTTTCCCAATCTACGTCCACAGATGATTGAGAAATATGTAGGTTTTGCAGCGCGACTCTCTTCCGATCACTTTAGAAAAGGGTTAAAAGCATTGCATCTTGTCGAAAGACAAGCGAAAAATGGGCAGCGATCAGCTCTTCTTCTTTGGGAGATTTTTGCAGCGCAGATGATCTAAATTAATGCAGTCGCAATAGAATCGTAGAAAAGCGTGCCTTGCTCGGTCAGGCGCCAGTGGCGCTCATTTACTTCGAGCCAGCCCTGCTTTTTGAGCTCATCGAGAACTTGATAGGTCAAAGTTGGCAGGGGAGAGTGCTGTTTTTCAAAAGCATTGAGATCAACGCCTTCAAAAAGTCTCAGTTCTACAGCAAGCAGCTCATGCACATTATCGGGATAAGCGAGTTTTTCAGAAAAATCAGCAGGATCTTGGTTCTCTTTAACAGCATTGCGATATTTGACTAAATTGCAGTGGTTGCGAAAGCGCCTCCCTTCAAAATAGCTGAATGCTGAGGGGCCAAGACCAAGAAATGGACGTGCGCGCCAATAGCCAGTATTATGACAGCTCTGCATCCCATCTTTGGCAAAGGCCGAGATCTCATAGCGCTTTAAATCAATTTTTTCTAAGGCCTCTACTGCCATATCAAGCATATGTAAACTGTTCTCTTGTGAAGCGACCTTTTTTTGAAGCGCGTTGCGTTTGCGATAGAAAGGAGTGTTGGGTTCAAAAGTTAAATTATAAAGAGAGAGATGAGTAATTGGTAGCTGACAAACTTGTTTCAAAGTTGCATCCCAGCTCTCTGGCGTCTGACCGGGAATTTCATAGAGCAGATCAACGGTTATATTGTCAAAACCGCATTGATATGCGCTCTCTACAGCTTCTATTGCTTGCGCGCTACTATGTGTTCTTCCCAGGGTTTTTAATTCATTGTCATTGAGAGACTGAAGGCCGATGCTTAGACGATTGATACCAGCAGCTTTTAAATCGCGTAGAGTTTCAATCGTAACGCTTTCGGGATTTGCTTCAATTGTGATTTCACAGTCTGGGCCGCGAGGAATGGTTTCGAGAATTTTTGCAATATTTTTTGCTCCGAGCAAAAGGGGAGTGCCACCACCAAAATAAATTGAAATAATTTTTTTATCAGCAATTAACGATTGTTTTTGCTTCCACTCTTGCAGAAGTAGCTCTGTAAAAGCTGCGTGCTGATCTTGCTGGTTCCTCACAACAAAAAAATGACAATAGGGACACTTCTTAGTGCAAAAAGGGATGTGAATGTAAAGGCTGGTTACCATTCAGGATTGTCTGGATCTTCCCACACGCCGCGTTTCCAGCGGTTCTTTTCGCTGAAAGGATCTTCTTCCTCTTCTTCGACAACTGTCTGATCATCATCAGCATCATCTCCAGCGTCTGCAGAAGCTTCAGATTCGTAGTTTTCTGTTTCCATATCGAGACCAGCATCTGTCATGCCTTCATCAGCAATATCCATTCCAGGCATGCTAGGCTCTTGATAAGCCTGCCTTGCTTGAGGTGCGCGTTTAGGCGCGACATATTCTTCAGACTCGCCGCTCTCTTTGAGAAAGAGTAAGCGCGCTTTTTCGTCTTCGATCTTGTCCTTCACCGCTTGAATTTCTTCGACATGCTTTTCCAGATCCTTTTTGGGGACTAGGCCAAGCTTGGACCATTGTTCAAGGTCAAGCAATTCATTTTCAAATTTTTTTAATCTCTCGCTTTTCAAACTCATTCTTTTCTCTACCTATAATAAAAAAACGAAACGACGAAAAGGATAACCCAAAGGCAATTTCATCGTCAATTATCATTCTTCTTGCAGATACACAATATCGCCTTTTTTATCCAAAAAAAAATTAAATGCAATAGCTCGTTGTTTGACAATTCTTAAGTATGATATATCAAGAAAAAAAAGATTTGTCATGACTAAAGATTCTTTTTCATTTATTAACCTCGCAAATTTGCCGCTGATAGATCAGCTTTATGCTGCTTATTTGCAGGATCCTGGCAATGTCGATGCAACGTGGCGCTATTTCTTTGCGGGCTGGGAATACGCTTTGTCAGCTGCAAAGCAAACTCCTGAGGGAGCTGAAAGCCCTGATGTGCGCCTCGCTCATCTTATTGATGCCTTTCGCACCTACGGCCATCGTCTAGCCGCTTTTAATCCAATCGTCATTGATAAAGAAGCAAATATCCCCGAGCTTGCTCTAGAGCGCTTTCATTTTACTAAAGCTGATCTCGAAAAACATTACCCAACGCACGGCTTGCTTAAAGAAAAACACGCTCCTTTAAAAAAAATCATTGATGTGCTTCTTAAGACTTATTGCAGAACAATTGGCATCGAATACATGCAGCTTGAGTGCCCTCCGATGGAATCTTGGCTTCAAGAGCGCATTGAACCCAATTTTGAAGTCAACCTCTCTTCCAAACAAAAATTGAGCATCCTCGATTTCCTTGACAAAGCAGAGCTTTTCGAGACATTTTTACACAAAAAGTATGTTGGCCAAAAACGCTTTTCCTTAGAAGGCAATGAGACATTGATTCCAATGCTCGCATTAATGTTTGAAAAGGGTGCTGATCTCGGAGTGACAGAAGCTGTCATTGGAATGTCTCATCGCGGCAGACTCAACGTGCTCGCTAATATCCTCGGCAAATCATATGCAATGATCTTTCACGAGTTTGAAGCGCACTATTCTCCAGAGCTAATTGAGGGCACTGGCGATGTGAAATATCATAAAGGCTTTTTTGGTGAGTTTATTACCTCAAAAAAACAGTCGATTGATCTCACACTCACCGCTAACCCTAGCCATTTAGAATCTGTTGATCCCGTTGTTGAGGGCATATCCCGTGCTAAGCAAGATTCCAGCACTTTTCCCGAAGTCGTTCCCATCATTATTCATGGGGATGCAGCGATTAGCGGGCAGGGCGTTGTATATGAAACGCTCCAACTCAGCGATCTCGAAGGCTACACAACAGGCGGCACAATCCACATCGTCGTCAACAACCAAATTGGCTTTACTACACTACCTAAAGATGGGCGCTCTACACGCTATTGCACCGATATCGCAAAGAGCTTTAATGCTCCCGTCTTTCATGTGAATGCTGAAGATCCCGAAGGGTGCTGCTACGTTGCTCACCTTGCAATGGAGCTGAGACAGCGTTTTGGATGCGATGTATTTATTGATCTCAATGGTTACAGAAAATATGGCCACAATGAGGGTGATGAGCCCCATTTTACTCAGCCTCTAGAATATCAACAGATCTCAAAAAAACGTCCGATCAGACAGCTCTATTGTGATCGTCTTGTTGCAGAAAAAGTCTTCACAAAGCAAGACAGCCAAGCAAGTGAAGCGCGCTTTTTATCTATACTTGAAAAAGATCTCAGCAGCTCCAAAAAAACAACAGAAGAGCTCTTCCCTGCTTTAGGTGAGCAAGAAACCTCAAAATTTCCTCCAACTGCTGTGCCTGCCAATATACTGAGTTCTTTGATTCAACCACTGACAACTGTTCCCGAGAGCTTTCATATCCATCGTAAAATTGAAAGACTTTTAAAAGAACGACGTGAGCAAGTTGAAAAGACAGATTCTATTGACTGGGCAGTCGGGGAGTGGCTTGCCTATTCTACGCTACTAACCGATGGCTACAACATTCGCCTTTCAGGACAAGATGTGCAGCGCGGCACCTTTTCCCATCGTCAAGCAGTTTGGACAGATCAAAAAAGTGGCAAGAGCTATACCCCTTTTTCCGCTCTTTCAGAAGAGCAAGGTTCTTTTAACGTTTACAACTCGCCTCTTTCAGAATATGCCGTACTCGGTTTTGACTATGGCTATTCCCTTTTTGAGCCTAAAACTCTCGTGATTTGGGAGGCGCAGTTTGGGGATTTCTACAATGGCGCACAGATCATCGTCGATCAATATCTAATGTCTGCAGAGCAAAAATGGCAACAATATTCCCATCTCGTTCTTTTGCTGCCTCACGGTTATGAAGGGCAAGGGCCTGAACACTCCTCAGCACGCATTGAGCGTTTTCTGCAACTGTGCGCTGATCGTAATGTGCGTCTTGCTAATCCAACCACTCCCGCTCAACTCTTTCATCTCCTCCGCGGACAAATGCTCAATCCTGAGAAAAAACCGTTGATTGTTTTTACACCCAAAGCGCTTCTGCGCCATCCACTCTGTCGCAGTAAACGATCACAATTTACTGATACTAATTTTTTACCTATAATAAAAGATCAACAAGAGTCAACAGGTGTAAAACGCTTGATTTTATGTTCAGGAAAAGTATTCTATGATTTACTAGAAGAAAGAGAAAAACGGGAAAATCCTCCAATAGCTCTTGTGCGCATTGAGCAGCTCTATCCACTCCATCCAGAGGATCTCAAAGAGGTTCTTAGCGACTATAGCAATGCTGAAGTGTGTTGGGTTCAAGAAGAGCATGCTAATTTAGGTGCTTGGACCTACATCGCTCCAATCATCAACAAAGCGCTCAAGACAGGAAAAGAAGTGTGCTATATAGGTCGCAAAGAAAGTAGTTCGACAGCAGCAGGTTCCTTTGCTCTCCATGAAAAAGAGCGAAGAGCCTTTATCGAGCAAGCATTTGATTTAAGGAAATAGGAATGAAAGTTGAATTAAAAATTCCCGCGATGGGAGAATCGGTCTCAGAAGCGATTGTCAGCAGTATTCTCAAGCAAAACGGAAGTATTGTTGCTCAAGATGAAGAGGTCGTTGAACTAGAAACCGATAAAGTCAACCAAGTGCTCTACGCTCCTGCAGCGGGCCAACTTATGATTAACGTTGCTGTTGATGACATTGTTAAAATTGGACAGCTGATTGGTTATGTCGACACCTCGGTCGCTGGGGAAACAGAGCAACCTCCGCCTCCTCCTGCCCAAGAATCAAAACCACTAGCGCCTCCTCCTGCAGAGACTCCCGTGCGCAAAACTGCTAGCGATTTTGCAGATGAGCTCAAAACTCCACCTCAACCACCCAAGCAGCCCGTAAAAGAGGGCTCAGAGACGCGTCAGCGCATGTCGGGCCTCCGCCGCACAATAGCTGCCAGACTTGTCGATGCCAAAAATAACACAGCGATGCTTACCACCTTTAACGAAATTGATATGTCCGCAATTGTTGATATCCGCTCCCGTGAAAAAGAAGCTTTTGAAAAACGGTATGGCGTACGCCTCGGGTTTATGTCCTTCTTTGTTAAAGCGGTTGTTCATGCCTTAAAAGAAGTTCCTAAAGTTAACGCCTATATTGATGGCGATGAGATTGTCTCAGTTAATACCTATGATATTGGAGTCGCAGTTTCAACAGAAAAAGGGTTATTAGTGCCTGTCGTACGCGGTTGCGATGCGCTCAAGTATTGGGAGCTAGAAAAGACGATTCGCGAGTACGCCCTTAAAGCGCGTGATGGCAAAATTACAGTTGACGATCTTCAAGGGGGAAGCTTTACCATTACCAATGGCGGCACCTTTGGATCGCTACTCTCAACGCCTATCCTCAATGCACCCCAAAGCGCCATCCTCGGCATGCACTCCATTGTCAAACGCCCTGTTGTCGTTAATGAAAAGATTGAGATCCGCCCAATGATGTATGTTGCCTTGAGTTACGATCACCGTCTCATTGATGGTAAAGAAGCGGTGCTCTTCCTTGTAAATATTAAAAACAACCTCGAAGAACCCGCACGCTTCTTACTTGATCTATGACACAAGATACCTATGACGTCGCCGTTATCGGCTCAGGACCCGCTGGCTACATCTGCGCCTTACATTGTGCAGAACATGGCTTAAAAACTGTCTGTATTGAGAAAAACGCCTCAGTAGGAGGAACCTGCCTCAACGTTGGATGCATTCCATCGAAAGCTCTCTTGCAATCAACAGAATTTTATTCTCAAATCGCAACTTCAGCTGAAAAACATGGCATTAATCTCGATAACCTCCGCTATGATTTTCCTAAAATGATGGCGCGCAAAAATCAGATCATCACCGAGTTTAATCAAGGCATAAGAGGTCTATTTAAAAAACATAAAGTCACCCTTCTTGAAGGAGCCGCCTCTTTCCTTACTCCAACAACCCTTCAGATCGGAGGCTCTCAAACAATCACCGCGCATAATACAGTCATCGCAACGGGCTCTCAACCGATCACACTTCCCTTCCTTCCCTTTGATGAACAAAAGGTGCTTTCCTCATCTGGCGCACTCTCTCTCAAACAGCCTCCTAAAACCATGCTCGTCGTCGGTGCAGGAGTTATTGGCGTTGAACTCGCCTCTGTTTACCAAAGACTCGGCACACAAGTGACCTTTATCGAGTTTCTAGATACGATCTGCCCCACACTCGACCCTGCCATCCGCAAAGAGCTGTATAAAGAGCTTACCGCGCAAGGAATGACGTTCCATCTCTCTTCGAAAGTAACTTCCGCAGATATAAAAGACCAAGTCACCCTTACAGCAGAAACCCCCTCCGGAACACAAACCTTCACGGCAGATTGTGCTCTCGTCTCAATCGGACGCAAGCCAACAACCTCTAACCTCAATCTCGAAGCACTAAACATCTCCCTCGACGCGCAAAAGCGCATTCCAGTCAACAGCTCCTTTCAAACACTTCACCCCAACATCTATGCCATTGGCGATATCATCGATGGCCCCATGCTTGCTCATAAAGGGTCTGAAGAGGCGATTGCTGTTGCTGATCTCATCGCCGGAGAAAAGCCCACCGTCGATTACCTCGCTGTTCCCAACGTTGTCTATACCCATCCCGAAGTGGGCACCGTTGGACTCACCGCTGAAGAAGCGCATGCACACAACATTGAAGTGAACACAGCGACATTTCCGTTGAGAGCAAATTCCCGCGCACGCTGCATGGGAGAGGATAATGGCTTTGTAAAAATCATCGCAGAAAAAGATAGTCACACAATTGTTGGCATGCACATGATTGGTGCTCATGCCTCAGAGCTAATCTCAATTGGCGCCCTTGCAATCAAGAAGCGCATGACAACAAAAGAACTCGCACGCATTTGCTTCGCACATCCCACTCTCTCCGAAGCCTTCAAAGAAGTCTCCTTCTTGATTTAACTCTCTTCTTGAATAGGCATAGCTTGCAAATGAAATTTCACCAAGATATATACATTAATACTTTACTTTCTCACTCATCAGAAAATAGAATGTCGTGAATAAATTAACCAAAGATCACTTATGCAAAGATTCTTTACTTTTTCTTCTGTAAGAAGACAAATGTTTTTCTTTTGTGAAATTCTCATTCTACCTCTCCTACTCATACTCAGTACGAACGCGATGATTTCACCGAAGGAACAAAAAAAAGTTGAGCTTTTGCGCTGCTTCCAAAGCTGTTATCATGTTGACGAGTGGAATTCGGAAATTCTGCTTGAAAAATTTAATCCACTTTTTCCGGATTACATCGATGTGATCGACGCGTTTATCAAAGAATCCAAAAAGTTGCAAATCGATTTTACAGCCCCGATAATTCCAAAATCTCTCTCCTTAGACGATGCTGTTATCGCGTCTCCTGATCAACACGAAGTTGTTTTTGAAAGCGATCATGTCCGCATTCTATGGAGTCAGACATCTCCAGGGGAGATCGAGCCTTTCCACCGCCATCCTTGGAAAAGAATTATTGTGATGATTCGAGAAGCTTCGTATCGAGTTATTGACGGAGATACGGGCGAAGAGCAAATCGAAAATTATAAAATAGGCGTTTACGACGGCGAGCCTGATGAGTTTTACTTCTGTCAAAATATCGGTGAAATAGACGCTTGTTTAGGTTTCGAGATAAAAGAGTGATCTTCTATTCGTAAGTTTGCAATCTAATAGCTCTGGGACTTGCCGCAGGCACAAGAGCTTGTCACATTGGGGTTAGTCACATTAAAGCCGGCGCCATTGAGGCCATCGATATAATCGATCACAGAGCCGAGCATTCTAGAGAGCACTTTTTCTTCAACGTGGAGCGATTTAATACTAGACTATGATTTTTACGCCCTTTGCTTCTAGTCGATGAATTGATTCATTATGAGGTCTAAATTGATCTTCGCTTATTTCAAGAATCTTGAGAGAATTAAAATCAATTAGCAAAGTAAAATCTTGTATTTGAGGGCACCAAGAGAGATTCAGATAGGTAAGGCTAGCAAGTGCTCTAAGGAAGCTGAAGTCTTGAATTTGGGTGCAACTTGAGAGATTCAGAGAGGTAAGGCTAGCAAGCGCTCTAAGGAAGCTGAAGTCTTGAATTTGGGTGCAGTTTGAGAGATTAAGAGAGGTAAGGTTAGTAAGGCTAGATAAGAAGCTAAAATCTCGTATTTGCTTGCAATCAAAGAGACTAAGAGAGGTAAGGTTAATAAGGTTAGATAAAAAGCTAGCATCTTCTATTTGAAAGCACCATGAGAGATTAAGAGAGGTAAGATTAGGGCAAAGAGAGGCGATATTTTTTAGCTCAGCATCGGTGTATTTAGTGTTTGAAAGATCAAGTGATGTGACATTTCCTAGTATTTTGCCTTTTATAGATGCGGAGAAATTGGGGTTCTTTGGATCGATGCCTTGAGTTTTAAGGTAAAAATCTAGTTCATCAGCTGTTAGGGATGTTTTTTTTGTATAAATATCAAGGATGCATTGTGATGATGTTAAACCTGTATCATTTTTTGTTCCGATCGATTGAAGAAATGAAAGCATCGATTGAGGATCAAGAAATGATCCAATTTCTGTAATACTATCTTTTACTTGCTTTTCAAACAGATTAGGATCTACGTAAAATTCTTTATAGTCACTCCAGCCGGGACCACTAGTTGTCATATCTTGTCTTTTTGTTTTTATGATAATATGTTTTATTTATTTAAAAAAGCTTTAATGTAAATCTTGTTAGATGGATTGCTTTAGATAAGGATTTTATTCGATATAATGTCTATATTCGGAGCTGTTTTTTAAGATAAAGATCCTAATAGCTCTGGGATTTGCCGCAGGCACAAGAGCTTGTCACATTGGGATTAGTCACCTTAAAGCCTGCTCCATTGAGGCCATCAATGTAATCGATCACAGAGCCGAGCATTCTAGAGAGTACTTTTTCATGCACGTGGATCTCAAGGCTTTCACAGATAAAAACCTTATCTCCTTCAAGAGCTTTTTCAGAAAAGTCGAGTATATACTCAAAACCACTACAGCCACCGGGCTTATCTCCAAGACGGATGCCCCAGTTGTCTTTGCCTTCGGTCTGTAGAACAGAGCGGTATTTATCAGCGGCACGTTTGGTGATCACAATGGTCGTTAAATCGTATTCTTCAGCAAGTATCTCGTTGAGTTTGCCGACAAGCTTATTGATCTCTTCATCCTCAAAGCCGTGGCCATACATGCCCACTTCGAGCGTTTCATAGGTCGCTGCAGAGCAGCCAACGCAGGAGAGTCCTTTATTAGACATTTCTTGAGCGAGCAGCTGTGCTTTATCAGGGAACTCTGAAAAGATGTCTTCAATGGTCATTGTACGGGAGATTTGTTTTGTCATTTAGAACCGTACCTTGACGCAGCCGCCTTTGATTTTGCACTGACAAGCGAGTCTTTCAGTGTCGAGCTCTCCGAGAAAGTCTTCCTCTTCTTGAGTAAACTCTGTCAGATTTTCCATGCCCTCTTCAATCTCAATCACACAGGTTCCACATACGCCCTCGGTACATGCAAAAGGGACACCTTCATCTTCACATACTTCTTGAATTTCAGAGCCATCTTCGAGCTCGCGCTCTTCGCCGGTCTCTGAGAAGACTATTTTAGCCATAAAAACCTCGATCTTTCTTACTATCAAAGCTTAAAATTGAATAAAAATCCAGGAATAAAAAAAGGCAGATCCGAAGATCTGCCTTAGTAAATAACATCTAAAAAAAACTCTTATAATACGCCTTTTCTCTTCACTTTTACAAGCTCAGGATCTTCGCGTAAGAGCTCCTCAACAATTTCCTTTAACGTTGCAATTCCATTAGAAAAACCACAGTGTGTCAAGATCTTATCGAGGTAGATGAGCTCAGCCTCTAGCAAGTCAACCTTGCTCTCTAGGCTGGCGATCACTTTCAAATAATATTCAGTGTTCTCCATACCTTACCCCTTGTTAATCTGTTTAAATAACTATTATCGCTCTCAGAATAAAACCCCAACCAGGCCCGAAGGCCCGGTCGGCATTTTTCATTAAGCAATCTTTAGACTCACTATCGATTAAGCCAATAGACTAGCAACAGAACCTAGAACACTAGCTAAAGTGCTTGTTTCTGCTGGCTTCTCAGCTTCTACTTTGTCTTCATCATCAGCATCATCTGAAGTTTCAGACATAGCAACAGCAGGCAATTCTACTGCATGTCTAACAGTTGTATCTGTTGCAGTAGTTGGAGCGTCTTTTCTTAACTCTCCAGGAGCAGCATCTAAGTCATCGTCAGTAACGATATCTAAGTCATCATCTGAACCTAGATCAGAGGCAGTAACGGTAGATGAAGCATCAAAATCATCTGCATCAGTTATAGGAGCAGATTCTTTCCTTTCTGCTTCCAAAGCGTTAACCTTTGCATTTAGCTTATAAACAGCATATGCAAGAGGGATAACCGCAAAAGAAGCGATAGAGCCAGCAATCATAAGGCCATCAAGAAGAGCTTTTGCACCAACAGCAGCTACAAGTGCAGCACCACCGAAGTATAAAGCAGCTCCAATACCAGCTAAAACAGCTAGCGCAGCAATTACTATAAGAACTTTCTTAGCTACTGATGCAGCTTTAGGATGAGCTTTTGCAGTTTTACTAACACGGTTACCTAGTGCTTTTGCTCCTGCAACTGCAGAATCTTTTAAGCTTCTTCCCTTCGCAGCAATAGCGCTACCAGCTACAGCAACTAGACCAAGAACTGCATATGCAGAAATCTTTCTATCAATTGCAGCAAGATCTTTAGCTCTTTGCTTGTCACTAGCGACAATGTAAGGGCCCTTTTCCTCTACCATAGTTTTAGTGCCATCTTCTTTAGTCACTAGGCGTAGAGTTGTTTGACGTGTCCCTACAGTGCTAAGAATATCAAGCTTTTGCGCATCAAGTTTTTGTACTCTTTTGCCAATCAATGCAGTCTTTCGAAGACCATCACCATTTCTGTGAGCATCCCAGCTAGATGCGATTGCTTTGTCAGGACGTGGCATTGCTGGAATTTTTGCTTTCATTGTAGCCATTCTTTCTGAAATAGTAGGGCTTTTTGTTAGTTCCTTTGCATCAGTGCCTAAAGCGGCAAGTTTTGCTTTAACAAGATCCATATTCTCTTCAGAGTATGGGCTCATGCCTAAACCAATTTCACCAGCAGTAAATGCAGTATTTATATCATTTGTTGTCATAACATCACCTTATTGTTTGTTATTAAATTTATTAATCAGACTTAATATATAGAATTTTTTGTTAAGTCTGTTTTTTTGGATTATTTTATCTATGTTATTATTTATAATTTTTTCTTCGTCTTTTAATTCTTTTAGCTCTTCTTCATCTGCTGTATAAATTTTTTTTAAAATATCAACGAGTTTTTCATTTTCAGATGAGGTTGGTTTTTTTCCAAAAATTCGTTCTTTCAGTGACAAAGTGGCTTTCTTTTGAGCTGGGGCTTTGTCTGTAGAGCTTGCGTCATCCATATCGATTTCTATTACCCCTCTTTCAGTAGAAGATGAAGCGCTTGAATGAATGCTTTCTGTTTCTGCAGTAGATCTTAAGTCGAAATTAGCTGGTAAAACGTTTGCAAGAGGTCCCGGTGTAGGGCTGGTATCAGCAAATCTTACAACTTTAGCTTTCTTTTCTTTAGGAGTTAATAATCCTCTTTTGCTTTCTTTGTCAGCATCAGCACGTTTTTTAGGAGCTGGAGCATTCGGGTTAGAAAAGTCTTCAGTTCTTACCCATTCAGAAGCTTTTGTATTGCCCGTTTGAGGTGTTGAAGGCTTTTTAAGAGGAGTTAAGGATTCAAAGCTAACATCTGAGGTTGTAGAAGCTGTATCGCTAGTAATTGATGCATCAGGACCTATTCCACGATGGCCAGTAACAGTTACAGTTTTTGTAAGCTCATTCCACAGATCACCGGCAGTTGTGTCTTTATTGGGGCAAACTTTAGTAGCAGGAGTTAAATCAACACCTTGTGTATCTTTGATGCTTTCTAAAGAGAAATTAGGGCCGATTATTTGAGCAGGCGTGTGGAGGCCTTTAACGCTAAGACGCTCAACTTTATCAAGAGATGCATTGGTTTGCTTAGCTTTACCTTCGTACATAGCCAACATGCCCGTAACGAGGTTATGAGCTTTAGACGTATCGAAGCTGTCTAGGCTGTGCTTTTTAGAGACAATAACGACATCGTAGGTCTTATTGCCAACTTTCACAGTCCCAACATTTTTCTCATGACGCGCTGGAGGCGTACTATTATTATTAACTGGATTAACCATAATTATTTTAAACACATTGTTGCTTAATGAAATTAAAAGTATACTATAATTAATATTTAATTACAAGTTAATTCTAATTTTAATTTGATAAATATAATAATAAATCGTGTGTTGCGCGATAAGTGATGATCAATTAGAGTGTTAGGGTAATACTCATGATAGGTAGGCGGGTTATGTCTGAGAAAGATGCTGATCGTAAGGGGTTTAAGGCGTTGTTATTATTTGGTCCTCCGGGATCGGGTAAGGGGACGCTTGGTAAGGTGCTTGCGCAGGCCGCTGATCACGTCCATCTCTCTTCAGGAGACGTTTTTAGGGGGTTAGATCCTCAGTCTGCTCAGGGTAAGCTTTTTAGGGAGTATGCCGATAAAGGGCGCCTGGTTCCTGATGAGGTGACGATCGAGATCTGGCATCTATATGTGCTAGGACTTATTAAGTCAGGAGCTTATGACCCAGATAAGCAGTTCCTATTGTTGGATGGGATTCCTAGGACAGTGCGCCAGGTTAATCTAATCATGCCCTATCTCGATCTGCAGAGCATTCTTGTTCTGGAGATGTCTGATGTTGAAGGGCTTATAAATAGGCTAGTCGGGAGAGCGAAGATAGAGGGGCGTGTTGATGATCAAGACCCTGCTGTGTTGAGGACCCGGATGGACGTCTATCAAAGCGAAACAGCGGTTATTCTAGATCATTTACCGAAAGAGCTCATTACATGGGTTGATGCGGGCCAGACGAAGCTTAGGGTTCTTAGGGACGTTTTAGGGAAGCTGGCAGATCTGCTCAATCCTCCTCTGTAAAATAGTTAAAATTCTGATTGTTAGTAACTTGCGGATTTTCTTAAAGTTTTGATTATTATATATTTATAAAATTTTATTCCATTATAATAATAATTTTGTTATTATAGTGGCAGAATTAATAATATATAATGGTTTTTAATATAATGGCTAATCCAGTTGGCGATAAAGCTGTGCGGTTTAATCCGCATGTCGAGGTTTTTGGAGCTGATGCTCCTAAGCGTGATCCGGTGAGCGATGTCGCTACGCCCCGTTTTGCTGTGCCTACACATCGAGGTCCAAAAGCTCCTGAAGCACTTTTTGGAATTTGTATGAGTGCTCAGGAAGTCATTGTTGATTACGCTACGGTTTTGCGTACGCCTCTTGGTGATATTCTGCCAATTAATAACCCCATATATCCAACAATGGCGATTACAACGGGGTTGAACTTTTTCTGGGGTGCTTTGCACACTGCAAGTGCTGTAAGAGCGCGCGGTTTTGCTAGGGATATTGGAGATCATAAAGGGAAAGTCAATGGTGATATTGAAGTTGTATCGCGTGTGTTTCACTCTTTGGGTGGTGCGGGTTTTTTAGCTGTACGAACATTAACATTAACCGCGTTGCTTAAAGGGATTGAGACTGGTAGAACAGCGCCATCACTTATTGGTCGTTCTACATATTGGATGGGTCAAATTGGACTTGGAGCCTTTGCTTTGCTCTATACGGGATTGACAATTGGCACGGCTAAAAAGCTTAGTGATCGCTACAATTTTAATAATAAATTGGCGGGTGTTGCAAATATTAAAGGGTTTGATGACAAAGAGGCTGTTGAGTTAGCTCGGTTTTTAGAGAAACGCACTACACCGAGCATGGTTGAAATGACAGCGTCGATTGAGAAAAAACTTGGTAAAGATGCGCGCGCAATTGTAGAAAAACGTGGACGAGAGTTTTTTGCTAAAGAATTGCCCCAATTATTTAATCAACTTCGCAAAGATGGAATCTGGGAAGATGCTCCTAAACTGTCTAAAGATGATGCAATAAAATATGCTGAAGAAACATTTGGCACATTAGGTTTGCAGCAGATTGGATTGATTTTAGAAATGGAAAAGCTGCAGGTGAAAAAAGAGAGAAAGATGTCTCGCGTGGTTTCTGCTGAAGTTGTCAAAATGCTAAATAAGGCATCTACAAATAAGCATGGAATCCTCTCTGAAAGATTGCAGTCAAAGGATCCTGTTGTTCGCGAAAAAGCTTTAAATGAAATCCATGAAATTTCAAGTAAGATGGCTGCAAAAATGAAGAAAGGCGAAATTACAGAGTGGATGTTGTTGTTAGCTGGAGTTCTTGGAATTGCGAGTTTAGTAATGATGATGGTTATTACTGCGGGAACTCCGTTTATTGTTGCTGCGACTTTATTTGCTTTGTCGTCGCTTATTACTTTGTATTTCTCATTTGTCGAATTTAATGAGCAGCTTAAACAGGGAACTGTTCAAGGTAAGTATGATAAACAAATCGTATTGTTTAGTATGGCGACATTTTTGACTATGGCCGTTTTGGGAGTCTCTCTTGCAGCGGCGTTCTCGTTTGGTATTCCGCTTTTAGCTGTTCTTGTGGGATCTCTTGTTGGATTGCCTTGGTTTACTATTGATGCTGTTGCTTATTATAAGATTGTGAAAGCAGAAAATGCGCAAAAGAAACGAGATGCTACTATTGATCCTGAAATAATTCGTAAGAAAGAGCAGAAACAGCGCGAAGAGCTTTTACGTGTCAGAAGATTCTGGCAAGAGCGTATAGATAATCAAAATCTACAATCTGCTTAATACTTAACTTTGTTCTTGATTACGCTTGAGTGCGTCTTTATTTTGACGTATTCTATTCTCTGCTTGAATCATCAATAATAAATTAGCTTTCTTGTTTTTGTCGATGTGTGCTTGTGTAACAGTGATTTCCCATAGCTGCAATTCCTCATTTTCAATTGCAGTGAGATTGCCAGGGTTCCTAGAAAGATAGTTATCAATCGTTTCAATAGTTATATCTGCATTGCTAGAAGTAGGAGAAGCTGATTCCTCTTTAGATCCATGAAGTTCTTTTGGGCTTTGTGGACTTGGAGGAGTTTGTGGGTTAGGCTTAGGTTCTTCATCGATAAGTTCAGGTAATCCTTCAACATCATCAGAATTGTCGTCTGTTGATATGGAATTTGCCTGCTGTGGTTGAACGGGTTCTTCTTGGGGTCTTGTAGCGAGAGATTCTTTATGTCTATTGGTTGCAGCTGGCTTATCTTCATCATCAAATACTGAGAACGCATGGCTAGATACAGATTCGTTGCCGTCGGTATCTGTTTGAACCTGTGGATCATCATTATCGTTATCTGACGCAACGTCAGCGGTATCAATTAGGATCTCTTCTAAAGAGGGGCCTGTGTATTCGTTAACAGGGGGACGTGGAGTTGCTTTCGGTTCATTTATGAGGCTATGATAGACGCTTGAATCGTCATTATTCGTATCGTGCTGCGAACTAGTTTCTGAAACGAATGAGAATGAGGGGTGCTCGTTATGTTGTGGGGTAAATGGAGCTGTAAAGGCAACGGTAGATTGAAATGCTTCCCAAAGGTCTTGAGCACGGAGTGTATCAGTTTGAGTAGGGAAATGCTGTTTAATCATTTCTTGTTGATCAGGCTTTAAGTCGTTCTCTACCATTTTGTAAGAAAAGTTGTGTTCCTGATAATGCTCAGGTTTTTTGGAGTGGAGTCCCTTTTTATCAAGTTTGCGTATGGTCTCAAAGGCTTTAACACGTTCTTTAGCTGGTTTTGAATGGTTGAGGTGGCCTTCGTGGAGTGTGAGAAGATCTTGTACGAGATCGTGTGCTGTGCGTGCTTGGTCGGGAGAAAGGGTAGTTACGCGCTTTGAACGCAAGGTCGCACTGTAGCGCTTGCCGTTAAAGGAGACCTCTCCAAGGCTGATACGTTGGTGGGGAACAGCAGACTGATAAGATGAAACAGAAGACATTATTTAAACCTTATATTGTATTAAATAAGTATTTTAATGAATATCTTATTAAATATCAATATATTATAAAAATTTTAATATCATGTTTTTTGCAATTTAACGGGTCTTTTCCCTCTTTCCTTTCTGAAATTTTCAAGGGCATCCTCAAAAATCTGGAGAAGGTGATCGATAGCAGATTTATGCGTATTATAGGTTATCTGGTTTGATCTTAGTTTCTTAAGGCTATCAATTTTTTCTTTTAAAGTTGTTACTTTGAGTGTATTCAGCTGGTTGTTTTGTATGATTTCATAGAATGGTTTTAAAATAGCGGGCTCATTTTGGCTTTCTTTTTTATTCCATCTGGGTAGAAGGTTGGTTGCTTTATTCCATAGATTTGAATACCACGGGACAGATTGTTCTGGTTGAGCCTCTTCTCGATGGAATGTCGTTGAATGAATGGAAATATCTCGAAAAATTTGATCAGCTCTTACGTTGTCTACTGCTTGAAAATGCTCTTGTAAGGGGAGTGATAGGTTCTCTCTAATGCTGTTTAGATCAAAGTTATGCGTTTGGAAAACGTTTTGAGTTGTTGTGTGAAGGCCATTGCTGTCTAGTTTTGTGATGTGCTGAAAAGCTCTTTGGTGACTTTCATCTGTATGCGTAGCTAAATAACCCTCATGCATATAAAGGAGATCTTGAACGGACTGGTATGTTTTTTGCAGTACAGATTGATTGAGGTTTTCGGTATTTGTTGCGTGCATGGTGCAACGGTACTTTTTGCCATTAAAGAGAAAGAGACCTAGACTAACATTAGTAGTAAGAAGTACTTCAGACATTGGCTAACCCTTTTTAATTTGCTGTAATTATAAAGGTTGTTGCCTTTATGAGTAATTTATAAATAAAATTTTATGAATTCAATTGATAGTGCTGTAGATGCTTTTCTCGTATATCTTGGTTCTGAGAAGGGGCTAAGGGTGAACTCGATAGATGCGTATCGTCAAGATCTCGCGCATTTTGTGAAGTATTATGTTGAAGCTAAGGGAACGGATCTTTCGGGGTTAGGTCAGGATGATCTTTTGCTCTATTTAGAAGGGGTTAAAGGGAAAGGCTATGCGAGTAGTACGATCTGTCGTATGTTGGTTTCTCTTAAGCTTTTTTGTCGTTTTATCCAGCAAGAGGGATTTATTAGGCGCGATGTTCATCTTTATTTTGATACGCCAAAGCTGTGGCGTCTTGTTCCTGAAGTGCTAAGTTGCACAGAGGTCAGTGATCTTTTGTGCGCCCCTGGGGATGATCTTTTGGGAATGCGTGACCGGGCGCTTTTTGATGTTCTCTATAGTTGCGGTTTAAGAGTATCTGAAGTGTGCAACCTCGATCTTTATGATGTTAGTGATCATGCTGTACGTGTTTTGGGAAAAGGAGGCAAGGAGCGCGTTGTTCCTATTGCAAAAAAGGCAACGGAGAGCATCGATCGTTATTTGAGCGCATTTGAAAAGATGCGCGCTCAGAATGAAAAGGCTCTTTTTTTAAGTCATAGAGGAAAGAGATTGGAGCGCACAGCTGTGTGGCAAAGACTTAAACACTATGCTAAAGAGGTGGGCATTGAAAAGAAGATATCTCCGCATACGCTGCGTCATAGTTTTGCGACGCATCTTTTAGAAAATGGAGCTGATTTGCGGGTGATACAAGAACTGCTCGGGCACAGTAGCATTGCGACAACAGATCGCTACACTCATTTACAGCAGCGTCATCTAATAGACGCATTTGATCGCTTCCACCCCAGAAAGTGAAATCGGTCTTAAGCAGAGTCGATTTTTTTCTTTAGCAGCTCATTGACAATATCAGGAGAAGCTTTGCCTTGAGATAACTTCATTACTTTTCCAACTAGCGCAGCGAGAGCTTTTGTTTTGCCGTTTTTGTAATCGACGATCGATTGAGGATTTTCAGAGAGCACTTGATCGACAAGTGGTTCGATCGCACTGACATCGCTAACTGGTTGGTAGTTGGGATTAGCTTTGACAATCTCTTTGCTTCCTTTGCCTGGTTCTGAGACCATGTCATCTACGACTTTTTTGGCGATTTTCCCTGTGATTACCTTCTCTTCAATCATGTTAACGAGATCTGTGATGTGATGGGGAAGAATGCCGGAATTCGCGATGTGGATGCCTTTGTCTTTAAAGCGACCAACAAATTCACTGGAAATCCAATTGCAGAGGCTCTTAGGATTTTTGCAATTTTTTAAAGCAGATTCATAGTAGTCGCAAAGGCGCTTGTCATTGATTAGAACTGATGCTGAATAGGGGCTAAGCTCAAATTTTGAGATGTAGCGCTCATATCTTTGATGAGGGAGCTCTGGAAGAGTGCGGCGCACTTCTTCGATGTAGTCATCGCTCAATAAGATAGGAGGGAGATCAGGCTCTGGGAAGTAGCGGTAGTCCATCGCTTCTTCTTTGCGGCGCATTAAGACTGTTTGTTTTTTCTCTAAATCGAAGCGGTATGTGCCACTTTGAATCACTTGTGTGTGGTGTTTGTCAGGATTAGTGCTATATGCGTGAATCTGTCTCTTAATTTCAGCTTCGACAGCCATTTCCATGTTTGTGAAGGAGTTCATGTTTTTGATTTCAACTTTCGTGCGAAACGCTTGCTCATTTTTTAGACGCACAGAGATGTTAGCATCCATGCGGAGCATTCCTTCTTCCATGTTGCATTCTGAAGCGCCAATATACTCCATAATTGTCTTAAGTGTAGTGGCACAAGCAACTGCTTCTTTAGCAGAACGGATGCACGGCTCAGTGACGATCTCGAGCAGGGGAACTCCAGCTCTATTGTAGTCGACGCCACCAAAGGAGTTGAAGTGTTTGAGCATGCCAGCATCATCTTCTAGGTGAGCGCGATTAATCTGAAAAGTCTTAGTTTCATCGCCAATATCCGCAATGACTTGACCTCCGAGGATTATTGGATCAAAAAACTGTGTGATTTGAAAATTTCGAGGACTGTCAGGATAAAAATATGACTTTCGGTCAAATTTGCTGAAAGGGCGTACGTCAGCGTTAATTGCGCATCCAAATTGTACAGCTTTACGTACTGCTTCGGCATTAAGAACTGGAAGAGATCCTGGTTGCCCTGTATCGGCGAATGAGATGTTAGTGTTTGGTTCATCACCAAATCGGTTAGGTGCGGGGCTAAACATTTTAGATTTAGTGCTGAGTTGAACGTGCACTTCTAGACCGATAATGACTTCCCAGAGTTCGTATGGAATAGCGCTCATCAATTATTCTCCTGATCAAAAAGTGGGGGAATGAATGGGGTTAACGGTTGTGCCTTTTCAAAAGCGCGCGCGCATTGCAATACGAGGCTATCATCCATAGGAGCTCCAATCAACTGCAGTCCAAACGGACGTTGTTTGCTACTAAAACCCGAAGGAACGCTAATCGCTGGAAGTCCTGCAAGGTTTACAGAAATTGTATAAATATCAGCGAGATACATCTGCAGAGGATCGTGAATTGAGTCGAGTTGGAAAGCAGGAAAAGGGGAGACCGGCATTGCAATGACATCACACTCTTTAAACGCTTTATGATAGTGCTCGATAATTAAACTACGCACTTTTTGCGCTTGAGTGTAATGGGCGCCTTGATATCCAGAAGATAGAACATAGGTTCCTAGCATAATGCGGTTTTTAACTTCTGCTCCAAATCCTGCTCCTTTTGAAAGGTCATAAACTTCATTAAGAGTGTCGGCGATCTCAGAGCGATTACCATGTAAAATACCATCAAAACGCGCGAGATTCGTTGATGCTTCAGCGGTTGCAACGATGTAATAAACGGCAATTGAGTATTTTAGAATGTCTAAATCCACCTCTACTATCTCAGCACCTAAAGACTCAAGTTTATCAATGCTAGATAGGAAATTGTCTTTGGGTTCTTGATCAAGATCCTCTAAAAAGTGCCAAGGCACTCCAATTTTTTTCCCTTCAATTGATCCATCAATTTTTTTGAGATAGGGCTCAGGGGGCAAGTTGATGCTCGTTGAATCTTTAGGGCAATGGCGTCCAACAACTTCCATAAAGAGAGCGGCATCGGGAACATCGTATGAAAAGGGGCCAATTTGATCGAGCGAAGATCCAAAGGCGACTAGCCCGTAGCGTGAGACTCTGCCATAAGTTGGTTTAAAGCCAACAACTCCACAAAATGAAGCGGGCTGTCGAATCGAGCCACCGGTATCAGTGCCTGTAGCTAGAGGGCAGAAGCGCGCTGCTACAGCGGCTGCTGAACCACCGGAAGATCCTCCAGGTGTGCATGTTAAATCCCACGGATTTTTAGAGAGCTGGTAGGCCGAATGTTCGGTTGAAGAGCCCATTGCAAACTCATCGAGATTCGTTTTTCCAATTAAGATCGCATCCTCTTCTTCTAAAAGTCGTACAGCAGTTGCATTAAAGGGAGGGCGGTAGTTCGATAAAAATTTCGAAGCGCAGGTGGTGAACTCTCCTCTAATATGCATGTTGTCTTTAATTGCGACAGGAACGCCAGCAAGTCTGCCCAAGCTTTTGTTAGCTGCGCGTTTGCGATCGAGAGCTTCGGCTTGAGCAAGAGCTCTATCAGAGAGCACACGCAAAAAAGATCCCACTTTAGGATCGTGGCGATGAATACGGCTTAACGTCTTTTCTACTATGGCTTTAGCGGAGATTTCTCCTTCAATAAAGCGACGATGGATTTCATGTGCAGTTTGTCGATACATCAACACCTACTTTGAGAATTTGATTACGGGGGGAACTTTAACCATTCCGCCAACGTGGGCGGGAGCATTGCTAAGCAGCTCATCGCGATCTAATAGATCGTCAACTTTATCTGCACGCATGACATTTTGCATGGTCTCTAAAACTGTAAAGCATGGGTCGACGCCTGTTGTGTCAACTTCTTTGAGCTGTTCAACATAGGTAAGTATTCTGCTGATGCTTTCTTGAAATTTCTTTCTCTCTAATTCACTACATTCGATGCGACATAAGTGAGTGAGTTTGTTGAAATCTTCATCATTAAGAAGAGTCATATTATGTTAAGATCCTTTGAAAAGCCACTACATCGCTCCATGCTAACAATTTAGGAGAAAAAGAGTAAAGAACAAACTCAATTTTGAAATTGCACGGTTAAAAATAATTAGTTCAGCTAAGTTTAATAAAAGCAGCTGTTTAGTTTGCTTATTTTATTAATTATTAAAAAACAGTGGCGCATGTTTTTAATATTGGTTAAAATAAAGTAGAAATAGAAATAAAGTCATGGAGGCTCGTGATGGCTGTTATCAATTTTGTCGCTCTAATCTTAATTGTTGTTGGTGCAATTAATTGGGGATTATGGGGCTTTTTCCAATTTGACTTCATCGCTTGGCTCTTTGGAGGCAATGCAAGTGTTTTAAGCCGCATTGTTTACTCATGTGTTGGCTTAGCAGGTTTATGGAGTCTTAAGTTTTTTGGTCGCTGCAAAGCGATTTGCTGCAAAAAATGTCATAGCTGTAAAGATGATGAATGCGGCACTTGTCACAAATGCAAATCATGTAATGGATGTAATTGCTCAAAAGATCCCAAAGATTCTCAATAATATTCAATTTCAAGCGAATTTTTCATTCTAATAATCCTCCCTTAAGTGGGGGGATTTTTTTTATCTTTAAAGATTAGCTGTTTAATTGTTTTAGTTAATTTAAAACTTGATAAAGTTAATTTTAAATTATAATATAAGACTAGAAATAGTTAAATTATCGAGAGAAAGTATGTCATCTGAAATTGGATTTAATCCTTGGCTTGCAATCTGGGTTCGCCCGCGAGAGACAATTCGAAAAATCGTCGATCACAATCCGAAGTTTCGCTTTATTCCGCTCTCAATGATCTATGGATTTTCTACGCTTTTACAGCTCGCTGAGACCGCATCTTTAGGTGAGGTGATGAATCCTTGGTTGATCTTGTTGATCACTTTGGTGTTATCGCCTCTATATGGAATGTTGATGATTACAATTAGTAGTGGACTGCTTTTTTGGACAGGGAAGTGGATCAAAGGGAAAGCAAACTATTTGCAAGTGCGCTCAGCGTTCGCCTGGTCGAGCGTGCCACTTGTTTTAGATATCTTTTTCAAACTAGTAACGTTAGGTACGTTTGGGGATATTGTCTTCATCAGCGGAGTCGAAGGTATTGAACCGATCGGCGCTTGGCAGACACTACTTATTGGAACGCTATTTATCGTAGAGCTTGTTGTGCTGATTTGGACGCTCGTAATTTTGTTTATCGGATTATCAGAAGTGCAGCAATTCTCAATAGGAAAAGCCGTATTAAACTTTGTATTTATGTTTGTCATTCTCTTTGCCGCCATTTTTATAATAAATTGGGTGATGAGCATGATCTATCTAAAAGCTAATGGAATGTAATAAATAATAATAATTGGGGGATCCATGTATAAATTAATTAAGAAGCTTTTGGCGGCAAGCTGCGTAGCGTTCTGCATTGCTATGCCACTACAAGCTTCAAAAAGTGAAGAAGTTGCTGTCAATCAGCAAGAGAGCACGATTGCTTGGAAAGATTTTCATTCTGTCTCAGGAAAATGCCATATGAAATTTCCAAGTCAACCGCAACATGTGACTGAGAGCATGAAATTTGCTGAAGAAGGCTATAGCTTGCGCTATGACGCTTATGTTTCAGCTCCAAGCAGCAATAGTGTTTATATGCTACTCATTGCGCAGTACCCTGAATTTGTCGATGAATCCTATGCACGCATGAGCCTAGAAGGTTTTTTAAACGGGATACTCAACCACAATCCGAACAATCAGCTACTCTTTGCCGATCTCGTCTTATACGATGGTCATGAAGCTATGGAATTTTTCATCCGTGCCGGTAGTGTTTATTTCAAAGGCCGCGCAATGATGGTGAAAAACAGCCTCTATTTAATGGCAATGGAGTGCGATATGAAAGAGTATAATGAACAACAGTTTAACTCGTTTGTTAACTCGTTTAAATTAGCCAAATAAATCTAGGACAAAAGCCCTAAAGAGCCTGTCAGAAAAACGACTTTCTGCAATCGCTGGAATGAGGTTTTCTGGGAGGCTTTAAAACCGGATCCCAATGTTCTTCCTCAAAATAGATGACCGAGGATGAGCTTCATCTAGAGAGATTAAGAAATTGATCTCTCTAGATGTTTTTTTAGATCAAAAAATCAACTGTCAAATGTGTATTGAAGTCATTAAGGTTAAAGAATCTTTGAACTTTTAGGGCGATTTCTTCTGATCTTTATCCCACTGATCTTTTGTCCACTCATCAATTCTCTTCTTTAGATCAGGAAGAGGTGCAATTTCGTGTGGCATAAGGTGTTGGTTGTTTATAAAGGGGTTTCTAGGAAAACGTCTGTTGTTATAAAATAGAGTGGAACGATCGACGATATAGCCGCCGGGTATCTTTACAGGATCGCTCATGATTTTATCATCGAAAAGAGCATCAAAAAATTCCTCTGGAATTTCAGTTTCAAATTGCTCCTCGATTTCTTCAAGACGCGCTGCTAGATTTTTCTGCTGATTAAGAATGCTCTGTATAGTTTCTTTTGCTTCAGTGAGCTTTTGATTTAGTTCAAGATTTGGAGGGTGATCGATTCCAGCTCGTTGAAGAGCGACATCTACGCCTTTCCAAATTTGATTTTGGTTTATATTATATTGATTGAGATTCAATTTATAAAAATCTGACTCTAGTTTCTGATAAATCTCTTCAGATAGCTCGTTTAGATGGCTGAAAATTTCATCGGTGAGTTTTAGATATTCTTCATCTGACATATCAGGTTTAAGCCTGCTTTCAATGAGTTTT
>JAJFMD010000006.1 GCA_021772335.1 Chlamydiota bacterium
CTATCTTCAGGAAGATTAGGTTCAGTATTGGTCAAGGTTTCAGATTCTGTGGAAGGAGACGAATCTTCTGCAGCAGGCTCCGGTGTTTTAGAGGTGCTATCTTCAGGAAGATTAGGTTCAGTATTGGTCAAGGTTTCAGATTCTGTGGAAGGAGACGAATCTTCTGCAGCAGGCTCCGGTGTTTTAGAGGTGCTATCTTCAGGAAGATTAAGTTCAGTATTGGTCAAGGTTTCAGATTCGGTGGAAGGAGAAGAGTTTTCTTCAGCAGGCTCTGGTGTTTTAGAGGTGCTATCTTCCGGAGTGGGTATTTCAGAAGATACAGGTTCTTCTGTAGCTGGTGCTATTAATAGAGATTGATCTGTGGCACATGAGTTTGCATCTTCAGCTACTACGCAGGTGAAGTAGGTTAGCGATAGTAGCGAAGATGTAATAATTAAGCGCATTTAAGCACATCCTTTGTTAATTAACGACAAGGGCAACATGCTGTGCAGTCACAGCTTCCAACGGGTACTGGTGTTCCCTCAACAAGTGCAAAAGTTCCTTGGTTGATCGATTGTAGGCCGGCAGTTAGGTTGGCAAGGTCAGGGGATTCAACGTTCCATACGCCGGGCATCGTTTGCGCAATTTGGTAGTTGCCTTGGTTTTGGTTGCCGGTTAGGCGGAGGCACGATGAGCCTGTTCGTATGTTGGCATCAAAAAGAGTGAAGAGTCGATTTCTTTCGATGCAGAGGGTGTTGTTGTTATTGGCAAAAACTTCAATATCAAAGGCCTCTGTTGCTTGAAGCTGATCAAAGCGGTTATTGCAGACGAATAGTGTGCTATTGTCTAGTGTTGCAGCAGCAGTAATGGCCAAGCCAGCAACTTCTGCAATGCCAAAGACTTGAGAATTTGGTGCTGTAGCATTGAAATTGGTGAAGGAAGAATTGCAGCAAGAGAGAGACGCATTGTCTAGGTTTGGAGCAAGAGGGACTATAATTCCAGCACCACTTCCAATTCCAATTCCAAAGATACCAGCGTAACCTACTCCTTCGGCGTTAAATTTATTGAAAGATGAATTAGTGCAAGTGACTAAGCTATTGATAATCTCATTTCCTTGCATTATACCAGCACTGCTTGATCCAATACCACAAATTAATGCAACTGAACTAGCAGGAAGTGCTGATTGGGAGATAGAGCTATTGAAATTATTAAAAGTACAGTTGGTGCACGTAATGGGGCTGTTGGATATAACATTTCCTCCAATTCCTGCTCCACTACCATTGCTCACTCCAAAAATGCCAGTTAGTTGTCCTGAAGAAGAAGTGAAATTGGTGAATGAGGTGTTGCAGCATGTAATAGGGCTATTTGTGATTGTAGCAGTAGGCCCTACACTAACTCCCCCGCCTGTTGCAAGGGCAAAAATTCCGGAAAAAGAGGCGGGACCTATATTTTCTGCTGTGAAATTTTTAAAAGTGGAATCAAAACAAGAAAGGGTGCTATTGGTGATTTTTCCGCTGACTTGACTGCCGCTGCCGTAGGCGATACCTAAAATACCTGTTATAGGTATACTTGCTATTCCTACATCCCCAACTGTATTTCCCTTAAAGTCTGTAAAGCAGCTGTTTCTACAAGAGATTTGACAATCTGTAATGGTAGCATTTTCATTAATGGTAACACCCGCGCCAAAACCAACTCCAAACGACGCTCCAACAACGCCAAGTCCATTCGATGTTGTACTTAAATTGTTAAAAGAAGAGTTGGAGACACAAAGAGTCGATCCTTCAATCGCTGTTTCTGTAGTAATACCGCTACCAACACCAATTCCTAAATTGGCTGCAACGCTGTCTACACCTTGAGTCGTCGCGTTAAAATCGCTAAAACTCGTGTTGAAGCAGGAGATCGCACAATTTTTGATGAGGTTTATGTTGATGTCACCCGCTCCGCCGCCGCTTCCAACGTTGAGTCCGAGAAGAAGTGCTTGAGCATTTAAACCCATAGCTGAAGCGGAGAAATTTGTAAAAGTGGAGCCTGTGCAACGAAGATTGAGATTTGTTGCACCGAAAAATGAAACGCCAGCGGTGATTGAATCGATTCCATCGCCTTGAGAGTCTACAAATAAGTTTCTAATGGTGTTATTGCAGAAAGTTACATCGGTATTGTTAACATCTTCTAGGAAAAACACACCGAAGGAAGCACTTGAGCCTGTTCCGACAAAGGGCTTTATATCGGAGATGCAGTTGTTCGAGATTGTGATACATCCGTTGGATAGAGCTTTATCTCTAAAGATCGCGCCGCCTCTTTGGTTTGTGAAGAAGTTGTCGCGGATGGTGAATGTGGAGCCTTTAGATATTAGAGCACCGACAGAAAGCGTGGTATTCTCGGGCATAAGATCGCCGCTAAAACAAAAACCCGCAACTTCGGTGCAGTTAGCCATTTGTACGCCATAGCCTGCATTTACTTTGACTTTGATATTTGCTAATACGTCATCAAGTGCTTCAACGGTTGTTGTTCTATGCGTGTTTTCGATGAGGGGGTAGCAGCCGGGAGTGCAAGCGGGGATGCAGATGTCGCAGAGCTCAAAGCTCGTTGCTGAACCGATGAGTTTTTGATTATCTTTCATGATAAAGCCGCAGTCCATGCCAGTGGATGTTCCGTCACCGGGAAAGACATAGATGGTATCTCCTGGACATGCTGTAGCTTCTGCAGCGATTAGGGTGTTGAATGGATTTTCATAAGTTCCGCAGCCAGCGTCGCAATTGCAGTTGTTGACGAAGTAGATTTGAGAAGGACAGCAGCACTCGCAATTGATATTAAAAATGCGTGTTTTGTTTTCAACAGGGATGATTTCGTTGCGGTAAACAGGTTGTGTCATGCGCGCGACTTGGCGTGCTGTTTCGTCACATGGAGTGGGATAGTTGTTTTCTAAGCGGGAGCCGTACTGGCGGAGGTTAGCAGGACCAAAGGGAAAGCTCAGTGTGATCCATCCTTGTCCTTTGGTGTTGAAGATTGGATCGTAGGTTACATCGCCGCCGAGTGTAATGCCATCATACACTTTTAGGGAGACTCTGGCTCTACCTCCCCATTCGCCGCCAAGACTGTAATCGCAGACGGTTTTCTCAAAAAGGTAGTAAGGGCCAATTGCAAAGTAGAGATCAACAACTTTAAGTTTAGGGATATAAAAACCCACTTCTGCATCAATGTCAGCAAGGCTTGCTCTGACGACTTGTCTAGCAAAAGCAGAATTGCACGCAAAGTGATCGAAGCAGGGACACTCTTTGCCTGTTGTATTGCCGAGTGGGACGTAGCCGTTCATGCGGAAGTCGACCCATTTAGAGAGCAGTTCTAAACCGCCGCCCACCTGGTTTTGTCCACCGAGTTGCTTCGTATCACGAAAATCGTAATAGGCGTTTAGACCGAGTATTGCTTTATCAAAAGCGTAGCGACCACCGAGACCTGCGTTGGCTGCCAATTTGCCATCGTTGAAAACATGACCACGTAGATCGATGAAGGGCTGGAAGACGCGCTCGCCAGACGGAGAGATAAAGGTTGAAAGCGTCGCATAGCCATGATCGTAACCAAGCCCTTTAGGTCCGCGATAGCCGATGGCAGCGCGTGAGTTGGGTCCTGGATTGCACGGTTTTGCTGGAGTATTAGACGATGTAAAAGGTCTTTGCGCGACAGGGGTTGCTTTGTTTTCTGCTACAGCGCAGGTGAAGTAGGTTAGCGATAGTAGCGAAGATGCAATAATTAAGCGCATGATTTTGTGTCCTTGCTATTGAGACTGCCTGAAAAGTGAGTTTTCAGGCAGATGCTTAGTGTGATGTAGTTATTTTTCCCTTAATTACATTTATTGCAGGATATTGGAGTGCAGCATCCTGTGCAGCCGCAAGCTCCAACGGGCACAGGTGTTGGTGTTCCTACGATATTAAATGTGCCTGTATTAATTGATGAAAGCCCTGCTTCCAAATTGTTTAGATCAGGGGATTCAATATTAAGTGTTCCTGCGTCCTCAGTGAGGAGATATGTCCCCATATTGGTATTATTTGTTAGGCGTAAACAAGAGGTGCCGGTGTTACTTTTGGATAATAAAATTTGAGAAAAGAAGCTGTTGTTTTCAACGCAGAATGTATTGGCTTGATTTAAGGATGGACTGCTAAGCAGAAAAACATCTATTGGGGTAGCACTTGCTTGTAACAGATCAAAGGAGTTGTTACAGATCGTTGCACTACCTAGCCGGAGGCTAGATATGAATATGGCGTTATTAGATCCATTAACAGAATTTAAGTTTTGAAAAGAATTGTTGGAGAAGTTTGCTGTTAGAGGGCCTGTAGCAGTTCCTGTAGCGGAGATGGCGCGGACAGTGGTCCCAGCGCTATTTGATGCTGTAAAATCAGTGAAAGAGTTGTTGCAATAGTTTAAAGTGCTGTTTGCTACTGGAGAGCGATTGCTTATCCCAATAATAGTCGACTGGGATGGGCCTTCTGACGCGTTAAAGTTGCTAAAAGAGTTATTGCAACAATTTGCTGTCAAAAATGATGAGGGTTGAGCTGATCCAATAGCTAGTCCAGTTATTAGAGACCTTCCATTAGCGCCTGTTCCTCCTGTTGCGTTGAAATTATTTAATGAGTTGTTACAAATATTAAAAGTTGTTGAGATAGCTCGATTTGCAACAGCGATACCAAATACTCCTGCTTCGCCATTTGCATTGGATGCCGTAAAGTTGCTCAAGGAGTTGTTACAGCTGTTGAAAGAGCTGTTTTGCAAGGATAATAGGGTAATTCCTGTTGCTGTGGAAATTAAATTTGAGGCTGGGTTGGTGCCTGAAGATTGAAAATTTGTAAAAGTGTTATTTGTAAAGTTAAAAGAGTTGTTGACATGGGGAGTTAAACTATCACTGCCAAAGCCACCTACAAGTGTAGTATTTCCTGAAGCATTAAAATTTTGGAAGGTTGAATTGCTGCTTGAGATGGAGCTATTCGTAATCAGTCCAGAGAGAATGCCGCCTAGGGTGACGTTTTGGCCATTCATTGGATCATTGTTAGCAGTCCCATTGAAGTTAATAAAGCAATTGTTGTTGCAGCATAATGTACTATTTGTAAGAGGTAAAAGAGTTGATTCTCCATTATAAATAGCTATGCCTGCAACAACAACATCTTGATCGTCAGAAACTGTAGTGAAATTTTTAAAGAGGTTATTGTTGATAGAGAGTGCGCTATTTTCTACTGAAGCGATTGTCATACCTGTTGTGGCTGATTTAAATAGTGTGTTGATATTATTAAAATCTAAAAATGCATTGTCGTTGCACGTGAAGTTGGTATTAACCATCCCGACAGGGAACTCCAATCCAATAACCAGATTGCTAAAGCAGTTGTTGTTGATTGAGACTTTGTCATTTGAAAGAGGAGCTTCGAAGGGTCCAACAACACCAAATTCAAAATTTTTAATCACGTTTTCGCGAATGGTATAATTAGTCGCGGCTACTGCGTCTACTCCAGAAGTGGTTGCTGCATTTGCAGGGCGGTTGGATCCATCTATTTGAAATCCGGCGAGTTCTGTGCAGTTTTTCATTGTTACAGCAGAGGCGACTGTAAGAGTTAACTTTTTTGTTGTTCTTTTGCTGTTTTCAATCAGGGGTAGGTATCCTGGAGTGCAAGCGGGGACGCAGATGTTGCAAAGATCAAAGCATACAGCTGAGCTTAGTAATCGTTGACAATCTTTCATGATAAAGCCGCAGTCCATTCCTTTCGATGTGCCATCACCTGGGAAGACGTAAATGATATCGCCATTTCTTGATGCAGATTCCGCAGCAAATAAATTGTTGTAAGGATTTTCGAAAGTTCCACAGCCTTTATTTCCTTTGCAGTTGTTGACAAAGAGGAATTTTGATGGAGAACAACATTCGCACAAGATGTCATAGATGCGCGTTTTGCTTTGAACAGGGATAATTTCGTTGCGGTAAACAGGTTGTGTCATGCGAGCAAATTGTCTTGCTGTTTCGTCGCAAGGAGCGGGATATTTTTCTTGAAAACGGGAGCCATTTTGAAGGAGATTAGCAGGTCCGAATGGGAAACTAAGTGTAGCCCAGCCCTGTGCTTTCGTATTAAAAATTGGATCATAAGTGATATCACCACCTAATGTGATGCCGTCATACACTTTTAGAGATACGCGCGCTCTACCACCCCATGCGCCACCGAGCGTTGCATTACTCACGCGTTTTTCGAAAAGATAATAGGGGCCTATTGCAAAGTATAAATCTACAGGTTTTACTTTAGGAATATAAAAACCGATCTCTGCATCGATATCAGCGAGGCTTGCTCTAACAACTTGGTTTGCAAAAGCAGAATGGCAGGCGAAGTGATCAAAGCAAGGGCAATCTTTTCCTGTAGTATCTCCAATAGGGGCGTATCCGTTGATTCTTAAATCTGCCCATTTAGAAAGCAATTCAAAACCACCTCCAACTTGGCTTTGTGAGCCGAGTTTTTCTGTGTCGCGATAATCGTAGTAAGCGTTAAGGCCGACAACCACTTTGTCACAATCTATGCGACCGCCAAGACCTGCGTTTGCAGCCCATCTGCCGTCGTTGAAAACATGACCTCTAAGATCAATAAAGGGTTGAATAAGGCGCATGCCTGAAGGAGAAATAAAAGTGGAAAGTGTCGCATAGCCATGGTCGTAGCCAAATCCTTTAGGCCCTCGGTAGCCAATTGAAGCGCGCGAACCCGGACCTGGCGAGCAATTTTTTTTATCTTCTTTTGGCTTTAAGACAGGTTCTGTAGGAGCTCGCATGGAATTGGGGGTTTCAGCAGCAATTGCTGGTTTTGCAGATTCAGTGGCTATGTCTGAGTAGGAAAGGTTGGGCTCAATAGCAAAAAACTCGGGAGGTGTTAGATCAATGGAAGATAGAGAATCTAAATCAGTAGACTCTATTAATACTGGATCTTGCGGCTTTTGCTCTTCAGCGACAATGCATGTAAAATATGTTAAGGATAAAAGTGAAGAAGCAACTAAAGCACGCATAGGTTAAGCCCTTTTTTTTCTTTAATGCGTAAACTTTTTGCTTTAAACAGTCAAGAAATTTATATGCGCCTTGCTTGTAGTGCTTTCTACGCAGTAGAACGTTAGGTTTAAAAAAATATCAGCGCGCTTTAGAAATTGTTTTCCGAATTTCCTTGAACGTTAAGTGTTCAAAGTTAAAATTGGTTTGATAAATTTGGAGGATAGTGATGGATGCGGAGCTTAAAAAGCAATTAGCTGTAATTGCAAATACGATTAGGCAACTTTCTATGGAAGCTGTGCAAAAAGCAAATTCAGGACATCCTGGTTTGCCAATGGGATGTGCAGAATTTGGAGCGTATTTGTATGGGCATTTAATGTGTCACAATCCAAAAGATCCCAAATGGCTCGCACGCGATCGTTTTGTTTTATCAGCAGGACATGGTTCGATGCTGCTCTATTCACTGCTTCATCTTGCTGGCTATAATCTAACGATGGATGACATTAAAAACTTCAGGCAGTTGCACTCAAAAACACCAGGGCACCCAGAATATGGAATGACAGAAGGAGTTGAGGCAACAACAGGTCCTCTTGGTCAAGGTGTTGGTAATGCAGTAGGGCAGGCGATTGGACTGCAACTTTTGGCATCGAAATTCAATACTGAACGTCATCCAATTTTTAACAACAAGGTGTATTGTTTAGCGGGTGATGGATGCATTATGGAGGGCATATCTTCGGAAGCGTCTTCTTTAGCAGGACATCTCGGCTTGAACAATCTCGTGCTTGTTTATGACTCTAATAAAGTGACGTTAGATGGTCCATTGCCGCAATCATGTTCAGAAAATACACGCTTGCGTTACGAAGCTTATGGTTGGGAAACTTATGAAGTTGATGGTCATGATTTTGATGATCTTGATACAACCTTCAAACAAATTAAAGCATCTCAGACACGTCCTTGTCTTGTTGTGATGCATACGACAATTGGAAAAGGATCTCCAAATAAAGCGGGAACATATAAAGCGCACGGTTCTCCTTTAGGTGAAGAAGAAGTTGCAGCAGCTAAAAAGTTGCTTGGATTGCCTGATGAAAAGTTTTATGTCGCACCTGAAACGTATGATTTTTTTGCTAAAAGACTCGAACGCGATAAAAAGTGTGAAGAAGAATGGAATGCGATGGTTAAAGAGTGGTCGCAGGAAAATCCTAATCGTTTTGCAGAATTCAAAGTGATGAAAGAGAAGAAAATTCCCGATAATTTCGAGCAGTTTTTACGAAAAGTTGAAATTGAAGAACCCATTGGAGGAAGAGATGCTTCCAATAAAGTGATTAATGCAATTGCAGAAGAGCTTCCTTTTATTTACGGAGGAAGTGCAGATCTTTCTGGTTCAGATAAAACAATGATTACTAAACATCCGCTCATTTCTCCAGGACATTTCGAAGGGCGTAATTTTAAATTTGGAATTCGCGAATTTGGAATGGCAACATCTGCGACAGGTATAGCACAAACAGATATGATCATTCCGTTTATTGGTACATTTTTTACCTTCTCTGATTACATGCGCAATGCGATTCGTCTTGCTGCTCTATCTCATGTGCAAGTGCTCTATCAATTTACACATGATTCAATTTTCCTTGGTGAAGATGGACCGACGCACCAATCTATTGAGCATCTTGCATCATTGCGCGCAATGCCGAATCTACACTTGATTAGACCTGCTGATGCAAATGAAACGCGCATGGCATGGCTTGCAGCTTTGCGCTATAAAGGACCAACTGCAATGGTTTATTCTAGGCAAAAACTTCCAGCGCTTCGAGGAACTGACGTTCCCTTTGATCAAGGGCTAGGGCGCGGAGCTTACATTATTAAAAAAGAGACAAAAAAACCTGACTTCACACTTTTTTCCACCGGTTCTGAAGTGTCATTGGCAGTTGCTGTTAGTGAAGCTTTAGAAAAACAGGGCAAATCGGTGCGCGTCGTATCGATGCCGTGCTGGGAACTTTTTCAAAAGCAGGATGAAGAGTATCGCAAATCAGTTGTTTGTGGCGATATTGGCAAGCGTGTGGCGATTGAAGCAGGAGCAAGTTTAGGCTGGCATCAATGGATTGGCCAGGATGGCATTGCTGTTTGTATGGATACTTTTGGAGCTTCTGCTCCAGATAAAGTTCTTGCAGAAGAGTTTGGGTTTACCGTTGATGCAATTCTTAAGAGGTTATTATGAAGAACACTCCTTTCCTAAAAGCGCTGCGCTGCGAAAATCAAGCGCCACCACCTGTATGGTTGATGCGCCAAGCTGGACGCTTTTTACCATCGTATCGTGCATTAAAAGAAAACTATTCCTTGTGGCAATTGTTTCATGAGCCAGAGCTTGCAGCACGTGTTGTGCATTTGCCTTTAGACACACTCAACCTCGATGCTGCAATTGTATTTTCTGATATTTTAGTCATTGTTGAAGCTCTTGGTTTAGAAGTGGACTTTCCTGAAGGATTGGGTCCTCAAGTTTCTCCAAAAATTGAAAACGGTTTTGATATCGATGCTTTAAGAGTTGCCGATGTTACTGAAGAACTCAGCTATGTTGAGGAACAAATTAAGATGCTTAAAAACGATCTTGATTTGCCTCTAATTGGTTTTTGCGGTGCTCCATTTACCGTTGCAGGGTATATTTTAGAAAGACGTGATCGCAGGTTTTTGCGCGATACAAAAAATTGGCTTTATAATGATCCTCATAGCTTTCACCGCCTACTTGAAAAACTGACTCAAGCGTCAATCGACTATTTACGCATGCAAATAAAAGCAGGCGTTGATGTAGTGCAAATTTTTGAGTCCAATGCTGATCAGCTAGCATATCCGCAGTTTTGTGAATTCTCTCTGCGCTATCTTAAACAGATCATCGATGGTATTAGCGATCTCAATGTTCCGGTCATTGTTTTTTGCAAAGGTGGAGCTCTATTCCCTCAAGATCTTGCAAAGCTCAAGCCCAATGCAATTAGTTTTGATTGGAGAAAAGAACTGGTCCATCTTCGTCAAGTCTTGCCGCGTAATATCGCTGTGCAGGGCAATCTCGATCCCGACCTGCTCAAAGCACCTCGTGCTACAATCCGTGCGATGACAGAGCGTCTGCTCTCCTCAATGCATGGAGACCCAGGATTTATCGTCAATCTCGGTCATGGCATATTGCCTGATACCCCGGTTGAAAATGCGCAGTTCTTCATCGATACGATTAAGCAGTTCTCTATGGAACCCGCCTTGGCTTAATCCGGCCGCTTTGGTCAGTGACTCTGAATATCTTATCTTCTGTAGAGCAGGCTTAGCCTGTAGATTTTTCTGTTCGATTAAATAAAATCCGGCTAATCTGAAGTTGAACTTCAATATAGCCGGATTTTAGCATGTATCATCGTTTTATGTCTTCAGAACTGAAGGATCAGGCCAAAGGCTATCCAATCGTGACGATTTTAGGTCCTCGTCAATCTGGAAAAACTACATTGGTTAGAGATTGTTTCCCCAACAAACCGTATGTAAATATGGAAGCTGTTGATATACAAGAGCTTGCTAAATCAGATCCCAATGGTTTTCTTAAGCAATATCCTGAAGGAGCAATCCTTGACGAAATACAACGTGTACCAGAGCTGCTCTCCTATATTCAGGTGATTGTTGATGAAAAGGATGTGAAGGGGCTATATATTTTAACAGGAAGCCATCAGCTGGAGCTGCATCAAGCTATTACTCAATCGCTTGCGGGAAGAACTGCTTTGTTGCATTTGCTCCCTTTGAGTTTAGAAGAGTTAAAGCTGGCAAAGATAGAGTTATCTATTGATGAGGCATTAATTAATGGGGGCTACCCACGGATTTTTAAAGATCAGCTCGATCCTACTAAGGCGTATCGTAATTATTTTCAAACATATATCGAGAGAGATCTTCGTCAATTAATTCAAATTAAGGATCTTACGCAATTTCAGCGTTTTATTCGTCTTTGTGCTGGTAGAGTTGGTCAAATATTAAATTTAGAAAGTCTAGGCAATGATGTAGGAATTTCTTCAAATACAGTGAGAGAGTGGATTTCTATTTTAGAGGCTTCTTTTATCTTATTTAGGATATACCCATATTATGAAAATTTTGGAAAACGAATTATTAAGTCTCCTAAGCTGTATTTTACCGATGTTGGGCTTGCTACTTATCTTTTGGGGATTGAAAACCTGACTCAAGTGTCTAGAGATCCATTACGTGGAAATTTAATCGAGAACTTAATTGTTACAGAATTGATGAAAAATCGATTTAATTCTGGAATGGATGCAGGTCTCTACTTTTTTCGAGATAATCATGGGCATGAAGTAGACTTAATTTTTAAAAAGGGAAATGAGTTGATTCCTATCGAAATCAAAGCTTCTCAAACATTTAATAAAGAATTTTTGAAAAATCTGAAGTTTTTCAAATCATTAGCTCAAGATCGCTGTCCAAAAGGATACATTATCTATTGTGGTACTCGAGAGCAAAATATTGATGAATTTAGTCTGTTACATTTTTCAAATGCTGCGAATTCACTTATTTAAAATTATTGTTATTATTAAAAACTAATTAAAATTGATTTATAGTTAATTTTAAGTTATTATGGTTTTTTATTAATAACGATTGTTTAGAATGAAAAATCTTTATGAACTAAAAGATCTTGAATTTTCTTATTCCTTGGATTCGCATGAAGTGAAGGCTCTCGATGGATTGTCTCTTGAGATTCCAAGAAATTCACTCATTGCAATATTAGGGCCATCTGGATCGGGTAAATCAACCCTATTAAATATTCTCGGTTTGATCGAGCCGGTGCAGGCAGGAAGTATGCTCTTTCAAAAAGAGGATATATCTAAGGTTGTTGAGAAAGAGAAGAACGAGATTCGGAAATTTAAAATTGGTTTTATCTTTCAACATTTTCACCTAATTCCCGTATTAACTGCGGAAGAGAATGTCGCCTATTTTCTCAATCGACAGGGACTTTCAGAAAAAGAAAAGAAGAACAGAGTTAAAGAAGCGTTAGAATCTGTGGGCTTGTGGGAGCATCGTAAGAAGAAGCCTCTTCAAATGAGTGGTGGTCAAAGACAGCGCGTGGCAATTGCTAGGGCGATTGCAAAAAAACCTGATGTCATTATTGGCGATGAAGTGACCGCTAATCTAGATCAAAAAAATGGCCGTGAGATTATGAAGATCTTTGCTGAGCTTGTCAAAAAGCACAATGTCACAGTGATTTTAAGTACACATGATCCAATGGTGCCAGAATTTGCTAATCAATGTTTTTATATTCAAGACGGAAAATTGAGGGAAGAATGATTTATCTTGCATTTCGTAATCTTTTTCGCAATGTGCGCCGCACAGTAGCGATCATTTTGACTGTTGCTTTGGGAGCGGGTTCCTTATTTTCTTTTGCAGGATTTATTAATGGGATTCTCGATGAGTACCGTGAAAATACGATTCATGCGCATTATGGTCACGGACAGATTAATACGTTTGGATATCGCGACACTGTATATGAAGAACCCTGGAAATATTGGATTAAAGATTATGTTGAAATAGAAAAGTATCTTTTAGAACAAGAAGATGTTGAATATGTTTTTCCTCGGGTCACCTTTCCCGCCTTGATATCAAATGGTAATGTCTCAGTGGGTAGTATGGGACATGGAATTGATGCGGTAAAAGAAAGTGAGTTTTTTAATAGTTTAAATATTGAAGAGGGCGAAACTCTACGAGATCAAGAAAAGGGAATCATATTAGGGAAAGGTCTTGCTAATGCGTTAAAAGTTAAACCGGGTGATACTGTTGATGTCATGACTAAGTCGGTAAAAAATCGCGGCAGCAAAGAATCGTTTGTCGTTACAGGGATTTTTCATACAGGTCTTGTTGATTTTGACAGTCGTATTTTTCGTATTCAATTGCCAGAAGCTCAAGCAATGTTGAAAACAGATCGGGTTGAGCAGATATCGCTAGGACTTACAGATCATACTGCTTGGGATAAGGTTGAGCATTCGATTGAAGATGCATATCCCGATTTAGAGGCAATTCCTTTTAATGAGCTCGATAAAGTGTATTACCAACACTCTGTAGATTGGTTAAAAGCGCAATTTAATGTTGTGCAGGTGATCATTTTAGGTATTGTTCTTCTTGCAATTTTTAATACGATATCTGCTGCGATTTTAGAGCGCAAACAGGAGATTGGCAATCTAAGAGCGAATGGAGAATCTGTTAAAGATATCATGAAATTGATTCTGGCAGAGGGAATGTTGCTTGGTATCATCGGAAGCATTGTTGGTATTCTTCTTTCTTATCTAGTGGTCACTCTTTGGTTAAATAATGGTATTCTTATGCCTCCTGGCCCCGGATTAACAAGGCAGTTCCATATTGTCTTTAAGTTTGATTGGAATATGATTTATCGCGCTGTGAGCCTAAGTGCAATTTCAGCAATTGTCGCTGCTTCAATGGCAGGATTAAAGGTTGCGCGTATGCCAATTGCGAAAGCTTTAAGATCGCATTAGCAAATATTATTGCATAACTAATCTTAGTGGTTTTTTTTTCTTGAGTTTTTTTTCTAGTTAAATTCCTTGGCACATAAATTTTTTTTGGATATAAGTAAAAAAAAATTTAGAGGCCACCTATGCGCTCAATTGTTGCACCATCAATCTTGTCATTAGTTTACTTAACATGTGCTGTTGCTAAAGATAGCAAGCCCGCAGATCCTGTCTTTGTACAGAAAGAGTCTTCTATGACTCCGATGGAACGTAATAAGACCGCTTGCAGTCCTGGACCAGGATCGCGTGCTGCTATTGGTTATAGAGGACCAAAAGGGCTAGGTTATGATCATGGCTATGCAACATTTTCAACCTTTCTATCTCCATCTGGCGAAAGACCTTTTCAGCCTTTTATTGATTTACGAGGGCATGTTTTTAATGACGGCAGATGGGCTGCAAATGCGGGTCTTGGCGGACGTTTTGCGCTTGATAAGGCTGTACTCGGTTTAAATGCTTATTATGATTTTCGCGATACGAAACAGCTTGGAGGACAAAACCAAGTTGGTGGCGGCTTTGAGGTTTTAAGTCAGTGGGTTGATTTTAGAGTGAACGGATATGTTCCTGTTGGCAAAACAACTGGTAAAGAGTGTCCCTGCTTTGATCACTTTGCCTGTAATTCTGCGTTCGCTCGTCAAGTAGTCAGAGCAAGCTTAGCTGATATTGATGCAGAGATTGGTTTTGATGTTCCTCGATTAAAGTATGTCGATCTTTATTTCGCAGTTGGTCCTTACTACCTCTTTGAAAAAACCGTCTGCGATTACAGCCTTGGCGGTGAGTGGGGAGGGCGTGCGCGTGTCTCTTTAAAAGTGTATGACGGTGTAACATTGGGTGGTGATATCACTTATGATCCAATTTTTAATACGAAAGCTCAAGGTTGGATTACACTTAGCTTCCCGTTTGGCCCTGCAAATATGGTTCAAAATGGTTCGCGCTTTAAGGAAAACTATCCTGTTCCTTGCGATGAGACTGCAAGACAGTTTGCACGCATGACGCAACCAGTGTATCGCAACGAAATTATCCCTGTTGAAAACAAAACTCGTATTTTTAACATCAACTGCGAATGTTGTTGTCCATCACAAATATACTTTGTTAACAACTGTAACTGTGATGAGGGATGTGGAACATTTGAAAATCCTTTCAACACGTTGAGTCAAGCTGAGGGGACAGCCGGCGAGGGAGATATCATTTATGTGTTCCCTGGTGATGGTACATCTAATGGGATGAACACGGGCTTTGTTATGAAAGATCGTCAGCGCTTGATTAGTTCGGCCGCGTGCTTTGATCTTTGCGATATTTGCATACCTGCCTGTACACCTGGACGCAAGCCATTAATTGAAAATACACAAAGAACCATTGAAGTTAATAGCATGGGAATCTTTGTCAATAGTGGTTTTGGCGTACTAATGGCCGATTGTTCAGAAGTTGCAGGTTTTTGCTTTAATGGAACCAATGAACCTGATGGAGTAACATTTAATCCAGGAGTTGTTTTATATCGAGGTAACTCATTTACTCTGCGAGATAGCTTTTTTGCAAATCAATTAGGAGTAGCAGTACTTCGTGAGAATGAAGTAAATAGGGGCGATATTGTCATTAGCGGCAATTGCTTCAGAGATATGAGAGATTCCTTTGGACAATTATCTGCAATTGGATTTATTAATCCTGTTGTAAATACCAACCTTACTTTCTGTAACGATTTTTTTGAGAATTTTTCAATTTCAACTTTTCAGCCATTTGGAGCTATTGTTGCGGGAGTATTATTCCAGAATGAAATAAAAAACAGCGCATTAGTATTTAAAAACTGCCGTTTTAACAATTTCAATATTTCTAGTAATGAAAAAGGAAATATTGTAGGAATTAGCTCCTCTGGGCCAAAAAACAGCTCTTTCTTAATTAGCAATTCATCTTTTAACAATTTTAAAGTTAATGCGGAAGAATCTCAAATTTTAGGAGTAGGTGTTGGTATAACTGGAGGGGTGCTCAATACAAGCTTATGTAGTAACAATAGTTGTTTTAGCAATTTTACTATCGAAGGATCAGCCACTCAAACCTCAGCAGTAATGGTGGGGATTGGTTTCGGAGTTGCAGCTGACCTCGGAAATGTCGCTCCTTTATTTAATAGTCCAATGTTAGTTTGTAATTCGAGATTTGATAATTTCAATATCAGAGCAACTGGTGCTAGCGGTTCGCCTTCTAAAGCTCTTCCAGATACCATAATTTATGGCGTTGCTTCTGGATCCGCTTTCGATCGCATAGATAATGCCAATATTTTGAATAGCCCGATTACTTGTAGTAATACATGCTTTAACAACTTTAACGCTTCCTTAGAAGATGTAGCAGGAGGTTTATTACAAGATCGTAGTGTTAGTGTTATTGGCATAGCCTCGGCTTCAGCTCCAGATAGATTGACTGATGTAGTTGTCTCAAGTAGTCCAATTGAATGTAGCAATACGTCATTTAATAACTTCAATGCATCGATAAAAAGTATTTCTAATAGAACCAATAATTGTCAAATAGCGACATATGGTATTGCCTCTGCTAGTGGAGCCTCTAATAATGTAGGTTTGAATAGTGCATTTAATCCAATCACTTGTTGCAATGCTTCGTTTAGAAATTTCAGCTCTTCTATAGAAGGAGTGGAACTACAAGGTCAGGAATTAGGGGTCTATGGTATTGCGTCTGCGACAGGCATAGAAAATGATGATTTAGAGATAAACGCTAGTGGCATTTGTTGTTATAAGAGTAAATTCAGTGATTTTAGTACGTCTGCAATAGCTACGACATCTTCTGATACTACGACTGCATTGGTTTGCGGCATTGGATCTGCTTCCGCAGCATCAAATGGCTCAACTGACCCAAATAGCTTAAGAAATTCTCCTCTGATATGTTGTAATAACAGTCTGAAGGATTTTAATAATTACTTGAATGCTCCAAGTGGCACCGATGACGGGACTGGAATTTTTGGTCTTGTATCGGGTTGTGGAGGGTCATCAAATGAGATTGATGATTTTGAAAATAGTCCTCTTTATTCTAATGCGAATTCGTTAAGCGACTTCACGACTTTTATCAATACACCTCTAGCTCAAACTGGAATTCTTGGTATTGGATCGGGTAGTGCTTTAGCATCTACTGATATTGGGGTCTATAACAATAATCCTCTTGTTTGTAATAACTCATCTTTAAATGATTTTACCGCAAGTGCCTTAGAAGGAAATTCCGTTGTATTAGGCGTTGTCTCTACAAGTGCTGGTGGATTATCTGCAGTAGATTTGGTGCAGGATAGTTCTGTTGCTTGCAACAATTCGGTCTTAAAGAATTTTAAAGCAATCGGAGCTCCGAATCTCACTTGTGCTATTACAGGCGTTTCTTCTGCTAGTGCTCATATATCATCTATTACAACTCTTCTAAATAACAGTGGACTTACCTGTCGTAATTCATCTTTTATCGATTTTACTGCGGATTCTTTAACAGGAGCATCAATTTTTGGTGCAGTATCTGCTAGTGGGAATGAGACTACTTTTATAATAGAAGGCAGTGAGTTTTGTTCTAGCGGAAGCATTTTTAAAAATTTCAGTATTGCTGCAACGAACGATACGGGCACTATTTTTGGTTTTGCTGTTGGTAGTGGTGGTGCTATTGTTGCAGGTTCATCCGCAAATACTAGTCCTTTAACCTGTGTTGACTCGACGTTTAATGATTTTAGCGTGACGTCTGATGGTCCTGCAAGAATTGCAGCTGTAGCATATGGTTTGCAAAATAATATATTTAGTGCGGATCAAATTCTTTTAACAAGTTGCCCCGTTTGCTGTAACAATAGCTCTTTCGAAACCTTTAATGCTCAGAGCAATTCTAGTTCTGAAATATATGGTATTATGACGAATGCAATAGTTCAAAATTCCTTTACTTGTGCGAATTCCAGGTTTGAAGATTTTAGTAACACAGGCGTATCCACAATAACTTTAGGTATTCTCACTTCAGTGGGTGAAGATCCTAGTATGCTTGGTAGTGGTTCTATAGTTTGCTGCAATAATGTGTTTGATCAAATCAATGCAGTTAATCCAGTTCCAGTTCCTGTTTTTGGGCTTCTTGATGTGGCTTTATTAACATCAAATATTCCTGTTTGCGTTGAACAAAACGATTTCTTTTCAGGCTTTTTTACAGCATCTGCTGCAGGCATACCTCCAGAAATATCGTGTTTAGCTCTTAAAAATAACACAAATCGTGGGTCATATTTCATTAGTGAATCTCTGATTGGTGGAACATTCAATGTGGAGTCTCCGAATTTAGCTGATTTACAAGCGGGGCTTGAGTCGATCAATACGGGAACATTTGCTCTAGTTGAAGGAACTGCTGTTCCTCTTGGAACATGTGGCTGCCCTTCATGCAACTCATGCACGAAGCTCTAGACATTCTTTAAGACAAGCAGCTCACATAAGCTGCTTGTCTTTGAGAGACTGCTCTTTGCTAGCAAAGCAATTTTTCTCTAAAAAATTTAAACACCTAGATTGCAGAAAGTAGTTCTTTTACAGATTCCCAGTAGGTTGTAGCACAATTCTCTATATTGAGGATGTTTGATCGGATGTGTCTCTATTTGAACAAGAGTGTTTTTTAGACTACCACTTAACGATGGGAGGCATTGAGCAGAGGATAGCGTCGGGATTGCCACCAGACTTAAATCCAAACTTTGTGCCGCGATCGTAGAGAAGGTTGAATTCGGCGTAGTGACCACGCAGTTGTAGCTGTTTTTCTCGTTCTTTTTCTGTGAAGGGTTGGTTGATACGTTTTTGATAGATCGGAATAATTGCGATGATAAAGCTGTTAGCAATCGCGCGCCAAAGTGAGTAGTCGTTATCAAAATCGCCGCTGTTGTACTTATCAAAGAATAGTCCGCCAACGCCCCGTTCTTTTTTGCGGTGGGGAATATAGAAATATTTTTTAGCATTATCAGAAAATTTACGATAGATCGGGTTGCCAATCGACTGTTCTGCGATGCTATGAAAGTGATGGGTGTCCTCTTCATAAGGGAATCCCATCGGTGTAAGATCATAGCCTCCGCCAAACCAGTGTTTATCTCCCACTTGGATGAAGCGAACGTTCATATGTACAGTTGGTGCATGGGGATTGTTCATGTGTGTGATTAGGCTCACACCAGTTGCGAAATAAGGACCTGAAGCGTCATCGAGGGGAAATTCATCGCCGTGGACAGATGAGAAGTTGACTGCCGCTTTTTCAAAGACTTTGCCACGCAAGACGGCCATTGTTCCGCCGCCGCCAGTGGGATGCTCCCAAGGAGTTTTCTCAAACTGCCCTTCAGTTTCTAAGGACATAAATGCAGAAATAATCTCATCTTGGAGCGTTGTTAAGAAGTTAGTGATTTCGCTAATTGGGAGTTCTAGATTTGTCGTCAATTCCATTTCTCTATACTATTGTTGTTTTAAGTTAATCGTATCAAAGAGTGATGAAAAAGACACGAATTATCATTTTGGGTGGTGGAATTTCTGGATTAGCCGCAGCTTATTTCCTAAAGAAACAACATGAAAATATTGATATTCAGGTTATTGAAAAAAATAAAAGATTGGGTGGATGTTTGTTAACAAAAGAGCAGTCGGGCTTTTTTTTTGAAAAAGGGCCGCGCACTTTTCGCTCAAAAGAGTGTTCTGCTTTGCGAAATTTAGCAAAAGAACTCGGCCTTGATGATGAGATCATTGAAGCATCAGCTGATGCACGCTATCGCTATATTTATTTTAAAAACGTACTCGAATGTGTTCCAGATAGTCCATTCCATCTCTTGAAAAGTCCTTTAACACGCACGAGTATCTATGCCTTAATACGAGAGGGTTTTCGTTCGCAGGGATGTGATGGTGATGAGTCAATTCATCAGTTTATTACGAGGCGCTTTGATCAGAGCATTGCCGATAGATTGATCGATCCTTTTACAACAGGAGTGTATTCTGGAAATAGCAAACAGCTTTCTGTTACTGAATGTTTTCCAGCGCTTAAAACTTGGGAGCAGGAGCATGGCTCTGTAATTAAAGGTGTGATTAGCGCTTTGAAAAAGGGGAGTAAGAGAGCTTCTTTATATTCTTTCAAAGGGGGAGTGCAAACTCTGGTCGATCGTTTAAGTGAGCATGTGAATGCGCGTCTTGATGAAAAGGTCATGGCTCTTGAGTTTGATCAAAATGGAGTGACTGTATGCACAGATAAAGATCGTTTACATGCTGATTATGTGATCAGCACGTTGCCTTCTTATCAATTGGCTGAGCTTTTTAAACCGACTGACCAAGAGCTTGCAAATGAGTTAGAGCAGATTGAGTATGCGGGACTCACCGTTGTTAATGTGGGATTTGCAAGTCATGAACTCTCGCATAAAGGATTTGGATATTTGATTCCGTCGAGTGAGAATGAACGGGTGATGGGTGTTGTTTTTGACTCGCAGATTTTTCCTGAGCAAAGTCGCGATAAGGACCAATTGCGCATGACTGTCATGATCCGTGGTGATAACCAAACAAAAAGTGATTATGAGAAATGCACTCTCGATGCTTTAAGAAGGCATTTAAAGATAGAAAAAACACCTGATGTGATTGAGGTGATGCAATGGAAGAGAGTCATTCCACAATTTTTTGTTGGCTATCCAGATTTTAAAAAGCAGCTTTTGGATAAGGTGCAAGCGCGCTACCCAAATTTTGAGATGCTAGGAACCTTTATTAGTGGCGTTAGCGTTGATGATTGCATTGCGAGTGCAAAACGGTTGCAAGTCCTTAATGGCTAGAAAGGTTTAAGTTTAAACTTTTAATCGCCTCTAACGCTTTTATTGTAGTTTCTGGCTTAGTAAATCCTGAGAGGCGAATGTAGCCTTCTCCTTGATGTCCAAATCCGCAGCCGGGAATTGTGATCAGATTGCATTGATCTAGCAGATAATCAAAAAAGCTCCAAGAGGAGTGCCCTTGTGGAACCTGCCACCAGACGTAAGGTGCGTTTTCTCCTCCAAAACAGCGTTGCCCCATTGCAGTGAGCTCATTGAGTAGAGTTTCACTCGATTGTTGATATTGGGCAATTTGCGCTCTGGTTTCTACAAGTCCTTGCTTGGAAAGCGCTGCTTGTGCGCCGCGCTGGATGGGGTAACTCACGCCATTTGATTTGGTGTTTTGACGTTGCTTCCACATTTGATGGAGGGAAATGTTTTGTTCTTTTAATTTAGCACGCACTGTCTTTGGAAAAACCGACCAGCCACAGCGCAAACCAGTAAAGCCTGCTGATTTGGAAAAGGTGTTGATTTCAATGGCGACCTCTTTTGCACCGGGGAGTTCATAAATCGATTGAGGCACATCTTCACTGCGGATAAAACAGCGATAAGCGCAGTCGATGATCAGAATAGCGTGATGCTCTTGTGCATAGGAAATCCAGCTTGCGAGTTGCGTGCGAGTTAAAGCTTGTCCTGTTGGATTGCTCGGGGAACAAAGGAAAATAATGTCACAGTGTTGCTCTGGTGGCATTGGGAGGAAGTTTGTTTCTCCTGTGCAAGGGAGTAGCGTGATTTTGTCTTTGTAGCCCGCCATGATGCTCGAATCTAGATAGACTGGATAGGTGGGATCGGGCAGCGCGATGCGATTGTCATTTGAGAAGAGATCTAGGATGTTTGCTAGGTCTGTATTGGCGCCTTCGGAAATAAAAATTTCATCGGGCTCTATGCCGTTATAGAGCTCTGATGCAATTTGCGTCCGCAAGAAATCGTAACCGAGTGAAGGGCCATAGCCATGTAGCCCTGTACCTTTTGTCATTTCATCAACTGCGTTGCGGATCGCGTGTGCAATGGTTGGAGCGAGAGGTAGGGAGATATCACCAATACCGAGGTTAATTGTTGGCCTATGATGTTCGGCGAGTTTTTTTTCGATAATGGGAAAAATGTATTCGCGGTCGATGCAAAAATAATCAGAATTGATTTCAGCCATGGTATCCTTTATTGTTAAAAATGATGTAAATTTAGCAATTATTTTCTTAGAGAGCTAGAGTAAAATGCGTGATCTTTCTCCTTTGTTGCCCTCTGTGGCAGAAATTCAAGCGAAACTTGGTTATACGTTTCGTGATCAAAATTTATTAATTATCGCTTTTGTTCACCGTTCATTTGTGAATGAGAATCGCGAACTCATTGATGCTCATAATGAGCGTTTGGAATTTTTAGGTGATGCTGTTCTTGAACTTATCGCTTCAGATTTTCTCTATCGAGAATTGCCCTCCTATTCTGAAGGTGAACTTTCTCCGCTTAAAGCACAGATTGTTGAGGCAAGCCGCTGCATTAGTTATGTCGAAAAGCTGCAGGTTGGTGATGACATTTTGCTCGGTAAAGGGGAGCAGATGAATGAAGGAAAGGGTCGAGGAAAAATCCTTGCCGATCTTTTTGAAGCGATTGTTGGCGCAATCTATCTCGATGGCGGACTTGCTGAAGCACAACTCTTTTTTGATAAACATTTTATTTCTGATATCAGAGAGCTTATTGAAAAGCCTCTGCAAAATTACAAAGCGCTTTTACAAGATTATTCCCAAAAAAAATATCAGAAGCCACCGGTATATCAAACGTTGCAAGAAATAGGCCCTGATCATAGCAAGCTTTTTCATATGGTTGTTGAGATTGATGGGAAAGAGGTTGGTCAAGGCAGAGGGAGTTCTAAAAAACTCGCCGAGCAAGACTCTGCACGTGCGGCTCTTTTGCAATTAAAACTCATTGAGGAGGGAGAGTGACCAAACAAAAGGTGATTTGGTGCTGTCAAGAGTGTGGTCACAACCAAACTAAATGGGCGGGTTGTTGTCCTGCTTGTAATCGATGGAACACTCTTGTCGAAGAGTTTCAGCAAGATACAAAAGAGCGCCGCTTTAGTCACAATGAACAAAAAAAATCGTATCCAATTGCAATCAATGATGTGAAAATTGGTGCGCTTCAACGTGTGAAAAGTGGGATTGATGAATTCGATCGGCTACTCGGAGGGGGCGTTGCGCCTGGCTCACTTTCTTTAATTGGTGGCAATCCCGGTATTGGCAAATCGACTCTCATGCTCCAAATTTCTAATTCTCTTGCGGAGCAAGGACTCACTGTCCTCTATGTTTGCGGAGAAGAGTCAATTGAACAAACTTCCTTGCGTGCTAAACGCATCGGTGCGCAATCAAAAAACCTCCTTCTCCTCAATGAAACGCTTTTTTCTCATGTAAAGCATTCTGTTGAGCAGCTCAAACCTGATATCCTTGTTATCGATTCGATTCAGATCATGTATAAAAGCGAGCTTCCTTCTGCGCCGGGATCAGTCAGTCAGGTGCGTGAGATTGCAACAGATTTAATGCATATTGCTAAAGGACAAACAATATCAACATTTATTATCGGTCATGTAACGAAGACAGGGGAGATTGCAGGCCCGCGCGTGCTTGAGCACATTGTTGATACTGTGCTCGATTTTGAAGGGGATAAACAGCATGGGTATCGCTTGCTTCGTTCAATAAAAAATCGCTTTGGACCCACTGATCATATTGCGCTATTTCAGATGCATCAAGAAGGTTTGAAAGAGGTTTCCAATCCCTCTGAGATTTTCTTGCAAGAGCGCAGTGTAGAGAGTAGCGGAAGTGTTGTCATCCCAACAATGGAAGGTAATCGCCCTATTCTTATCGAAGTGCAAGCTCTTGTAACTGCTTCAGCATTTTCTAATTCGAGCAGACGCAGTAGCGGACTCGATCAAAATCGCTTAGCTTTGCTCCTCGCTGTTTTAGAAAAACGTGTTGGCTATAGTTTGCACAGCTGTGATGTGTTTGTTTCCGTTGCTGGAGGACTTAAGATTACTGAGCCGGCGATTGATCTCGGTATTTTACTCGCCATCGCCTCTTCTTTTTGTAATAAGCCCATCGATGAGAAAACAGCTGTTCTTGGTGAAGTGGGATTGGGTGGAGAAATTCGTTCTGTTCCAAGATTGGAGAGCCGCATTAAAGAGGCTTCTCAGATGGGGTTTGAGCGCCTGATTTTACCCGAGCGTTGTTTAAAGAGTTTGCCTAAATCTTTGCGTGGAAAAATTCGCCTTGTTGGCGTTGAGAAAGTGGAGGAGGCGATTCGTGAGCTTATCTCTTAAAGTTGCAGCACGCAGCTCTAAACTCTCACGCATCCAAGTTGAAGAAGTTCTCTCTGAACTAAAGTCTCATCACCCTGACATCATTTTTGAGCCGTTCTTCGTTAAAACGACGGGTGATCTCGATCTAAAAACTTCCCTCCGACTCATGGATAAAACCGATTTTTTCACCCGAGAAATCGATCAGCTGCTTTTAGAAAAGAAATGCCGCATTGCGATTCATGCAGCCAAAGATTTGCCCGATCCTATACCACATGGTCTAGCTCTTGTTGCCCTCACCAAAGGCGTTGCAACGCATGATGTACTTGTTATGCGCGAAAAACAAAACTTAAGCGATCTACCTGAGAGCGTGCGCATCGGCACATCCTCTTTGCGTCGTGAAGAGGCGATTAAAGCTCTCTGTCCTAATGTCAAGCTCGTCGATATTCGCGGAACTATTGAAAAACGGCTTGAGCAGCTCGATCGTGGTGATGTCGATGGCATAGTGATGGCTGAAGCGGCTCTTTTGCGTTTAGGACTTAATCGCAATCGCCTTAAGTTAACGACTAACGTCGCCCCATTGCAAGGCAGGCTCGCTGTGATTGCTAGAGCAGGCGATCAAGAGATGAAACACCTTTTTGCATGTATTGATTGTGGAGGAGACGATGAAGTCAGCACTTTATCTTGGGACCGATCCGAAAGAGTTTGAGTATGACGGCGAGATAATACATTATCCGCTTATCAAACCTATCATTCGAGATCTTAACGATATTCACACGCGTTTTGTTTTTGGAGAATTGCTCGATTATACAGACCTTGTTTTCACAAGCAAAAATACGGTCCATTTCTTTTTTCAAGCGTTAGCATATTATCAAATTGACAGTGCTCTTCTCAAAAATAAACAGCTGTATGCAATTGGTCCTGTGACTGAAAAAGCACTCGCTTCCTATGGATTTTCTTGTATGCCCTTGCCCAAGCAAGAGACGCAAGAAGGACTCATTAAACAGCTCTTTATGCAAGATCATGCGGAGAGCTATTTCTTCTATCCTCGCTCAGCACTTGCTCGCCGTCATCTCGAGCAATTTTTAATGCGCATGTGCGTGCGCCATCAAATCTGTGATCTCTATGATCTCACGTTTAAAAATGATAAGCCGCTTCCTGAGCTCGATGCGTTTGATGAGATTATTTTTACAAGTCCTTCTACAGTTCACGCTTTTTACAATCTATTCGAAAACATCCCGAAGAAGGTCAAACTCCGTTCAATCGGGCCAATCACTGCAAAAATCTTGCAGCAAAAGGCGTGTAAATAAAACTTTTTTAATAGACATTGAGTTGTTTTTTTTATTGCTAATTGTGGTAATAAGAAAATAAAGCAGTGGTTTTTTTATGTCTGTTCCTTCGGATTTTGATCGTATTTGCTTAGAGGTGAGAGAAAGTTCAATCAAGCAGCTTCAAGAGCATGCGCAAAAAGATCTTCCTTTTGCACAAAACATGATCTCTTTATTTGGTCAGCAAACACAAGAATGGAAAGCAGCCCATCTCGATCTCATTGAAAAAGCGATTGCTGTAGCTCCTGAAGGCTCTGATTATGCTCCGCTTATCACTTTTATCATGACATTGGGAGATGAGGATAAAAGAGCTTGCTTGGATCATGCTTTAAGAAATAGTGTGATTGCTGGGAATCAAGATTTAGTTGAGGCACTTCTTGTTAAGGGAGCAAATCCAAATTATGTTGACGATGGTGGCTTAAATGTATTTTCTCATGCAATCAAATCAGAAAGTGATGGCATTCTAGAACTGTTGCTAGAAGAAAGTGATCAGCTTCCAAGCTCTTCAAAAGATCAAAATGGTGATAGTTTCTATCATCTTATTTTTACATATCCAAATAGAAAGAATGTTTTAAAAATTTTCAATGAAAAGAAATGGCCTTTTGATTTTTCTCCAAATAATGAAGGGACATCTCCCTTTGAACTCTTAATCAAAAATGACAATGTTCAATTCGCTCTATTAAGGGCGGAGGATGTTTTCAAACAATATGATCAGGGCGATGAACTTAGAGATCTTTTTCAAGAAAAACCAGTATTAGTGGAAAAGATTGCTAGATACTTAAAAAAGAGACCTACCTTTAAGGGAGATTACTATGTCTTTTTTTTTACTGTACTTCCCGATTCCTTATTCAAAAATCAAGAAATACAAGAGTTTCTTCATGTTTTTTTTAAACACCCCAAATACTTTGATGAAGCCTTAGGGAATTCCTGTGAGTATGGGGCGAGAGAATTTGCAAACGCTCTTATTAACATGGGTGCAACGCTCAATTTAGAAGAAAATCTATATTCAGCGATAGAAAATGGATATCAGGAACTTGCACTTGATTTGATTCGACATGGCATGGCACACGACATTTGGGTTGAAGGTAAAGAGCTCCTAAATTTTGCTGTTTTAAAAAAAATGCCTAAAGTCGTAGCGGAGATTATTAAGAGTAAAAACATTAATATTAAAGGATTTGATGGGGCAAATGCTCTTTTTGAAGCTGTAGATCTTGGAGAAGTAGAGAGCGTAAAAATATTGCTCAATGCTGGAGCAAATCCAAATCATATTTCAGAAAAGGATGAGTATGCTTTGCATAAAGCGATCAATAACCTGATAAGGATAAAGAAAGAATTTCCAGATGATAATGAAAGCTTAGAAGTCACAATTCAAATTATTAAGCTGTTAGTTAAATCGGGAGCAGATTGTAATCAATTAGATGTTTCTGGAATCAATCCGTTTCATCAGATTTGGACAGTAGAAAATCAAGATCTTGCCATCGATCTTATTCCATATATCAAAAATATTAATCAATACGATAGGCATGGAGCCACTCCATTAATCAACGCATGTGACAAGGGATTGACTAATCTTGCTTTAGCTCTTCTTGATCGGAAAGACATAGATGTTGATCTTCAAAGTGAACCTCGAAAATCAACCGCTCTGCATTCTGCAGTGGCTCTTTGGAATAAAAAGATTATCACTAAATTGATCGAAAAAAAAGCGAATCTATATATTCGCAATGTTTATGGAGGCATCCCCATTTTTTATGCGGGTAACAAGGATATCTTACAACAATTGCTTGACGCAGATCCAAAGTTGATTTTTTCAATGAACAATAGCGGACAGTTATTGAATGAAATGTTATCAGAGAACCTTGAAGAACAAATTACTGAACAAGATCTAATTAAAATGCTTAAACCAGAAGCTCTGGAAGAAATTAAAATCTATCAGTTTTTAAGTTCAGAAAGCCCTGGTATAGAATATTTAAAAGATGAGCTTTTTAAAAAAACTAAATCAGATCGTAAAGATATAATAGACAATATTAAGAAACTAATCGGTGAATATCAATCGTTTGAATATGCAATGGCTATAGTGCAAGGTGCGGTAAATTATGATGATTTTGATTATGCGGAAATTGCATTTGAACTTTCTGATTTTAATATTCCCGATGAAGATGGGGTCGTTCCTCTGCATGCAATTTTGAAAAACCCTACTTTCACGAGGTCGCAAGGAGTAACGCACAAAATTATAAATTACTTTATAACAAATCGTATTGGGATAAATGCTGTCAATAATGATGGTGAAACAGCATTAATTATTGCAGCAAAGCGTGGTTTGATAGGTATTACGAATCAACTTATTGCTCAGGGAGTGAATTTAAACTGCAAGAATAAGTCTGGGAAAACAGCTCTGGACTATGCTGTAGAGCGTGATGAACTTGAAAATGTCGATGTGCTAATTAAAGCAGGGGCTTATTTAAACACTCGAGATAATGAAAATGGTACACTGTTAATTAAGAGCATCAAAGCTGGATATTATAAAACGGCTATGAGGCTGTTGGAAGAAGAGATCGACCTCAATAAATCGAATGGTGATCAAAAATCACCTCTAATGCACGCCCTAGAATGCGCTTGGAGTACTGATGTTTCTTCACAAAATTACCATCGATTACATCAAATCATCATTGCGCTAATTAAGCGATCAAATCTCAACCTTCAAGATAAAAATGGATTTACAGCCTTATTTTATGCTTCAAGTTTACACAGTGATATTGCTCTAGCTTTGATTGAAAAAGGTATAGATCTTCAAATTAAGGAAAAAGATCGCGAAATCGCCTTATTTCAAACTAGAAATAAGGAAGTTATTGAAGCAATGATTAAGAAAGACCCAGAGCTTCTTAGGTTTTTTAATAAGAGTAATCAGAGTGCAATAGATTATTTATTTAATGATATTTATAAAGTGACAGCTGAGCAAGAGAAAATGCAGATACTGGAAAAGCTTTTGCCCAACTTTCATCCTCTTTCGCGTCACTATTGTTTAGTTAAAATGGGTATTCCGGTTAATGAATATATGCGTATCGCAGAGGAAACTCCTGAAGATCAAAAACGGATCATAAAGGAGCTAAAAACCTGGAGCCCAAAGCGATCCCCGCAATTATTTGTTGTTCTTAATCATGCAGTAACAGGTAAACATTGGGATTTAGTGAATGCGATTATTGATGTATATGACATCATAAGAGCTAATTTCACAGAAAATCACACCTTACTTCAAGGGCTTTTTCCTTCTGGAGGGAGTCTCGCATCATATGTAACTCTTGCAGGTATTTTGATTGATAAAGGTGCAGACGTAAATAAGATTGATTCAAATGGAGAGACGGTGTTGCATGCAGCAGTGCGTGCAGGTGAAGCATCAATTATTCGGAAGTTAATCGAAAACGGCGCTGATCTAAATATTGCAAGTAAACATGGGGAAACTCCTCTTCAAATCGCTTTAAAACTTCATAATACACGACTTGATTTTCCGAGTTTAAATCGAAGCGAAGAGTATGACAAAGAGATTGTTCCTTTGCTTTTAAAAGCCGGTGCAGATCCAATCCTATTATATGAAGATCAACATCTCATTTCTATTCTCTACGGTATCCAAGATCTTAATATTCCATGGATGGAAAATGAGTTTTTAAAAACTGTTTTAACAAAAAATCCGGCTGAGCAATACCTGTTTTTTGCTGGGCTTTCTGAGAAAGATCAAAAAGTTCAGCTTGATTTTCTTAAAAAGCAATTTCCTAAAAGTTACGATGAAATTGTTCACGAATTACTTCGTAGGGCAGTTTTGCAAAAGGAAGAAAACTTCCAAATCTCCATGATCTCCTTGCTGTTAGAAAAGGGAGCAAGCCCTAACAAAGTCAATGCAGTTAATCGAATTCCCATATTATTTCATGCTATTCGTTTTAATCGATTTGAGTTGATTAAACTGCTTGTCAAACATGGCGCCAATGTTAATCAAAAAGATGGAGAGGGACGTACTCCTCTTTATAAGATGTTTTCAAAAAACCTCTTAGACAAAAGGAGTGAGTGGATTAAAACATTTGAATATTTGATTGAAAACGGGGCTAACGTAAGTATTCAAGCATCTGGTAAAAAAAATCTCCTGGAAACGGCCGTTGCTTACAAAGAACTCGAGATAGCGCGTCTAATAGCTTCAAAGGCTCCTAGTTTGTCTATCTGGAAAGAGTTAAAGAATTACAATCAAAATAATGTTGTCAAAACTATAGCGGATGAAATGGGCATTCCGAAGTTTGTGATACATAGTTATTGTGATGAGAAAGATTTAGTCCAACAAGCTTTTTTAGATCTTTCCCTCGAGGAGCGTAAACAGGCTATAAAACAGTTTTCTGGTTCTGATTATGAGGATGTCCTCTACAAGATATTAGATAGCAGTATTAAATTTGATGGTGGATTAGAAGATAATGCATTGTTTTTGGCTCTTCTGGATAGTGGCTTAAATGTTAATCGAAATACGCCGCTTATTAAATTTTGTGCGAATAAAAACATAAAAATGGTTGAAGAGCTTCTGGTAAGAGGCGCCGATGTCAACCTAACTTCTCCATTTGGATCTCCTCTCTATCAGGCAGTTAAAGTGAGAAATCAAACTCTTATAAAGAAGCTTCTCGACTATGGTGCAAATATATTTCAACGAATCGAGGTTGCAAATGAGGTGTTGTTGCACCCGGCATTATATTTTGCTAACGATCAACTACTCCATCAAATATTTCTTCCCTTGCTCAGTCGTGGTGTTAATCGAGATATCGAAATGGCTCTTGTTCAAGGAAAGGATGATGAAGCAGCTAACCTTTTAAGTTTGAAAAGCATTGAAGAGCGCGAGCTCATTCTTTCTCAGCTAAAATTGGCATATCCTGATTGTGCGGAGATTGACGATTTTATGATCAATTACCGCAATCAAATTGATTTAAAACATTATGCAACAGGACTTGAAGAGGAGATCCCAGAGCCGTCAAGACCGTGCAGAGTTGAAGAGATGTTTGAATTGCTTGATTGGATTGATTTTAAAGATAAACAGAGTCCTTTTTATCGAGATCCTTCCCAACTGCGCGTAATGGGAAAAACAATTACCGTATCTCAGCTTCAGCAGCTATTGAAACAGTTGATCAATAATATCAACAACCGCACTAAGGTCGTCGCAACGGGAGAATCAGAGCAGGAGTTGGAAGATTTTTACGGGAAGCTTGAAAAACTCATTCAAAACATCATCATTATTTGTTCGAGTGAAAAAACTCCAGAAAATGCAGATAAAGCTTTTGCCTTTTTACTCGATTTTGCCGAAGCAGGAACGAAGTGTGGTGCTGCTCATATTGATACTGCTAAGGAGCACCTTGATTTGTTAAGTGAAAAACCGGCGGCGACTGATTTTAAAACCAGCGTTGAGAAAATTTTAGCAAAGGAAAGGCGTGTTGCTTTGGATAATCGTGTATTAGTTAGCACGCGTCATCCTGATCCATCAAACATTGCCTCCGAAAAACATGAGAGGCACCAGTTTTTGCAAAAAATAGGAGAAAGTCGAGGGATTCCTGGAATTAGATATACTGGTGACCCATATGTATATCACCTAGTTTTTAGCAAGGAGATCGCAGAAAAGGCGTTTGATCATGTCTATTCACCTTCCTACATTGCAAGACGTGTTTATGAAGCGATTGAAAACAGAGAAATTCCTAGAGATGTTATTGCCTACACTCTTCAAGAATTGATGCCCGACGATTGGTTTCCATCAGATTGGGAAGAGGTTCAAGCTCTCATCTACGGTTACAGAGATGATAAAGAGGCATTAAGAGAGGCTCTTCTTGATTACAATATTGTGTGGGAGGAAGGGAAGACATTAGAGGATGTGATTAATGTATACCGAAAACAAGCGTATGTCCTCTCTTTCTATGAGACTGAAGAAGATGAGGAAATAGAGGCAAAGGAAATTGAGGTTCCTGAAGATTGGGTCCCTACAGATGGGGCGGGTAATGTGACTGATAATTGGCAGAAAATCATCGCTATTCGAGACACTCCCACTCTAACTCCCGAGAAGAAGGTGCGCAATCTAGCGATCCATGGCGTGCAATGCACCTCGGCAAATATCAACAAACAAATTGAGGCGCGTCGAAAACTACTTTATGGGCTTTCATTAGAGGAAGGGAAAGAAAGGGTGGAGTTTAAAGAAAGGCCGTTTAAATTTCAGAGGGTTCCTGAAATCTTAAGAAAATTTGGTGTCTTGCATTCAAGATAATTTCAAATAAAACATTTAAATACGCGAGATCGTCATCTTCACTTAGCATTAAACTCTTTATGTAATTAAAAACATACATTGATTGCGTAGGCAATGAGTTTGGATTTTTATTTTGTTTAGATTATTATAAAAACAAAAACAACAAGTTAATATTATGTCTGCTCCTTCAAATTTTGATCGCGTTATTAGAGAAGTTAAATTTAGTACTACAGATGCCCTGAGAGAGCATCTAACACAAGATTTGTCATTTGCTCGAGATGTTATTCAACAGTTTGATCAAAAAGATCGAGATTGGAAAATGCAACATCTTTCTCTAATTGAAAAGGTAATATCCGTTGCTCCTAAAGACAGTAATGTCGCAGTACTGATCACTTTTATTAGTACTTTAGAAGGAGCGGAGAGGCAAACCCATGTTGGTCGTATTTTAAAAGATAGTGTCAGAATGGGTAACTTTGATTTAGTTAAAGTATTGATTGAAGAGCATAATGCTGATCCTAATTTTGTTGATGAAGAAGGATTAAACGTTTTTTCTCATGCAGTCAAAGCCGAGCAGCATGATATTCTGATGTTTTTATTGAATTCGAGCAACACTTCTCCAGGGTCCTCAACGGATAGTGAAGGAAATAGTTTTTACCATTTCATCTGTTCTTACCCCCAGAATGCTGAAGTATTAGAGCTGCTTTTAAATAAAAAGTTTCCTTTTAGTTTTGCAGAAAATAAGAATGGAGATTCTCCTTTTCAACGTTTAGTTGAAAATCAAAACACGCATTATGCCGTTCAATTTGCTATAAATAGTCAAAAACAAGACAGAGATTATAGCTTTGAAGTAAAAGAAGTTTTTGAACGAAATCCAGAGACAGCATTAGCTGTTGCGGCATATCTAAGAGATAACATTTTAGAACAGTTGGATGCTGTTACGTGGTTTTTAAGTAAAATTCCTGAAGAGTTATTTGAGAAAGATGAAATAAAGCCTATTGTTGAAGGTTATTTTTCTCATGTTACTGAGTTATCCCACCCTTTATTTGAAGCGTGTACTTTTAGAAATAGAAAATTTGCACAACTTCTTTTGGAAAAGGGTGTAGTTGTAAGTTCTGATCATTTGGCTACAGCTACAGATTACGGAAGCACACAATTGGCGATTGATTTGATTCAACATTGTGTAGATATAAAAGAGGCTGCAAAACGGGGAGCATCTTTGCTTGTTTTTGCAGTTTCATGTGGTAATGTCGAAGTCACTCGTGCACTTATTCAAAGTGGACAATGCGATATTAGAGGCCGTGAAGGGGAAGAAGCTCTTTTTAGCGCTATTGATAATGAAAAACTCGAGATAGTTGATCTATTATTAACAGCGGGGGTAAATCCAAATCGAAAAAATGAAGATGGGACTACTCTTTTAATGTGTGCGTGTATAAAGAAAAATCCTGAAATTGCCCTTAGACTGCTTGACTGTAATAATATAGAGGTCGATGCTCAACTAATTGATACTACAGCTTTACATTACGCTGCACAGCTCAATCTTCAAACTGTTGTTGCTAAATTAATTGCAAAAAAGGCGAATCTTTATATTCGCAATATGCTTGGAGATATACCTGCTTTTTTAACAACAAATGCCGACATCATTCGAGAATTTATCCAAGCCGATCCCAAAATTATTTATTCTACTAATGACGCAAACGAGACGTTATTGGAATTTTTTAGCGAGTATGTGTCTATACCCTCAATGATTGATCCGGATGTTCTTCAGGAAATAGAAATTTATCGTCTTCTAAATTCAGATTTTGCTCAAAATCTACGACAAAAAAGCGTAGCTGAGCGTCAAAATATCATCGAAAATATTAAGAAATTACACAGTGAAAAAGCATTACAATCTTGTGCATACAACTTTCTAAATATCGCAGAGGTAGAGGAAGATCTCGAATATGTGAATATGGCTTGTGAGTTATATGATCTTAATATTGTGGATGGAGGAAGTACGTTTTTGAACAATTTCTTAGCAGGTTTCAATTCTACTACAGCAACAAAAGGAACGAAAAGCATTATTAATCAATTGATAACAAAGCGTTTAGGAATAAATCATGTCAATTCTTCTCAAGAGACACCGCTGATTCTTGCAGTAAAAAATGGAAACATTGAAGCTGCGCTACTTCTCATTGAGCAAAGGGTGAATTTAAATCACAAAGATTCTGATGGTAATGATGCAATACATTGTGCGGTTAAAAATGGTGATCTGATCATTGTTGATGCTTTATGCAAAGCGGGAGCATTTTTAAATTCACGAAATAGAATGAATGACACTCCCTTTTCAGCAAGTATTCGCGATCAACGTTTTGATATTGCCTTGAGACTACTTCAAGAGGAAAGTTGTGATGTCAATCGCTTTATAGTTACTCCTCCTTTGATAGCCTTGCTGCTTTCTATAGGTGCTGATAGTGAAAACGAACCAAAAATTATCGCATTGATTGAGCAGTTGAGCAAAAAGGCTGATCTCAATCTCAGAACCAGCGATGGAAGGACAGCTTTGCATTATGTGAGTCGATATTCCGCAAAGTTTGCTCTCGATTTTATTGAGTTAGGCGCTGATCTTAGAATTAAAGATAATGATGGATCCATCCCTCTAGTTAATGCAGCAAATGTAAAAAATAAAGACATTATCAAAGCTATGATTACTAAGGATCCAGGACTCTTAAGCCTAGCAGTGAGTTCTGAGGATCCTACGCGCATTTTAGATTTTCTATTTGAAAAAGTTTATTCCGTTCAGAGTTTTGAGGATAAAGAAAGGGTATTGCAAGATTTGTTGCCTGATTTTCACCCCTTTTCACGCCATGCTTTCATCAATAAAATGCAAATAGATTCTAAGGAATACTTGCAAATTTCTAATGATTCCCCTGATGTTCAAAGAAAAATATTAAAAGAACTCAAACTTTGGGAAGATCAAAAGACACCTTGGTATTTAGGTGCCCTAATCGCTGCAATCGAAAATGATCGAGAAGATTTTGCCAAAATGATCATTGATGAGAATCAACTAATTCAAGATCCATCCTTTTTCCACAATCTCTTGGGACAAATAGAACAAAACCCTTCAATGCAGCGCGTAATTGAATTTTTGATAGATCAAGGTGTTAATGTCAATTCGACTGGTCTTAGTGGAGATGCTCCTTTACATTTAGTTTTACGCGCTAAAATTCCTGAGGATCTTAAGTCTAGAATTGTCAGAAAACTGATCTCCAAAAATGCGAATGTAAATGCAATGAATCAAAATTCACAAACTCCTTTATCAGTTGCTTTAGGGAGGAAAGATAATGATATATTAAGTGTATTGATCGAAGCTGGAGCTGATCCATTACCTTACAGAAATGATCCCTATTTCATGGATTTTTTTAAAAATGCATCTAATCTCAATACTCCGTTGATAAAAAACCTTATTTTTGAAGCGTTTTTTCGTGGATACCAAAACAAGAATCAGTTCGTAAAAGATCGCTTATCTTCAGAAGATCAAAGGAAGGCGCTAACTGAACTCAAAGAAAAATGCCCTTTAGAATTTGAAAATGTTTTGAATGAACTGTTTTATTCAGAATTCATTTCCCCTCCAGGATTCGGGCAAAAGGATATTAATCTGCTCACTCTTCTACTTGAGATGGGAGCAGATGCCAATAACGCCATTCCGGGTGATAAATCTTTCTTATTTATTGCAATTTCTGGAAATCTTCCGGATGTAGCTCGGTTATTGATAGAACATGGAGCAAATGTAAATCATAAAAATGAGAAAGAGCAAACTGTGATGCATTACATGTTTTCTCAGGATGTGCTTTCTCTTTCTCGTAATGATTGGGAGGTATTATTTCAACTTCTTGTTTCCAATCATGCTAACGTCAATTCAGTCGATAATCAATATCAAACTCCGTTAAATATTGCGATTGAACTAGGAGAACTTGAAAAAGCACGACTATTGATTCGGGCTGGAGCTGATATATTCATTGGAGATGATGTAATGAACTATGACTCAAATGATACAGTTAAAACATTGGTCGATGAGATGAGTATGCCGCAGTTTATTGTTGATTATCTTTCGGAAGAATATCAAGAAGAGAGAAGCTCTTTTTTAGCACTCTCTGCTGATGAACGTAAGGCGGCGATTAAACAATTTTCCAGTCCAGAATATGAAAACTTTCTCTATAACAACATCATAGTCGATGCTGTGCAAAGCATCGAAGATGGACCTGAGGCTGAAGAATTTTTATTGGCTTTATTTGATAGTGGCTTAGATATAAATAAAAAGTTTGATGTTTTGTTTCATTTATTTGAGGAAAGTCAGGACAACCTTGCTAAAGCGCTAATAGCAAAAGGTGCTGATATTAATCGTGATCTCGGCAATGGGCCTCTACTATATTTAGCATTAACTCATAATCGTATGGATTTAGTGCAGTATCTTTTGGATCATGGGGCAAATCCTTTTCAACAAATGACACCCTCTCCAGAGATTCGTGAAAGAAAATCAATACTATCTCATATTAATAGTGGAAGTTATCAAATCATAGGGCAGTTTGCGAATTTATGTAGAAAAGGTATCGATTTTGATATTTTAAGTTTATTACTGTTGGGAAATTTTGATGGAGCCAGAGATCTTCTAAATACAAAAAGTGTTCAAAAAAGAGAAGAAATTCTTTCTCAGCTAAAAGCTGCTTATCCTAATTTTGATGAAATCGATAATTTTATTCTTAATTATCAAAATGAAATCGATTTAATTCATTACTCAAAGGGTATAGAAGATCCCATTCCCGAACCTTCGAGGTCCTGTGATGTAAATCAATTGATGAATTTTTTAGATTGGGTTGATTTTACAGATAAGGGGAGTCCTTATTATCGCAATCCTGAAAGTTTAAGTGTTATGGGAGAAGGGATTTCACCTAATCAACTCAGAGATCAATTACAAAGACTGATCAGCAATATTAAGAATCGTACTCGCGTGATAGCCACTGGAGAAACACCACAAGAATTAGAAGAATTTTATAGTAAACTCGAAAAACTCCTCCAAAACATCATTATTGCTTGCGAGCAAAAAACAGTTGATAATTTCGATAAAATTTTTACATTTTTGCTTGATTTTGCCAGTGCCGGACAACTCTGTGGTACAGCTCATATTGATGTGGTCAAAGAACATTTTGATCTTTTAAACAGCAAACCTGCTGCAACAAATTTCGAAGCGAGAGTGAATCAAATTTTAGCTCGAGAAAGACGCTCTGTTTTGGAGAACGATGTTATGGTAAGTTTTCGCAATCCCGATCCTGAAAGTGAGGGCAATGAGAAGCATGAGAGACATCAATATCTTTCCCTGATTGGAGAAAGTCGTGGAATTTCAGGAGTGACCTATGAAGGTGATGCTTATGTATATCATCGCGGTTTGACAAAAAAAACAGCTGAAAATCAGTTTGATCATGTTTATTCAGCAGCTTACATAGTCCATCGCATCAATCGAGCGATCGATACCAAAGAAATCGATTCTGATATTATTGACTATTGGTTGATGTCGAGTAACAATATACCAGATGATTGGCAGCGCTTAGATTGGAATGATATTCAGCAAGCTATAGATGGAAAATCTGAAGAAGAACAACGCAAAATTTTAGAAAGTGAACCTTTTTGGATTCGTTGTCCAAAAGACAAAACAATCGAAGAAGCTCTTGCATCTGATCGTCAAATTGAATTCAAAAATAGCTTCTATGATGATGATGGGAAATTCCGAGGTGAAAAAGTTCCTGAAATTTTAAGGCTAATCGGAGTTTTACACGAAAGATGAGAAAGCCCAGATAATTTTTAGCTATCAGGGCTGAGATCATTTAGTTCAAGACTTCAAGAGATTCTTGTTTATCAGAAATATCCAATGCAGTTTGAGGTGACTTCTCCCGATTCTTTATCAGACGCCGAAAACTGCTCTATGAGATTTCTCTAGAAGAAGGGAAAGAAAAAGCAGAGCATAAGGATAGACCTGTTAAATTTGATAAAGTTCCTGAACTCCTAAGAAAATTTGAGATTCTGCATGAGAGATAGGGATTTGAAGGGCATAAAATCTATTGTGCAAAGTATTTAATTTAATTGCTAAATTTGATTTATTTAACTATATAAAAATTATTTAAACAATTAATTTAATTGCTTTTCAGTTCTTTGTAATTTCGATATGGCAGAATTTATATATTAAAATTTTATTTAGCTCGGTTTTAAATAGTGTATTCCTTGTTTCTAATCGTTTTTTCTGGTATGATGACTTTTTTTTAATAAATCTAGCATATAGCTTTCTGTAAGTTAACGGGTTAGCTTATGCTGGATCATAAGGTGTAAAGGCTTTTATGGGATTGTTTTCACTCAATGCGCCTAAGATCAAAGTACAAATGACCAAGCGCGATGGTTACAGTGGGTGGGTTAAATGTACGCAGTGTCATGAGATGGTTCATGCCAATGAGCTCGAAAATAATGATCACTGCTGTCCTAAATGTGAGTACCACTACCGATTAGGGGCAAAGCAGAGATTAGATCTCTTACTTGATCAAGGCAGTTTTAGTGAATTATTTGGCAATATCAAATCGACAGATCCTCTGGGGTTTGTAGATTCTAAACCTTATAGTAAGAGGTTGGAAGAAGCAGAGGAAAAGGCCGAAAATAATGAAGCGGTTGTTGTTGGGGTAGGTAAAGTCAAAAAACTCGAGGTGGCTATTGCCGTGCTCGACTTCTCTTTTATGGCAGGATCTATGGGATCTGTTGTTGGAGAGAGGATTACTCGAATAATCGAATTGGCCATTGAAAAGAAGCTTCCTGTTGTTATCGTCTCGGCTTCGGGTGGTGCGCGAATGCAAGAATCGGTTCTTTCATTGATGCAGATGGCTAAGACATCAGCAGCTCTAGCAAAGCTTCATGAAAAAGGTCTTCCCTATATTTCAATTTTAACGAATCCAACGACGGGTGGTGTAACTGCCTCTTTCGCTTCATTGGGCGATATCAATATCGCTGAGCCTGATGCTTTAATTGCCTTCGCAGGTCCCCGTGTTGTAGAGCAAACCATTGGGCAAAAACTGCCTGAAGGAGCGCAACGCTCTGAGTTTTTACTCGAAAAGGGGATGATTGATGCGATTGTCAGTCGACATGAATTAAAGGAAAAGCTATTTTACTTTCTCGACTTTCTCTCACCTAAAAGAGAGAAACTGGAGGAAAATGATGAAACAGAAGCTTGATGAGCTAATCGTTGAATGCCTAACAGAAGATAAAGAGCTCGTTCCCTACTATGCAAGTGAGCATGCGGCGGGAGCCGATGTGCGTGCATGCATTGATCAACCTATTGAAATTGAGCCAGGTCAAGTCAAACTCATACCAACAGGTTTGAGATTAGGTATACCTGAAGGGTACGAGGTTCAAGTTCGACCACGTAGCGGACTTGCCCTTAAATCTAGTGTTACTGTTCTCAATACTCCCGGTACAATCGATTCAGATTATAAGGGAGAACTCAAAGTGATTTTAATTAACCATGGTAAAGAAATCTTTACTGTCGAACCGAAGATGCGCATTGCGCAAATTATCGTTGCACCTGTCTGTCGTGCTGATTTCTCTGTTGTTGAAGAATTAGCGCTCAGTGCTCGAGGTACTGAAGGATTTGGTTCAACTGGTCTTAATTGATGAAGCGTGAGCAAAACATTTTTATTTCTGATTATTTCAAAGAGCCTCTTGCTCTTTTTCTAGATTGTAGTGATCGCGATGAAGCGCTTAAGCGTTTGATTGATTGTTTAGATCAACAGGGAAAATTGCATGATAAGGAAGCCTTTTTTAAAGCAATTCTAGAGCGTGAGCGCATTGTATCCACAGGGATTGGAATGGGGGTTGCAATTCCCCATGCTAAGCTTAAGGGCTATAACGAATTTTTTATTGCGGTAGGAGTTCAACAGGGAAAAGGGATTGAGTGGAATGCGCTTGATCAATTGCCTGTCCGACTAATCTTTTTAATCGGAGGTCCTGATAATTGCCAAAATGATTACCTAAAAATATTATCTCAATTGACTTTGGTGATTCGCGATGAACAAAAGAGAAAAAAATTAATCAAAGCAGCAACACCAGCTGAGTTAATTACTTTACTCAAGGAGCAAGGGCATGGATCTAGAGGTTGAAGATGTAGCAGATCTTTTAGGGATGCAGCAACAGGCTGTTGAGAATTGGGTAGAAGAGGGAAAAATACCTGCGTATAAAATGGGTAATGAGTATCGCTTTAGCCGCATTGAGATTGAAAATTGGATGATGCAGAGAAAGCAGGATGATCTTGGTAAAACACAAACGGGATGGCAACAGTTCGCTCTTTATAGAGCTTTGCATAAAGGATCTGTATATCGTGGTATAGTTGGAAAAGATAAAGAAACTGTTATCCGTAATACGATGAAAAAAGTTGCTGATTCTCTTAAAATTGATGCTGAAGGTGTCTCAGATCTTTTACTCGATCGTGAGAGCTTAATGTCTACTGCGCTTGGACGCGGTATTGCAGTGCCTCATACCCGTGATTTCTTGCTTGAAAAAGGATACGATGTTGTTGTGACAGTCTTTCCAGATGAACCGCTTGAATATGATGCTTTAGATCATCAACCTATTACAACTCTCTTTTTTCTTTTTGCAAGTTCAGACAAAAGGCATTTACATCTACTTGCAAAATTGGCACACTTATGCGCCCATCAACCTGCTCTTGAGTTTCTTAAATTGAAACCAAATCAAGAACAGCTTCTCGATTTCATTCGCTCATGGGAAGCGAATCTACGCTTTTCATCTTGAAGGGAATCGAATTTTGATAATCGACTTCCTTTTGATGGGGGGCAGTTTAACTTAATGTGTTGTCATGTTCGAAAAACTATTCGCAAAAAAATCAGTTGCTGCTTTAGTTGATAAAGCATCAGATACGCAGTCAGGGATGCGACGTCATTTAGGCCCTGTACAGCTTACAGCTCTAGGAGTTGGAGCCATTATTGGTGCGGGGGTTTTTGTCTTAACCGGTCAAGCCGCTGCAGAATATGCAGGCCCTGCTGTAACGCTTTCTTTCATTATTGCTGCACTAATTTGTGTCTTTTCTGCTCTTTGTTATGCAGAATTTGCCGCATTAATTCCTACATCAGGTAGTGCTTATTCATATGCTTATGCAACCCTTGGTGAGCTAAGCGCTTGGGTAATTGGCTGGGTATTAACCTTAGAGTACCTGTTTTCGTCAGCAACTGTTGCCGTTGGTTTTTCAGGATATTTTGCAAGTTTAATGGCCGACTTTGGCTGGAAAATTTCTTCTCTTTGGGATCAAGCCCCTCTTGCCTATGATATTGCTACTGGATGGAGCAGAACCGGAGCTGTTTTTAACCTACCTGCAGGAATACTCGTTGCATGCTTAGGTGCTATGATCGCTATCGGGATACGCGCGGCAGCGCTATTCAATAATGTGATGGTCTTTGTAAAGATTGGAATCATTTTGCTTTTTATCGCCTTTGGTGCGGCTTATATCAATGTTGATAACCTCACTCCCTTTGTTCCAGAAAATACAGGTATTTTTGGAGAATTTGGTTGGAGTGGAGTTTTTAGAGCTTCAGGGCTGGTCTTCTTTGCATTTATTGGTTTTGATTCTCTCTCTACCTTAGGTCAAGAGTGCCGTAATCCACAAAGAGATCTACCAATTGGGATGATCGCTTCGCTTACTATTTCAGCAGTTGTTTACGTCGTTGTCTCGATTGTTTTGACTGGTGTTGTAAGTTACAAGCTTTTATTAACACCCGATCCTTTCGCGGTGGCAGTAAATGCTCTAGGGCCTGGATTCCTTTGGTTGCGCTTTGTTGTGAAGATTGCGATTATTGCTGGATTGAGCTCTGTTGTTCTCGTGATGATGCTTGGTCAAACACGTATTTTTTACTCGATGGCTAGTGATGGTTTGTTGCCTCCATTTATGGGGAAGATTAACAAAAAACTTGGAACACCGGTAATCAATACAATTTTAGTGACGACTGCTTGTGTGATTGTAGCAGGAGTTTTCCCTGTTGGGATCCTTGGTCAAATTACATCGATGGGAGCGTTGATGGCGTTTGCAATCGTCTGTCTCGGTGTCTTAATTTTACGCCGCACGCAGCCTGATTTAAAGCGTCCTTTCAGAACTCCTCTTGTTCCTTTAATTCCTTTGCTAGGGATTGGATCATGCGTGGCGCAAATGATCTTGTTGCCGCTTGTGACTTGGGTCCAACTCGCTGTATGGATGGGTGTAGGAATTATTATCTATGCCGGTTATGGTTTTCGCCATAGTCACTTCCATAATTAAGCTTCACAAGAGACTTCCGTTGCATTTATGTAGTGGAAGTCTTCTTTTTTATAAGTATCTTGGCCTCAATCCGCTGAGCACAATTAATTTTTTTTCTAAAAAATCTAAAATCCCATCACTGAAAGCAGATTTTTAACAATCTTTTGAATCCGCTGAGCATTTTTTATTATTAGGTAGTTAAGAGGGGATGATGCGGGCGCCGCCGAGGCAGCAGGTGCCTTGGTAGAAGACTATCGCTTGGCTTGGTGTTACTGCGCGTTGCTTTTGATCGAATTTGACGGTGGCAATACCATTTTCAATAGCAGTGATTGTGCACGGTTGATCGGTTTGACGGTAGCGCACTTTTGCAGAGCATTGTAAGGGGAGAGAGGGCTCTTGATCATTGACCCAAGTGAGTTGGTCAGCATGAACTGTTTGTGTGTAGAGGGCAGGATGATCATCGCCTTGCTCGACAAGAAGAATGTTATTTTTCACATCTTTTCCAATGACAAACCACGCGTCTCCCTCTCCGCCAATACCAAGTCCTTTGCGTTGACCAATTGTATAGTAAGCAAGGCCGCAATGCGTTCCCATGCTCTTTCCTTTAAGGGTGTTCATTTCTCCTGGTTGATAGGGGAGATGAGCACTTAAGAAAGGACCAAACTTGCGCTTGCCGATGAAGCAGATGCCGGTAGAGTCTTTTTTTTCTGCGGTTGAAAGGCCTGCTTTTTTAGCAAGTGCGCGCACCTCTTTTTTTTCTAGTGCGCCGAGAGGAAAAAGTACTTGATCTAGAATCGATGATTTGAGGGTATAGAGAAAATAGCTTTGATCTTTGCTAGCATCTTGTCCTTTGTAGAGCATTCCCTGATCGTGGCGTGCGTAGTGGCCTGTTGCTAGATAGTCACCGCCTAGCTCTCGTGCTTTTTTTAAGAAGTGATTAAATTTGATTTCGCGGTTGCAGAGGATGTCGGGATTAGGAGTTAATCCTTGCTTGAGTTCATCTAGAAATTGAGTGAAAACAAGGTCGTAATACTCTTTAGTGAAGTTAACGCTGAAATGGGGGATATTGAGCTGATCGCAAACACGCGCAACATCTTCGTAGTCTTCTGTTGCAGAGCAATGTTCACCTTCGTCTTCCCAGTTTTTCATGAATAGACCAATGACATGATAGCCTTGTTCTTTAAGCAGGAAAGCACAGACAGAGGAATCAACACCGCCGGACATGCCGACGACAACAGTAGGTTTAGACATTAGGCTGTAAGTGGTAATCCAAGCAGTTTACGAGCTGCATTGAAGATCATCGTTTCTTCTAAAGGATAGTGATCTGTTTTTTCATGGGGTCTGCGCTCTGGAATTTGGTTGAGAACGAGTTCGTTATATGAAGTTAGTAACGAGCTTGACTTCCATGCTTTGCCGAGAGCACTTACTGCTTCAGGAGTATTTAAAAGCGATTTGAAATGACCAATGAAAGCGCTGCGTTTATCTTGATCTTGTTGAAGATCATCCCAGAAACTCTGTTTATCAATGGGTGAACTAATAATTGCTTGTAGATCTGCTGAGGGAGTGAGGGTTTCATTAGCAAGAGTTTCGCAAAAATGACGAAGATGAGAAATCGCACTTTCTGTATTGAGAGAATCTAAAAGCTGATTTAATCCGCCTTTAAGAAGTTCTGGATACTCAGGGCTATAAGTTTCAGAGAGTTCAATGACATTGATTTGATTATTCTGTCTGTAGGCAGGAATAACATCATGAAAGCTGTGACTGACCGCATCTTCGGGATGGTATACAAAAGCGCGCTCACCTCTTAGTGAGTTAAAAGATGCGTGTGTATCAAGATCAAATCCAACTTTGCCAATAGCGTAGCTCGCAGCTGTTCCAATAAATCCAGTACCAGTGGATTGAGCGGCTATTGAGGCTGTGTTTTTAAATGTTTGTTCGATCAAGCACCTAGAGCTGATTTTAGGATATTCTTTTTCAATAAGAGCTGCCGTTGTCGCACTAAGGCTTCCCCCTAGAGAGTATCCCCAAATCAGTATCTTTTCGGGCTCATAGTGTTCATGGTCGACGAGGTATTGAAAAGCGGAAAAAAGATCTACCGTAAGAGAATCAGCCGTGGGTTTGCCTGCTATTGTGCTACGTCCTACTCCGCCGGGGTTGACATTGAGGACAGTGATGCCGAGATCTTGTAGCGGCTTAAGGCGCGGTTCATTCCATTCATAGGGTGTATTGCGTCCGCCAATATATAAAACTGCTTTATCGCTAGGCTGTCTGTGGATATAACCGTCAATTTTGTTGTTATTTGCCGAATAAAAGGAAATGATGTCTCCGCCGAGATTGGAGAGTAGTTCTGCGCGGTTTTTATCGAGGTTCTCTTCAGAAGGAGCGTGTGCTGAACACTGTGCCATGGGCAAGAGTCCATCTACGGCCATTTGATACACTCTTTTAGGCATGAGTGATTTAACAAAGCTAGAGCCTGGTTCTTGAGGTCTTTCGGGCATTGTCGCTTTATAAACTCTTTGCACATGCGAAGAGACTGAAGCAGCTGATCCTGAGCCGGTAAAAGTAGTGGAGTCTGATCCATAGCTTAGGTCTGGATCGAAAGGCTCTTGGGGTCCAGAGGAGCGAACAGGAAGAGTGTATGGTGAGGAAGTTGCCGATGTAGTCATCGATCACCTCTTATGTAATAATTATTTTAACCAGTATATACGAAAACGCCTTAAATTTCAATTAAATCGGTTAAGATTAGATAAAGACTGTAGAGAAATTTCTTTAGATGCTTATAATTAGGGCATTACAAAAAAAGCCGCAATAATGAAATTGCGGCTTAATGGGTTTATTCTGAGGAGGATGTGGCGAGATCGTTCTCTGAGGTAGTCGCCTCTTCGCTATCTTCATTGAAAATGAGCTGGTTGTTTTCTGCTGTGACAAACCAGCGTCCTCCTTTCCCTGGGTTAAGAAGGAGTTTTTCAGCTAGAGGGTCTTCGAGATATTGTTCAATGGTGCGGCGTAAAGGACGCGCTCCCATCTCAGGTTGAAATCCTCTGGAAACAAGAATATCTTTAGCTGTTTGATCGAGTCTGATGTGAATGTTTTTGCGCTCCAAGCGTTTCATCACTTTCGTCACTTCGAGTTCGATCACTTGAAGAAGCTCTTTTTTCTCTAGTGGACGGAAGATCACAATGTCATCCATACGGTTAAGAAATTCAGGCTTGAATCCTTTCTTTACTGCAGAGTCAATCTTTTCTTTGATCCCTTCATAAGTAGGCATGCTTTCTTCAGCACCAAATCCCACTTCGCTAGATTTTCGAATTAAATCAGCTCCTAAGTTGGAGGTCATGATGATAATCGTGTTGCGAAAATCAACTTTACGTCCAAATGAATCGGTGAGGCGGCCTTCTTCGAGAATTTGTAAGAGAAGGTTAAGCACATCGGGATGCGCTTTTTCTACTTCATCAAAAAGGACGACACAATAGGGGCGTTGACGTACTTGTTCTGTAAGTTGACCACCTTCTTCATGACCAACATATCCTGGAGGAGAACCAGTCATACGACTGATGGCAAATTTTTCCATGTACTCGGACATGTCAACTTGAATAAGAGCGTCTTCTCCGCCAAACATGTTGATAGCAAGTTCTTTAGCAAGCAAGGTTTTACCAACTCCTGTTGGCCCGAGAAACATAAAAGCACCAATTGGGCGATTAGGATCTTTGATATCAGCTCTAGCTCTGCGAATGGCTCTACATACAGTGATCACTGCTTCATCTTGTCCGATGATGTGTTCCTTAAGAACTTCTTGCATGTTGAGAACTTTCTCTGTTTCTCCTTCGGTTAAGCGTTGGAGAGGGATCCCTGTTTGTTTTGAGACAATAGCGGCGATGTCTTCTTCATCAATAATGACTTGTTGTTCATCTTTGCGCTTTTCCCATTCATCGAGAAGTTTTTGTAGCTGCAAGCGTAACTTTTTCTCTTTATCGCGCAGCTTGGCAGCTTTTTCATATTCTTGGTTGCCAATCGCTTCTTCTTTAGATTGACGCACTTCTTCGATTTCTTGGTCGGTAGAGGAGATTTCTTCTGGTTGATGCATTGTTGCAATGCGTCCTTTAGCTCCTGCTTCGTCGATTAGATCGATTGCTTTATCGGGGAGGAAACGGCCTGCAATGTAGCGGTCTGAAAGAACTGACGCTGCTTCGATCGCTTCATCAGTATAAAGACATTTATGGTGGTCTTCATATTTAGATTTTAAGCCTGTGAGGATTTGAACAGTTTCCTTTACCGATGGTGGAGCGACGAGAACTTTTTGGAAGCGTCTCTCTAAAGCAGCATCTTTTTCGATATGTTTGCGATGCTCATCGAGAGTGGTTGCGCCGATACACTGAATTTCTCCACGTGAGAGGGCGGGCTTTAAAATATTAGAAGCATCAATTGCTCCTTCTGCAGCGCCTGCACCGACAATAGTGTGGATCTCATCAATAAATAAGAGGACATTGCCATTCTTTTTCACTTCGTCCATGACCGCTTTGATGCGCTCTTCGAATTGACCGCGGTATTTTGTACCGGCAATCATCATTGTGAGATCGAGTGTAATGAGTTTTTTGTTTTTTAAATGGTCAGGTACATCGCCCTTAACAATTGCTTGAGCCAAACCTTCAACGATTGCGGTTTTACCAACACCTGCTTCACCAATTAATACGGGGTTGTTTTTGCGGCGGCGGCAAAGGATGAGGATTAAGCGCTCAACCTCTTCTTTACGACCGATTACAGGGTCGAGTTTAGAATCGCGGCACATTTCAGTGAGATCATGACCATAAGCACGCAATGCGGGAAGTTTGTCATTTGCTGGAGCTTTCTCTTGCGCTTGGCGGCCGGTCGGTGGAGTTCCTTGAACGCCCATTGGTGGAAGTTGTAGGTTAAAGCTTTCTAGCTCTTTTAAAACTTCTTTGCGGATATCTTTAAGGTTTACATTGAGATTTTCAAGAATTTGTGCTCCAACGCCATCAACTTGACGGAGTAGAGCGAGGAGAAGATGTTCAGTGCCGACGTAATTATGATTGAGGTTCGCTGCCTCTTCATTGGCATATTCGAATACTTTTTTAACTTTGCCAGTGAGCGCAGGTTCGCCATAAACCTGTATTTCAGGTCCATAACCGACGATTCGCTCCACTTCAGCGCGCACTGTCTCATAATCGAGATTGAGATTGCGCAAGACATTAACAGCAATACCCTGGCCAAGCTTTAGTAGTCCAAGTAAGAGGTGTTCAGTCCCTAAATAATTGTGATTGAGTCTTTGGGCTTCTTTTTTAGCAAGTTTAATCACTTGCTTGGCGCGGTTGGTAAACTTATCAAACATCTTTTATCTCCTATTATCACCGGCCACTTTCGCCCGGGGTACTGTTAGTCTAGGTATTTATTCTTTTTTTGGCAAATTACGAACTGTTTATCAAGTGATTTTTTTCATTATTTTTCCAATTGTTTTGTTGGCAACGACATGAAGAAAAAAAAATCTCTCTTTATTATTTTTTAATAATTAAAAATGATGAAAATCAGGAAAAAATCAGGTTCCTGTTCTCTGCAAAAAGCTCCATATGATATAACTGTTTCCATTTAAGAATTTTTTGGTTGCGATGCTTTGGAAAGTGATTGATACGGGCATAGATAGCGCAGAAATGAATATGCGCATCGATAGAGAAATGCTCGATCAGCTTAATGATCAGCCTGTTATTCATTTTTATGAATGGGAACATCCAAGTATTACACATGGCTATTTCATCAAGCCGGAAAAGTTTTTAAATTTAGAACGGCTTAAACAGCGTGGAATTGATATTGCAAGGCGCCCGACAGGGGGAGGTATTGTGTTCCATCTGTGGGATTTAGCATTTTCAGTTTTAGTGCCGGCGAAGAGCTCGTTATTTTCAACTGCGACATTAGAGAACTATGCGTTGGTGAACAAATGTGTGCAAAATGCGGTCGTGTCCCTAATTGGAGAAGACTTAGAGATGATCAAAGATGATGCGCCTAAAATGACAGAGCAGTGTGGATCTTTTTGTATGGCACGTCCAACACGTTATGATGTTGTGCTCAATGGCAGAAAAATTGCCGGAGCAGCGCAGCGCAAAATGAAACAGGGCTTTTTGCATCAAGGAACAATCTCTTTATTTCAGCCAGATCTCGAGCTGATCGAGGATGTCCTACTGCCAGATACCGGTGTTCTTGAGGCAATGAGTCATTATACAAAGCCATTATTTGAAAAGAATGCGGAAGTAAAAGAGCAATTAAAAGGAGCTCTTATTCATTCCTTTAAAAATCTTGAAATGAGAGAAAGTCATGTCACGACCTAAAACTGCAATTACTCCTACACGAGAAGAAGATTTTTCTGAATGGTATCAGCAAGTTGTCAAAGTTGGAGAGCTTGCCGAGCACGCTCCTGTACGCGGTTGTATGGTGATTAAGCCGTGGGGATATAGCATTTGGGAAAATATTCAATACATTCTTAATAAACGGTTTAAAGCAACTGGTCATAAAAATGCCTACTTTCCTCTTTTTATTCCTTTAAGCTTTCTAGAGAAAGAAGCGGAGCATGTCGAGGGATTTGCTAAAGAATGCGCTGTTGTCACACATCATCGGCTAGAGGCAAAAGAAGGTGGGGGACTGCAGCCAGCTGGAGAACTTGAAGAGCCATTAGTCGTACGCCCAACTTCCGAGACGATTATTGGCGAAACGTTTTCGAAATGGGTTGAGTCATATCGTGATCTCCCTATTTTGATTAATCAGTGGGCGAATGTAGTCCGTTGGGAAATGCGTACGCGTTTGTTTTTGCGCACAGCTGAATTTTTATGGCAAGAAGGGCACACAGCACATGAGACAAAAGAAGAAGCTTTGGAAGAAACTTTCCAAATGCTCGATATTTACTGTGATTTTATTGAAAATATGCTCGCAATGCCTCTTATTCGTGGAGCAAAAACAGAAAGCGAACGTTTTCCTGGAGCTGAAGAGACTTATACTTTTGAGCTTATGATGCAAGATCATAAAGCATTGCAGGGAGGAACGTCCCACTTTTTAGGACAAAAGTTCGCTAAAGCCTCAAATATCAAATTTTCTGATCGCAATGGCAATCTCAGCTATGCTTGGACTACTTCTTGGGCAATTACAACACGATTGATCGGTGCGATGGTCATGATCCACGGTGATGACGATGGCTTTATCTGCCCTCCGCGTATTGCACCTGAACATCTTGTAATCATCCCAATTGTGCACAAAGAAGAAATGCGCGAGCATGTGATGACTTATTGTGAGAAGCTCGCAGCGGAATTGAGTACAATGCGCTATGGAGAGAGAGATTTAGAAGTGACGGTTGATAAGCGCGATTTGCGTGGCGGGGAAAAAAGCTGGTCAGCGATTAAAAAGGGTATGCCTCTTCGTTTGGAAGTAGGTCCTCGCGATATCGATAGTGATCAATTATGCTTATTTCGTCGTACTCATGGACACAAAGAAGTGATGAAGCTCTCGCGTGCTGAATTATTAACAAAAATAATTCCTATTCTCGATGAAATGCAAAACGAAATCTTTGAGCGTGCACGCGCTTTTCGCGATCAACGCATAAAGAAAATTGATACTAAGGACGATTTTTACGCCTTCTTCACACCAAAAAATCGAAACAAGCCAGAAATTCACGGTGGATTTGCCCTAGCGCATTGGAGTGGAGAGAGCGCGGTAGAACAACAGATTAAAAATGATTTGAATGTAACAATACGATGTATTCCTCTTGACCATGATGGTGAAGAAGGAAAGTGTATTATTACGGGTAAGCCAAGTAAGCAGCGCGTGTTGTTTGCAAAAGCATATTAGAATATAACTTACAGGAGCGAAAGCTATGCTCGCCTTTTTGAGAAGACATCAACGCCTATTTTTTCTATTTACGACGATTGTCGTTGTAATTTCTTTTTCCTTTTTTGGAACACTCAACACATTTATGACTCCTGGGCAGCCCTCAGATCGCATTGTTAGCCAAACTAGCGATGGCAAGCCGATTTATGAAGGGGAGATCAAAATGTTGAACTTTCTTCTGGGAGAAGATCAGCATCATAGTCGTATCAGCGCTCTATTTAATGATGGCGTGCTTGAGAAGGACTTTTTAGATACTGGATTAGCTGGAATGCTCGTGGAAAACTATTATGAAGAGCTTTCAGGTGATATTGATGATCGATTGCAACGTGCTCAGCGCTTTTCTCCTTATGTGCATCCCGGGGCTCCGTTTATCAGCGCTGAAATGGTTTGGCAAAATTTTGCTCCAACAATTAGAGACGATTTAGTTCAATTAAAAAGTAAGTCATTGAGTAATGTAGAAAATTTCAATCTATTAGCTGATCTTTATATGAAGCAAACCGCATTTTCTCCGGAAATATTGCGCCAAGTTTTGCTCTATCAACAAAAGCAGTACAATTGGATTCAGTTCGATCCTCAACTGCCTCAAACAGATCTCTGTTTATTTGGTTTTCACACTAAGCGCGACTGGTTTGGCCCAAAATTTCTCGATTTAATTTCTCAGTTTATTATTCATGCGGCGAATCATGCGCAGCAAAAAGGGTATCGCGTTAATGATGAAGAAGTTCGTGCCGAACTCTTGCAAAATGTTTATGACAATTTAGAGGCTATGCAGCAAGAGCCTTCTTATGCTAAAGCAGAGCAGGTGTTTCAAGAGCAATTGGCAATGATGCATCTTAGCGAAAGGAAACTGATTGATACGTGGAGACACATTTCTTTATTCCGCCGTGTATTTAACGAAGTAGGAAATAGCATTTATCTCGATCCCTTTATTTATGAAGAATTTGCTTCCTATGCCGGAGAAGGTGTCGCGATAAATCAATATGAGTTGCCCCCTCATTTGCGAATGCATAAAATGTGGGAACTTTTTAAATTGCAACACTATATCAATAAAGTGGGCTTATGTATTGAAAAAGGGGGGTGTAGTGATCTCGCTTTACCTGCTCTTTATAAAAGCGTATCTGAAGTAGAAGTGCAGTGTCCTGAACTATTACAAAAGCACTTTACCATTGAGTATAGTTCTGTTGATCAATCTGCTTTTGCCCCGCGTATTTCGCTTAAGCAAATTTGGAATTGGCAAGTAGATGAAGGGAACTTTAAATTGATTCAGCATCATTTTTCATCATTAGCATTTCTAGATAGCTCAACAGAGGAAAGTCGTTACCGTGCTTTAGACAATCTCGATACAGCAATGAGACTTCAAGTTGATGCGTTTGCTCAAAGTGAAATCATTAACTCTCATCGCGATTGGATTGTAGAAGAGCTTGCAAATGGCTTAAAACAAAAAGTTGTAATAAAAGTGGGCAAAACTCATCAAGAGATTCCTTTGCATGGAATCGAAGATCCTGAAGAGCTTATTACGCTGCTTTCAAAAGCGGCACTATCCAATGGTGAGAATTTAAGTGGTGAGGAGCTGCAAGCTGACAAAGAGCTTGGGTTTTATTCTCCGGATAAACGCCATTATTTTTCGATCAAATTAATCGAGCGTTCTGAGGAAAATGAGATTTTAACTTTTCAAGAAGCGAATAAACATGAAATTCTTGATCGACTACTTACTAATCTGCTTAAAGAAGCTTATCCTAAAATTCGCCATCAAGATTCAAACGTATTTCTCAATGATGAGGGAGAGTGGATGCCTTTTGAGCAAGTGAAGGAAGAAGTCGGAATGCTTTATTTTAATAGTTTGCTAGAAGATATTGAGCAAGATTATCATAAAGCGACTGGTAAAGAGCCTGTTATGAGTGATCTAAATCAAAAACGAAGTTTCTATACTGCCAATCGTTTTCATGCTCATTTGCGAAAAGTATTGCGTTTGTTAGAGACGAATGCCTCAGAGAATATTGAATTTTTTGTCACTTCGTCTTCAAAAGAGCCGGTATATGGAGAGGAAGCTCTTCAAAAACAGTGGCGTTTGGTGAAGCGTCATGATCGATTAACGCGCAATGATCGTTCTGAAATAGATATTGAAAGATTGCTGAGTTGTGAAGATGAGAAATTTACTCCTATTGAGTGTACTCAAAATAATGAACTGCGCTTTTTCTATATCGAAGAACATTTTCTCGATCAGGAATTTGTAAAAGAAAAAACGGAAGAAGGAAGGAAATTGCTCGCTGATGATGCTAAACGCACTTTAATGGCGCAGCTTCTTGAGCAGATCAAAGAAAGAGAGGGGATTTCTCTGTGAGCAGTCCTCACCCTTTAGAGAATCTCGAAAGTTTGTCCCCTCTGCGTTTTTTTTCTTTTGAATGTGAAATTGCATATGCTGAGAGGTTTCCAAAAAAGTGTAAAAAGACAGACTTTTTGCCGCCTCTCAGCCGTTTTGTCGATAAGGATAATTTTACGCGTGTTGCTCTCTTTTGGAATGAAAGCGCCTTGATGTTCTATATTGAGGTGAATCACCCTTTTGAAGGCTCTAATTTCCCAAATTATCGCGATGGGGATAGCGTTGAGCTTTTTATTGATACGCGCAATGATAAAAGTGCAGGATTTGTTACTAAATTTTGTCATCATTTTTGCTTTTTGCCTAAAGATGTTGAGGGCATAGAGGTTAAGGAACTCACGCGCTTTAGAACCGATGAAGCTCACGAGCTGTGTGATCCAAATAAGATTACATTCGAGACCGAGTTTTCTAAAAAAGGATATCAAATGCAGATTGTATTGCCTGCGGATTGCCTTTTTAGTTATGAGCCAGAAAGCTTTAATCAGCTTGGCTTTACCTACCGTATTAACCGCTCTTCCGGCCTTCCTGAACACTTTGCTGTTTCATCCCGTCGGATTGCAATTGAGCGTCATCCTAATTTATGGGCATCGCTCCATTTAAACCGTTGAGGGAAAGTATGAAATTTACAGATTCACATGAATGGGTTTTGGTAAAAGATGGTATAGCTCATGTCGGTATCTCTGCGCATGCTCAGCGTGAGCTTGGAGATATTGTTTATATTGAGTTGCCTAAAGTAGGTGATGAGTTAAATAAGCAGGAAGAAGCTGCGGTGATTGAATCGACTAAAGCAGCAGCTGACATCTATGCACCGATTACAGGTAAGGTCATCGCTGTTAATGAGAAGCTAGCAGACGACATTGATTTACTTAATCGTGATCCTGAAGGGGAGGGCTGGTTATTTCAACTTGCGATAAAAAAAACGGAAGAATGCGAAGATCTTCTATCTTCTGACCAATATGCCGCGATGATCTCGTAAAGAATTGTCCGACTCTCGTCTAGAATGCCTCTTTATTTGGTCTCAGAGACGATTTTTTCTGGCTCTTGGATGTTCATCACACAAGCTAGAGCAATTAAACAACCGATAGGGAAAAGAGAAAAGGCTCCTAGAAAGCTTTTAAAGTTGTAGATAGGTCCTTGACTAGACATTGACCCATCCCAGAAAAAATCGAGCAGAGCTCCTGATATTGGCTGAGTCATTCCCGCTAGACCCATAATAAGCACAGCCGCGATCCCCATCGATGTTCCCGTGAGATGAGGAGGGTTGCTTTCTGTAATGATTGGATATCCTAATACTTGTGTTGCAGAGAAGAATCCGAGAAGGAAGAACCATATCACCAAGTGAAGAAAAGAGGGTGAGGGATAAAAAAGAATAAACAGCAGCATAAGAAGAGAGAGTTGAGCACCAAGTAGCATCCAGCGACGTCTCGATCTTGTTTTGTCAGAAAGCCAACCAAAGAAAGTAGAGCCAACAATAGTGCCTCCATGCACCATGCTAGTGATAAATGCTGCTTTAGATAGCGGGATGTGATGCACTTGCATTAAAAACAAACTACCCCAGACAGCTCCGATGAGCATTAGAGGGAGATTCATTGTTGCGGTGTATAGGCCAGGTAGCAGTGTTTGTCTGTTCATACAAGCGCGGATCTCTTTGCGCAATTGAGAAATATTGAGGCTCTTGGATTTCTCTACTGGAAGCGGCGCATCACGTATGCAAATCAAATTAACGATGAAAATGAAAATGCCAAATAATCCATCTAATTGCAGTGTTTGACGCCAAGATAGCATTTGAGCAAGTGCAGAAAATGGTGTTTGAGCAATCATTCCTCCAAACATTGCAATCGTCACAGTAAGTCCAATTAAAAAAGCGTGTTTTTTAGCTGGAAACCAACGAGAGATAAGAATGATACAGCTTAAAAAACAAAAAGCGTTGCCAATTCCTGAGATGAAATGACAGAAACAGGCAACACTAAAGCTTTTCGCTAATGCAAAGCCAAATGTTCCTAAAATGCAGAGTGCTAGAGAGGATAGAATCACTTTTTTTGTGGAAAATCTGTCCAGGATAATTCCTGCAGGAAGTAAAAAAATGACATCGGCGAGAAGATAGGTTGAACTTAGAAGGCCGAGCTTTGTTCCTTGAATGCCAAAGTCTTTCATCAGCATTGGAGAAATCGAATTGAGCATGTGCAGTTGGATGAGCTCGTAGCAAAAAAAGAGAGCCGCGCTTAAGCAGACGATCCATGGCAGTAATTTAGATTTCTTTACAACTTGAGTATCAACATTTTTACTACCCATTTCTCACCTCTAAGTGATGTTTAAATTATAGGCGATTTCGACCTTAACGGCATTGGAAACCAAGCAGTATTTTTTTGTTTGTTCAAAAAGTTCCTTAATCTGATTGGAGTCAGAAGATCCAGTAATGTTCATATCAATTGCGACTTTCGTAATGGCTGGTGTTCCTTTAGAATCTCGATCGATCGTAATCGTTGCTGTACCATTGATTGTTTCAAAGCTCGCCTTGCTGCGTGCACAGAGCACTTTAAACATCGCAATTAAGCAGTTTAAAATTGCTAGGCCAAAAAGATCTTCAGGGGAATAGCCTCCTCCTGGTCCTTGGAATTCGGGGGGAATAGCAGTTGGAATCGGCGGTAAATCGAGATGAGATTTTGATGTCCATGTCGTGTTTATCGGGGCATCAGAAGAAGCTTCAACTTTAAAATCTAAGGGGTATCGAATCATAAAATTACCTTTCAAATTGGTTTTTTAATTAGATTAGATCTGCTGATTTTTTTAAGCAAGAATCATAATGAGTCTGTCTGAAAATCTTATTTTAGACAGAAGTTTTTCGGGGATCTACTTAGGTTTAAGATTTAAAGCAAAGATCACTTGAGAAATTCCATAGAAGATAAGGTTGATTCCAATAAATAATGCGAGTAGCCATGGGGCGCTACTCGGCCATTGAGTCCAAACAAGAATCGCAATAGTAATGGAGATTAATCCACTGAGAAACAGCCAAATCGAGGGTTTGAAAATCCTTAGTCGATAGGCGACCACTGCTTTAGCAATTCCTTCACAAAAAAGTAAGAGAGAGATCACGAGAGCTAGCGTAATAATACCGCCAAGAGGGTAGGCAATTAACACGCCGCCGGCAATTATAAATAATAGCGATTTGATCAAATCAAGAGTGTGTTTGCGCTGCTTAAAATAAGCGACAATCTGAATCACACCTACGATAAGAAGTATCCAGCCAAGTAAGATTTCAAAGGTGAATGCAGTAACTTTAGGAAGAGCCATTGCAAATATACCTAGAATTATCAACAAAATCCCTTCCGCAAAAGTGATTTTCCAATCGTACTTCTCCATTACATACCCCTTTTTTTAAATGTCATAATCGATTTTGTTTGGGAAAGCAAAAGAAAAAACATAACGCTACTGGTCGTTTTTCTTTAAATATGCGATAAGGCTTAGCTAATCCTTTTTTTTGATAGGTTTTCTAGTGGCACAGCGATCTTCACAACATAAAAAAAGAGCAGTCGTTTTTCCTCTGCTTCTATCCGTTACTTTTTTTCTTTGCGCGCTTTATTTGTTTCGCGATCAACTGTATATCGCCTCGGCGCGCTTTGCACTTCATCAGTTTACAAAAGATGAGAACATCTCGATTAATCACCCTGAAATCAATGTTGTCGATCATCAAATTATGTTCGACAAACTTGAAATAAAAACTTCGAGTGGCGAATTACTTGTTCCAAGTGCTCAATTCGATTGGAAAATTGCTTGGAAGGAAAAGCGCATTCATTGCGCTTTACATCTCAAGAATTCCCAACTTAAAGTTTATTCTAATCAATCCAAAGCACTTGGAGCGCCATTTCTTTCTCTAAAAGAAAGTGAATATTTCACTTTTGAATTGATTGTTGAGAATGGACAAATTGCTCTTTGTAATCATGTTAAAGAGGATGTGCTCTCTCTTAAGCTTGAGATGTTGCCCGCTGCGATTGATATGCAAAAGATGCAGCGCACGACACTCGCATTTCCTGGAGAGGAAAAACCTTTTTTTACTTTCGATTTTGAAACACTCTCTCGCTGTATAGATTGCAAATTAGAACTTAATAATCAGCAAGTGAACCTTCTCAAATGCTTTTTGCCAAATGATCATCACTTAACTAGTTTAGAAGGTGATATCAATCTTCAGTTTTTTGGGTGTGTTCCTGCTGGCCAGCTTCCTTTAATTGCAAACGCTTCCTTCTCTTTTGAAAACTTTGTTTTGCCAAGTGCTCAAGGAACTTTTACTGCTGCTAAAGGAGAAGGTTCCTTAAATTGTGAGCATGAGATTGATAATTTTAGAGATCTATTTGATCAGGCTAATTATACGATTGATATTCAGGATGCTTCTTGGAGTGATGGCGATTTTTCCTGTGAAAAAAGCAATCTCCTAATTAAACATACTGTCGATCTCGGTTTGTTATGCAGTTTACGCAGCATCGCTCAAAATGAGCTGCTCTATATCCAAAGCGAGGGAAAATGGAGTGATAATGAGCTGCATTTAAACGGCAACATCGAATTGCCGGCTAAGCATGCCAAAATTGATTATCAAACTGTACTCAATTTAGGCTCCAAGCAAATTTCTGGAGAGTTCGACGGACTTGATAAAGATTTTCTCGATCTCTTTATAAAAGATCCCTTGCTCAGTATCAAGCAGGGAAGAAGTAAAGGGGCGTTTGAGTATGATTTAGCCTCTTCTAGCATTGAGCTAAAACAACTCATCGTTGAAAACTTGCATATCAATGCTAAAGATCAAAGCTGGGAAACAAAAATTGCCAATGCTGCAATTGATGCAAAATTTAATAAAGAGCAGAAGTGGGAATTGAGTTGTGGATCGCTTCAGTTTTATAATGCACGTTGCGATTTGCTCACTCCCTGGCAAAAAATTACTGCTAATGATTTATCTGGTAATGCGTTGTTTTCAGAGGGTTCTTGGAAGAATGCTGATTTAAATGGTGTGTTGAAAGAGCATGCATTTGCCTTGAAATTTGCTGATTGCAAAGAGCGTTTTAGCATTGATCTCTCTGTTCCTGGAGAGGAGCAGATGTTATCCCAAGTGCAAGCTTCTTGGCAAAATGAGCAGCTTTCTGGCGATTTATTGTGTAGTGGGCTCTCTGCAACATTTTCAATAGATTTTGAAAAAAAGACGTTTTCATCTGCTGATTTGAAAATCACAGAGCTCTCTCTTGAAGAGCTCCATCCGTTTTGGAAAACAGTACTTCCTGTTAATGAATGCAAAGGTTTGGGAACTCTAAATCTTCATCTGCAACGCGATTTTATCACTGTAAATTGTGCTCTTAAAGATCTCTCAATGTCACATCCTGAGTTTAATCTGATAGCAGAGAAAGTCAAGATTGACCAGGGACCTTTGGTTTATTATTTTGCAACAAACACGCTTTCGGGGAATGCTCGGATGGAAAATGCCAATATCGATTTCCACCGTCATGACCTGCATTTTGATAAAGCGTCTTTAGCGTGGAACAAACGTCTTGAGGACACAAAACATCAACTCAATTTTCATTCATCACAATTATCACTTGCTGGAGAATTTACCGCTTTTAAACGAAATCAAAATTGGGAGATTAATTTTCAAAATCAACCTTTTAATCTAGATCTAAGTCAGATCCCATTTCTAAGAGAGCATTTTTCAGCTCAAGTTTATATCCCTGAAAATCAGCTTCAAGTGAGTGCGCGCTTGCCTTTTGAAAGTGATCAAATGAACTGGCAACTTAGTGGAGAAATTGAGCAGGGGAATTTAAATGCGGCATCGATTGAAGAAATCGCAGGAAAATTTGTTATTAGTTCCAAAGAGAAACTTCTAGAGCTAAAAAACATTCAAGGGCAATGGACTCATGATCAGCACATAGCAAAGGTTAATATCCCCAAACTTTTTTTCAATTGGAAAGAAGGCAGAGGAGAGGGCAGGGCACGCTGTGATTATCAAGGGCGCGAAGTTGCCTCTGTGCATGTCGATATTGGGCAGCATGATGATCAATTTATTTTGATTTGCAAGGGACATGAAAATCACATATTAGAACAGCCTCTTGAAAAGATGGTCGTACACTTAAATTCCTCGTGTGAGCCCTCAAAAGCTGATCTCGTTGCGACGATTAATCCCCATCCGTTTCTCGATTCTTTAATAAAGATTAACTCTTTAGCAGACCACTATCGAGTATGTTGTAGCTATAGAGCAGATAGCGCTATCATTGATCTTGCTATTAGCGATTCCAAAAGAGAAGCGCTCAATGTGCGCGCAAAAAAATCAAATGATATCTGGTCTATTGTTAGTAATAGCGCTCTAAAACTTAATGCGGATTTTAATCCGCTTAAGCAAGACCTTCGGATTCAAAAACTCAACCTTTGTACAAAGGATTTTGCAATTGAGCTCGAAGGCAATCTCAATTTGATCGATAAGAAGTTTAACACGGCACTATCATGTGATATTGCTAGTCCTAGCCACTTGATTAGCTCTCTTTTTGCTCTTGATCCCCATTTAATTGATCAGAGCCTAGGTTTAGAGATTACATGTCAAGGATCTCTTGCTGAAATTAATGGTCACTTTCTTTGCAAAGAAAGAGCGATAAATTCACTCGGTTGGAAACTCAAACAGCAAAGCCCTGCCATGTGGAGCTATACAAAAGGACAGGGGATAAAATTCGATGAGAGCTCTTTTGAAATCACTGATGAAGACTCAAATGCGCTGCTGTGTCAATGGATGATTGAAAATTGCGATTTTGCAAAAAACTGCTTCAATATTAATGCACCCTATCTATTTGTATCTTCTGCATTTCTCTATCAGTTAATGCAGCGCAGTATGCTTCCTCATGATCTCAAAGAATTGTGTGGTCAAGATTTAGAAGGAACTTTGATTTTTAGTAGAGAAAAAAACGATTGGCAAGTTAGCGGAACTCTACGCGATGGATTATATACACTTCAAAACAAACCCTTTTATTTAGAGAAAATTTGCTGGAGTATCACTGATCAAGCGCGCTCAGTTGAGGCATTACTAGAACTCGAGCATCAAAAACTCGGTATTTCTCTTACTCAAAGTGAAGAGGGCTATTTAGAAGGCAACCTTTACGATCCATCGAGTCTAGATGCATTAGCATTTCATTTGCAAAAAGAGGATGGCAATTGGCAATCCCGACAAATCGAAGGAGAAATCGCAGGAATCAAGGCGCATTTTTCTTTAGAAGATGATCTATTGAATGGTAGAGCGCGCATCGATTTAAAAAGGCTGATTACTTATTTGCCCGCATCAATTGCAAAACAACTCAAACCTTTTGAATTGGGTAAAGGATTTTATCTCGAAGGAAATCTCGACTTATGTCAACCACTGCATTTTGAGGGCCGTCTATTTGCCAAAAATTTTGAATGTTGCCAGCTTAGACTTGATCAGTTTAATAGTGAGTTAATAATCTCTCCAAATACTGTGCAATTGCGTAATGTGCGCTTAGAAGATCGTGCAGGGAATTTGCTAATCAAGCAGATTGAGATTAAACGCAATCAAGAGCAATGGGATCTTTCGATACCACTCATTCGATTGCAAGATTTTAAGCCAGGTCTATTCACTCTCGCATCTGGAAAAAAACTCGTTGATAAACCGGTTGTTATTCGCAATATGAGCATTTATGATCTCAATGGAATAGCCACTGACCTTAAAAGCATTCACGGTAAAGGTAATCTCTTATTTACAACTGAACAACAAAATGATCAAAGCCTATTTGATATTCCCTTAGAGCTTTTAAAAAATATCGGAGTGGATTGGCAGCTGTTGACTCCAATTCATGGAGAGCTCGATTTTGAGGTGAGCGATGGCAAACTCTTTTTCACCGCTTTAAAAGAGAGCTATAGTCAGGGAAAGCGTTCTTATTTTTATCTCAAAGAACCAGTGATGAGCTCTTATCTTGATCTCAACGGAGGACTTCATATCGATTTAGCGATGAAACAAAAGGTATGGCTCAAACTCACCCAACCCTTTACGCTGTCTATCCGTGGAAATCTAGCAAAGCCTCAATATAGTTTGCAGTAATGAGCCTGCCTAGAAACGCATTTCAGGCCTTGTTAAGCAGCTGCTGTTCGCAATCAGAGATTTTTTTTCTAAAAAACCTTTGCAGAAAGCAGGTTCATAATGCCTTCTTTAGCTAAGACGATATGGCATCAGTGCGTTGATTTTGTCTATCCGCCACTATGTCTTTCTTGCAAACTTTATCTCAAAGATCGTAAAGCTCTTTTTTGTGAACCTTGTTTAACTAAGCTACACTGGATCAATCCTAAATTTCGCTGTATCTGTTGTTTTCGTCCTCTTGATCGATTTTCTCTGTCCTGCAAGCAGTGCCGCACTACCTCATGTGGTTACATACGTGTAGCCGCAGCATTTGAAGAGACAGAACTTGCAGTGAAAATTCTACGTGAATTTTGGAGAGAAGATCGCTATGGCTATTACGAACTGATGTGTTCATTCATGATCATGCAATTTTACAAAATGGGTTGGCCGCTGCCCGATTTGATTAGTTATATTCCAACAAAAAAATTGGCTCGTCTACAAAAAGGGGAGGATGGTAATCGCTTACTTGCAAAAATGATTGCTTCTCATTTGCAGATCCCTTTTGCTGATCTTTTAAAAAGGCGTCTTTTCCCTGATGATTTGCGCTTCAAATGGACCAAAGATATGATTATTGGTGATAAAGTGATTCTCTTAATTAGCGATTGCCACAACCCAAAAAGTCGCCGCTATCGCGAGATTTCCTATGTGCTCAGCGAAGGCTGCGCCCGCAAGCTCTACTTTCTGAGTTTCACTTCTATGCGCTAGAAAGGCTCTTCATTATTGTAATCGTATGTGTCTTCATAGGAGTCTGTAGCAGTTTCTTTCCCTGTAGGAGAGACGTTAACCTGACCGACGATAGTCACTCCTTCATCAACACTTAAAAAACGCGCTGTGATATTGCCATAGATTTCTGCTTCACCGCGCAGAATAAGACGACCTGATACTGTGATATCCCCTTCAACTCGACCGGAAATATACGCCTCTTGTAAAGAGATATCTGCCTTAACAAGGCCTTTAGGTCCAATGATCAGTTTTCCATTGGAATGCAAAGAACCTTCAAAAGTGCCATCAATGCGTAAAAGCTCGTCAAATTGCAATTCACCCTTTACAGACACTTGTTCCCCGAGGATGGTCTCTGGTACTTCGATAGAAGGAGCAGAGAGCATAGGACGCTCTTCTTGAACAGGTGGTGTGTAAGGTCTTGGGTTGCTTACAAATTCTCCAGGGCTTGCGCTGGCTTTTTCTTCATCGGGAGAGTACGATCCTAACTTCTTAAACATTTTTTTCCTCAGGTTTCTAAATTGCGCTTGGCCATTTGAATTTGGCGGCGTAAAGTTTCATCTTTTTCAAGCTGTCCGGAAATTTTTTTCCAGGCGTGGATTAGTGTCGAGTGAGTTTTCCCTCCAAATGCTGAAGCGAGCTTCATTAAAGAGTCATTGATCAGTTCCTTTGCGAGATACATCGCAACTTGCCTTGGAAAAGCGACAGAGCGCGCACGTGTGGTCTTTTTAAGATCTTTGACGCTGACATCGAATAGAGTGGATACGCAGCGTAAAATATTGTCGACTGTTACTTTCTGATTTGGACTGCACTGAAACAGCTCTCCCAAACTCTTTTCAACGACCTCTTCAGTCACCTCTAAACCCATCAACTTCGTATAGGCGCTCAATCGATTGAGAGCACCTTCGAGTTGTCTCACATTATTAAAAATATGCTCTGCGATATAAAACGCGATAGGACTTGGTAGCCGGATTCCTTTTTGTTCTGCTTTATGCTGTAGTATCGCAACGCGTGTCTCTAAATCAGGAACTCCGATATTAGCAACAAGCCCCCACTCCATCCGCGCAATCATTCGCTCTGACAACTTTAGCTGGCCGGGTGGTTTATCGCTGGCAATAACAATTTGCTTGTTTTGATTAATTAGACTTTCAAAGGTGTTGCAAAATTCCTCTTCAAAGTTTAGGCGATTTTGCAAGAATTGAATATCATCGACGAGAAGCACGTCTAAAGAGCGGTAGTAGCGTTTCAAGCGATCAATTGACTTGTTGCGTAGGTTATCTACAATGTCATTGATAAACGCTTCAGTAGTGATGCATTGCATGCGTAATTTTTTATGGTTCTTACCGATCTCATGGCCAATTGCGTGTAATAAGTGTGTTTTTCCAAGGCCTACGCCGCCATGAATAAATAGCGGGTTGTAAGAGCGTCCAGGTCTTGTTGCAACGCCCATCGCTGCAGACTTGACAAATTGATTCGAGGGGCCTTCGATAAAATTTTCAAATTTATAAAAAGCATTCAGCGAGATTTGTTGAGGAATATCATCATTAGCTTTTTCATTCGTAGTTTCATCAGGCTTAGTAATCACTACCTCAGCATGATGAGGAGCAACAATGACAAAATCAATTGCAGGCTCACCGTGAGAATCCGATGGAAAAAACGCGCATAAATCGCGCTTGTAATTATCGATTAAATATTCCTGAACAAAAATATTGGGAACATGCAAAACAGTGCGCCCGCTATCAGATTCAGCGAGCTTGATGGGTGCAATCCAGTTCTCAAATTCCGCTGAAGAACATTTCTCTTCAATATACTCGAGAAACTGCGTCCACATATTGAGAGCATCACTTGTCAGCATTCTCTAAAACCCACTCTCAGATTATTGACTGTGCGATTGTTAACACAGACTTTGATTTTCGTAGCTAAATTTACCATGTGAATTGATACACATCAAGGAGTTGTTCAATGCATGCGCAGACCAATAGATTTCTATACCGCGCACACCATTAAAAAAGGAAGAGAAAAACAGGTTTACTACACATAACTTTTCGATAAGTGTCTTGGCTTCAATTCGCTTTGCCAAATCGCTCCTCCTTCCTTGGCCGTGCAATAGCACTGTCCTGCGTCTTTCGAAAAGATTTTGCTGTGTGCCTTGAACCCGCTGATTTTTTTGTTAGCTTAAGTGATTTTAATTCTGAACGAATAGAAGATAAAGCACGGGGGTAAAGGAGAAATTCAGTAAGGCTAGCTATAGGCTTGGAGGAGTGCTGAGGCGCAATTTTTTGTTACTGGAGTTGCGCTTTTCTCCAGTTCTCGAGCTTGTGTGATGGCTTGAAATTTATAGCCCAATGCAAAAAGAACCTTAGCACGATTCATTAAAGTGGGTTCATGATAAGGATCGAGCTTCAAAGCTTTCTCAATATAGTCGAGTGCTTTTAAATGATTTCCAATCTGTAGATAGAGAGCTCCAAGGGTTTGTGTGTCGTAAGCATTTTCACGATTTATGACATTTAACCCCTCAAAAAATTTCAAAGCGATTGAATAGTGTCCCTGCTTTAGATAGCTATAACCGACTAAACGCAAATCAGTAATTTGCTCTTCATTCCAACCCAGAACATCGATCCAATCAATACGACTCATTTTTACCCCTTATGATATTGCGAACGTTTGTTATTAATTTCGATTAAATCTCGATCGAGTTGAGAGAGAAGCGTAAATAGAGAAGTGAGAGCTTCTTTTTCATTTGCTTCACCTTCGATTTCTTGTTTGCGCTCCCAGTCATATTCAAAAGTCGCATCGCGCATTGTCGCCTTTTCAATTCTCTCAAGCTGCACCTCTTTTTTATCTTCAGGTAAAGAAGGGATAATCAAGTGGGTAAACAAATTGCTTTTCATCGCAAAATAGTCTTGTGGAGTTGAAAACTCTGCCCACGTGACTTTTTCGCGGCCTAAGTCGAGTAAACCCTTTAGTTCAGGGGGATAAATAGGCAGGTTAACATCGAGAGAGGTCTTAGGCGGCATATATCGACCGCTTTCTGAAATCTCTCGATCAATAATCTGTTGATCGATTTCAAAGCGCGAATAAAAGTCGCCTGGCATTTCCGCAATAGTAAAAGGTGCCATATATAAATTCCTTTAATATATGACACACAATTACCATAAATTGAAAAAACGATCAATTAATATAAAAAATTAGGATGCATTTTTATTCTCAATCAAAAAGGAGTCTAAAAGGGTTTCAAATTCACCTATTTTAGCAGATTCTTCCTCGTCAGGCTTCTCCAATTGAAAACCATTCATGTAAAGTTCAAGGTGTTCATCGCTCTCAGTACACCGAATACGACTACAAAAGATCATAGTGGGTTCATTGACTAATTCGATAAAGTCATCGCCAACACTCTTCATATAGGGTCTGTCTAAAGGAGGGGTCCAAAATTTCCCGGCAGATCTATAAGTCTCGGAAAGAAAAGGGGAAAAAACCCAGTTGCCTAGTTTATTTCCAAAAAGAAATAGCGTCGCCGTTGAGGGTTCCCTTACGCTATGATCTAAATAATGATAGCTTTCATAACGTCTTTTAAAGATGAAAATAACGAAATTTTTTGAGATGCTAATTTCAGTGGGATTTTGGGGATCTATTTTCTCGTAATTGACCTCAGTCTTTTTATACCACTCGACAAGAAAATGGTCATCAGGATGAGAGAAGTTATTGTTTTGCGGAATCGTCTCTAAAATATGTTGGGCACCGCCTAATGATTTTAACAAGTCACAATCAATATGTGTATCAAGAATTTGAATTTGTTCTATTTTTGATAGAGGACCCGATACTTCAGCTGTCATTTTTATTCCTTTTAAATTTCATCTAAAAATTATTGATTCTTTCGTAAGTCTGCTAAAATACTATATAAAAGGGCGTTAAACTCTAACTCTTCTTTGGATAGCTCAGTTTGAAAACGCGCCATTGCTATTTCATGTTTTTCATGTTGCGCGGTGTGTTCAATTTGACTCGCAAAAGGTAATTGGGTGTTTTTGTGCAATTGAACGAAGTCATGTATGGAGCGAGATCGCTCTAAATAGGGCCTGTCAATAGAAGGATTGAAGCCTCCTGTGAAGCTTTCCCGTAAGCTTTTTGGAACAAAAGGGGAGAACACCCAATTGCCGAGATTATTCCCAAATAGGAAAAGTGTGACAGCTGATGGAATATTTATATTATGATCATTATATCTAGAGCCTTCGTAAGGCCGGAGAAGAATAAAAATGACAAAGCTTCTAGAGATGCTGATTTCAGTAGGATTTTGAGGATTAATTGTTTCGTAATCGATCTGAGTATTTTTGTACCATTGGGCAAGAAAATGATCGTTTGGGTGAACAAAATTATTGTTTTGAGGAATCCTTTCTAACATACGCTTAGCTCCTCGTAACTGTAGTCGTAGAGCTAAAGGAATATGCGACTTAATAAGTTCAATTTTCTCTTGATCTGTTAGAGTATTCGATATTGAAGTTCCATTATTATTTGTCGATAAAGATTGAACAGTTCCATTGGCTTTAGGAGGATTGGATTTCATTACGGCTAAACCAGTCATAGCAATTTCAGCACGTTCATCTTTTTCAGTGCATTGAATATGACTTAGAAAAGGTTTATCGGGATCCTTAACTAATTCAACGAGAGAATTTTTAACGGGCAGAGTTTCCATGTATGGTCTGTCTAATTGAGGTCTCCAAACCCTCCCACGGAATAAATCATCTTTTGAGAGAAAGGGGGAGAACACCCAGTTGCCAAGCTTGTTTCCAAAAAGGAATAACGTCGCTGTTGATGGTGTTTTGATGCTATGATCTAGATGACTAAGGCTTTCAAAACATCTCTTAAAGATGAAAATGACCCAATTTCTCGAGATGCTGATTTCAGTAGGATGATTGGGGTCGATTTTCTCGTAATTGACCTCAGTCTTTTTATACCATTCGGCAAGCTGATGATCTGTTGGATGAGAGAAGTTATTGTTTTGCGGAATTGTCTTTAAAATATTTTGAGCACCGCCTAATGAATTCAACAAGTCATGATTAATATGATCTTGTAGAATCTGAATTTGCTCTTCAGGCGTTAAGCTATTTGAAATACCAGCTGCCATTTATAATCCGCTTAAATCTTGTTTAAAGGATTTTAGCCCAAACCAGAAAAAAATAGAACTGTTTCCTGTTGTTAATTTAAAAATTGACTCAAAAACCTACAGATAATTGAATCAATGATTCAGTAATAGCATAGATTATGATTGATTGGTCGATGCAGGTAAAACTTTGTTATTCCCGCAGGCTAACTTAAGAAGCTGGTTTCGCCCAGGCGATTTTGGTGTGGTGGGTTTTTCATAAACTAAATCTTCGAATTCATTAGGTGGTGTACTTGAAGAACTTTCATCTATAAATCCAGCAGAGCTGAGTGAATCTGCCTCAGCATTCTCAGTGCATGAAAAGGTGTTGTGAAAATTGTTGTCGGGATTCTGGACTAATTGAACCATCGTATCAGCATGGTGAAAGTTTTCCATATAAGGCCTGTCTAGAGGAGGTGCCCATGACATAGCAGATAACCGATCATTCTTTGAAAGAAAGGGAGAAAACACCCAGTTGCCAAGCTCATTTCCAAATAGGAAGAGCGTTGCCGTTGATGGTTCTTTGATACTATGCTGAATATGTTCGTTGTTTTGATACCCTCTCTTAAAGATAAAAATGACAAAGCTTTTTGAGATGCTGATTTCCGTGGGGTGCTTAGGGTTGATTTTTTCGTATGTTGCTTTGGTCTTGTGATACCATTGGACAAGATGATGATCTGTTGGATGAGAGAAATTGTTGTTTTGCGGAATTGTCTTTAGGATGTTTTCAACACCTCCTAGAGACTCAAGAAGATTTTGAGGGAGATAGGTATTAAGAATAGCGATGTGTTGCGTTCGGTCTAAGGGTGCGATTGCTGTTGTCATTGTTCGGCCTTTGGTAAATTGAAGATAGTTATTTTCTGTAACTGAATAGGTTTTACAAGCACAATAATGAAGACAATAGATTGATATTTGTCTCTAAAGATAATTTGATTGATCAGCTGGAAGGAAAGGACTTATCCAAATAAATCATCGTACATTATTTTTTCTCTGAGGTAAGAAAACAACCCTTCATCATCAGAGCAACTAAGATCTCTATTCCCGCTTGAAGGAGTGCTTGTTGCAAGAGAATCTAAAGAAATTGGCACATTATTATGCTCAATGACTTGCGACAGGGTTAGAACCGGATAGGCGATTATACTAGGAGGAATTTTCCTGACTTGAGCCATTTCTATTGGAACAATAGGGGAAATTAGCGTGCAAGAAGAGCCTTTGTTTGATAAGACAAAAAGGCTTAATGGAGCAACCAGTAAAGAATTTGTGATTTCACGGCGAAGTAGGAAAATCACAAAATTCTCGGAAATACTGATTTCCAAGTTAGTCTTGGGGTTTATTTTTTCAAAAGAAAGTGCTTTGAACCATTCATTAAGTTCTGATGTTGGATGAGCGAAGTTGTTGTTTTGAGGAATAGTTTCCAAAACGTTGTCTACACCGCCCAGTGACGTTAATAATTCTTTGGGTACACAAGTCTCGAGACTTTGAATTTGCTGCTCGCGAGATAAGGGTTCTGTTATACTTGTTGTCATGATTCACTCTGGGTAATTTTAAATGCTGTTCTTGCAGCTTACATAGCGGCTAGCAAGCTCCGATATTTGTAGAGGGGTTTCGGTAATAGATGCATCTTCGTTTGTAAGTAATTTGATTGCTGCGTCTCGAGATATTAGAGGCCAGAATTTATTTTGATGGTCTACTGGGTAATAAGGGCCATAGATAGATTGGCTGCCAAGAGAAAATGCAATCAAGCTTACCGGCATTTCTTCAAATCCTTGTGGATTAGGGTAATCTTCTATTTGTCTACGGACGACAAAAATCACAAAATCTTTAGAAATACTGAGCTCCGTATTGTGTTGTGCATCGATTTCTTGATAAGTTCTATTTCCTTGACAACCAATCCGATGGGACAAATTCATGAATTTTTTAGGATGAGAGAAGTTGTTGTTTTGAGGGATGGTTCTCAAAACGTTGTCGACCCCGCCCAATGACGTTAATAGTGCTTTGGGTACATAATCTTCGAGACTCTGAACTTGCTGCTCGCGTGTTAAGGTTTCTGATACGGCTGTTGTCATGATTCAATCCCAACAAAGTCCTGAGATATTGCTTGCACTCTCAAAAAGGGCTAAAATCTCATCTTTTGATTTAGGAGTTTCAGTGATCGATGCAACCTCCTCTTCTACTAAACGAATTGCCTGTTGTTTTGATAATGTGGGCCAGAATTTATTTTGATGATCTACTGGGTAATAAGGACCATGGATATGATTGCCCATCATCGAGAATGCAATCAAGCTTATCGGCACTCCTTCAAACCCTTGTGGATTAGGGTAACGTTCTATTTGTCTACGGACGACAAAAATCACAAAATCTTTAGAAATATTGATTTCCGTATTGTGTTGTGCATCGATTTGTTCATATTTCATGAATCTCGAATACATAAGTCGATTGGCTAAATTATCATCTTCAGGATGAGAGAACTTGTTGTTTTGAGGGATCGATTTCAAAACGTTGTCGACACCGCCCAATGACGTTAACAATTCTTTGGGTACGTAAGCCTCGAGGCTTTGAACTTGCTGCTCGCGTGTTAAGGGTTCTGATACGCCTGTTGTCATTTTTTACTCCTGTTAAGGTTGTTTTCCCTGGGAATTTGTTTTATTTGAAAATCTCAAAATTTTATCTCATGATATACGAGTTTCAGAAATAGATGCATTTGGATCTCTTACTAAATTGCTTGCCTGGGTTTCCCATAATCTAGGGGTGAAATGCATTTCACAGTTTGTTGAACAATAAGGGCCATAGATAGTCCTCTGCATGTTAGAAAACGCAATCAAACTGACTGGTAATCCTTGGTTTTTCAGAGAATGAGGATGTTTTTCTACACTTCTACGAACAATAAAAATCACAACATCTTTAGAAATACTGATTTCTGTATGGTGTTGAGAATCGATCTCTCCATAGCTTCTGCTTGCTCGGTACGCACAACGATCTGTAAGATTAGTGCTGTTTGTAGGATGTGGAAAATTGTTGTTTTGAGGGATGGTTCTCAAAACGTTGTCGACACCGCCCAATGAGTCTAATAAATCTTTGGGTACATAAGTTTCGAGACTTTGAACTTGCTGCTTGCGTGTTAAGGATTCCGATACGGCTGTTGTCATTTTTCACTCCTAGTTAAGAATAGATTAAGATTTGTAGCGCAATCAGGAAAAATTAGGAAGTCTTTTAAAAAACAGGACTCTTAAACCAGCATTAACATTGATGCTTTGTTGAGTGCAGGATTATTACAGATAAACTGTGTTGCATAATTAAGAAACCGTGTTTGGCAGCTCAAGGTCACTGATTCGAATTTCCGCCTGAGGAGATTTAAAAATCTCTACTAGCTTATTGAAATTTGTCACTGGGCAATATATTGAATCGATGTGCTTTTGATCTTTAGGAAAAAAGGGTCCAAAAAAGGCGATTTCTCTTTTTCTATAAATTGGGTCAGCAAATAGGAAAAGGTTAACTGTGTTTTCATATTTTTTCCCTTCGTAGATGAATGACCGTTTTACAAAATAAAGGATGCATTCATCGCTATATGCAATTTCGGTATCATATTTTTCATCTACAATTTCATAACGAAGAACTTGATTCCTGTTAAAGAAACGAGAATCGAGGATTATAGCATCTTCTTGGAACGTTTGTTTTATCCATGGGATAAAAGTGGTGTTGATAGGACTTTTCTGAAAAATTTCTTCCGGGCCTCCTAAGGCCTTGGCGATATTTTCGGGAAGTAAATACTCAATATTTTCATAAAGAGTGATCCATCCTATAGATCTGTTTGGACTTTTCAAAACATTTGCTAGATAGCAATGGTTTTTAACCAAGGCCGATACAATTCCTTCTCTAGGATTGGATGGGTTGAGTTGGGGTACATCTAAATCGGGGTGAATGATGGTTTCATTGGGGGCCATTTGATCTCTACTTTCTCGATCATATGTCTCATAAACAATGGATCCATTTTTATCTATGAAATCAGCAGGAAGAAAAGGTCCTACACACATGCTTGCTTGATGATGAAATTCAGGCTGATTAGCGGGGAAAATATCAGAAAATAGAAAAAGATGAAGTGCACGATCAACAGGAAGGCCAGGTTTTAAGAAGTCGGTATATCCTCCATAATCTCTTTTGACTAAGAAGATAACAAAGTGTGACGAAATACTAATTTCAGTAAGGTGGTCAGGATCGATTATCTCATAGGAAATTTCTCTCTGTTCAACCCAAGATAAAATGTCGCTATTTTGTGGATGATTTCCTTGCAGAAGGGGGTTTTGTGGAATGGTAGCGAGGATGTTTTCTGCGCTGCCCAAGGATTTTAATAGTTGCGTAGGGAGCAGTTTGTTGAGAAAGGTGATATGTTGAGATTGAACTGATGGACTTGTGATTGTAGCCATGTGTTCCTCCTAATGAAGATCGCTAACTGATTTAGATGATTTCAGTAGCTCGTTCATATCGATTAAGTACTAGTGTCTAATAAATTATCTTGAACAATCATTTTTTTCGGGTCTTTCACGATTGTTGTTAGCTCGGCAATATTATCTATTTTGAAGCTTGAGTGAGGAATTTGTTTTTGCCAGGGGTGAACAAAGGGGCCGATGAAGGTGATATCAGGATCATTGAAAAGAAAAAGACAGAGAGACTTTTCAAGGGTGCCATCAGGATGGTTAAAAGGGCGGATGAGAAAAAAAATCACGCTATAAGTCGTGATGAACATTCTGAAGGGATAACGATCGTTGATATAATTATAGTTAATTTGTGATTTTGCGATTAATTGCTCAATAGTATTTTCATCTAGAGCTGGAGGAATAAATCCAAAATGAGATTGCATCGCACTCCCAAATTCCATTTGGTGGGTGAAGTTGCGTAAAATTGACGAGGCTCCGCCGAGAGCAGTGAGAGTGATTTCGGGTATTAAGTATTCAAGGATGGCAGCGTCATCTGCTTCTCCAACACGAAGGCCAGGATTTGAGAGGATGCTCGCAAGGTTGCAATAATTTTTGTAGGGGGCGATTCGGACGCCTGTCATGGGATCATAAGGATCGGGTATAGGCATAAATGATGCTTTGTGAGTGTCATCGGATTCTTTTTGTTTATTTCGTGTCAATTCGATGATGACATTGTCTTCTTCAAGGCGATTTCTAAAATCTAGAAAAGGACCCATAAATTGCGCTGTGCTATTGCTTAATTTGGAGTTGTCAAGCGCATTGGTTCCATAAAAGGCAAAGAGTGATAAAGCCTTATTGAGAGTAAATAGCTGTTTCCCATTAGATGGGGAGTGTTCGACATAGGCGCGTCTGACTAAAAAGATGACTCCTTGCTCGGAAACATGAATTTCTAAGGGATTGGAGGCCGTTCCATAGTGAATATCGATTTTTCGGATCCAGGCGGGCCAATCTTCTTCGTTGGATTTGGGCGATAAAGTGATATTTTGTGGAATTGTCGCTAGGATGTTTTTCACCCCGCCAAGAGACTGTAAGATTTTCTCTGGGACAAATTGTGTCAGAAGACTTGTTTGGCGCTCTGCGCTTATTGTTGCAACTGCCATTTTCACCTTTGTGTTGCATCAACTTACAATGAGATTACAATAAAGAAAGAAAAATGGGAAAGACTTATTACTGATAGCTCTGCTATTTTTTTCATTTCTTGGTAACAAGAATTCTAAATCAAATAGCAGGTGGTGTTTTTTATGCTCAGTTAGTTTGAATTATCGCTGTCAGATTGATCTAGCGCTGCTTCTGTTTCTCTGATCCGTATTTGCAAATATTTGAACGCAACAGTTTCTCTGAGCAACCATGGCTTATCAGTATAAGATGTGTTAGCATTTTGAACGCCCTCATGTGTAATCCCAAGCCATGCATATGGAATTGGTGTACTCTGAGCATGTTCTATAAGACTGGGAATATTTGGTATGTCTGTTGTTGTTTGGATAACTTTATTTTGATCTTTAATAAGCTGAGAGATGGTTGCAAGCGACGGCATATTAAAAGGCCAAAACATCATTTTCCATTGACGCATGATATTAGGTTCTGTAGGAAGTTTCTCGTACGGTCCAAGAATAATCCCTTCAGGATGAAGTGAATGGGAAAACATGATTAATGTTGTCGGTGATGTGGGCTGTCGGGGTTGAGGAGGAGAGAAAAATTTAGGATATGCTTCAATTTTTCTTTGCATGATAAAGGCGACAAAATCAGAAGAGATCGCAATTTCTGTCGAGTTTTCAGGTGGTTGTAATGTTAATTTATGAGAATAGAAATAAGTGTCTGAAAAGGCAAACATAGGTGAAGGCCCTTCGCCCTCTGCTGATATGGTATTCTGATATTTAGGAATGGTCGCTAAAACATTATTGGGTCCGCCTAACGACTCGAGGAGTTCTTGGGGGAGATGGTGCGCAAGAAGACCAAAGTCTGATTCGTGCTCTTGATAACTGGGTGTTCTAATGTTGTGTGCTTCTGATACTGACATGATTACTCCATATCCTCTTGGATCATTTTTTCTCCCTCTTTTTGATCTATTAACCATGCTGGATCTTGAACAACTTCGGTATTATTTTTTATTAGAGAGGCAATAGTTGCTATTGATAGCATGCTTTCTGTCCAAAATGTTTGCGGCTCTGGTTTGGTGAATCCACGTAAAAGACTTAGAGGAAATCTATCCGTAACCACTGGGCCGTGAATTGTATGCGTTTTATTAGAAAATCTAAGCAGAGTTAAAGGGTTTGTGCTGTATTTTGGATGAGGAAATCTGTAATGTTTAATTTCTCTACGTAAGACAAAGACTACAGAATCTGCAAAGATTTTAATCTCGGTTGCGTGTCCTGGAGTGATGTCTTCTAAATCTATGTTTTTACCATACCAAAAGAGGCTAGTGGGAGAATCGGTAGCAGGCTCTTCGAAGTCACGTTGATTTTGAGGAATCGTCGCTAAGACATTATTGGCTCCACCTAATGATTCGAGAAGCTCCGCAGGGAGATGTTCTTTAAGACTGCTGCTATCAAGGATATTTTTTATGCTAACCTCTTGATCAGCAGGGGTGGCTAAATTGGTTATAAATGACATTTTATTGCCTTAATTGTGGTTAATCTAAGGATATTATAATCAATAATGTTGGTTTAGTTCAATTTAAAAGACCATTTTGAATGGCAAGTATTTTTTTGAATTCGGGTTGGTCGATATGAGATTTTTCCACTGATTTCCACATAGAATTTTATGACGTGTAAATTGCTGATTTTAAGTGTGATGTTGCTGTTAATTTAGGGTTGAAAAAAAGCTTTTGAAACTTTTCTTCTAAAAACTATTGATCGCTTAGGATTTTTAGTGCTAAATTGTGGAAAAAGGTGGAAAAGCAATGGGACAGTTCTTCTTCAGCGGATCAGTTTCGGCAAAACTCGACGATAAAGGGCGCTTTGTGCTCCCTCAACAAATGCGTTTGGGTTTGGTTGAAAATGGAGCAATGGAATTTACAATTGCATTAGGTTTAGGTGGTTGTTTGGCGATTTATCGTAGAAGCGATATTGACAAAATTGTTGAACGCTTTAAATCCAAACAGCATTTGGGTCGCTACCAAAAGTTTTTTACGCTCTTTTTTTCAACGCTGCATCATACAACATGTGACAAGCTCGGACGTGTTAATCTGCCGGCTAATTTGAAGGGTGCTGCAAATATTAAAGGCGAGATTGTTGTCGCTGGTGTCCTAAACAAAATCGAGATCTGGTCTAAAGATCGTTACGATGCGGATTTGCAATTACTGCTTGATGGTAAAAATAGCGATAGCGATTTGACGCAAATGGTTGAAGAGGCGTTTGCGCTTCTTGATCAAGAAGGATTAGATAAAGAAAAGTCTGACAAGGTTACAGCTAGCGAAAGCGAGGAGTTTGCTCTGTTATAGAGTGGATATGGGAGATCGAGATTTTAATGCGGCGCATGTGCCGGTTTTGCAAGAGGAAATGCTTGCGATGTTTGAAGGTCTTGAGATTAAGACGTTTTTTGAAGGAACTCTCGGCGCTGGTGGTCATGCAGAAGGGGTGCTTAAAGCGCATCCGGAAATTGAGCGTTATATTGCTTGTGATCGCGATCCGGTAGCACTTGAGATTGCAGGTGAGCGTTTAGCTCCTTGGAAGGATAAGGTAGAGTTTGTTCGGGGGGATTTTCGGGATCTCGACCGACATTTGAAAGAGAAAGGACTTCAAGCAGTCGATGGTTTTTTTTTGACTTGGGGGTGTCATCGATGCAATTAGAACAGGTAGAAAAAGGGTTTAGCTTTAGTAAAGAGGGTCCGCTCGATATGCGTATGGATCCTGCTAGTGGGTTAACGGCAGAGCAGATTGTCAATCAATGGCCTGAACAAAAACTCGGTGAGATTTTTCTCGAGTTTGGTGAGGAAAAAAGATGGCGTCGTGCTGCAAAAGCAATTGTCGATTATCGCAGAAAACAAGCGATTAAGACGACAAAGCAACTCTCTGATTTAATTTGTGATACGTTAGGAAGGGGAAGTAAAAAGAAACTCCATCCAGCGACGCTTATTTTTCAAGCTTTAAGGATTTGTGTTAATGAAGAGCTCTCTGCAATTGAAGAGGGAATCTCTAAAGCAATAGAGTTTCTCGGACCAGGTGGGCGCATTGGTGCGATCAGTTTTCACCGTTTAGAAGATCGTATTGTAAAAAATTTGTTTCGCTCAGCAGCAGGTCGTGGTGTTGAGAAAGGACAAAAAATGGTAGAGGTTTTGACAAAAAAACCGATCGTTGCAGGAAGAAAAGAAATATCATCAAACCGTCGATCACGTAGTGCTAAGATGCGTTTTGCTGAGAAGGTGCCAACAAAATAGGATAGAGATGAAACAGCAGAGATTGATCGTTCGCATTTTGATATGTGTCTCACTCTTTTGTAGCTGTCTCTATTCATATCTCAACTTACAAAATGACGTGACTGAAAAACGGATTTATTTGCCTGTATTAGCTGAGCAGGTAAAAGCAATTAATGAAAAAAATACACGGCTTGAATATGAAATCGATCGTTTTGAAAATCCTTTGCATTTGATGCAGTTATTACGCCTGAGTGAATACAGTCATTTGAAACATCCTTACATACCTGAAATTTTGACAATGAGAGAAGGGGATGCTCTTGAGCTTCTCGAGATCACTGAACCTAGAGAAGAGCGATTAATTCCAGCTCTTCCACTTGCGATTGGTACTAAGTAGTAATGATCAAAAATCGGCGACGCTTATTACTCGTTGCTTTTTTTATTTTTTTAGTTTTTAGCAGTTTGATTTTGCAGTTTTTTAAATTGCAAATTGTTGAGGGTGAGCGCTGGACTAAAGAAGCGTTAAATCAACATCAACTGCTTGTCAAAGACCCTTTTAGAAGAGGGCTATTTTACTCTAATGTTGATATTAAACCGGGACATCCAGGTAAGCAACAACCTCTTGTAATTGATATTCCTAAATTTCATCTTTTTATTGATCCTAAAGTGATTCCAGAAAGCTGTCATACTGAGATGATCTCTTATTTAAAAAATAAGCTGCAGCTTACGAATGAGAATGAGATTGCAAATTTGCAAAATGCGTTTACTAAACGCTCTCGTAGTCGCAAGTTGTTTTCATGGATGGAGCCTGCAGTTAAAGATGAAATTTATAATTGGTGGCGCAGCTATTATAAAGAGCATCGACTGCCGCGTAATGCACTCTATTTTATCGAGGACTATTTGCGCTCTTACCCTTTTGGGAAGTTGTTTGGGCAGGTGCTCAGTAGTGTGCGTGCTGATCGCGACCCTAAAACGGGCAAGTACATTCCGATTGGAGGTCTTGAGCTCTATTTTCATAAGGAGCTTGAAGGGAAAAATGGAAAACGTTTGCTGCTTCGCTCGCCGAGTCATCCTTTAGATACAGATAATATTCTTGAGCATCCTGAAAATGGAGCGGATATTTACTTGACGATCAATCACTATTTGCAAGCGATTGTCGAAGAGCAACTGCAAAAAGGGGTGGAGAGAGCTAAAGCAAAAGGGGGATGGGCTGTCATGCTCGATCCATTTAGCGGTGAAGTGCTCGCTTTAGCGCAATATCCTTTTTTTGAACCGGGGAACTACCGCGAATATTTTAATAATCCAGAGCTTGTTGGGCATACTAGAATTAAAGCGGTGTGTGACAGCATTGAACCAGGTTCTATCTTCAAAGGGATTATGATGACATTGTTTCTTAAAGCAAATTGTTATCTTAAGGAGAGGGGAGAGGAACCAATTTTTGATCCAGAAGAGATGCTCAATGTTAAAAATACGCGCTTTCGGGGTAGAACAAAACCGATTTTGGATCTTGGATATTATGACTATATGAATTTTACATTAGCTATTCAAAAATCAGGCAATGTTTATCCAAGTCGTATTATTGAGAAAATTGCCGATCGCTTGGGAGCAAATTGGATACGGTCTCAACTGCAGGAGATTTTTGGATTTGGATTTAAAACAGGAATTGAGATTCCATCTGAGAGTCCAGGCATGTTGCCAACACCTGGGAAGCTTCATCCTAATGGAACTCTGGAATGGTCTGTGCCGACACCCTATTCATTGGTTTTAGGGCACAATATGCGTGCTAATAGCCTTCAAATCCTCAAAGCGTATGCCATTATTGTGAATGGTGGTTATGATGTGAGGCCAACCTTGATCAAGCGTATTGTAAAGAAGGGAGAGGTTTTGCTCGATAAGCAGTTGGAGCTAGAAGCACAGCCGAAACGCCGTGTGCTTGAACCAGAAATAGCGGAAACAATGGTACGCGCAATGAAGTACACGACAAAGCCCGGAGGAACAGGATCGCGCGCAGATATTTATGGATATACGGAAGGGGGAAAGACAGGCACATCAGAGAAAATTGTAGGTGGGACATATAGTGACAAGCTCTATATTTCTAGTTTTGTTGGTTTTGCACCAGCAGAGCATCCTCGTTTTATCTTACTTGTTTCGGTCGATGAGCCAGAAAAACGCTATATTCCTGGTAAAGGAAAGACTCATATGGGAGGGTATTGCGCAGCGCCTATTTTTGCTGAAATTGCGAGCCGTGCTCTGCACTATATGGGTATCGCTCCTGATGATCCATATGGTTATCCCAAAGGCGACCCCCGTTATGATAGAGATAAAGCGGATTGGTATCCTGAGGTGGATGCATTGAAAGATCTATTTAACGAATGGCATCGGAAATGAAATTAAAGAAATTGATTCGCAATTTGCCAATAAAAATTACAAAAGGATCTTTGGAGACGAAGATCTCGGGGATCAGTGCAAATTCTAAATATATTGCACCGGGCAATCTGTTTATTGCGCGCAAAGGAGCGCGGTTTGATGCATCTAGATTTGTAAAGGATGCTGTCGAAGCGGGAGCCGTTGCTGTTCTCTCTGATCTTTACGATCCTTTTCTGAAAGATGTGACGCAGCTTATTTCAAATGATGTAGTCGCTATGCAGCATGAACTTTGCAAGCGTTATTATCGCCTTAAGAAAAAATCGATGGTGTTGATCGGGATTACGGGAACCAATGGCAAAACAACAACGAGCTATTTGATTAAACATCTCTTTGATTATATGAATGTGCAGTGTGGTTTGATTGGAACGAATGAATGGATCATTGGAGATAATCATTTCCCTGCGATGATGACTACTCCTGATGTGATTACCAATCATAAGCTTTTAAAGGAAATGCAAGAGGAAAAACAGAAAGCGGCGATCATGGAAGTGACTTCACATGGTTTAGAGCAAGGGCGCACAGCTGGTCTTGATTTTGATTTTGCACTGTTTACCAACCTTTCTCAAGATCATCTAGATTACCATCAAACAATGGAGAAATACTGCGAGGCAAAAACACGGCTTTTTTCTCAACTTTCACCCAACTCTTTGGTTCCTAAGCTAAAAAAACGGGCGATTATCAATGGCGATGATCCTGCTTCTCAAGCGATGATTAATGCAAGCTCAGTCCCTACTTTAACCTACGGTATTAAAAGTGATGCCAACGTGCGTGCTCTAGATCTTAGCCTCAGCTGTAGCCATAGTGAATTTACTGTTTATTATGAAGGTAAAGAGGTGCGTTTTTCTTTGCCGATGATTGGGCGCTTTAATGTCTACAATGCTTTAGCAACGATTGCTCTTGGTCTTGCTATGAAATTCCCTCTAGAACAAATTGCAAAAGCGCTTGAGAATTTTAGTGGAGTACAAGGGCGTCTTCAAAAAGCCGCTTCAAATATCTATGTCGATTTTGCACACACTCCTGAAGCGTTGAGGGAGGTTCTTTCTTCTTTAAGAGAAGTGTGCACAGGAAAACTCATCGTTATTTTTGGCTGTGGTGGTGAGCGCGACCTGGCTAAACGTCCGCTCATGGGAGAGATTGCAGCTAGCATAGCGGATAGAGTCATCGTGACATCGGATAATCCTAGATCAGAAGACCCCTCTAAAATTTGCGATGATATTTGTAAGGGGGCATGCGAGAGTAAAAATTTTGAAGTTGAAATTGATCGGCAGCGTGCAATTGAAAAAGCGATTGAGAGTGCACAATGTGATGATGTGATCTTAATTGCTGGTAAAGGACATGAGTCTAAACAAATTTTTTCTGATAAAACAATTCCTTTCAACGATCTCTCTATTGCACAAGATATTTGCATGCAAAAGTCGTGTGCTCTCTAAAAACATTGCAATAGCATTCTCTTTTTTGGTACAAATGCATGCATGAAGCGTTGTATTTTACTATTTATTGCCCTGTTGCTCGCTACCTCTTGTACACCTAAGCCAGAACAAGAAGAAATGATCTCCTACCAAGAAGAGATAGAGATTCAAGCTCTATCTGCTTCACTTGATCGTAAGAATATTAGGATTGCTCTTGACGCGGGACATGGCGGAAAAGATTGCGGAGCATCAGTTTCTCATTTAAGTGAAAAAAATCTCTGTTTAGTGACGACTCTATTGACTAAACGCTATCTCGACAAACTCGGTTATCAGGTGATTCTTACAAGACATAATGACACCTACCTCCCTTTAAAAAAACGTGTTGAAATTGCAAACAGAAGTAAAGCGAGCCTTTTTGTCAGCATTCATTTTAATACAGCGCGTAGTACAGATGCTAAAGGCATAGAGATCTATTACTATGCTCCGCAAGAGAAAGGGGAAAATATCAGAGCGCGTCGTTTTGCTGAAATTGTTTTGGGTCGAGTCATAGGATTAACACACACGTTAAGTAGGGGAGTGAAGAAGGGGAATTTATGCGTTATTCGCGAGACAAAAATGCCTGCGATTCTCATTGAAGGCGGCTTTATGACGAACAAACAGGAATTCTCTCATTTAATTAATCGCAGCTATTTGAGTAAGATAGCAAAAGGTATAGCAGAAGGAGTCGATAGCTATCTCGTCGAGAGAGCTAAAGCTTAAATGTCCCCGGCGCGATTCGAACGCACGGCCTGTCGCTTAGGAGGCAACCGCTCTATCCAGCTGAGCTACGAGGACAAAAGGTAATGATTTTAATCTTTGAGACTTGTTAATACAAGTAAAATGGAGGAAGTAATGGCTAAACAAGAAGCTGATATTGGTCTAATAGGCCTCGCTGTAATGGGGCAAAATTTAGTCCTTAACATGAATGACCACGGCCATACTGTTGCTGTCTACAATCGTACTGTCTCTAAAGTTGATGACTTTTTGAAGGGCCCTGCAAAGGGAACAAAGGTGATCGGCTCCCAAAGTCTCAAAGAGTTTTTTGATAATTTAAAAAGACCTCGCAAAGTAATGTTCATGGTTAAAGCAGGCGCTGCTGTCGATGCTTTGATTGAAGAGTGTCTCCCTTTTCTAGAGCCCGGCGATATTATTATCGATGGTGGCAATAGCCATTACCCTGATAGCGAAAGACGAAATGAGATGCTAAAAGGCAAGGGTATTTTGTTTGTTGGCGCTGGAATCTCTGGTGGTGAAGAAGGAGCGCGTCACGGTCCTTCGATTATGCCTGGCGGTAATCCCGATGCGTGGCCGCTGGTAAAACCAATCTTCCAAGCGATTGCTGCCAAAGCTGACGATGGCACACCGTGCTGCGACTGGGTTGGAGAAGGAGGAGCGGGTCACTATGTCAAGATGGTGCACAACGGGATTGAATACGGCGATATTCAATTGATTTGTGAGGCGTATCATCTTCTTAAAACAGCGCTTGGTTGTGATAACAATGAGCTGCAACAGATTTTTACTGAATGGAATAAAGGACAGCTCGACAGTTACCTCATCGAGATAACAAGCCAAATTCTTGCGTATAAAGAAAAAGATGGAAGCTTTCTTATCGATAAAATCCTCGATGTCGCAGGACAAAAAGGAACAGGTAAATGGACGGGTATCAGTGCTCTTGAGCTTGGCATGCCTGTAACGCTAATTGCTGAAGCAGTTTTTGCGCGCTGCTTATCAGCTCTCAAAGATGATCGTATAAAAGTTAGCAAAGTGTATGCCGCTCCCAAAGAGAAGTTCTCTGGAGATCACAAAGCGTTTGTTGAAAATGTGCGTGAGGCGCTTTATGCTTCAAAAATCATTAGCTATGCACAAGGTTTTATGTTGATGCGCGCTGCTGCAAAAGAACAAAACTGGCATTTAAATTATGGTGGTATTGCACTGATGTGGCGGGGTGGATGTATCATTCGTAGCGCTTTTCTAAACAAGATCAAAGCCGCTTTTGATAAAGATAAAGAGCTGATTAGCTTACTTCTTGATCCTTTCTTTGTTAAAGAGATCACAGATGCAGAAGATAGTTGGAGAGATATTGTTGCAACAAGCGCTAAACTTGGAGTTCCAAGTCCGTGCTTTAGTACAAGTCTCGCATTTTTTGATGGATATCGTAGTGAAAGGCTGCCTGCAAACTTATTGCAAGCACAGCGTGACTTTTTTGGTGCGCACACTTATGAGCGCATTGATCAGCCTAGAGGGAAGTTCTTTCATACGAATTGGACAGGAACTGGCGGAGACGTTAGCTCGACAACCTACAACGCTTAATAGAGTCACATCTAGAAAAGATTCTTAGGAAAAAAAGCGCTCTTTTTACAAAAAAGTGCGCTTTGTTTTGTGCATGATTTTAGGATTTTTCGTAGAAGAGACGTGTTAGATTACTCGCACCAATCATTGTCATTGTCACTGTCGCTTTCATCATCGGAGTCAGCGACAACTGATCGGATATCGGTCATAGAATCAGAAAGGATTTGCATAGCGGTTTTTTCTTGAGGCTTTAATTGAGGTTTTGGCGCAAGCTTTCTTTCGCTTGCCTTTTTAAGAGCCGGTTTTTTTTCAGGTGATACAATTGAGTCCATAAGGTTACTGCGTGCAGCATCAGGTTTAGGCATATTAATGTGATGTTGTGCTGGCGGAGCTGAGTGCTTCCTAGTAGGAGCTTCAGGTGTATCTAATGGTGGCGGTGGTGGCGCTGGTATTTCGACTGGTGGAAGTAATAGATTTGATGCCGCATTAGTGCGTAGTTTATCAATCTCGGTTTCCAATGCTCTAATTTGTTCTTTTAAGTCATTAATTTCTCTTTTTGAGCTTCTTGAACTATCAACTATTAAAGCTCTGTGTTGTTGTTGTAGAGCTAAGTAATCCTGTTGGATATTTTGGAGTTGTTTAAGTTGATCACATTGCTTTTGAAAATCTAATAAGCACTGTTGGATGACAGCTTCTTTAAGAAGATTTTGATATCGAGAGTAGTTATTAATTGCTATAGAACCTGTAATGATTGCTACTGCTCCCATAATCGCTGCTGCAGAGAGTAAATAAATGCCAAGAGCGGGAAAAAGCAAGCCAGCTGTTAACAAGCTTACCATAGCAGTTGCGCAGGTAATTGATGTTATTGCAAGTGGCAAGTAGGTTTTATTGAAATATACGAGCTCTTTGCTTTTAAGATCCTTTGTTTCGTCTTGCCAAAGTTCTTGCTTAGCAGGGGCTTTAACAAGTTGTGTCTTGCTTGCTTCTTTCATGATTGCTTTCTCTAAGTCTGGAGAAAGACGTTTATCTAAAACAAAGTTAACTTCATCAATAGCCATAATATTACTCTATTATAATAAATTTGCGGTTATTATATTAAAACAGATCTATTAATTCAATTATTAAAATAATTGCAATATTTATATATTAAAATATTTAATTACTCGCTGGATTTGAGGACATCCATGAAGGCAGATTGAGGAATAGTGACCTTGCCGATCTCTTTCATTTTCTTCTTACCCTTCTTCTGCTTCTCCCATAGCTTGCGTTTGCGGGTGATATCGCCGCCATAACATTTGGCGGTGACATTTTTTGAGAGGGCTCTGAGGGTTTCTCGAGCGACAATTTTACCGCCGATGGCGGCTTGGATAGGTACCTTGAACTGTTGCATAGGGATCAATTCAATTAATTTTTTACATATTGAGCGTCCCTTTGCCTCAGCTTTGGATCTGTGAATAAGACAAGAAAAGGCGTCGACAGGCTCTTCGTTCACTTTAATTTCTAATTTGATAATATCTCCTTTAAGATATTGATCAAATTCATAGTCAAATGAGCCATAGCCACGTGTTACTGATTTAAGTTTGTCATTAAAATCAGTGATAATTTCGTTGAGAGGTAGGTGGTAGGTTAATAGTAGTCTTGTACTATCCATAGTTTCAGTTTTAAGAAGACTTCCCCGTTTATCCATTCCTAGGCTCATCATTGCTCCTAAAAACTCTGAGGGGATCATGATATTACTTTTTACCCAAGGCTCTTCTACTTGTAATATTACGGATGGATCTGGGTAATGGGCGACATTGTCGATGGTTTTAACGCTGCCATCACTCATGTGGAAGCGGTAGGAGACGCTGGGAGCTGTGGTAATAATATCGAGATCAAAATGGCGTCTTAAGCGCTCAAAGACAATTTCGAGATGAAGTAGTCCGAGGAAGCCGCAGCGGAAGCCAAATCCTAGAGCTAAACTACTCTCTTGCTCAACATATAATGCAGAATCGTTGAGTTGAAGTTTGGAAAGTGCTTCACGCACAACTTCAAAATCAGAAGAATCTACGGGATAAATTCCAGCAAACACAACGGGATTGATTGTTTTAAATCCAGGAAGAGGAGTTGTAACACCTCCTTTTGTTGTCGTGATGGTATCACCAATTTTGACATCTCGGGATTCTTTTATATTAGCAACAACATAGCCAACTTCTCCGGGCCTAAGGGTTTGTATGGGTGTTTCCTCTGGAGAAAAAACGCCCACCTCTAGCACTTCAAAATCTTTAGATGACGCCATCAGTTTAATTGATGTTCCTTTCGATATTTCGCCGCTCATGATGCGCACATAGACTAGAACTCCCCGATAAGGATCGTAGTGGCTATCAAAAACAAGAGCACGTAACAAAGAATCCTCGGGTTCTTTAGGAGGAGGAAACGCAATGAGGATTTGTTCTAAAATTTCTTTAATGCCTATTCCTGATTTTGCTGAACAGTGAATGGCATGTTCGGTATCAAGGCCAATGACATCTTCAATTTGTTGCTTAACGCTTTCGGGATCTGCTGCAGGGAGATCGATTTTGTTAATTACAGGGACGATTTCTAGATCGCGCTCTATAGCAAGATGAACATTTGCAAGGCTTTGCGCTTGGACACCTTGTGCAGCATCGACGACGAGTAAAGCTCCTTCACAGGCAGAGAGAGATCTAGACACTTCATAGGAGAAGTCAACATGTCCAGGAGTATCGATGAAATTGATTTGATAGGTCTCTCCGTTCTCTGCAGTATAAACCATCGTCACAGGATGTGCTTTAATCGTGATCCCCTTTTCTCGCTCAAGATCCATCTTGTCGAGAACTTGCTCTTTCATTTCTCTTGATGAGATTGTGTCTGTAAGCTCAAGTAATCGATCGGCAATTGTGGATTTGCCATGATCAATATGGGCAATGATTGAAAAGTTGCGGATATTTTTTCGGTTGTATTCTGTCATCTTAAAGAGGGGTGTAATTTTCTAAAAAGTTTGAAGAGCCATAGATTGTATATTCAAACTAACCTGTTGAAAATCAATATAGCAAAAACAAGGGATAAAAAAAACTCCTTCTCGTTATAAGAAGGAGTTTTTTTCAAAAAATCTAGCAGTTCAAAGGATTAGTTTGGAGACATTTCCTCTTGAACTTTAGATGATTTTGATGCTTTTGCTTTTACTGGTTTTTCAACAGCAATCGTAGCAGTTTCAAGCTCGGCAGCAAGCTTTTCCTGCTCGCGTTTAGCTTGAACATCTCTGAACTGACGTCCTAGAGACTTTCCAGCTGCTAACCAAGCGATGATGATTACAGCGAGGATACCCGCAATATATGGGGTGATCACTGCTAGAGGTCCAATTGAAAGTAGAGCCATTTGGATCAAAGATCCTCCTGCTTTACCTAATCGCGCTCCAACAACATCAATCGCCGCTTTTCCTTTGACTTTTGATTCTTGGTCAAGAGGAATATAAGCCATTTCTTTTGTCGGATCAAAAAGAGAGTATTTAGCAGATTTACTCAGCACATTTTGAATCATACCAAAGACAACAGCAATCATTAACGGCGTTGTGCCGAGGTATGCAATCACTCCTGCAAGAGGAGCTTTATATATGATACAAGCGAAAAATACCGCTCCAGTAGCCATTAGGGAAATTGGAGTGACAAGAGCTCCCGCAGTCCATCCAAAGCGACGGATAACGTTTCCTCCAACGAAAAGCATCATGAAGATAGTCATAGCTCCAGTGACCGTTGAAAAGTATCCCATAAATGTGCTGTAGTCGTTAGCATTTGGATATTGCAACTTCAGCTGGCTTTTCCATGTGACTTCAACGAGGTTGATTGAAATACCGTATGCAATAACAAGGATCGCTAAGCATAAAATATATTTCGATCTTGCGAGAAACATGAAGCTCTCTTTAAGAGACATCTTTGGTTTCTCTTTCGCTTTCTTCACATCTTCAGGATCGTAAAAGCGTTTGTCCGTAAGAACGTTGCGGTTAATCCAATAATAGGTTGCTAAAGCTAGAAGACCTGAAGCAACAACCATTAACATCAAGTAATTTAATGTGATGCCCCAAGCATCAACGCCTTCGGGAACGCGGTTGCGAATATTTGAAAAAGCGATGATTAATGGACCAGAACAAAGCATTGCAATATTTGCGCCAAGCCCAAACATCGCATAAAAACGCTTAGATTCAGAAACACGAGTAATATCGTTAGCAAAGCCCCAAAAGAGTAGAGATATTCCAACGCTACCCCAAAGCTCAGCCATTACATAAAATAATGAGAATGTCCAGTTGCGAACAATCGCAGATAGTCCACTCCATCCTGCTGGAAGAGCAGCTTGCATTTTATCTGCAAAATCGTGTGGGTGAAGCACATCGCGCATAGGATAAATTACTAACGCAAAAAGCGCGAAAAATATGATGAATGGCGCTAGTGTCGCAGTAAATAGTTTTTGTTTGCTTAGCTTGTTACTCATTTTGGAGTAGATCACCATAAAGAGTACAGCAAGTGGAAGCACAGCCCAAACCTTAAGGAAAGGAATTGCTTCAGCTCCAGATCCTGGCGCTGTTACGATTAGTGAATCTTTTGTATCGCGCAAGATCGTGTAATTAAAGTTAATGAAAAAGAAAAGTAGCAACATGGGTATGAGCTTTTTTAGCTCAAATTTGTGAATCGGCCAAAGAAAAGACCGCCACTTCCCAAATGCAGGAGGTTTGGTTTGTTGACTAGTTTCTGACATGTAGTTTTCCTATATCTTTTGAGGTTATGTCTCATTTTTCTTGTAAACAGATGCTTACTGTATATTGTAGAAAAATTAGAGCAAACCTAGTGTTAAAGCTTTAAAAATGAAATATCAGTAGTATTTTATACAAATTCAGTTAAAATTCAACTAAAATTTCTCGAATAGGTTAAAAAATAAAAAACCGCTTTTCATGGTATAAAATACTTGAAAAACGGTTTTTAGCTTAAAATTTTTTTAGCTAATCAATTACGAATTGAATGAATGCTCTAGCATCATTTCTTGTGCATTCACAGCTTCATTGTAAGCATTCCAAAGCTCTTGATCTACTTTATTATGGCGGATTGAAGCGATCAATTCGCGTTTGCTTGTAGCAAGAGATTTTTTAGGACTTAAAACAGAAACCATTTCTTTATCACCAGCTAGGCGAGCAATGTTAAGCATTTTTTCGAGTTGACCACGAGTAAATGTATATTGGTCACGACGCTTACGAGATCCACGAGCTGCGCGCTGTTTAGGTGGGATTGTAACTGGTTTTTCAACATCTATAATAAACTTTTGAATAAGAGTAAGAAGTTCTTTAGGTTGTTTGTTTTTCATTTTACGTAGTGTGAAATGGTGCATGTAACCGCCAGAAGACATTGGAAGATAGCGACATAAGTCATTTTCTTTCATTCCGCCTACTTTTTTAATCGCTTTGTCGATAAGTGAACCAATTTCACCTAGACTTCTTTTTTTTAAAATTTCTTCGCCAATAGCCATAACAAAATCCTTTTTCTGTAATATGTTCTTTAAAATATCTTACGAATTCAAAGTAAAAAATAAAAACTTTAATCTTATGCTTCTTTTTATGCTGTTTACAAGCTTTAAACTGTAATTGTCATATCAAGTAAGCAAAGTTATTTCATAATTTTTCAATACAATCGTCGGATTCTATTTATTTCGTCAGTTTTTAGCAAGAGGTGTTTTTGAAACAATTTGTAAATGCAGCTGTTTTAACCTTTGTTTTAAGTCGAATTACATGGAGAAAAATCGATGATAAAAGTGCTTTAATTTTTTTTCTATCTTTCTAACTTTGATCAATCAACTATTAGAATTTAGATAACAAAAATACGATTGTTTTTGCTGTTGCTAGCTTCAGTGTGATAGAGTTTTTTCCATTATCAATCTATCAAAAATTCTTAACTGAGTATTTTCATGAATTTACCGATGTATAAAGAAGATAAAAATAATCTTGGCGAAGTAAAAAATATTATAGCCTTAGGATCTGGAAAGGGGGGAGTTGGTAAATCTACTTTAACCGCAAACCTCGCTTTTGCCTTGCAATATCTCGGTTATACAGTTGGTGTGCTTGATGCTGATATATATGGTCCCTCGATTCAACAGATGATTCCTGAGGATCAAGAAGCGCAATCAAATAGTGAAAATAACCAGTTGATAGAGCCTGCTTTAGCCCGTGGGATTAAAATCATTTCTTTTGCTTATTTTAAAGATCGCGATCAATCTTCAGTTGTTAGAGCTCCTGTAGCCAATGGATTAATTGAACGTTTTTTGCACTCTGTTTCTTGGGGACCTCTTGACTTTCTGTTGATTGATTTTCCTCCAGGAACTGGGGATGTGCAATTGACGCTGGCACAAAAGGGCTCTCTTACAGGAAGCATTGTCATAACAACACCTCAAGAAATTGCTTTGCTTGATGTGCGTAAAGCAATCGATATGTTCCATAAACTTAATATTCCGATTATTGGAGTTGTTGAAAATATGAGTTATTTTTTTGATGGTGTGAATAAGCAGTTTTTATTTGGGGAGAAGGGGGGAAGCAAATTAGCAGCTGAATATGGCATCCCTTTTTTAGGAGAGATTCCTATTGATCCTCAATTGTGCCGTTCTGGTGACCTTGGTAAATCTCTTTTTGATAGAAGAGAGCTAGGAGATTCGGCTCAGGTATTTCTTTCAATTGCTAAGGAGTTGTGCCGGTTAGTGCCAGAGTTAAAGCAGCAGCTTAATCAGGGATTAGCAGAGGTTGATTTGCAGTGGCAGGAGATCAAATGATTAAAGCAATTGAGCAGCTGAGCAATGAAACTTTTCAGATAGATTGGGTTGATGGTCAAAGAGATATTTTTAAACTTGCGGACCTTCAGAGAAATTGTCCTTGTATTCGTTGCCGCGACGAAAAAAGTGGCCAAATGATAGTCAATCCTGCTAAAATAGCCTGTTCTTTAAAAGCTGTAAAAATCGAAAACGTAGGAAGATACGCCTTAAAAATCACTTTTGCTAGTGGGTGTAGTCGTGGCATTTACACATTCGATTTTTTGCGGAGTTTGGCAATGGTTAAATCATGAAGCGTTATCTTAGTATTTTTTTTCTCTTAGCACTACTCGTGTATTCCTGTACTCCTGGTTCTAACAAACCCCCTCCTGAAAAATCCGCTTTTATTCAAGTGTTATCTACTACAGAGATTATTGCTGATCTCGTAAAGCAAATTGGTAGGGAGCGCATTAATCATTCGATATTGATTCAAGGTGAAATTGATCCTCACTCTTATGAACTGGTCAAAGGTGATGATGAAAAGATTTCTGAAGCACAGGTGATTTTTTCTAATGGACTGGGATTAGAGCATGGCGCAAGTTTGCGGCATCGTTTAGAGACTCATGATGGAACTGTCTTTTTAGGTGATGAGATTGCAAAGAGCCATCCTGATCAAATTCTCTATGTTGATGGAGTGATTGATCCTCATATTTGGATGGATTTATCTCTTTGGGCTAATACGATTGACATCGTCGCTGAAAAACTCGCTCAGTGTGATCCAGATGGCGCTGAAAAGTATCGTGCAAATGCGAAGAGTCTTTATGATCAAATGGCTACTCTTGATCAAGAGCTTTGTCACCGCTTTACTAAAGTTGCTGAACATAAGCGTTATCTTGTCACAAGTCATGATGCTTTCAATTATTTTGCTAGACGTTATCTAGCAACACCAGAAGAGCTTAAAAACGAGCAGTGGCGCACACGTTTTATCGCTCCTGAAGGACTCGCTCCTGATGGACAACTTAGTCTTGCTGATCTTAAGCGCGTCATTGATCATCTCCATAACTTTCAAATTTCTGTTATTTTTGGAGAATCTAATGTTAGTAGAGACTCTTTGGCTAAGATCACTAAGGTGTGTTTAGAAAAGGGCTGTCCTGTGCATCTTTCTAATATTCCGCTTTATGGTGATACCTTTAGTAAAGAAGCAGCGGGCTATCTAGCTATGATTAAACACAATGCAGATACGATCCTTACTGAATGGGAGGAGTAGATGCAAAGCGCTCTTAAGATTGAACAGCTCACAGTTTATTACGATAAGGAGCCGGTCTTATGGGATATTAATCTAAACATTCCCAAAGGGAGCCTTGTAGGGATTCTCGGTCCAAATGGAGCGGGGAAAAGCACTTTGTTTAAGGCTCTTGTTAACTTGCTAAAACCTCTTTCGGGAAAAATCACATTTTTTGGAAAATCTTTTAATCAAATGCGAAAACGCATTGCTTATGTGCCCCAACGAAGCGAAGTGGACTGGGACTTTCCTGTCTGTGTGATTGATGTTGTATTGATGGGCGCTTATCGAGAAAAAAGTCTCTTTCACCGTGTGCGAGCCGCTGATCGTCAGCGAGCACTTAGCTGTTTAAAGCAGCTCGGTATTGATCATCTAGCAGGCTCTCAAATTAGCGAGCTCTCCGGGGGGCAACAACAGCGCGTTTTCCTCGCGCGCTCTTTAATGCAAGATGCTGATATTTATCTTCTCGATGAACCTTTTGCCGCAATTGATCTTTCTACAGAGAAATTAATCATCGAGCTACTGAAGAAATTGCAAAGAGAGGGAAAGACAATTTTAATTATTCACCACGATCTGAGTAATGTCAGTGACTATTTTGATTGGGTGATGATTTTAAACCGTGCTTTAATTAGTTGCGGAACTCTCAAAGAGGCCTTTACTAAAAAAACATTAGCACGCGCTTATGGCAAGCATGCGAGTTTGCTTGAAGAGGCGACAAAAATCTCTCAGCAGCAAACTCATGGAATGCGCTAATGCTCTACTCTTTTGCCGATTATTTTACAGATCCTCTTTTGCGCGCTTCAACACTTGGCAGTATGTTAATGGGACTCTGCAGCGCTTTAATCGGTGTGATTGCTCTTGTTAAAAGACGTGCATTAATTGGTGAAGCACTTTCTCATGCTTGTTATCCAGGTGTTGTCATTGGTGCTCTTATTGCAGCGAATTTTGCCTTTTTTGCAGAAAAAATTCCGCTTCTGACTCTTTTAATCACCTCCTTTATCACTTCTTTTGGTGCGTTGATCTTTATTGAAGTGCTTAAACGTTTTTTACGTGTTAAAGACGATGCTGCTCTTTGCTTTTGTTTAGCGAGTTTTTTTGGGCTAGGAGTATTGCTTGCAAGTCGTATGCAATTTTCACATCCTCTTTGGTATCAAAAAGCGCAGGTTTTTCTCTATGGACAAGCCGCAACTCTCACAGATAGTCACGTTATTCTCTATGCGGTGTTAACCCTAATTTCTCTGCTGTTTATTACACTGTTTTTCCGCACGCTGCTTTTGACAACCTTTGATCGCTCATATGCATTTACTAGGGGGCTTAATGTTCTTGCTATTGATCTGCTCACCTTTGCTTTAATCACGCTTGCTGTCGTCATAGGCATTCGCAGCGTTGGTTTAGTTTTGATGTCTGGGATGTTAATCAGTCCGGCAGTTGCCGCTAGACAACTCACTGATAATTTTAAAAAACTTCTTTTTATCTCAGCTGTAATTGGAGTCGTAAGCGCTTATATTGGCAATCTTCTTTCTCTTGAGATACCTGCCTATTTCAATCTCTCTTTATCTCTGCCTACAGGCCCTCTCATTATGCTTGTCGCTTCTTTCTTTGCCTTTAGCGCACTGCTTTTTGCTCCGAAGCGTGGAGTCGTGATTCGCTTTTTTCGAATGCTCTCTTTCAAAAAACGCTGCCACAGAGAAAACGTGTTAAAAGATTTTTGTCGGCAATGCAATTGCTGTCCTCTGAGTTATGATGCGATCCGCAAGCGCCATCATCTTTCCTATTTTGCAACATTTTTTCTTTTGTCAAGCCTACGTTGGGAAGGGTGGGTAGAAAAAATTGAAAAACGTTATCAATTAACAGAAAGTGGAAAACAACGCTCTTTGCGCATTATTCGCCTTCATAGACTTTGGGAAGTATATCTCGTCGATTATCTCGGTCAAGATGATAAACAGGTGCATCCTTTTGCTGAAAAGATGGAGCATATTTTAACTCCAGAGTTGGAGGAAGAACTCACCGAACTACTTAACGATCCAAAATTTGATCCTCATCACAAACCGATACCAGCAAAACAGGGGAGTGTGTGATGAATCCTTATTCCCATCTAAATTTCTTTCAAGTGATTTCACTATTTTGTAAACGCAGTTTTCTTTTCCTCACAGGACAGCTCTCATTAAGCAATATCGCTTCCGATGAACTGCAAATTTATACATTAATTTTAATCAGTGCTGCTTGCGTGCTTGTTGGTACATTTCTTGTTTTGCGCAGAATGGCGATGCTCGCCAATTCGTTATCTCACACGATTCTATTTGGCCTTGTCATCGCATTTTTGCTTTTTAAGCCGCAAGGGTTGAACATCGACTTTAAAATTCTGATTATTGCAGCTCTTCTCAGCGGTATCTGCACAGCACTCTTTACTGGACTTTTGACCTCCCGTTTTAAGCTTCAGGAAGATGCGAGCATTGGTCTTATCTTTACGACGTTCTTTGCTTTAGGCATTCTTTTGATCACTCTTTTCACGCGCAATGTGCATATTGGTGTTGAGGTTATTACCGGAAATGTCGATGCATTACATCGCGATGATCTGATTCTCTCTAGCCGCATTTTTCTGCTCAACTTTGGAATCATCGCTCTTTGCTACCGTCCATTAAAAATTTTAGCTTTTGATAGTACGTATGCTGCGACAATTGGCATTCCATGCACCTTTTTTCACTATCTACTTATGCTTCTTATCTCTTGTACAGCTATAGCAGCATTTCGTGCCGTTGGAGTGCTTCTTGTTCTCGCTCTTTTGACCGGGCCCGTTCTTTTTGCACGCTTATTCACCCATCGTCTTTTCACGTTAATGTGTCTCGGTTTGCTCATATCAACGATCTTGAGTATTGTTTCTGTTGCTCTTTCTCGTCATTTACTCTCTTATTACCAAATGCCAGTTGCGACATCTGGTTTAATGGTGACTCTTCTCGCTTTGAGCTACAGTATTGCAGCCCTATTTAAATTAATGATTAAAGGACAGAGGAAGGTTGACTTTAAGGAGCACTCCCAACGATCATGAGCAAAAAAGAGGAAAAGCTATTGAATAAAAAACGTCTTGCGATACTTGGAAGCACAGGTTCAATTGGCACTAGCACGCTTGAAATTGCTGCGCGTTATCATACTGAAATTGAAGTGTGTGCTCTTGCTGCTAAAAGCAATATTGACAAACTAGAAATTCAAGCTAAACAGTTTTCTCCTAAGTTGATCGCAGTTTTCGATCCTGAAAAAGCTGCCGAGCTGCAAAAACGTCTACCTCACATTGCTATTGTCTCTGGATTAGAAGGACTTAACGAAGTTGCGACGTATCATGCGGCAAACTTTGTAATGTCTGCTATGACTGGCTCGATTGGCATTGTTCCTACCGCACGAGCCATTGAATCTGGTAAAGACATTGGTCTTGCTAACAAAGAAGTACTTGTTGCCGCTGGAGAATACATCACAAAACTTGCTAAAAAGCACAATGTTGCACTGCTTCCTGTTGATAGCGAGCTTTGTGCGCTCTTTCAGTGTCTTAATAATGAGGATATTAATAGTGTTAATCGCTTAATTCTCACTGCCTCTGGAGGACCTTTCCGCGAATATCCTGCTGAAAAACTCTATGCAATGACTGCAGAAGAAGCTGTTATACACCCAACCTGGCACATGGGGGCAAAGGTGAGCATTGATTGCTCAACTTTGATAAATAAAGGTTTTGAGGTGATGGAGGCGTATTGGCTTTTTAATGTACCAATCGAGAAGATCGATGTTGTTGTCCACCCTCAGAGCAAAATCCACAGCATGGTTGAATATTGTGATGGAGCAATTTTGGCTCAAATATATGAACCCGATATGAAAGTGCCGATTCTCTATTCATTGACCTACCCAGAGCGCTTGCCAGGATTTAGCGCTCCTTTTGATTTTACAAAGGCGCAGTCTTTAGAGTTCTTTCCTCCCGATTATGACAAGTTTTTTTGTTTAAAACTTGCCTTCGATGCCCTCAAAATGGGTGGAAGTGCTCCCTGTTATCTCAATGCAATTAACGAAGTTCTCGTTGAACGATTCATCGATAAAGAGATTACTTGGGGCGATATTGGAGCTTCTATTGCAAAATTAATGGCTCAGCACGATGTAAAAAAAGATTTAACGCTAGATGCGATTCTCGATATAGATCGTCAAGCGCGGATTGCTGCAGCACAGATCTAGCTTAAAATGATAATACCCGTTAAACTAACCCCTTAGTAATGAGATAGGTTGACTTATGGCTTTCCAAATTCTTTATTTCCTTTTAGCAATGTTTGCACTCGGTCTTTTGATCTTTATTCACGAGCTTGGCCACTACTTCATGGCGCGCCATGTTGGTATGACCGTTGAAGCGTTTGCGATAGGTTTTGGTAAGCCGTTGATTTCTTGGGAGCGCAAAGGCGTGAAATGGCAGCTCTGCGTTCTTCCTTTTGGCGGATATGTGCGTATTAAGGGAATGGATAAGGGGAAAGACGAGAGAAAAGATCTCCATGAAATTCCTGATGGTTACTTTGGTAAAAAGCCTCTTGATCGTATTAAAGTCGCTTTGATGGGACCTGTTGTCAACATTGTCTTCGCTTTCTTAGCTTTTTCTGCAATCTGGATCAGCGGAGGTCGCAATAAACCTTTTCAAGAGTACAACAGCATCGCTGGCTGGATTGATCCTTCCTCAGAACTTTACGAAAAAGGAATTCGTCCTGGTGATGTGATCACGAAGTATGACGGACGTGATTTTGAGGGGATGAACAGCTTAAAGTACGCAGCTCTTACCAGCAGCTCAGAAGGAAATGTCAAAGGATTTAAAGTTGACTATAGCGCAAATACAGAAACTCCTTTTGACTATACTGTTGAAACGTATCCCTTCCCCAACTCAATTGATAGCAATATTCGCACATTTGGTATGCTCACTCCAGCGCGCTATCTGATCTATAATACTCTACCAGATGGCGTTGAAAATCCAATCGCTGCAAATTCCCCCATGGTAAATAGCGGTATTGAATATGGCGATCGTATTCTTTGGGCTAATGGCGAGCTTATTTTTTCCGCAGATCAACTCAACAATATCCTCAATAGCGATCAAGTACATGTCACTTTTGAGCGTAGCGGTCAACGCTATCAAACCCGCTTACCTCGCATTGCTTTAAATGACCTGCGCCTTGCTCCCAATGAGCGCGGAGAATTAGAAGATCAAGCTCTCTATGCTAATCTTAATTCAGCTACCTTTGCGACGATTCCCTATCAGATATCTAATGATCTTGTTGTCGATCGCTCCATTGTCTATATCGATGATATTGCAGAAGAACACACATTTAGTTCTCCCGATCAAATTGCTATGCAGCCAGGTGATCGCATCATCGCTGTAAATGGAGCTTCAATTGCACATCCTAAAGAGCTGCTCTCGCATATGCAAAACAAACAGGTGCAGATCATTGTTCAGCGCCAGAAAGAACGTCCCATCCTCTCTTGGAAAACCGTAAACAGTCAGTTCAATCACGAGATTGATTGGAACGAGTTTCAGCAGCTTGCCGCTGCTGTGGGAGATCCATCGGCACCACGACAGCTTGGTAACCTAGCTTTGCTAAAACCCGTCACACCAGTGCCTCTACAGTCTATACTCACAGAAGAACAAAACCAAAAAATGGCCCAGCAACAAAGTGAGCTAGAAGCAATAGAAAATCCAGCTGAACAGGCTCTAGCCCTTAAAGCATTTAATGAGGGAAAAAACAGACTCGTTCTCAATATTCAATTGCAAGATCGCGTTGTGAAATACAACCCAACTCCCTTGGTCCTATTTAGCAATGTGCTCAGTGATATGGCGCACACTCTAAAATCGCTATTCACCGGTAACCTTCATCCTAAGTGGATGTCAGGTCCCGTTGGTATTATGCAAGTATTGCACCACGGTTGGTCAATTGGTATTAACGAAGCGCTCTATTACATTGCCCTAATCAGCCTCAATCTCGGCGTGCTTAATCTGCTTCCATTGCCTGTATTAGATGGTGGACACATCTGCTTTGCCCTCTATGAGCAATTCACACGCAAAAAAGTCAAAGCAAAAGTGATGGAGAGACTCGTTGTAGCCTTCTTCATTCTCTTAGTTAGCCTAGGCCTCTATGTCACCTACCAAGACATCTTCCGCCTCGTCAAAACTCTGTTCTAAAGACAATGATAAGATCAAACTTATGATTATCATTTTCTAAAAGCTAATCATAGGTCTTATCAGAAATTGAAGCTGCATATTTCAAATAGCCTAAACAAAAAAGCCGGTACGTTTGCTTGCCGGCTTTTTTGTTATTCATTGGGCTCTGCATAAAAATCTATATCGTCGTTATCAGAGAATGGAGAAGCAGAACCCCTATAACTATGATCATCATCAGAGTTGGGGATGGGAGAAGCAGAATTAGTTGTTGTATCAGTGTTCAAGTATGCGTTCATTAGTTTGTTTGTGTAAAATTCAGTCATTCGTGTTCTAGTTTCTTCAGATATTATTCGTTGTTCAAGAGGTAGTTTTAGCCACCAATTAAAGGAATGAATGGAGGAATCGTTATCAGGAGAGAAGACTGATGGTATGGCAAGAGCATCCATAATATTTCGAGGATATGTTGTGGTTTCTCTATCTTGAGGATGTGGTATGAAACCTACTTGGCGACAAGGTGTTGAACCATCCTCAATTTTAGCAAATTCAAAAGGTAAAATACTTGGGTGCGTCGTGTTAAAGGAAGACTGTGGTACTCTGATAAATAAAAATACACATGTGCTTCCTACTTGTTTCATGATAGGAGCTGTTGGATGAAAATCTTCATATTTTAAACTCGTTCGATCGAGTAAATAATTGCTTAAGGTTTTGCCACTGCTGTCGGTTGTAGTGTAATATCTAAATAGATTATTAAATTCTTCAATTGGAGAAAAACTTGGGATCATCGGACTTTGTAAACTTGGAATATTGTATTCAATATTAAAGACGCCTCCTAAATCTCTGATAATAGAAGGTTCCAAAAACGCCTCATATTTTTCAGTCAAAGTCGTTTTTTCTTTGTGCATTCGTTGATAAACAGCTTTTTGAGGCTCTTGAGGTCCTATTTCTGGGTGATAGCGCTCATATACTTCTTGTGGGAAATCTCGCTTTTGAAGCTTTATCCAAAGACTATCTTGATTGGTAGCGATACGCCATGCCCGATTTACACCAGCCATAGCAGGAATAGTCTCTAGATGACAAATGGCTAGAATATTCTCCATAATTTCAGGAGAGATTTTTTCCCCATGAGGAGCGGTAAACTCAAAAAATGATGGTGGAGTTTTTTGATTAGTTACTGCTGTAGATGTGCTCATTTGATTCCTAAGTGTTATTTGTTTTAATAAGAATAATTACAACACATTAACTATTATTATAAAATTAAAGGATAAAATAAAGCCGATAAGGGGGATTACCGGCTTTATTTGCTTATGCATATTCACTTGTTCTCTTATCCTGAATTGCTAGTTGAATTTCAGAAGTTATGCTGGGGCGATTTGTGATTAGCCAATTAACTGTTAAGCGTTCAGTGCTAGGACCAAAGCGCAAAGGAAGGCTGACTACACCTTGATCCGCACCTTGAGCAATAATAGCGGTTAGATCTTCAGAATGGGGGATAAAACCTATGGTAGCACAGATATTTGAACAGTTATCTGGACTTAAAGTACTGCTTATAGCTCTAGGAGGAAAGAAGATGGGCAATATGACAGGATGTCTTGTATTGATACCTTCGCTTGCTTCATCGTCTGCTTCATCGTCTGTTTCATCGTCTACACCAATGCAAAATGAATCTACTTTTACAAATAACCACATATGATCAGCTCCAACTTGCTTAGAGATAGGAGCGTCAGGAAAGAGTGCGTACTGATGAACGTTTTGGGCTATCAAAATGCTAGGTAAACCAGTTTGATCTGTCAGCAATGGAAGTAGTTCAGTTTGGAGATCTGTTTCAGATTGAAGATTCATGGGGTTAAATGGGCCATTCAAGAGACGAACTGCAGTATAGTTTGGGATATTATGTTCAATTGCAAACACACCACCGAGATCACGGACTAATGAAGGATTGAGGAATTTGTTGTATTTCGTTTGTAAGTCTTTCTTTTCCTCATGCATACGTTGATAAACAGCCCTTGGAGTTTCTTGAGGTCCTATTTCTGGATGATGTTGATCATAGACTTCTTGTGGGAAATCGCGCTTTTGAAGTTTTACCCAAAGACTATCTTGATTGGTAGCGTTACGCCATGCCCGATTTACACCAGCCATAGCAGGAATCCTCTTTAGATCACAAAATCTTAGAATATGCTCCGCAATTTCAGGAGAGATTTTTTCCCCATGAGGAGCGGTGAACTCAAAAAATGATGCTGGAGCTTGTGTTACAGAAGTAGTTGTACTCATTTGATTCCTAAGTATTATTTGTTTTAATAAGAATAATTATAACATATTAATTGTTTTTATAAAATTATAAAAATAATTTTAATTTAAGGGTAAAATAAAGCCGATAAGGGGGGCCTTACCGGTTTTATTTTGCTTATGCATATTCATTAGGTTCAGTCGGATCTTCACTTGCTCCCATATCTAGAAGTGCTAGTTGAATTTGAGAAGTCATGCTGGGGCGGTTTGTTATTAACCAATTAACTGTTAGGCGTTTAGTGCTATAGCCAAAGCGCAAAGGAAGGCTGACTACATTTTGATCTGCGCCTTGAGCAATAATAGCGTTTAAATCTTCAGGATGGGGGATAAAATTCATGACAATACAGCTGTTTGAACAGTTATCTGGACGTAAAAAACTGCTTATAGCTCTAGGAGGAAAGAAGATGGGCAATATGACAGGATGTCTTGTATTGATACCTTCGTCTGTTTCATCGTCTACACCAATGCAAAATGAATCTACTTTGACAAATAACCACATATGATCAGATCTAACTTGCTTAGAGATAGGAGCATCGGGAAATTGTTCGTACTGATGAACGTTTCGGGCTACTGTAATGCTAGGTAAACCAGATTGATCTAACAGCAATGGAAGTAGTTCAGTTTGGAGATCTATTTCAGATTGAGGATTCGTGGGGTTAAATGGGCTATTCAAGAGATTAACTGCAGTATAGTTTGGGATGTTGTATTCAATGTTGTAGACTCCTCCTAAATCTTGAATAACAGAACGAGGAAAGAAAGCAGAGTATTTTTGATGTATTTTTTTTTCCTGACGCATACGTTGATAAACAGCCTTTGGAGTTTCTTGAGGTCCAATTTCAGGGTGATGCCGATCGTGTGCTTCTTGGGAAAAATCACGCTGTTGAAGTTTTATCCAAAGACTATCTTCACAAGTTGCTTTGCTCCATGCGCGGTTTGCAGGAGCAATAGCAGCAATGGTCTCTAGATGACAAAAGCTTAGAATATGCTCCGCAACTTCAGGAGAGATTTTTTCCCCATGAGGAGCGGTGAACTCAAAAAATGATGCTGGAGCTTGTGTTACAGAAGTAGTTGTACTCATTTGATTCCTAAGTATTATTTGTTTTATTGAAGATAATTATAACATAATTTTAGCTTTTATTAAATATATAAAAATAATTTTAATTTAAGGGTAAAATAAAGCCGATAAGGGAGTCCTTATCGGCTTATAGGGGCTATCTGATGGAGGAGAGATTACTTCTCTTCGTCAACGATCTCGACTTCAGCTTCTTCAACTTCAGGCTCGCTTTTTTGCTCAGGAGCTTCAGGAGCGGGTTGAGCTTGGGCGTTTTCCTGCATTGAGGAGCCAATTTTTTGCATTGCGGTGTTAAGATCAGTAGTTGCTGATTTAATCGCGTTAGAGTCGTTGTCTTTCATCGCTTTGTTGAGCAGATCAATCTTTCCTTGGATCTCATCGACGACATCGCCAGGAAGTTTTTCTTTGTACTCATCGAGCGATTTTTGAGCGCGGAAGGAGAGTGCTTCACCTTCGTTGCGAAGATCAACTTCTTCTTTGCGTTTTTTGTCAGCTTCAGCGTTTTCTTCTGCATCTTTGAGCATGCGTTTGATCTCGTTTTCATCGAGGCCTGATTTAGCTTCGATACGGATCTTTTGCTCTTTACCACTTTTTGTATCTTTAGCAGAAACGTGCAAGATACCGTCAGCGTCAATGTCAAAGCACACTTCGATCTGTGGCATACCGCGGGGCGCTGGAGGGATATCAGTAAGATCGAAACGGCCAATCTCTTTGTTATCACTCGCCATTTTACGCTCACCTTGAAGAACGACGATCGTTACTGCAGGTTGGTTATCCGCAGCAGTTGAGAACACTTGCTTCTTCTGCGTTGGAATTGTTGTATTGCGCTCTACGAGTGGTGTTAAAACACCGCCGAGTGTCTCAATACCGAGAGTTAGAGGAATAACATCGAGAAGGAGAACGTCTTTGACATCTCCTGCAAGAACTCCACCTTGGATTGCGGCACCGATGGCAACAACTTCATCAGGATTTACACCTTTATGAGCAGGTTTACCGAAGATCTCTTCTACTTTTTTCTCAACAGCAGGCATACGCGTCATACCACCAACGAGAATGACTTCGTTGATTTGAGACTTATCTAGACCTGAGTCTTTAAGTGCTTTTAAGCAAGGCTCAATAGTACGTTCGATCAGGCTGTTAACGAGGCTTTCGAATTTAGCGCGAGTTAGTGTCAAAGCGAGGTGTTTTGGGCCTGATTCATTCATCGTGATGAACGGTTGGTTGATCTCTGTTGTTGTGGTTCCGGAAAGCTCAATTTTTGCTTTCTCTGCAGCATCGCGTAGGCGTTGAAGCGCCATTGCATCTTTAGTCAGATCAATGCCGTGTTCTTTTTTAAATTCATCGAGGATCCAGTTGAGAATTGCATTGTCAAAGTCATCTCCACCGAGTTGTGTATCACCGTTAGTTGATAGTACTTCAAAAACGCCATCACCAATCTCTAGGATTGAGATGTCAAATGTTCCTCCACCAAGGTCAAAGACAGCGATTTTGCTATCGGTGTTTTTATCAAGACCGTAGGCAAGAGCGGCTGCTGTAGGCTCTGGAATAATGCGTTTAACATCAAGTCCTGCAATGCGACCGGCATCTTTAGTTGATTGGCGCTGCGCATCGTTAAAGTAAGCTGGAACTGTGATGACAGCTTCTGTGATTTTTTCACCAAGATAAGCTTCAGCAGTTTCTTTCATTTTTGTAAGAACTTGAGCTCCCACTTCTTCTGGTGTTAGCAAGACGCCGTCAATTTCAATTGCAGCATCGCCATTGCTGTTTGCTTTAACTTTATAGGGGACTGTATTGATTTCATTTGCAACTTCTTGAAATTTGCGTCCAATGAAGCGTTTTGCTGAATATACAGTGCGCTCTGGATGTGTGACAGCTTGACGTTTTGCTGGGACACCAACAAGACGTTCATCTTTTTTATAACAAACCATTGAAGGTGTTGTGCGTGCTCCTTCAGCATTAGCAATTACCTTCGGAGTTCCGCCTTCCATAATTGAAACGCAGGAATTGGTTGTTCCGAGGTCAATACCAATGATTTTTGATTTGCGCCCGGTGTTCTTTTTTTCTTCAGCCATAGTATTACCCTTGTTATTGTTTTAATTCTTCTTCTGAGGGTTGTACTTCCTCAGATTGTGGTGCTTTTGCGACTTTAACGCGTGCAGCGCGCAGAGTGCGGTCACCACATTTATATCCTTTTAAAAACTCTTTTACGATCGTCCCATCGGGATGCTCTTCAGTTTCCATAACTTCGACAGCTTCGTGTAGGTGGGGGTCGAAGAAGTTACCCTCGGAGTGGAATGCGATAACGCCATTGTTGTTGAGCATATCTTTAAATTGAGAGAGGATCATCTGAAAGCCTTGAGCCCAATTGCGTGTGTCATCAGACATTTGATCTGTGAATTTGAGTGCATTCTCTAGGTTGTCTAGAGGATGGAGTATTTCAGAAATTGCATTTTCAATAGCAAAGCGCGTTGCATCGATTTTTTCTTTTTGCATCCGCTTGCGTAGATTTTCTGATTCGGCTAGAACGAGGAGATATTTGTTTTTAAACTCCTGCAGCTCTTGCTGAAGCTTTTCAAGCTCGCTGAGCTCTTCTGTCGTCGAATGATTCTCTTGTTCTTCCATATGTTAATTATCCTTTTTATTATCCAAAAGCAAGCATTCAGCTTGGCTATGTACATGCTCTGGGCTTTCTTTAAAGTCGACAACACGCATTTGTGCTTGTCGATAAGTCATTTTAAATTTGTATAAACTTTGCGTTAAGCTTTCGCTGATTAAATCTGCGGCGCGTTTTAGTAGAGGAAAAAGTTTGCGGTAGGGGAGGCGTTTGGGGCCGAGAACGGCGAGAGCTCCAACTGTTGTTTGATTGATCTTGTAGGGTACTGCGATGATCGCACACTCTTTTAGGGTGGGGGCGATGAAGTTAAGGTCACTGCCAATCCAATAGGTTAAGCGTTGGTTATGAATGCAATGGCGAAGTAGCGTGCGCAGCTCTTGAGGGTTTTCAAAAAGGGAGAGGCCATTGGCGAGACTGCTTGGATCATTAAAGTCAGGGTAGTGCAAGAGGTTGGAGAATCCCGCTTTGTGAAGATCTTCTACTTGGAAATTTGAATGACGTACGATATGGCGTAGCATCAGTTCGTTATAAAACTCGGTTGAGAGCTTTTCTTCATCAGCAGAAAGATTGGGGCGCTCAGTTGCTTGAAGGCGCCATTTAAGATGAGATTCAATGTTTTTGACAGCTTTTTCTTTTAAAGGCTTGTCTATTGAAAGAAGTTCAGTATGGACTAGTCCAAAGTCGGTGATAATTGCGCATAAGCAGCGCTCGTGATCGATTGGCAAAAGCTTAATATCAGCAACGAAGTCTTGATCGAAACGGGGCGCGGAAAGAAAAACTGCACATGAGCTCGCTTCTGCTAAAAGTTCTGTTGCTTGCTGGAGATATTTGGCAATTGCTCGGGTATTTTGTTTAAGTTGGTCTTTTAAAAAACGATCGAGTTTTTTATCAAAATCGGCGTCATTAAGGTGGAGTTGTGCGTAGAGTCTTAAAGCTTGTTCAGTAGGAATGCGTCCACCAGAGGCGTGCACTTGCTCGAGATATCCTTCGTTTTCAAGCTTGGAGAAATAATTACGGATTGTCGCTGAGCTTAAATTTTTAAAACCATTTTCTTTGAGTGTATTAGAACCAATCGGCGTGCCAGACTCTAGATAGAGTTCAATCAAACCGAGCAGTACCAGACGCTCTCGTTGGTCTTTGGAAGGACGTTTAGGTGTGATGCTTTTTAACATTTTACCAGATCAAAATTATAATTCTGATCTTATGTTAGCAGAAAAGGCTTGAGAGCGCAAGAAATTTAGCACTCTTAAATTTTGATTGCTTAAAAGGTGTTATAATCTGTTGATTTATAGGTATTTACTAATCATTGCTAATGATTTCTTGATCATTGGCAATGAGAGGAAGAACGTCAACAATCGTTGGATGCCAGTCTAATCCGCGCTTATAGACCACTTGCGAGGCGAGATGGCAGGCGATAATTGCTTTTTTGTGAATATCAGGAATATTTAAAATATTTTCTTGATATTTGGTACGCAGTAGAGGAAGGCAGTAGTTGAGTAAGCAGCGTATTAAAGGATCATTGGGGTCATTGGATAGAGATATGGACTGTAGGAAATCGTAGATCTGATAGGTAAAGGTGTTAATCCTATCGGAGATCATTTCAGATATATCGCTTAAGAATTCATGGTTTTCTGCATGTGTTTTTAGTAGGAGCTGTGCTTCATTTTTAGCCATGCGGCGAATCGTTGCTAAAATCTCTTCCATAAACTCAGGTTTTTCTGCTAGAAATTGCTCAGAGGTAATGGTTAATCCGATCAGAACCTCGAGTGAGGAGCAGATCACTCCGCCTTTATTTGCTGAGCTATCTTTAATAAGGATTACGCCGAGATTTTCTAGTTCGTGACGTGCTGTAGGCGTAAGGTATAAATTTGCTCCTTCAACAATTGCGCGTGAGGTGGGCTGACCGGTTTCGTCGAGATACTCTCTCCAATTGTTCGCATTGAGTGTGCGCGGTCTGCCGCCAGCAGGAACAAACACATCGGTATGCACTTGATTGAGGTTATGACGAAAGAGGGTATTCATCTCATTGCCCGATAGCCACTCTTCGATTAAGCGCCCTTTTTCTCGGCGCCAGCATAAGCTTTGTTGTGTGTAAGGATCTATTTCTCGTTTAGTTTGTAAATCGAGCAAAAATCCGCCTTCGTTGAGTTTTTTTGCAGGATAGTTGCAGATGGGTTTTCCCTCTTCAAATAAGGTTTTCATTGCTTTAAGATCAAGACCTTCAGGATCATAAATTGTTCCTGAGACATCGGTTAGCGCGAGCAGTTTTGCCGTTTTGGGGTAATAGCGATAGAGATTGAGAATGAGATTACCTGCAACATCGCCATCAGGGCCACCTGATATTTTAATTGTGAAGGGGTCTACTTTTGGATCGATGCCTAAAAAAAGCAACACTTCTTCCATGTAGACGTTGACGCTAAGCGATGTAACGCCATATTCCTTATGGTTAATCCCTGTGCTCGGTTTGCTTGTAATAAATGATGCGCCAGGAGCGTAGTGATGATTTTTGCTGTATTCTGCCATCCAGTCGATCATGACATTGTGCATGTTTTCATCGGGTCCGAGATAGATATATTCGGGTTTTTTCCAGTAGTCGACAATGTTCTTAGTCCGCAATTTTCCATCGGGCTCGCAATTAACTAGGACGAGAAAGCTCTCAATAAATGAACGCTGAGCATGATAGAGATGCTCGAGCTTTTGTTCTTTATGATACTCTTCGATTCTTTTCTCGATTTCTTTTTCTTTAACATCAGCTTTTTCAAGTTCTTTGCGATAAATATCAGCTTCTGAGTAGCGTTTTTCATAAGGCTCTAGAAAGATTACCGCTTTAGATCCCCCTTCGGGAATGTCTTTGTTTTTCCGCTGTTGAGTAAATGAGAGTGCATAACATTCGGAAAAGACATTATTGCGCTCGACGATCATTTGCTCCATGCCGCGTGGGATCACGGTACGTAGACCGCCACGTGAGAGATCTTTAAAGCGGATATGAAAACCGATAAAAAACATTCCTTTGCTAAAGAAGACGGAATAGGGGAGTTCTGGAAATTTTTCTTGGCGGTCATAAGGCAAATAGTTCATGAAGTTAGGATCGAGACGAAAACAGTAGCTTGTTTTATTATTGCGATAGAAATTGGTTTTTAGTGTGTGATTGATAAAGTTCATTCCTTGAAAGAGAATATTTTTACGACGCATATCATTGATTTCATGACCTGTATCGAGGCGATCAACTGCGGATAGGAATTCTTCTTTGATCTGATTGAATTGCTCGATGTCGTTTTTTTCAGGATGAAATTTTAGTTCAAAAGCTTTGGCGAGCTGCTCTGTGAGCTCTGGATGACGGCATAATGCTTCTTCAATATACATTGGTGCGTACATATTGAGATCTGCGTGAACAAGCATTTGGTGAATGAAGTCGATTGAGCATTTAATGAAATTACTTAAGTTTCCGGATAACAGGCCTTTATCGACAAACAAGTCGTCGATCGCTTCATAACCTTCGAAGTATTTTACCGTGAGTATCTCTTTGAGAAGGTCGTCGATATCAGATTCTTCCCAAGCGGCATTGCCGTTTTGTCCATGCAGGCCAAGAGACATAATCAATACGCTATTGGAACTATGAGGTTTAATGTAGGCAGCATTGACTTTTTTCATCACAAGACCATGACGATAAATCGTTTTGGCAATGCGATAGATGAAATGCCGTTTGGGCACATTACTCCAGGCGAGAACGATTTGCAACGAAGGAATGTCGCGATTTTCTTGCCAATCTTTGTTGTATCTCACTTCATATTGGCAGGCGTCATTATCTCTTGCTTGGAAGTACAGTTTGATTGCCGTTATGAGGCGTTCTTTAGTTAGAGAGAGTAGGAAGCGCGGGTTGATATCGTCGATGAGTTGATCAAATTCTTTATCGTTAATCGTTAATTCTTTTTCTCGGATGATATCGCGGATCTCTTCTCGTTGAGCTTTTGTTAGTTCTTTCTCTCCGATTTCTGAAAAAACGATGACTGCAATACGTAAGTTACTGCGAATGCGGGAAATAGGAGGGGGGACGTCTGAAACAAAGGCACGGTATTTCTTAATACCATACATGCGGTAGTTCTTAAGAATTTTAAGGTCAGCATCGGCGCTATCAAGTCTTATAGCAATCGCACGTCCTTTTAGATCAATTTGAGTTTCATAGTCTTGCAAATCAAAATTGATCAAGCTGTGTGCGATCATCATCAGATCTTCTTGACTGATTTCCTTGTAGATTGCCGGAGGCATATGATTTTGTAACCATCGGTAGTATTCCTCAAGTTGTTTAGCCTCTTTCTCTAAGGCTTCTTTGAGAAACTTTTCCCGCTCTTCTTTAGCCATACATTATTATTCTCCTATTAATAATTATATAACAATTTATATATTAAGAAATAATAATATTGGTTTTTTTAGTTATAAATAAGATATTAATTGCTGTGACAATTGCAAGTATCTATATCGGCGCGTGTTCCGCCAGTTACAGTGAATGATCCAGTATTGTTATTCAGCGTTTTAAGACCGGCGTCTAAGTCTACATCATTTGATTCGATGTTTAATATGTCACCGGTGTTTGTAATGGTGTAAATATCGGGATTGGTGTTGCCTATGAGGCGTAGGCAGGAGGTTCCATTGTTGTTAATAAAGAAAAAGGGATCGAAAAAGGCGTTATTTTCGATGCAGAGTGTTGAGTTTCCTACTGTTAATTCCATTGCTGCAAGATCAGGCATTGAAGAAGCTGAAAATGCGTCAATTGTTTGATTGCGTAGGAAAAGGGTGCTAGTTGCGCCTGTAAATCTTATACCGCGCATTTCGACTGATGATGCAAAGCTGGAAATATTGGAGATTGTATTATTACATAGAGAGACTCTTTCATTAGAGCCTTGACCATCAATTGCATAGAGATTAATTGTAGCAGAAGTTGTTCCTGATGAAAAGATTTCAAAGTTTGTAATAGAATTGTTTGTTAGAGCAAAGGTGCTGTTTTCAACGCCAAAAAGCATACCAATGACATTATGAGAATCTATGTCAGATGACGAGGTAATATTGAGGTTGTGAATGGCATTATTACATGCAACAAAGGAGCTTCCGCTGCCTTCTAAGCTTATTCCGTGATATTGGGAATCAGATTGATTTGCTGCAGTTGATGAAATAGTCGTATTGATTACCAGGTTATTCTTCAAGCACACAGTTGAGAATGTTTCAGACATGAGAATAGACTGAATCGTTGGTAGTGAATTATTTGTTGCTGTTGAGGAGATAGAAAAGTTTTTTAAGATATTGTTTTGAAGGAGCAGTGTGGTGTTGAGGCCTTCGTGGGTAATTCCAGCAATAGAAGGCATGATATCTGCTCCTTGAGCTTCAATAGAAAAATCTACGAGCTCATTTTGGCAGATCACTATTTTACTGTTTTTACTGGTTATATCAACACCCGTTAGACTTTCTGATGAACTGAAGTTTGAGAAGCAATTATTGGTAAGGTTTAGATTGCTGTTATCTGCTGATTCAACTTTTATTCCAAAAAGGGAGTTATTGGAGAAAAAACTGTCAAAGCAATTATTGCAGATGGAAAGGTCTGCTTGGTTTAGGCCAGAAAAGAATACTCCCACTAGAGATGTTAGGTTTGTTGGTAGCTCGAAATTATGAAAGTGATTGTTTAAAATTGTCACTGCACCCTGCTTTGCAGAGCTAATATTAGATGTAATAGTGGAAGTGATTCCGAGTTGTAACTGGTTGAAACAATTGTCTCGTATGCAGATGTTTTTACCTCGGTTAACGAGAATACCAATGACGTTTGTGTCATTTTGATTGTTAATCAGAGAGCTGCCATCCAGTGTAAATCCTGCAATCTCATTGCAGCTGGCAGTATTGATAATTGTTGAAGCTTGTTCTCCTGAAATTTCAGATAAGCGTTTGCTATTGCTCAAAATAGGAGAGCAGTTGGGTGTGCAGGGAGGTATGCAAATATTACACAACTCAAAACAGGCCGCCGAGCTAATGAGGCGCTGGCGATCTTTCATGATAAAACCGCAATCCATCCCGCGTGGTGTCTTATCACCTGGGAAAACGTAGATAATATCACCTTCATGGGCAGTGCCTTCCGCAAAGCTTAAGTGATTAAAGGGTTGCTCAAAAGTTCCTGAGCCAGGCAGACAATTGCTGTTATTGACAAAGTAGATTTTCGAGTTGCAGTTGAGATCAAAGAGATTTGTTTTGTTTTCGAGTGGAATAATTTCGTTGCGATACACAGGCTGAGTCATGCGAGCAAATTGGCGCGCGATTTCATCACATGGTGCGGGGTATTGTTTTTCTAACCGAGCTCCAAAGCGTCTTAGGGTAGCGGGTCCAAGTGGATAGCTTAAGGTAATCCAGCCTTGAATTTTCGTATTAAAAATCGGATCGTAGGTCACATCGCCGCCAATGGTAATTCCATCATAAGCTTTAAGGGAAATGCGCGCTCTTCCTCCCCATTCTCCTCCGAGACTAGCTCCTGCCACATGCTTTTCAAAGATGTAGTAGGGGCCTGCTGCAAAATAGAGGTCAACATATTTGGCAGGACCAGGGAGATAAAATCCGATTTCAGCATCGGTATGAGCGAGACTTGCTGTAACGACTTGTCTTGCTATTGCAGTATGACAAGTAAAGGAGTCGAAGCAGGGACATTCCTTGCCAGTTGTTCTTCCAATAGGAGCATATCCATTGATACGCAGATCTGCCCATTTACTTAAAAGCTCAAATCCTCCACTCATTTGATTTTGTGAGGAGAGTTGTTTGCTATCGCGGTAGTCGTAATAGGCCATGAGTCCAAGGATAACTTGGTTGAAAGCGTAGCGTCCTCCAAGGCCGGCATTGGCTGCTAAGCGTCCATCATTAAAAACATGACCGCGCAGATCGAGATAAGGTAGAAAAGTTCTGGTTCCACTCGGACTAATAAAAGTGGAAAGCGTTGTATAGCCGTGATCGTAACCAAAACCTTCGGGTGCACGATATCCAAGTGAGACGCGTGAACCAGGGCTTGGTGGATTACACTGTTTCCATGGAAATTTTTTTGCATTGGAGTGATAGAAGGGTCGATTAGCAAGCTTAGTTTCTTTAGCAAAACTGAGTGAAAGTGGAATTAAAGCAATTGTAGTGTAAAAAATAGAAAGTCGATTCATATTAATCCATTATTTACGTTTTTATAAGGAATTTGGAATTTCTTCGCAAGAAAGTTGGTTTTTAAACTGTCCTGAAAATGGATTTGAGATAAGAGTTTCTTAGTATCAAAAATGGCCAAAATCGATAATAAGGACCTCTCTTGTACCCTTCTGCTGCGTATAAAACCATTGTTATTATCGAAAATGGCTATTTTCGATAATAAGCGGAGGGCGTGATTAATTTTTTGTTGCATTGGCATGATAGGCGAGGATAGCTGTTGCAGCAGCGGCGTTGAGGGAATCGACGCTGGGGTCGATTGGGATGGAGATGAGGGTGTTGCAGAGCGCTTTGATTTCAGGATCGATACCGGTGCCTTCGCTACCGATGATCAAAGCAAACTCTTTCGGAAAGGTGAATTGGGGAAGTGGGATTGCTTGAGAAGAGAGAGCAGCTCCTATTATAGGGAGAGAGAGTTCTTTAAGGGTTTTGGTTAGGTCTTGTGTGATGTGAATGTTGAGATCGAAGAGTGTTCCCATTGAGACGCGTACGGTGCGGCGGAGATATGGAGGAGAGGTGAAGCTGTCAAAGATTAGCGATTTAATGCCAAAAGCGGCGCAGTTGCGCAGTATCGCACCGACATTTTCTGCATTAGCAAGGCGGTTGAGAATGAGAATGGGAGCCTTGAGTTCAGAGAGTGGCGTTGAGGGAGGGGTTTTTACAAGGGCTAGCGCTCCATGATGCATGCGGTAGCCGGCGAGGTTGTCGATTAGCTGTTTATCAGCAGTAAGAAGGTGGGGGATTTTTTTTTTGCTGAGAAGATGCTTGAACTCTTTGTGATAGTGGTCAAGAGCGAGGAAGATTTCAACTTCAAGAGAGCTTTGTAGCAGTTTTTCAATGACTTTTGGGCCTTCAACAATGAAAGTCTCTTTTTGTGCCTTCAATGAAAAGAAAGGAGCTAAGCGGGGATCGTCAGGTGATAGCATGGAAAGAATTATAGAGGAATGGGGAATTTTTCGGGCAGTCTCTTTAGCTTTCGACGATGCGTCCATCGTCCATTTTGACGATGCGATCGGCGTATTCAAAAATACGGGAGTCATGCGTGACGACGATTAGAGCGCGGTCTTTTTCAGCGACGATTTCTCTAAGCAGTTCGACGACATTTTGACCGGTTTTGTGATCTAATGCGCTAGTTGGTTCGTCACAGACGACAAGTAGAGGGTTGTGAACAAAGGCTCGTGCGATTGCAACGCGTTGTTGTTGTCCTCCCGAGAGCTGATTGGGATGTTGTTTCATTTTTTCTTTAAGGCCGACGCGCTCTAGGATGTGGGCTGCGGCATCAAGAGCTTCATTCATCGATTTATTGAGAAGTAATAATGGTACGGAGACGTTTTCTTGAATGGTAAGCATAGGGATAAGGTTGAAGGCTTGAAAAACAAAACCAATGTTTTTTCCGCGGTAGGCTGTTTTTTCTAGGTCGGGCAGATTTGAGAGATCATGACCAAAAACTAGGCACTCTCCTTCATCTTGATTAAGAATTGCTGCAACAATGGAGATCAATGTTGTTTTTCCGCAACCAGAGGGACCGACCATCATTAAGAGTTCTCCTTTTTTGACATCGAGGTCAACACCACGCAGTGCGACAACTGCAGTAGAGCCTTCCCCATAGGTTTTAGTGAGTTTGCGGCAGGAGACAGCTATTTGAGATTGATCATTCATAGGTTAACTCTTAAAGACAATTGCGGGTTCAAGTTTGAATATTTTATATAAGCTAAGCATCGCAGCAATAGCAACAATTAGAAAAATCGCTATGCCGCTGAATAGGAATAGGGAGAGGGGTAGCTTAAAGGCGAGCTCGGTCTCTCCAAATAGAAATCCAAATAAGCATGCACCACCAGTGCCGAGTCCCCACCCGATGCCTCCTACGGTAAGAGCTTGAAGAATCACCATTTGTGTTAGGAGTTTATTGCCAGCGCCCATCGCTTTAAAGGTTCCGTAAAAGCGGATGTGATCGAGAGTGAAATTATAGAAGGTTTGTCCAGCAATCGCTGTACCGATGATAAAACCTAGTAGAACCGAAACGCCGAAATTTAGAGGAATACCCGTATTTTTCAAGTAGTACTTGATTGTGAGATCGATAAATTGCTCACGAGTGTAAGCAGCAAGTCCTGTTTGCTCGCGAATTTGGTTGCAAACGACTTGAGGATTTATATCGGGATCTGATTGTACAAGAATAAAGGAGAGTAGTTTGCGCTCTTTAGGTGCAAATTGTGTTGCTCTACTAAATGTCGTGTAGATAACTGGTTGTGTTTGAAAGGTTCTCGCAACTTTACATAAACCGACAACAACAGCGCGGTTGTCATTGATATCGAGTGTTTCCCAAATATGAAGGGGAATTGGTGCTGCTTTTGGGTGCAATGGGTTGCGCGTTGCGAGTTTTGTATGAGCTCCAACCTCATTAACAATGACACCATCATTCATACGTAAATTGGCGATGCTTCCATCGACCATTTCTGGAGGGCCTCCGATCAATGTTGCATTGTCAATTCCGACGAGGATGCATTGCTCAAATTGTCCATTGCTTTTTTTAACGCGCAATAATCCTTTATACATAGGAACTGCCCATTTTACTCCTGAGACACTGCGCACTCTAAGCACTTCGGTATCAGGCAATGGTTTGATATCGTCGATAAATTGTACACCGCGATCCATCACCCAAATGTTTGGTTGAGAAGTATCAGAGATGAAACTATAGGTGCGCGCCATGATACCTGCAAAAATTGCAGCTTGTTGAGTAATAATAAAGGCCGCAAATGTCAAAGCGATGAGGATACCAATATATTTTCCGCGATCACCTGTAAGGATTTTTATGGCGTATAGGAACATTCCCAACCACCTCCAAGCGATTTATAAAGAGCGATTAAGTCGTTCATTTGTATTTGTTCACTTTGTATTAAACGGTCTTGCGATTCATACACTTGGGTGACTCTGTCTAGTACAGGAGTTAAGCTTTCAAGTCCGCTTTGAAAAAGATCTCGAACAAGTTGTTCAATACGTGTTGTTGAGGCGAGATCTTCTCGAAGTGAATCTCCACGGCGACTTCCTTCAAAATAACTGAACAGAGCGTCTTCTACTTCTTTCAGCGCATTGAATACAGTCTTTTCATAGGATAGGGCAGCTTGCTTTTGTCTAGCATTGCGCGCACGCACATTAGCGCGAAGTTGCCCTCCTCTAAAGACAGGCCCTAAAAGATCAGGAGTAATTGACCATGTTCGTGAGGGGGAGGTAAACCATTTTTCTAAAAATTGTGTTTGTAGTCCGTAGTCAGCAGTGAGTGAAAAAATCGGAAAAAGCTCAGCTTTAGACACTTTAATGCGTGCTTTTGACGCTTCAATTTCATTTTCTGCTTGGCGAATATCGGGTCTTCTGCGCAGTAGATCAGAGGGCATGCCGAGGGGGACGCGTCCTTCGGGTTTTAACTGAGGTCTTTTTTCTGAGAGTAGTTCAAGAAGTTCTTGAGGTTGTTTGCCAACAATCACTGCGAGGTTGTAAGCGGTCTCTTGCCATTGTTTACGAAATTTTGTCAGATCAGCACGTTTGAGTTCCATGCGGCTAATCGCTTCCTTTAGATTGATCTGTGCTGTTAACCCTGAGGTAAAGCGGTTATCGGCGAGGTGCACAAGTTCTGAAAGAGCAAGGATATATTCTTCAGAAACGCGGATACGCTCTTGGTTAGCTCTAAGTCCAACATAAAGATTAACGAGTTCAGCAACAACAGTCAGTGATACGGCGCGCGCATTTTCTACGCTTGCTAGAAAATCGTGAAAAGCTGCTTTTTTACCAAAGCGTAGGCGCCCAAAAATATCAATTTCCCATGAAGCATCAAGGCCAATGGTGTATGTGCTCGTATAAAGAGGACCTAGAAATTCTTCTACGAAGAGTGTATTACTACGGAGAGAACGTTTCCAAGAGACTCCTGCATTGATCTCAGGCCATAGCTTGCCTGCTTCAATTCGATAGAGATTCCGAAGCTCTTCTACCTTTTCAAAAGCGATCAAAAGGTCGAAGTTGTCGCTATAGAGCTCATCGATTAAGCGATTGAGAATAGGGTCGTCAAATTGATTCCACCAGCAAGCGAGATCTACGTCTTGACCTGGAGGTTGAGGAAATTTTTCTTCGCCGGTATATTTTTCTTCAAAAGTGACCGCAGGATTGTATTCATTTTTTTTCAAAATGCAGCTTGAGAATACGCAAAGTGATAGAAGAAAAACGTATTTAAAACTCTTCATTTTGCGTCCTATAAGGCGGAGCTTCGATAAAGACGTCCATAATTTGACCGAGATATATCGGTTGGCCTTCGCGTTTAAAATTATAGATCACTTGCAAGACACGCGTATCGACCCGTTCTGTCGTCTCATTGGTTAATGAGGTTTTAGGAATAATATAAGGTTCAATGCGCTCAAATTGCAGTGTGGCGCTAATCTTGCTATTGCCACGCAAGAAAGCGGTTGCTGGTGCGCCAGCGCGCATGCGCCACGCGTCATCTTCATCGATATCGACACGGATACTAATTGGGTCGATGCTTCCGAAAAGAACCATTGGATCTTCTTGAAAGGGGGGCTGCGAGATTTCCCCTGGACGAATTTTTACTTGTAGTACTTGCCCATCAATGGGTGCACGCACTGTAGTTCGATCGATATCTGTGCTAATGACTCCCACTCTTTTGTCAGCTTCTTCGATTTGCATCGCAGAAATCTCAAGATCGCGAATCCATGCTCCAGCGAGTTTTAAATCGAGATCTGCTTGTGCTTCAGCAACTTGGTATTGAGCTAGATCTGTTGCAAAGCGCCGTTGATTGAGTTCATTAACACTAATCGCTTGTTTATCCCTGACGCTTTCGAAGAGAGATTGTTGCGTGCTCTGATCTTCGAAATTAACTTGTGCTTGTTTTAGGCGCGCTTCGAATGGAGGTACTTCTTCTGGGCGTGGTTGACCTAACAGCTTCTGAAAATTTGCAAGAGCAACCCCTTTAGCAGCTTTTGTTTCAAGAAGTTGTGCTTGCAGTACTCTATCATCGATCTTAAATAGAGGTGTCCCAGCAGAGACAATATCTCCTGGTGTGACATAAACCGCTAAGCAAAGAGCGGTAAAAGGTGCGCCTATTGAAATGTTTTCCGAAGAAGCTTCGACAAGTCCTGATCCAGCGATGAAATTATGATATGGAGGAGTTGGCGGTTGAAAGGGAATAGGGGGAATCGGTTTTTCTTTTGTCGTATAATAGATCATGAAGATCGAGAAGATAACCCCAATACCAGCAATAATCGGTAGAATGATTTTTCGAAACAAAACGAAACCTTTTAATTATTATCTTTATCGTCAAAATAGATATAATTAATTTGATTATCAAGGTAATTATCGTTTCAAAAGGCGGAGGCTATTAAGTCCTACAATAACAGTGCCCCCTTCATGTAGAATTACGGCGAGCCAAAGAGGAATGAGTCCGAGAAGAGCAGGCGTTGTTGCAAAGAAAATGACAACAAGAGCAAGAGAGATGTTTTGTTTAACGATGCGCATTGTACTATGCGCTTTATCCATCAACCAGTTAAGCAGTGAAAAGTCATCGTGAATAAAGACGATATCTGATGCTTCAACAGCTGTTGCGCTTCCAATTTTACCCATTGAAATGCCTACAGTAGAGCGCGCGAGTGCGGGAGCATCGTTGACTCCATCGCCAACCATGACGAGCTCTCCGGAGCGGTTGAGCTCGATCACTTTATTTAGTTTATCTTCTGGCCTGAGTTCGGAAAAAATTTGATCAATAGCGAGATTGCTTGCGACTTTTTCCGCAATATCTTGGCGATCTCCAGTGAGCATGATGAGTTGGAGGCGGTGACGATCGCGCAAAGATTGTAAGACACGGCCTGAATCAGGGCGCAATGTATCTAGAAAATCGAACAGAAATAGCTCCTCATCAATCAACAGCAATGTAGATAGTTCTGTTGATTTAGCGAGCAGATCAGAGACATCACGATGATTTTCTCCTTTCCAAAGAGAGAGAATGTATTCGGCATGGCCAATTGCAACATGTTTTTTTGTCCCATCAATTGAAATTTCTCCTTCTAACCCAAAACCTGCCTTGGCATTAAAGTTTTCGATAGGGGAAGCTGAAATCTTTTTTTCCTTAGCGAAGTTCTCTATCGCCTTTGCAATGGGGTGCACAGCTCCACGTTCTAATCCTGCCGCGATGCTGAGAGCTTGATCAATAGATATTGAAGGGTTTTTTGGCCAAAGAGGAGCAATTTGAGTGCAATTTAGTTCTCCTGTCGTCAATGTTCCCGTTTTGTCAAAAGCGACAATAGAGCAGCTCGCTAAGCTATCTAGTGTTACACCACCTTTAAGAAGGATCCCTTTTTTGGCGCAGCTGCTAATTGCGCTGAGATAAGCAGTTGGCGTAGCGATGATTAGAGCGCACGGTGAAGCGGCAATTAAAAAGGCCAGAGCTCTGTAGATCGATCCATTATCACCGAGATATTCAATTGAAAAAATGAAGGGGAGTAATAGAGCAAAAGCCGCAGAGAGTAGAATGATTGTTGTTGCATAGTATTTTCCAAAGCGGTCGAAAAGCCTTTGCATACGGGGCTTGCTCTCATGCGCTTTAGTGATGAGTTCAATGATGCGCGATAGAGTGGAATCGTTGCTTGTACGCTCGACACGGACAACAAGCTTTCCATCGAGATTGCGACCACCTGCTGCTACCTCATCTCCAGGTTTTGTCGGTACTGGTTTGCTCTCTCCAGTAAGATGAACAAGGTTAATAAAAGAGCTTCCTTCAATCACGTTGCCGTCAAGAGGAATCACCTCTCCTGCTTTAACGAGAATGTGCATGCCCACAGTCACTTCATGGAGCGCTTTCTCCGAAACCGAGTGATCTTCTTCTAAGACAAATGCTGTGCGTGGGGTGATTTTATTGAGTTGAGTCAACGCAGTTTTTGTTTTTTGCGTAACCATTCCTTCCAGTCCAGCTGAAAGCTCAAAGAGAACGAGGAGCAATCCACCTTCAAGTGCGCTGCCGATTAAAACAGAGAGCAATGCAGCTAAGGTCATCAAAACATCAATATTGATTTCGAGATTACTAATATCTTCGATTGATTCGATTAGCGCGGGGATTCCTGCTAAAAAATAGACAAAAGCGAGAAAAAGATAAGAGATCTGAGGAGAGTAAAATGAGGTGATAAGAGCAGCTAGGAGAAAAATAGCAGCGAGTAGCGATGATTTAAGTTTGAGGTTTTTGCCGATTTTTCGTGAATCAGGGGTGAGAAAGGGACTAATCGTGTCTTCTTTTCCTGATGAAAAAAACTCGTCAAAAATGTAAGGAGTGCTATTTGTTTTCATTATTTTACGATAATAAATAAAAAGTAGGTCATTGCATAACTAAGCAGTGCAATACCTAGCGACCAAATCACAAGAGGCAGTGCTTGATTTCTCTCAATTTTAGCCGTTGAATAAGCGCCAATCATCACAAGTGCTAAGCAAGTTCCAACGCTGCCGAGATAGGAGAGAAAAAACAGCGAGGCTAAAATCAAAACTCCTGCAAATAGAGTTCCTAAGGCAGCTCCAAATGCTTGCTTGAGAGGATGTTCATAAACAGCGAGGGATAATCCGAGTTCCTCTTCGAGCATGACGCGTAGCAGACGATTGTCATCGGCCATGAGCACATTAATGACATCATCGAGTTGTTTTCCGCTGAAACCTTTGATCTGGTACATCTCTTTCAGTTCTTCGCGCTCTTGTTCACGATGATGCTCAATTTCCCAGCGTTCTTCTTCTATTAAACGGTGTAGACGCTCTAATCGTGTCCATGCGAGCATTGCGCTGCGACCCACTTTCCAGATCAACCAGCCTGCGCTAAAAAAAAGAAGAATAAAAAAAGCATCTACGGCGGCATAGTCAAGTTGTTCTAAAACTGTGAGTCCAAGCAACAGAGCAATTGCTGTTTCTTTAAAGCAATCTGCTCCTGCAGCGAGATGTCCAGGCATCTCAGTGCCGTGCGGTTCACCTCCAGCTAAAGTGCCCTTTAATCGAGCAGCTTTAAGGTGCTCAAAAACACTCATTCCTTGAAAGTGATTGGCCGGTTTATCTGTCATACAGGTTGCTTTAACTCTTTCATCCCGTCGAGGTATTTATGTAGAATCGGAGGTAATAAGATCGATCCATCTTCTTGCTGATGATTTTCAAGCAAAGCAACCATCAAACGAGATGTAGCGAGTCCCGAACCATTCAATGTATGGACAAATTGCGGTTTCTCTTCCTTTTCTTTGTAGCGAATATGAGAGCGACGCGCTTGAAAATCTGTACAATTAGAAACAGAGGAGACTTCATAGTAGCGATTTTGTCCTGGAAGCCACACTTCAATGTCGACAGTTTTTGCTGCAGGAAAAGACATGTCGCCTGTGACAAGTTCCATCACACGGTAGTGGAGGTTAAGGCTTTGTAAAATCTCTTCAGCAGTGGCAATCATTTCATCCATTACCTGATGACTCTCTTCAGGTTTTGTAAAAGCAAACATTTCCACTTTATTGAACTGGTGCATGCGAATTAGGCCCCGTTCTTGACTGCCCGCTGCGCCGGCTTCTCTACGGAAGCAGGGTGTATAGGCAAAATATTTTTGTGGTAAATCTGAGCTTTTTAGAATTTCGTCATAATGCAAGCCGCAAATTGCAACTTCTGCTGTAGGAATGAGATAGAGTTGGTAATCTTCGTCATGAATTTTATAGAGCTGATTTTCAAACTTTGGTAGTTGACCCGCTCCATAAACAATTTCAGGTTTGGCAAGTAGAGGAGGCATCAATTTCGTATAGCCATTATCGATATGTGTATCGATCATGTAATTGATTAATGCCCATTCAAGTCTTGCTCCGAGTGCTGTATAAAGAGGCCAGCTACTACCGCTGATTTTTGCGCTCGCTTTGAAATCAAATAGATGGAGATGTTCATTGAGTTCAAGGTGGTTTTTGAATTTAAAGTTAAAGTGCCTTTTTTCACCAATCTCTTTCAGACAGATATTATCTTCAGGATCTTCAGAAACTTTAATGTGATCTTCGGGTAGATTAGGGAGATAAGAGAGCAGCTCTTCAAGCTTTTGTTCCGCTTCTTTTTCTGCTTTGTCTAGCACATCGATTTGATCGCCAAGACCGGCAACTTCCTTGAGAACTTCTTTAGCATCACCACCAGAGCGTTTAATATCACCAATTTGCTTAGATAGATGATTGCGTTTAGCCTTTAGTTCTTCACATTCTGTTTTAATTTTTCGGATTTTTTCATCTTTTGAAAGAATTGGTTGAAGAACGACTTCAGGATTTTTAGTTTGAAGTTTTTTTTCGATCTCTTGAGGATTTTCGCGGATCAGTTTGATATCGAGCATAGTTAACTCTAAATGATTTAAATAGAAAAAAATATAGGTAAAGAGGGGAGTAAAGTCAATTGATTTGTTTGACGAATCCTAATGATTTAAGCAGGTATAAAGCCCCAACAGCATTTAGCCCTTGATCGTTATAAAATTCATTCTCAACAAAGCCTGAGGCATCATCACGATCTGTGCATAAAGATTGTTCTTCAAAAATGTGGTCGATTAAGTATGTTGCAATTTGAGTATTATACCCCCTTTCACTAAGGAAGTTTGCAATCTGCTCGGAGATGATTTTAGGCGTATAATTCTCAAAAAAATATGGCTCAAAAGAGTTTAGCTCTTTCTCTGTTAATTTTGCGGTATCATCATCTTCCGTGCTATAGAAGTCTTCTTTCGATAAACTTGTATCAAAGCCGTAGAGACCAGAAGTTTGATTAATTAAATAATTTGTTCCGTTGTCTACATGGAGCCCCCATTCGGGATTTTCCTGATCTTCTTCGGGATACTCATTATTCTTTGCTGGATTGTTCGCACGATCATTTTTGGCTTTTAAGACATGCATCGTAGCAAGTGTGTGTTTATAGTGATGAAGCAGGCGGTTGATGTAATCTTTTAAGGCTAAACCACATTTTACGCGTTCGATAAATAAAACAGTTTTGTTAGAAAAATGGGGAGCGCAATGTTCGCTAAGTGGAAGAAGGCCGTCGTTAAATCGATCGCACAAATAGCGGATAAATTCTATTGTGCATTGTTGTGGTGGGTTGGATAAAAAATTTGTTATCCATAGTAAATTGTTAAATATGGTTTTGTAATTAGAGCTTGTTTTCTTTTTTAGTTCTGTAATAGTTTTGTTGTATAATTCTGCAAATGGAGCAGGCTCTACTCCAAGTTTGGTTAAAGCTGTGGTCAAGCGGGGCTTTAGTTCTTCTGCAAATTCACTGCTATAAGGTTGGAGAGCTTCATCCACTAAAAGTTCCGGCGGGGGTGTTTTTAGCATTTTTTCATCAAGTTGAAAATCGCTTTCAGAGCATTGCGCTAATTTATAGATGAAAGTAGCTTGATTAGCGAAAGCTGGTTCATTGTCTCCAAGAGCTTGTCTAAAGGCTTCAAAGGACAACAAGAGATCTTTATAGCGTTCATTAAACAACATTGGACAACTAGTGTTGGCAAGTTGAGGTATGAGTTCGCGAGCTGAGTGATAAGCAATACGTGCATTATTGGGATTTTCTAATGCAGTTTTTACAGCATTTTCACATTGATCAATCATATTGTTGAGATTGCCAATCTCTTTTGTGACGCGCGGGTATCTTTTTCCACCGATAACTTCTTGCCAGCAACGGCGTTGAGCTGCATGAATAAGGGCGAGTCCTGCAGATAGAAATGTGATAAATAAAATTTTAATACACTGTGCAAAGCGCCAGAGATTAGATTTTTGATCGATAAATGTGACGACTCTCTGGTCAGATTTAGGCCCAGCTGCGGTAGATAGGACCTGGCAGTGATCATATCTCGTTGTATTTGACTGAACTGGGCAGAGAGGATATGATCCCATAAGAGATGTCCCATTTGTTTAATTGAAGATAATATATATAAATTTAACTATGAAATCAAGAGATTTTAGTGTTTATCTGCATTTGTTAAGTTAGAGTTAACTCTAATTTTTTTTATCTATGACCTTTATTGTTGAATTGAGTCCCTATATTATGTTACCCTAGTGCCTATCTATTGAAATAAAATTTTTAATCCATCTTGCTGAAAAGGTTATAGAATATGGCTACCAAAGAATTTCCTAAAGCTCAAAATCCTCTACTTTTGCGTTTTCATCGTTTAATGGACGCTTTTGCAAAATCAGATGATGAAAGAGATTTTTACTTAGATAAAGTAGAAGGATTTATATTTTATATCGATCTCGACAAAACTGAAGAGGAAATCGCTGCTTTAGATAAAGAAGTCGAAGAGTCCCGCCCGCGCTATTGCTTGATTCCCAAAATGACTTTTTATGAGACTAAAAAGTTTATGGAAGGATTTGTAAACGAAAAAGTTTATGATATCGATACTAAAGAGAAGTTACTTGAAATTATTCAGTCGGATAACTCTAGGGAAAACTTTCTTGAATTTATCTATGACCACCTCACTGAGCTCGAAAAATGGCAACAATATTATCATGAGCGTTCTCGTATTCGCATTATTGAATGGTTAAGGCAGCAAGAGATTCAATTTGTTTTTGAAGAAGATTTAGATTTCAATAAAAACATGCTTGAAAAGATTAAGCGTCATCTTTTTGATGCAAAGGTGCCTAAGGATGTTGCGAATGCGCGCGATGCTTTAGAAGCTAAAGCAAAAACTTACTATTCGAGTGAAGCGCTTAATCCCCGTCCAAAACGTGGACGTCCTCCTAAGCAAGCAGCTAAGGTTGAAGTAGAAACGCAAGTTACAGTTGATATGTATCTTAAAGTTCCTCCGGCAGTGCGCCTTTTTCTGTATTTGCCAGATATCTCCAACCCGTCTGCGGTCACATTCTCTTCGCGATTTGATACAGAAGCTGATCTGTTAGCTAGTTTGCGTGGTGGTTCCAGGGAGCATGTTGATACTAAACTTGAAGCATTATCGCAACGTTTGGAATCTCTGCAAAATTTGTCGTCAAAGCTCTCTAAGATAGAAGATGTAAAAGGCATAATTAAAAATGAGCCTATGCTTAAAGATTTAAAATCAAAGGTTGAAGAAGGGAAACCTAAAGGCCGCATTATGGGTGTAGTAAAGGGTTTTCTTCCAAAGCGTAAAGATTCTGATGAAGACGCTTCCTCTGAAATTTCAAAAGGTAAACGCAGTGGAGTGAAAAGAGTCTCTCAGATCAAAAAGAAGAAAAAAGAGGATAGTTAATTCATGCCAACAATCACCTCAAAACAAGCTCTAAATCCAGAGCAATTACTTCACAAGCGCGAGACTTGTTTAGCGATTCTACGCGATATCTATCGCTGCCGTTTTGTTGATGATAAAATGTCCAAGCTCGTAAGGCAGAATAAGGGTGGGACCTTTTTTCTTTCAACTAAAGGGCATGAGTTGGTTGGAGCATTATGTGCTCATGGGTTAAATGCAGGAAGTGACTGGGCGTTTCCTTACTACAGAGACCGTTCCTTTGCGATAGCGCTTGGATCCCAGCTTGAAGAACTATTTGGAGTATTTCTTGGGAGAACAGTGAAAAATCACTCAGCAGGACGGATGATGCCTGAGCATTTTTCGGACAAATCATTGCGTATTCCCTGTCAGTCGAGTTGCGTTGGTTCCCAATTTCTCCAAGCAGTAGGATGTGCAAAAGCACTAAAAATTGCCAAGAGTAATGAAATCGTTTATGTGTCAGCTGGAGATGGAGCAACATCACAAGGTGATTTCCATGAAGCTTTAAATTTTGCTTGTATCCACCAACTCAATATTATTTTTGTCATACAGGATAATGGTTGGGCGATTTCAGTGCCTGTTAAGGATCAGACCGCTGGTGGCAAAATCAGTAAGATTGCAAGAGGTTACGAAAATCTATCTGTTTTTGATTGTGATGGAACTGATTTTTTCGAAGTTACTGAAGCGTTAACTCAAGCAGTAGGTAAAGCACGAAGTAATCAAGGACCGAGTTTAATCGTAGCTGATGTGCCACGTCTCGAAGCACATAGTAATAGTGATGATCCTCTTAAATATCGTGAAGAAGAGCATTTAGAAGAAGACCAATCCCGCGACCCATTGCCACGTTATGAAGATTTAATGCTCTCATTAGAATTAATTACTGAATCTGAGCTCAAAGAACTACGTGAACAAATTCGCCAAGAAGTGGAGCAAGCTGCACAAGAAGCAGAAAAACTCCCTTTCCCCGAGCCTGACTCTGTGACAGATCATATCTTTAAGTCAGTAGAAGAACCGGCTGCAGTTGAAGGTAATGAAGGACCGAGCGTTGTAATTATTGATGCTCTCAATCACGCTCTAGATGAAGAGATGGAGCGCAATCCACATCTTATTGTTTTTGGTGAAGATGTCGCTCATGGTAAAGGTGGGGTTTTTGGAGTTACTCGAAAATTAACTGAAAAGCATTCTGTAGAGAAATGCTTTAATACACCTTTAGCTGAATCAACCGTTGTTGGAATTGCGATTGGAATGTCTTTCGTTGAAGGATTTTGCCCAGTTGCTGAAATCCAGTTTGCAGATTATATCTGGCCTGCAATGAATCAGTTGATTAATGAACTTGCAAGTATCCACTATCGATCTAATGGAGAGTGGAATTGTCCTGTTGTTATTCGTATTCCTTGTGGTGGCTATATACAAGGTGGTCCTTATCATTCACAGAGCATCGAAGCATATCTAGCGCATTGCCCAGGCCTTAAAATCGCGATCCCTAGTAATAGCGCCGATGCAAAGCGCATGCTCAAGATGGCAATCCGTGATCCAAATCCTGTCGTCTTTTTAGAACATAAAGCGCTCTATCGCCAACGCAAATATTGCGCACGTCCAGAACCGAGCAGTAATTCTCTACTTCCTCTAGGGAAAGCAGACGTTGTCCGCACAGGCTCAGACATGACCATTGTCGCATGGGGTATGACAGTATTAATGGCTGTTGAAGTGGCAGATAAGCTAGCAAAAGAGGGTTATGAAATTGAGGTAATCGACCTTAGAACAATCGCTCCTCTAGATATCGAAACAATTAATAGCTCTCTGCGCAAAACAGGTAAGCTGCTAATTGCTCATGAAGCTCCTCAAAATGGTGGTTTTGGTGCAGAAATTGCAGCGCGCATAGCAGAAACAGAATTTACTTATCTCGATGCTCCTGTTAAACGCATTGCAGCAAAAGATTGCATGGTCTCATACAGCAAAGTGCTTGAGGATGCGACATTGCCACAAACCAGTGATGTCGAAAACGCAGCACGCTCTTTACTAAACTACTAATGTTTAAATGCAGCGTGTTTCCAAGATGATTTACACGCGACAATTTAGTACTTAAGGTCTTTGCTTTTTTCTTTTAATTGGAACTAAGACGAGTTCTTTCTCTTTTTTTGACTTCTTCTTTTTGCAGAGCGCTATGACAACTTTCTCAATACGCTCTAAAATTTTTCTCTGCTCCTGATCCATAATTTCCCGCTATTTTTTGTGCAACTAAACTACCACGATCGGGCCTCATTTCATTTGCAAATGCAAAGGCCTTTCAAACCTGTAAGTCGTTACAAACATTTTTCTTTTATATATTGACATATTTCATATCTAAACATTTTTTACAAACTTTATTAACTAAATGTTTTCGAAATCCTAATTAACAATTTGCGTAAAGTTGTCAGGAAGCTGTTTTCCCCTTTGAGAATGCTTTTTCAGCCCTTATTCAAAACTTTAAGAAAGTTGAAGATGCTCTTGATCTTTGAATCGAACAAAAGTCCTGACACTTAGGATCACACAAAAAAATTGACAAATTCCTTAGGAAAAAATTTAGTGATGCTGCTACATTTCAAGTTTTTCAAATCAAAATAATCACAATCAAATTAATTGAGAAATTTCTGCAGAGCAGATTTTCACAGAAAAATTGGAGTTAATCGTGAGAAAAATCCTAGCATTCCTATTGACCCTTATTATCACTATTACTTCTGTAGATTTGTATTCTGCAGATATATGCGTTGTGACTTTAGTGCATGGTGATGAATATACTGAAGTTGTTAAAGAGGGCATAAAGAATAAAGAGGAATATTGCAAAAAGCATGGATATGATTTTGTCTGCGGAACTGAACATTTAGATCCTACAAGATCAATTGCTTGGAGCAAAATAAAGCTCGTAGAGAAATGTCTTCAGAATAAATCATATAAATGGGTTTTTTGGACAGATGCAGATTCATTGATAATGAATCATGGCATAAAGTTAGAAGATTTAATAATAGATGGACGTGATTTTATTTTGTCTACAGTTCATATGAAACAATCGAAAAAACATATTTTAAACACAGGTGAATTTTTAATAAGAAATTCAAACTGGAGTAAAAAATTTCTGAAGACAATCTATAATAGAGACAGCCCATTGGATCATCCTTGGTGGGAACAAAAAGCGATTATCGATGAATACACTGAAAACAAAGATGTTCAAAAGCATTTTTATGTTTATCCTCCTCGCATTTTGAATTCAACTGTACTGAATATAAATTATGAGAAGAATCCTTTAAATGTATATAAAGAAGGTGATTTTATTATTCACTTTTATCAGCCTGCGGATAAAAGTAGATTGAAATCTTTAATAGAAAAATATTCAAAGATGGTTGTAGATGAACCTACTGCTATAAATTTAAATTCTTATCTTGAAATGCATGGATTTAATCTGATTCCAAAACATGGAAAAAATCTTGGCTATTGTACTCTTGCTCAACGAAAACAATTTGCGAAAGTTTTAAATTCATATTCCAATATTAAATCAGTGCTAGAAATCGGATTAAATGGTGGTCATAGTGCTCAAACCATTTTAGAACATTTTCCTGATTGTATATTTTACTCATTCGATATAATCCAAATGACGTATACAAATGTAGCTGTTGAGTATTTTAAAAGAAAATATCGCAACCAGTTTGTGTTTATCGAAGGTAATTCTGAACAAACCATATCTAAATTTTATAAGAAAAATCCGGGATTGAAGGTTGATTTTATCTATATTGATGGTTCTCATGAATATAAGACAGTTGTTCAAGATATTGAGAATTGTAGATATTTAGCTCATTCATCTACAAAAGTTTGGATCGATGATTATAATTTAAAGGATGTAAAAGATGCGGTTGATGAAGCGGTGGCTGAAAATAAACTGATCATTTTAAAAGAGCATACCTCGATTGACTCTAATTTTGGTCCTCATACAGGAGTAAGAGTTTGGATTGAAGCGAAATATGTTAATTAGTTTTTTTATCAATTTGAATACAGTTTCATCGAATATTTGAATAAATTTTGAAGTGATACATGATTTCTTACTGTAATTTTCATTGTTAAAATAGAGGTTTATTGGAGTGTTTAAATAGAATGAGTATTAGATGAAAACTAAGTTGAAAATTATTTTCATTTTGATTTTAATTTTACCTGCCATTCTTTTATCTGCGGATATTTGTGTTGTGACAATGGCAATCGGTGAGGAATATCAGAAATCTGTTGAGCTATCGATGGAAAATAAGCGCGCCTATTGCGCAAAGCATGGGTACGATTTTGTCTGTGAAACAGAAATCCTCGATCCAACACGTAAGATCCCTTGGAGTAAAATCAAGCTTCTCGAGAGATTGATTGAGGAGGGAAAGTATAAGTGGCTATTCTGGAGTGATGCTGATGCATTATTTATGAATTTTGGCATTAAGTTAGAAGGATATGTTGATAATAGATACGATTTAATTATTTCAAAAAGCCGGAAAATTCGTTTGAATACTGGCAATTTTTTACTAAAATCCTCTCCTTGGAGCTTGAAATTTCTTAAGAATGCATATCGTCATTTAGGTCCGATCAAAGGCTTCTGTGGCCTTTGCGACAATCAAGGAATTGCTTATGAACACCGAAAATATAGAGATGTAAGAAAACATACTAAACTACTCCCATTTCGTGAACTCAATAGTTGGACTAGGGTTCCACAAATTGGTTATCGCAATACCCATTGGAAAAGAAATCCTCCTGGATATTTTAAATCAGGGGACTTTATCGTTCACTTTGTCGATTTAAGAGATCGCAAAGAATGGCTTGGTAAACTCCTAAAGATGTTTTCTGAAAAGGTGATTGATGATCCTTTACAATTTAATCTTAGACATTTTTATGGTATCTATCAAAATGAACTTCATGTTGCTAAAAAGGAATTTGGATTAAAATCATTATTTAATTCTTCGGCATTTCATCAATGTTTTTCCAGATTACCCGAATTATTATCAAAGGACCCTAGGAGCATTTTTGTATATGGTGTATCTGACGGCTTAAATATTGAGTTGCTATCAGGGTGCTTTCCAGACACAAATATTCATGCACTTGCTCTTGTTAAAGATAATCGATTAAACGTGACTCGGGAGTTTTTCAAAAGACGTCTTTTAAACCGAGTAAGGTTTTTTTATCAGAAAAATGTTCGAGAACTTGTTAAGTCTCAACTAAAATACGATTTCATTCTCATCAATGAGCTATCAAGTGCTGAGCAGTATCTCGAAGCGCTACAATTGCTCAAATCTTTTGCTAATAACCAAACAAAACTGATTTTCGATAATGCTCATCTTGATAAGGTTGAATTGGCTTTAGAGCAATGCACAGATAATCAAGGAATAAAGATCGAGGCAGTACACACTGCGGATTCTGGACAATCTTGGTGCGAAGTTAGTTTCGTGCCTTAAAGAGCGAAGCTTTTGATAGATTTTAATTGATTGAGTTTCATATCTTCAAACATACTTTAATATTTTATCGACAAGTGCGAACGAAAAGTTGTTAACCATGAGGTGTAGCGTGTTCTTAAGATTAACTCTAATTCTATCGGTTTTTCTCCCTTTATTAGCTTTTTCAAGTGATATCTGCGTTGTTACCATGGCAATTGGTAATGAATATGAAAAAGCTGTTGAAAAAGGGATAGAAAATAAGCGCCAATATTGCAAAAAACATGGATATGATTTTGTATATATGAACAAAATTCTCGATCCCAAGCGCAAAGTGAAGTGGAGTAAAATTGGCCTTATTCAGAATGTGATGCGCACCAATAAATATAAGTGGATATTTTGGACTGATGCGGATGCTCTAATTATGAATATGGGCCTTAAACTCGAAGGGTTTATCGATGAAGACTACGATGTGATTATTTCAAGAGACCGCTCTAGAGTGATGAATACGGGCAATTTTTTTATTCGCAATTGTCAATGGAGTTTAGATTTTCTCGATGATGTTTATACTCATAAACACCCACCTCCAGGCTACCCACCTCTTTGTGACAATCTCGGATTTGTTGTTGAGTATAATAGAAAAGAATCTGTTCAAGAGCGTTTTCAAGTGTTGCCGATGCGTGAGCTCAATAGCTACGCTTCAGTTCCAGAGCTTCAATATCGCAAATGGAGAGGAAGACAACCTAAAATATACAAAAGAGGGGACTTCATTATTCATTTTGTTAGAACGGCGCATGAACTAGATAAGCTCTCTACAATGACTGATATGTTTTTAAAGCAGATGATTGATGAACCCGAAGCTTTTGACTTAGACCATTTTTTTGATGTGTATTCTCCTGAAATCAAGGATAAGAGTTCTATAGAAAATAGACCATCTGCTTATCGAGCAGCAGGAAAGACTCTGTCTAGCGTTAATACACTTGTTGAATATGGATTTTATAATGGCAGAAACTTAAGTGCTCTTTTAAAACAGTACCCTGATGCTAAAGCGCATTCTGTTGGAGAAAGGAAGGATAAGATTAGTCAAGTTGCTCAGCGGTTTTTTAATCGCCGGTATTTTGATCGCGTAAAATTTTTGAAGACAAATGATGAATTGCATCGTGAAAATACAAAAAATATTGATTTGATCTTTATTGGTGAGCTTGAGGATCAAAAATCTTATCTGAGCTTATTTAATGAAATTCAAAAGATTGCAAATGGAAATACACGCATTATCGTTGATAACAGTCATCTAGATAAAGTTCAGAAAGGGTTGTCGGAAAGCGAAACTCAGCGCGTAATTCGAGTGCTCTCAAAACATCCAGTTGCTAAAGGTTCTGCTGCTTGGACTGAAATTGAATGTATAGGCTATTAAGATGAAGGGAATTATAAGACTTATTCTTTTTGTTGTGCCTTTTTTTGGATATGCTGCTGACATTGCTGTAGTGTCGATGGCAATTGGTGAAGAATATCAAGAGGCTGTAGCTCAGGGTATTGAAAGCAAGCGTACTTATTGTGAGAAGCATGGGTATGATTTTGTCTATGAAACAGAGTGGCTCGATCCTTCTCGCCCTTTTGCATGGAGTAAAATTAAACTCCTTCAAAAAGTTTTGGATAGCGGTAAATATAAATGGGTTTTTTGGAGTGATGCAGACTCTTTAATTATGAATCATGCAGTTAAGCTTGAAGAGTTTATTAAAGAAGAGTACGACGTCATCTTATCGACAAACTATGATGGAACTGAAAAAAGGCTGATCATTAATACGGGGCAGTTTTTTTTAAAAAGCTCTGATTGGAATCGCGCTTTTCTTAAAAAGGTGTATACACGCACTGAATTTCTTAATCATTATTGGTGGGAGCAGAAAGCAATTATTGATGAATATGAAAAGGATATTACAGTTCAACAACACTTTTATATTTACCCTCCACGGATGTTGAACTCGAAAGAAAAAGATGATTTTGTTGATCAGAGTGAACTTCATCGAGTCAATCGTATTTTCTATGAAAAGGGTGATTTTATTATTCATTTCTATGGAAGAAGGAACCTTAAGGAAATTACGCACTTAATGGATAAATATAGCAAACTTGTCGTTGATAATAGAAAGGTGTGTGATTTAGACCATTTTCTAGGAATGCATGGTTATTTTGTCTCCGCGCGTAATGCGCGTCGATCCTATCATTTACCCACTGTCCAGCAGAAAAAGCAATTTCATACCTCTCTTTCACGACTTGGTAAAATTGAGAATGTGCTGTTGATTGGTCTTTATGGAGGCCATAGTGCTGAATTTTTTATCAATACGCTCAATCTTAAAAAATTGGTTGCTGTAGATTGTCAGGAACCGGTTTATACCAATATTGGTCTTGATTATCTAAAGAGGAATTATTGTGATCGTGTCAACTATATCCATGGAGAAATTGATGCCGTTTTAGGAAAGAAAACTCAGCACCAAATTCCCTCAAAGTTTGATTTGATCTATATTTCTAAACGTCTTGGATACGATGAGATTATTAACCATATTCTTTCTTGCTCTCAAATCGCAACTCACAAGACTTCTCTATGGATCGATGATTATTATCGACCTGAGGTGCGCAGAGCCATTCAAGAGCTTGTTCAAGAGAGGCGAATTCGTATCGTTGAGAGATACAATTCTGAGGATCAAATTTTGGGCAGAAGATCTTGGGTGGAGCTAAAGTATTGTGATTAATTGTTAAATCGTCAAAAAATGAGATATGACTGATCAAAAGAAAAAAAAAGTACTCGTTGCAAGTTCTTTTCCCTCTATCTTTTCTCTTTTGAAAAAAGATAAGAGGTTTTCAGAGTATCAATTTGAGTTTGTTCTAGATGGCGAGACCTGTTTAAGTCGTATTGATGAGATTGACCCTGACTTGCTATTTCTTGACCTTCTTTTGCCAAAATATCATGGAATAGAGATCTTGTTGCGCCTTAGGCAAAATCCTGATTATGTCAATACTGGGATCATTTTATTTTCTAATCAGTCACTTGAGCAAAATTTCCACTCTGCGCTTGAAGCAGGAGCTGATGATTTCTTATTGCCACCCTTTACATCTGATCTGTTTTATGAAAAAACTAGGCAATTTTTTGAAGGGAGATTGGAAATCAATGGATTTCATCCTCTGGAAAGAATTGCAACACATCATAAATTTATACCTAAGAAGAAAAAGGAAGAGAAATATCTTAAGTTCTGGGGATCTCGAGGGACAAGTGCTGTTTCCGGTGCAAATTATATCAGGTATGGAGGCAATAGCTCTTGTTTAGAGTTAAGAGATCAAAAGCGAATTATTATTTTTGATGGGGGGACAGGGATTCGAGACCTTGGGCACAAATTGATGGAGAGCGATTATCGACACATCGATATCTTTTTGAGCCATTACCATTGGGATCACATCATTGGCTTGCCCTATTTTGCGCCTCTATTTTCCAAACAGTTTCATGTCACAATTTGGGGTCCTGTAAGCTTCGGAAAAAGAGCTGAAGAGATGTTTAAAATGCTTTTATTACCAGAGTATTTTCCCATTCGTTTTGAAGAGATCCATGCAAAAATTGAATTTCGCGACCTAAGAGATGGGTTTCCAATTGAACTTGATCCTTTTACCATAGAAGTTGAGAGAACTTTTCATCCCGGGATGACTTTTGGCTTTAAGATTTCAACTCCCAAAAAGACTTTTGGATATGTCACAGATAATGAGGTGTTGTCTCACTATCAAGGACATCCAAACGAAGTAGCTGAGAGCTTATTTGATCCGCACTTGCGACTTATTGACTTTTTAAGTGGATGCGATCTTTTAATTCATGAAGCGCAATATTTGCCTCAGGAATATGAGCATAAGATGGGATGGGGACACTCTTCTTTGCTTAATGCGACTGCGTTTGTCAAACGCATTGGAGTGAAAAAGTGGATTGTCACCCATCATGATCCTGATCACACAGATATTGATCTGCAAAAAAAAGCGCAATTCCATCGTGATATACTTCACGAATGCCAAGTCCATACCATTCTTCGTATGGCGTATGATCAAATGACGATTTCTTTGAGCTAAGAAAATTGGCTTTGACCATTTATATTTTTTTTGATACAAACTTTTCTTTTAATATTTAAAATTTTGAGCGATTTGAGATTTCTGTGAATTTGTTATTATGAAAAACGAAGAAATATGATTTTTTAAGAGAGAAATTAATTAATGAATAAACTATTTAGAAAAGTAATTTATGCTTTTATGCTCTTTATGTTGCCTTTGGGATTAAGAGCCGATTTTATCAAATATAAAGGCAAGGTTTATGATGATGAAACAGTAGCTGAACTAGTTACAGTCATTACATCAACAAATCCAATTCCTTCGATCCCCAAAACAGATTATCTTTTAAGAGCTCAAAGGAGCTTATTTAAAATTCCCGCATTAGCTCTTTGTAAAAAAATCATTGTTTTTGATGGAATTCAACCATCTTTTCAAGATAGTAGGATTAAATATAGGAAATATATACAAAATGTTAAAGCTTTAACTGAAACTAATCAGTATTTTGCAAATACTGAGCTGGTTATTTGTAATTCTTGGGTTCATCTTTCTGGAGCAATAAAACAAGCGCTTGAGCATGTCACAACACCATTTGTATTTATTCATCAGAATGATTTAGTTATTAATAAAAAATTTGATTTTAATGGGCTTTTGGCAACAATGGTCGCTAATCCTGCAATTAAGCATGTTAAGTTAACTTCAGGGAAAATTAACACACAACGCCAAAAATGGGATGGTCCTGTTGATGACAAAATTGAAGGAAAACATTTCGTACCTCTTTGTAGAGCTTTCGGTTGGTCAGATCAGACACATTTAGCAACTGTGGATTACTATAAAGATTTTGTTCTGCCTCAATGTGGACGTAATTTTATGGAACGATACTTACATCCTGCATTTAAAAACGATATATTAGAAAAGGGGAAAGATCGCGCTCATGCTCTTTATGGAACCTATTTGTATGGAGATTTGAATGACGGAGATTATCTTTATCATTCTAATGGACGAGGCAACGCGCCTTATAATCAATGAGTAAAAGAAATGAATTTGAAGTGACACAGAATATACAAATAGATCGAATTATTTTTAGGAGTTACATATGAAAACAAATACGAATGCATATAAAATTTTACTGGAATCTATCACATTTAGTGCTGTTATTGCATTTGTTATATTGCCTTTAAAATTACTTGCCACTTATGAAACTATTACATTTCAAGGAAAAAAATATGATGATAAAACGATAGCTGAGTTAGTTACCGTCATAACATCAACAAACCCCATTCCTTCAATACCAAACACACACCATCTTTATAACGCACAAAAGAGTCTATTTAAGATACCTGGTCTAGCTCTTTGTAAAAAGATTATCGTTTTTGATGGCGTTCAACCCGGTTTTACAAATCGCATTGATCTATATGAAAAATATAAAGAAAATGTCAGAGTTTTAACTGAAACAGACAAGTATTTTGCAAATACAACACTTGTTTTTTGTGAATCATGGGGACATCTTTCTGGAGCTATCAAAAAAGCAATAGAATTAGTGAAAACTCCATTTGTGTTTATTCATCAAAATGATCTAGTAATTGTGAAGGAATTTGATCTTAATGGATTAGTTGCAACAATGGAAGCTAATCCTTTCATAAAGCATGTTCGATTAAATAGAGGGCCCATTAATGCATATTTTGTTAAATGGGATGGTCCCGTCGATGAAAAAATTGAAGGGAATCATTTTGTTCCCTTATGCAGAACCTTTGGATGGTCTGATCAAAGTCATATTGCTACAGTAGATTATTACAAAAAATTTGTTTTGCCAAGATGTGGACATAGTTTTATGGAACGATTCCTCAATCCGGCCTTTAAAAAGCAAATTGAAAAAAAGGGAAAAAATAGAGTTCATCCTGCTTTTGGAACTTATCTTTATGGAGGAATCAATGATGGAGGCTATATTAGCCACTCTGATGCACAAAGAAGGCTTTAATTCACTTGTGAAACTGAGTTTGTGAAATTTAAGATCTTGCTGATTTGATCTTGATAGGCGATTGTAAGACCTGTTTCCATATTGTGTTCTTCAAGTTTTTGCCCGACGATTTTTAGTGCGAGGTCTGGATTGTTGCACTCGCTGGAGAGATGAGCGAGATAGATGTGTTTAAGATGGGGATGTAATATTTCAGCAATTAGTTCAGCGCAATGTTGATTAGAAAGGTGCCCTTGCCTGCCTAGCACACGCTGTTTATAAACCATAGGTCGATTGCATGCATGCACCATGGAAGGTTGATGATTCGCTTCGATATAAAGATAATCACAGCGCTGTAAATGACTTGCTACAAGCGTAGTGACAAATCCAAGGTCAGCGCATATGCCAAGTTTTAGACCGTTTGTTTTAATTGTGAAAGCGACTGGATCGAGCGTGTCATGTTGGATGCTGAAGGGGTGGATTTCAAGATCACCAAATTCAAAAGTTTCTCCAGTTGAAAAGATTTTAAATTGAATTTGTTCATCAGTGGTCGCAAAGATACCCTTCGCAGTGTCACTATTGGCAAGTACTGGAATATTATACCGTTTAGAGAGAAGGGGAATACCTTTGATATGATCTGAATGGTCGTGAGTGACGATAATCGCATCGATTTCTTCAATTGCGACATTGATTTCAGCGAGTCTTTTTAGCAGCATGCGTGTGCTGATGCCTGCATCGATCAGAATTTTAGTCTCTTCTGTGCCGAGATAGATCGAATTGCCTTTCGATCCGGAAGCGAGGGGACAAAAACCAATCATGCGTTAATCATCTAATCCTTTTCCTGAGATACCGTCATAGAGAATTTTGCGTGGTTTGCTTCCTTCTTGAGGGCCGATGACACCTCGTGCTTCGAGTTCATCCATTAAACCAGCTGCACGAGCATAACCGATTTTCAATTTACGTTGTAAGAAAGTTGTTGAAGCATTTTTATTTTGCACAATGACCTGCAGGGCTCGATCGATTAGCTCATCATTATTTTTTTCGGCTTCTGGAGTATTAAATAAGGAGTTATCTTGACTAAGTGTATCGAAGGATTTAATTAAGTATTTTGGTGGTGCTTGATTACAGATAAAGGCAATGATGCGGTTGATCTCTTCATCACTGACATAAGCGCCTTGAGCACGTGAAATGTGTGACGTTCCTGGAGGAAGGAAGAGCATGTCGCCATTGCCAAGTAGTGCTTCTGCTCCATTTTCATCGAGGATAATTTGTGAGTTGATTCTGCTGGCGACTTTAAAGGCAATACGTGTAGGAAAGTTTGCTTTGATTAGTCCTGTAATCACTTCTCTGGAAGGACGCTGCGTTGCTAAAATCAAATGAATGCCAACAGCACGTGCCATTTGAGCAATGCGCGCAATGGGAGTTTCAATATCTGTTGTTGATGAGAGCATTAAGTCTGCAAATTCATCGATAATCATCACGATGTAGTACATCCGTTTAGGTATATCGAGATTGAGAGAATCTTCAAATTCCTGATTTATTTTGCGATGATTAAAGGCGGTGATATTGCGCAATCCGAGTTGCTTGAGGATTTCGTAACGCATTTGCATTTCCTTAACAACCCAATTAAGCGCTGCATAAGCGCCGTGGGCCTCTGTAATAACGGGTGCGATGAGATGAGGGAGTTTAGAATAAGCGGTTAACTCCACTTTTTTAGGATCGATCATTAGTAGTTTGATCTCATCAGGACGAGCGTTCATCAATATTGAGAGAACAATTGTGTTGATACACACTGATTTACCAGCTCCTGTAGCTCCTGCAATTAAGCAATGGGGCATTTTAGCAAGATCGGCCATCACGGGTTCACCTGAAACAGTCTTTCCAAGTAAAATTGGGATGTTTAAGCGGCGCGACTGCTTTTTATAAACGCTTAGGAGTTCTTTAAGAACGACTTCTTGAGGGTAGCGTGAGGGGATTTCAATGCCAACGGCGGCTTTGCCGGGAATTGGTGCAATGATACGAACCGATTTCGCTTGTAGGTTTAGAGCAATATCGTTTTCCAGCGCCTTAATTCTTTGGACTTTTACCCCAACTGCGGGATGCACTTCAAACGAGGCGATCGTTGGGCCGCAGTTGATTTCTCCCACTTTGGCTTCAATTCCGAAACTCATTAAGGTTTCTTCAAGTCTTTCTGCTAGACGCCCAAGCTCTTTTTTTAAAGAGGGTTTATCAACATTTTTTGCATTATTAAGCAAATGGAGCGGAGGGAGTTCGTATGCTGTAAAATCGCCGTTATAGACGATTTGGGCCTTAAGTGCTGCTTGCCTTTTGTCCAATTTGAACGATTTTTCTTGGTGTTCTTTAACTTCTCTTATAGGAGGCCTAGCTTGTCTGATTAGTGGAGGCCGGTTAATCAGGCGTCTTTCGATTTCTTCGGGAGGTTCCTTTTCAACTGTGCGGAGTCCAATTACTGATTCACGTGATTTTTCAATTTTAGCAATAACTTTTTTTGCCACTTCCCCAAGTTGTTTGCTCGCTTGATAGAGTGATTTTAAAAAGTCTGTGATACGGATGCCACTTAATAATAAAAAGAAGACGAGAGAGGATAGGCTGAATGTAATTGCAATGCCGACATCACTTAAGAGATTTTGTAAATTAAATAGAGGTAAGTCGCGGTAGAGATAGTAAAGAGGCGCTCCTCCAAGGTTATAGCGGATACATAGATGGGGGTAGGGAAAATCAATCGTTACAGATTCTCGGTAGATTTTACTCTCTAAAAGCGCAGGTAGGAAATCAATCTTTTCTGCGACGAGGTTAAGCAGGAAAGAGGATGAAATTACTAAAAGATAGAAATAGAGCAGTTTTAAATTGAGTTGCTCAATTTTTTGGATGATCAATAAGCGCCATCCAAGCCATGCAGAAAAAATGACAAAGCTAAAGCTGTTTAACCCAAACAGGTAATTGAATCCCCAAGCACAATAATGTCCAACAAGTCCAAGCCAGTTGAGAGAAGGGTCTAAGGCATTAAAACTCAAAAGAGATAGACATAGAAGGACGGAAAATGCGAGTAAAAACAATCCCTTCGTTTCAGGATGGCTGATTGTCTCGTCTAAACTCGTCTGTTTATTACTTTGTCTCATATACTTTAAGTTAAATGTTAAAGAAGACAAAAGTCAAGACAGCAAGTAAAAGACAGTACCACCCAAAAGGTTGATACCTCCCTTTCTCAAGAAGTGGAATTGCAATGCGGATCACAACAAGACTAGTTATCATAGATGAGAGAAGGCAAATCAGCAGAGGGATAGGCTCCAAATGTAGAGATGAATGTGATCCAGAAAAAAGCGCTAAGGAATGAATGAGATTTCCGCCAATAACAGTAGGTATTGAAAGGATAAATGAAAAGCGCACAGCATCTTTCTCATTCCATCCGAGATGATGTGCAGTGCTCAGTGTTAGAGCACTACGAGAGAGTCCGGGAATAAGAGCTAAACTTTGCATCACTCCTATGGAAAAACAGTCTCGAAACCTTTTTTCTAAGGTAATAGAACAGGAATTTCGGACAATTTTTTTCCGAGTTGAAAGAAGAATAATGCCACTCATGGCTAGGCCAAAAGGGGGCAATATATCCGCTAAATTCAAGATTTTTGTCATTTTAAATAGAACGTAGAAAAAGGGGAGAGGAAGTAGGGCAAAGAAGTAGATTGTGATGAGCTTTTGATGACGAAATAGAAGCGTAAAAATATCCTGGCGAAAATAGATAAGAATGGCAATCAAGCTGCCGAAATGGCAAATAAGTTGCATGAAGATCAGTTGATCATTTTGCTCAATACCCATGAGCTTTTGAGCAATTTTCAAGTGCGTTGAAGAGCTTATCGGAAAGAATTCACTGACTCCTTGAATTAAGCCTAGGAGAAAGAATTTTAGACTGAGTATCATATTCGTTGTATCTTAGATGATTTGGAAGATTAAAATTGAAAAAAATCAGAAAAAAATTCAAGTTGTATAATCGAATCAACTGATTTATGAATAGGCAGAGACAGATAATGACCAAGACAAAGACATTTTTAGTAGCATTTATTTTCAGTATGAATTTTCTAATCTTAGAAGCTATTCACCCCTTTATGGTATTTACACATCAGAAAAGTGGCTCATGGCTTCTTTTTGAATGTATTAAGCAGATTAGCGGTTATAACCATCAACATTTGGCATTTTTTGAATACCCGGTAAGGCAACTAGCTCCTGTTGTAGAAAGTCCTGATGAATTTTATCGTCATTTTATAGATTTCTTTAATAACAAAAAGCATTTTGGTTTTTCTCATTTTGAACGAAAAGACTTTGCTCATATACAAAATGCGATAGATAAATTGGGATTTTCTAAGGTTATCATAACTATACGTGACCCTCGAGATATTGCCGTTTCTTCATTGTATTACCACATTTTGCAAGATAAGTTATTTCAGTGGGAGGATCGTCCTAGTGGAATAGAGAAAAAACTGAAGCAGATGAATCGAGATGAGCAACTTGAATTTGTAATTACAGATTTGATAAATCGATATCATTCTCTTGAGTATATGCGTAAGTTTTTCCAGAGAAGTGGTGTTCTTATTGTGCGATATGAGGATTTGATTGGTCTCGAGGGTGGTGGGTCTAGAAATAAACAAGAAGCGGCAATAAGAGCTGTAGCAAATTATATAAATGCACCTTTGACAGAAGAAAAAATTAATAAAATTGCTGACAATTTGTTTGGATTAAAAAATTCTTCTAAAAAGAATACCTTTCGAAAGGGCACAACAAGTCAGTGGAAAAACTATTTTACTCCGCAGCATAAAGAGATTTTTAAAGTAAAATATGGTCAAATGCTTATTGACTTAGGCTATGAAAAAGACAATAACTGGTGATTTTTTTAGTTAATAATTAATAAAGTTAATTAATTGAAGGGCGTATGTTTAAAGTAAAAAACTTGGCAATATTTTTCTTAGTTTTAATAAATTTTGGTTTAGTTCATGCAATTCGACCTTTTATGGTGTTAACTCCTCAGAAAACAGGAACATGGCTTTTATTCAAGTGCATTGAGCAACTTTGTGATTATAAGTTTCAAAACCTCGCTTATCTTGCCTATCCAGAAAATGATGTTGATCCCTTGGTAGAAAGTCCTGAAGAATTTTACGAGCATTTTTTAGGGATATGCGACAATGAACATTTCGGGTTTGCTCATTTTGAACGTAAAGATTTTGAGCAAATAAAATGGGCGATTAAGAAGTCTCCCCATATGAAGATGATCATTTTGATACGCGATCCTCGAGATGTTGCAATTTCTTCACTACATTATCATATCATGGAGAAACATTTGTTACAGGGAAGGGACTTTCCTCCAGATGTTGAAAATAAAGTCAAAAATATGAATCGAGAAGATCAGTTGGAATTTGTTATTACGCATGTTCTTAATCGCAATCACGCCTTAGACAATTTGATGATGTATTGTCGTGGTTTTGTACCTCTCTCAGTACGTTTTGAAAATTTAGTTGGTCCTGATGGAGGAGGTTTTCGAAGTCAGCAAAAGAAAGAAATACGTCGTGTAGCTAGATATATTGATGTTGAACTAACAGAAGATAAGCTTGATCAAATTGCTTTTGGATTGTTTGGAGGGAAATCAGTAGATTCCAAAAAAGGAACTTTTCGTAAGGGTAAAATTGGTCAGTGGAAGGAGTACTTCACTCCTCGTCACAAAGAGATATTTAAAGAAAGATATGGGAAAATGCTCATAGAATTAGGATATGAAGTTGATAATAATTGGTAGGAAATATTTGGTGTAATTTATGCTTAAAAAATTTATTTTTACAATTTCTTTGGTTTTTGTTTCATTTATCAAATTAGCTGCTATAGATCATTTTGTTTTTATGGATAATCAAAAATCTGGGACATGGCTTTTTTTTAAGGCAATGTATCTTTTACGCAGTAAAGAGCATATTTTTATGCCGTGGATACATACACCAAACCTTGATCCAAGTATTCCAACAGTAGACAATTTTAGAGATTTTGATAGGTATATTCAACAATATCTAAAAGAAGATAAGTTTCTGTTTGATCATTTTCAACGCCCTGATTTTGAGGATCTTGAAGAATACTTAGAGCGATACAATTTTAAGAAAGTTATTTTAACAAGAGATCTGCGCGATATAGCATGCTCTTCATTGCAATTTCATATTATTGAGGGGAACTACAAGGAAAAAGATAAAGTTGAGCAAGGGCGTAGTCTTCAGACAAGAGATCAGCAACTTCTTTTTGTGATAGAAAAGTTGATGAATGCAAGAAATAAGATAGATGAACTTTTGACTTGGTACCGTAATCCAGAGGTTTTAACCGTTCGTTTTTAAGATTTAGTTGGAAGCTTTGGAGGAGGGAATGATAAAAGTCAGAAAGAAACAATCATAAAAATTGTAAAATATCTCAACATACCTTTGACTTGGAAAAACTCGATTATGTTTGCAACAATATTTATGGAAATTAGAATAATTGTTTTCATTCAGGCACTTATTGTAAAGGTAAGATCGGAGGATGGAAAAATCAGTTTAATGAGGAGCATAAACAAGCATTTAAAGGATTGTGTGGGAAACATCTGATTGAGCTTGGTTATGAAAAGAATTATAATTGGTGAAAATTTAATATTAGGAGTTGAAAATGCGTTTTAAGTCAGTTTTTTTTTCCTGTGCTATTTTGTTTATAACTCATGCACATGCAGTACATGATTTTGTTTTTGTTAATGATCAAAAAACGGGAACCTATTTGTTTTTTAAAACAATACATTTTCTTTGCGAAAAAAAATCCATACAGGCCCCTTGGATTAATGAAAGTCCGGTAAATAATATTCCTTCTTCATATAACCAAAGTCAATTTAGTTCTTACATACAAAAATATTTATCTGACAATCGGTTCATTCATGTTCATTTTCAAAGACCGAATTTTGATATAATCGAAGAATATTTAAAGGACTTTGATCTGAAAAGGATTATGATTGTCAGAGATATACGAGACGTTGCGTGTTCTTCGCTGCAATTTCATGTTATTGAGGGTGAATATAAAAATCCAGATGCAATCGTCAAGCTTGAGAAGATGTCGATAGATGACAAACTGACATTTGTTATTACTGACTTGCTTAATCTTAATAACAAAAGAGAAAAAGAGTTGCGGTGGTTTAAAGACCCTGAGGTTTTAAAAATTCGATTTGAAGATTTGGTTGGAACTTTTGGAGGAGGGAATGATAAGGCTCAGAGGAATACGATAAAAGAAATAGCCAAATATCTTGATATTCCTTTGACAAGAGAAAAGCTCGATTACGTTTGCAAAAACATTTATGGAAATGAGAATAACAGTTTTCATTCGGGTACTTATCGAAAAGGTAAAATAGGACAGTGGAAACAGCAGTTTAGTCAAGAGCATAAGATGATTTTTAAGAATCTCTATGGAAAGTACTTAATCCAGCTTGGTTATGAAAAGGATAGTAATTGGTAATTCTAAAAGCACTTGTAAAATTTTAAAATTCAGATTGTTATCAAATGGATGAACCTTTGTGATGCTGTAGGTGTTTTGAATATTAAGCAGTAACCTGAATATTTCTTTAAGCCATTAAATCGGAGTGGCTATATAGTCATGTCCTCGAATGTGATTTACTTTATAACCCAGGTTTTCAATTGCATCGATTTTAGAATAAATGATTTTTTTCATTGCGTTTGAGGCGGTTTCTAGAGGATTTCCACCGCAAATTTCGACGAGTAAGATGGGTTTGTAGCGAGCAATTGTATCCTTACTTCCTTCAATAACATCTATTTCCAATCCTTCTACATCAATTTTTATTAAAGAAACATTTGTGAAATTAAAGCTGTCTAATGTTTTGATTTTAACTCTATTGCCCTTACCGCTATCGGAGATTTTGTTCTCTCCTGAATTTAAAAATCCCACTTTATTCATAACAGGTGCATCATGCAACATGAAACTATATTTCTCTTCATTACTTAACGCATAGTTATATAATTTTACATTGTTAAGATGATTTAATGTGGCATTCATAGCAAGTTCCCAGAATACTGATCTTTGAGGTTCGAATGCAATAACAAGGCCGTTTGGGCCGGCATAACGAGAAAATGGAATCGTATAATGTCCCATATGTGCACCGACATCAATAACGGTAGTTCCAGGTCGTATGTGCTTTTTTATTAGGTGATAGACATGAGATTCATGGATATTTCCCCTTAAGATATTTCTTCGTGGCATTTCATCCAATTGATTCGGTAATGCAATTATTTTTCCATAATGAGGGTTATGATGAACTTTGTAGTTTTTCGAAGGGTATGTTGAGAGAAAATCATAAAGTGTTGTTTCACTAGTCTTTTCTATTGGTTCTTTTAGATGTTTCGGCTCAATTAAATCGTAATTGAGAGAAGGGAGTATTGCTGCAATATTAAAAAGGGTTCCGAGTAAAGTTCCAAAAAGCATTTTAAACCTCGTGCTAATATTAGAATGAATTTAGCTATAAAATTGCTTTTTGGGAAGGAAAAAAAGGGCGACCGACGGGACTTGAACCCGCGACCCCTGGAATCACAATCCAGTGCTCTAACCAACTGAGCTACGACCGCCATAGAAAAGCGCAACATTTTACCCCCTTACGGCAGCTTTTTGTCAATGAAAAGATGCCGGGTATCGTTATATTGCGCGGTTTTCTTTGTACAGGAATTAAAAACAGTATTTTGCTCTAGCCCATGTTCTTCGCCCAAGCATATCCATTTTGTCATATCCAGGCTCAAGAGAATCAAATGTTTCGATAACTTCTATGAGTTTTTCGCTAACAAGTTGATCAATAGCTTTTTTTGAACCAACATGCACAGGATTATAATCGTCTAAAAGTAAAATTGTATTTTCGTGCGCTAATTCTTTGCAGTTTTTGATATCATTATAGACGAATTCAAATTTATGATTACCGTCAATGTAGATTAGATCAACTTTTGTATTAGGGTTGTTTTTGACAAAATTTGGTACAGTAATTAATGAATTTCCACTAAAAAACTGGAAGTTATTTCCATACAATGTTTTAAAATAATCTACACCTATTTGTGTATAAGGATAACAGTTTATATCGAATGAGTAAAATTGGATGTTATTTAAGTTAGAAAAGAAAATTTCTGCACTGTGGCCTGCATTTAATCCAATTTCAAGTACTGATTGTATATTTTGATTTTCTAATACTAAATTTGTGAGTTGTTGTTTTTGCATGTTTGTAACATAGCAACATCTAGTTTTTTTATTTTTATTTGTTGGAGATAGCTCGTATCCATGTATTTGCAAATAATGGTCTAAGCTAAATGCTTTTATATCAGAGTTGATTTTATTGCTATATGTCGTCATAAGATTTTTTAAATCTTCTTTAGTGCTCCATCTATCAAAATGAATGATAAAGTCTCCTTTACGATATTTTAGCAACTTGACCTTGTTTTGTGGCATTTTTGAAATGTTGCTATTGTCTAAGTATATAGAGTTTAGGATTCTTGCTGGATAGGTTTTAAATTTTGAAATAATGTTTTCATTTTCTTTGTTTAAAGAGGAATCAAGATTGTTTAGTTTTTTTAAAAAGTTTTTGCTCCACTGTGAATTTTTTATTAAAAATTGACCTGAATAAAATGGATTAATGTTGTTTTTTGATGTAATAATGTGGAAGTTGTCATCTGTAAAAAATTCAAGTTTAAGATCTTGGTTCATTATAAGCGACTCTGCATCGCTCCAGAAAACCCACTTATAGGCACTCTTGTTAAGCATTTTTTGTAAGATTTTAATTTTATTCCAAAGAGCATCTTGATCAGAATTCGGGAGTTCTTTGACATAAATGAAGTCGTAATTATGTTTTTTGCAATATTCTCTTTTGTTTTGAATTCCTAGTTCTACAGCGTCTTGATACTCTTTTCCTGCAGCTATTGTTACTAGCGCTATATCAGCAGATTCTAGAAAAAATGGGAATACTGATAGCAAAGCCCAAGTAAATAGTAAGATGGTTTTTTTCATTTTTCAATCCTCGAAATAATGTTTTTCATGGAAAAAACAAATTTGAATTTTCATTTCATTTAAATCAAGAAAAAATCATGTAGAAATAATGCAAAAATGATGTGTTTAGAAGATCAGTTTTGATTCTTGGTCGCGGTAGCAGATGGCGAGACTGAGGAGGAGGGCGAGTAGGGTGAGCAGGACAGGAAGAGGGAAGGAGGATATGTGCAGGCGGATGTCGAAGAGTGGCGGCGGATAGGAGAGTAATTTGAGACTGGCAGCTGTGAGAGTATCTGTCATAGAGCGAAGGAAAGGGAAGAAGAGAGAGGCAAAGAGTAGGGAAATTTGTGCGGGAAGGAGAATGGGAAAGAAAAGATTATAGAGCAGGCTAAGTAGGGGGAAAGTGTGAAAATGGTAGAGGAGGATTGGAATTGCGAATAGATGAACGGCAAAGTTTAGGGCAAGAGCTTTTCGCAAGAAGCGTGTAATGATAAGGCAGTAGCGATCTGGAATTGAGAACTGGTCAAATTGCAATCGATCGTATTGAGGCAGGAGAGTTCTTAAGGCTTTTTCGAAGGAAGGATAGAGCAGGAGTATTGCTGCGGTAGAGGTAAAGGTCAGTTGAAACCCAATATGATAAATATTGAGAGGAGAGAGGAGTAATTCGATCATTAAACATAGCCCTAGAAGATTGAGGCCTGTGGCACGCAATCGGAAAAGTTTAGCAATGTAGTAGAGAAAAAGAGTGATGAAGGCGCGTAGAATCGAAGGGGTGGGACCTAAGAAAAAAAAGTAGCCGCTAATGAAACAGAGCATGGCGATATGAAGCATTTTTTTAGAAAGAAGGGGCCTTAAAAAATAACTGATAAAAAGGGTTAAAAATGCGAAATGAAAGCCTGAGATAGCAAGAATATGTTGCAGTCCGCAATGACTAAAATCATAGGAGAGCAGCGGGTTATCGAGCTCGCCTGTTAAAAGTGCGCTGAAATAGGAAGCAGATCTAGGAACATGTTTATTGAGAAAGGTTGCCACTTTTTTCTTCATGACAAAACGCCACTGCGCATAACTATGTGTATCAGGCACTCCACTAAAGTTTTGATCTTTGGGGACTAAGTGATAAAAGGAAGGAACATTGCGTTCTAGGTGTCCCTGGAAGCGGATCGTTTGATTTGGAGGGATTTTATTATGGAGGGTCATACGAGCAGGTAGATGGTAATAGGAGAGATGATTATCAGAATGAAAGGAAGCTGTTCCTATGTAAGTGAGTTTAGAGCGTCCGAATGTCGATTTTTGTTTAATTGTTGTTGGCGTGAAATAAATCGTACCGCTTGAAGATGGTTCCTCTGGAGGTTTGTGAAAGTAATGGGTGAAAGTAAAAACAGTAAGGGCGATTAAGCTAGCGTTTGCTAAGTGCTTAAGTAGAAATATGCGATATAGATTTTGGCCGGAAATAAGAGGTAGAAAAAAAAGGGTTAAGAGAGCGAGGTCAATGGGCTGAAAAGAAAGCGCGATTTTAACTGCGAGAAGAGTGGAGAGTCCATAGAGGAAAGCTGGATAAGCGTTCCAGAAATTGGCGAATATATCAGCTAAGCTATAAACAAAATAACATTTATGGCGAATAAAGCGAAAAATTTTCACTTTTCTGTTTGGGGTTGATCTGATTTTTCTAAGCTGCGATAAATCAGACGTGCTCCCCGCTGACCTGTGATGATGGCAAATAACCATTCGATGATGACGGCAAGTCTGTTTTTAAAGCCGATTAGGTAGAAGATATGGATAAAGCACCATAGGAACCAAGCAAAAAAACCGCGAAACTTCATTGAGCCAACCATCGCAACAGCTTTAAATTTTCCAATTGTTGCCATCGATCCTTTATCGAAGTAGCGAAAGCGACGCCTTTTATGTTTGGGTTTTTGTTTTTTGATGAGTTTACCAACATATTTTCCCTGTTGAATCGCTGTCGGAGCAATTCCAGGAAGCGGTTTGCCATCTTTTCCTTTGGCATGAGATGCATCGCCGATGATAAAGATTTCAGGATGATCGGGAATACTTAAATCGGGATCAACGATCACGCGTCCTTGTCTATCGAGTTCAACATCGAGTGTTTTTAGTAAAGGAGAGGCTTGGTTACCAGCTGCCCAAAGCACATTTTCTGATTCGATAAAAAGATCTTCAACTTGAACTCCTCTTTGATCGATTTGGGTCACTTTTTTTCCTGTGATTACATCAACCCCAAGTTTTTCAAGATCTTTCTTAGCATGCTCGCCAAGAGATTCTGGATAGACAGGTAAGATATGTGGCAGGGCTTCGATAAGATAGATTTTACAATCTTCTGTACGGATTCTTCTGAAATTTTTAAACATTGTTCGGTAAGCAATTTCTGCGATTGCTCCGGCCATTTCAACACCTGTAGGACCGCCGCCAATAATAACAAAATTTAAATATTTACTACATTCCTGAGGATTATTTAAGCGCTCCGCTTTTTCAAAAGAGAGCAGAATGTGTTGGCGAATATTGATCGCATCTTGGACAGTTTTTAGTCCTGGTGCAAAAGATTCCCATTGATCGTTGCCAAAATAGGAGTGACGGGCGCCTGTTGCAACGACGAGGTAATCATAAGTGATCTGATCTCCATTTCCTAAAATGAGTGTTTTCTTGTTTTTATCGATTGAAACAACTTCCCCCATAATCACTTCAGTATTCTCCTGTTTGCGTAAAATCTCACGCAAGGGGGTCGCTATATCTGCGGGAGAGAGTGCTGCTGTTGCAACTTCATACAATAGAGGTTGGAAGAGGTGGTGATTGGTCTTGTCTATGACAAGAACGTCCAGTTTTTTCTTTTTTAAAGCTTTGGCTACAGTTAAACCGCCAAAGCCGCCGCCAATAATAACTATTTTAGGATTCGCCATAGAACATCGTTTTTATTTTTATACTACCTTAAGAGCTCCCTTTTTTTCTATCAGTGAAAACTTTCATGGGAAAGTGTATGAGAAGGAGAAATTTTATCGGGTGTTTTTTGCTTTAAAAAAAGAACAGCTCACCTTAAAATTTACGCCAAAAATGTGGCTGAACATGTTGTTTTTTAAAAAGCTTAAGAGAGATTGATGGTTCTTGTAGAAGATTTAATTTCAAAATATGGCAAAAACCTCAATTTAAAGCCTATTGCTGGCTTAAGAGGCGTAGATAGGGTCGTCAAAGGTCCGGAAGTGCAAAGACCTGGACTTGCTTTGTCTGGCTATTTAAAGAATTATGTCACCTATCGAATCTTAATATTAGGTCTATCTGAAGTATCTTATTTGTGTGATTTAGAAAAAGATTTGCAAATTGAAAGACTTAAAGGTGTGATCACCAAACACACTCCTGCTGTTATTGTTGCACGGCACTCTAGCCCCCCTGAGCAGTTGATTGCGATTTGCGAAAAAGGCGGAATACCTCTCTATTGCACTGAAATGCATACGATGGATTTGCAAAGCAAATTGACTTTGTTGCTACGTGAAGAGTTTTCTCCCATTCTTACTGCTCATGGAACTCTGCTCGATGTCTTTGGCATGGGTATGCTTATACAAGGCGATTCATCTGTTGGCAAAAGTGAAGCAGCGCTCGGTTTGATTGAAAGAGGGCATCGCTTAATTTCCGATGATATTGTGCGTATTAGAGTAAGAGAGGGAACCTACTTAGAAGGTTCAGGGCCTGAGTTGACTCGTCATTTAATGGAGATTCGCGGAATTGGAATTATTAATGTCGCTCATCTTTATGGAGCAGTGTGTGTGCGTGACGAAAAGAGCCTTGATTTAATTGTTAAGTTAGAAACATGGGATGATACTCATGAATATGATCGTGTTGGTTTAGAGGAAAAATATTCCGATATGCTTGGTATTAAAGTTCCTTTCCATGTCTTGCCTTTGAAACCCGGTAGAGATGTTGTTCTCTTGCTTGAGACAATTGCATTAAATAATCGCCTGAAAGGAATGGGATATAACTCAGCCAAGGAATTTAACCATAAATTGCTTGAAACGATTGCAAAAAGACAAAAAGAATCAGACGATATTATGCAATCCCAAAAAAAGGGGAGTAAGATTGAAGCTTAGTCACAAAATAAAGGTTAAGAATACGCAAGGCCTGCATGCTAGACCTGCAGCGACCCTAGCTAAGCTATTGCAAGGGTTTCGATCTGATGTGACTTTTACTTATAGAAAAAAGACAGGGAACGCGAAGAGTGTCGTTGATATATTAATGCTGATGGTTAAAAAGAATGCTTCCATTATAATTACTGTCGATGGCGAAGATGCGCAAGAAACTCTTGATAAAATCATTGAGGCCTTTGCAGGCAATTTTGGAGAATAGTTCGCAACATGGTAGAAAAGGTCGTATATAAAGGAGTGTCTGTCAGCCGTGGGATCGCGATTGGCAAAGCTTTCTTTTTAGATATGCTCGATAATAAGAAGATCGATGTGACCACTCTTTCTGAAGAAGAGATTGATGATGAGATTGGGCGGTTTTACCGTGCGGTATGTTCTTCGCGTGAGGATCTACAGAAAATACAAGTTGATTTAGCAACAACAGGATCTGAAGAGGCTGCAGAGATTATTGATGCGCATTTACAAATGCTCAATGACCCTTTGCTGACAACAGAGATTGAAAAGAAAATCAGAAGTTTGCAACAAAACTGTGAAGTGGTTTTTCAATCGGCAATGTCTGAAGTAATCGATCGTTTCTCAAAAGCAGAGGATCTCTTTTTTAAGAGTCGCTTAGATGACATCGTCGACATTTCAAGTAGGGTATTACGTCACCTCGATGCGCATACACATTCTGCTATTGATCATATGCCACTGAATGCGATCATTTTCACGCAAATGCTTTCTCCTTCAGATACAGCTGCTATACAAGGATGCATTTCAGCAGTTGTTACTAATCAGGGTGGAGGAAGTTCTCATAGCGCTTTAATTGCACGCTCAAAAGGAATCCCCTTTGTTTCTGGCGTGGATTTTAAAAATGTTGATTCAGTAAATCGTGAAACTGTAATTGTAGATGGAGATCAGGGGGTTGTGATTTTCAATCCGGACATCGCCACTTTAAACTCCTATAGAAGAAAACAAAAATCGATCCAACTTAGAGAAAAAATTAGCGATTTTTTTGTTGAGAGTGAAGATTGTCCCAAAGCAACAGTTTCTGTCAATATTGGTTGCTTCGATGAAATGACAGCGCTTGATTTTAATAGAGATCAAAATATTGGACTACTACGTTCCGAATGCTTTTTTCTGAATAATAGCGACAAGTTTCCTGATGAAGAGCAGCAGTTTATTACTTATTCTAAAATTATTCGGCAAGCTAAGGGAAATCATCTTGTATTTAGGGTTTTTGATTTTGGTGGAGATAAGTGCTTATCGTGCTTTAGCGATCAACACAGACTTAATTTACAAACGCTAGGATATAGAGGCACGCGTTTTCTTCTAGATCATCAGCAGATTTTTAAACAGCATTTACGAGCTCTGCTTCGAGCTACATTTTATGGGCCTGTGCATATTTTACTGCCAATGATCGCTGATATTGGAGAATTGCGATTAGCTAAGCAGATGATACATCAGACATATCAAGAGCTTTTAGCGCAAAATTTTAAAATAGGTAAGTATCCACCAATTGGCTGTATGATTGAAGTGCCTTCCGCAGCGATTACTGCAGATTTGCTTGCAGAAGAGAGTGATTTCTTTTCTTTGGGTACTAATGATCTTGGTCAACTATGCCTTGGGATAGATCGTAATGACCTTCGTAGTAGCGAGGGGCGTTTTATTGCTCATCCTAGTATGGTGCGCTTGATGCAAAGTGTTCTTCAAGCTGCTAAGGCAAAAGAAATTCCTGTGACAGTTTGTGGAGAAATTGCTTCAAATACACTCTTTATTCCATTACTCCTCGGTCTTGGCTTTAGATCTTTTTCCTGTGCTCCTCGTTATTTAACATTATTGAATAAAGTTATTCGTCAAAGTAGCACAGCAAAAACAGAAGAACTTGCTGAAAAAGCACTTAAATTAAAGACGGGCGAAGAGATCTTCAACTTTCTTCTCAATCAACATCCAGGTCTAACAAAAAGTTAGAAAGAGAAGGGGAGTCCTTGCATAAGGGAATCTGTAGGGGTGCCTTCTTTTTCAAGCTTTGCATAGGCATCTTGTAGAGCAGCACAAATCAAATCTTGTAGACCTTCAATATCTTCACGATCGACGCAATCAGGTTTAATTGAAATTGATTTTAGCTGTTTTTCACCGTCAATGATAACAGAGACAAGGCCGCTGCCGCTTTCTCCGGAGATTTCCTTAGATTGCATCGTTTCTTGCATTTTTTGAAATTGCTCTTGCATCAAACGAGCTTGTTTTTTTCTTTTGGAAAATCCGCTTCCCATAGTTCCTCTTATTTTGGTTGTTGAATACTTCCTTCAAGCTCAACAGAAGCAAAACGCATAATTGTATCATAGCGTCGCTGAGAGCTTTTGTCGCTTTCGGGTTCATTACGTAGAGCCGAGAGTAGTTTTTCTTCGAGTTTCTTAGCAGGCTCTTCAGCGTTAAGGTCCACAGATTGCGTTGTAGTTGCTTTAGGTTCTTCAGTGGGAAGATCAGCAGGTTGTGTTGTAGCTGCTTCAGTGGGAAGATCTGTTGGTTGGGTAGAGACTACTTTAGGTTCTTCAGCATGAAGGGCTGCAGGTTGCGTTGTAGCTGCTTCAGTGGGAAGGTCTGTTGGTTGCGCAGTAGTGGGCTTGTAGAGATCTTGTTTAAGCTGCTCAAGACGCTCGACAAGTGATGCAACACTCATTTGATAGCGACTTTTGATTAGGTGCAGCAGGATCATTTCTAGAGTAAAGCGCTTAAAAGGAGTTTTGCTTAGTTGTTGTGTCCACTGCATCAGATAATCGATGTTATGGAGAATTTGGTCTTTAGAATAATTTTTTACAGAATTTTGATAGGCGTGCATTTGTTCGCGACTAAGCTGCTCATGGTGTTTTTCAGGAAGGGAGAGTTTGAAGATTAACAGATGACGAAAGTGTTCGATTAGAGAATCAATAAAGTGATGAAGGTCTTTTCCTGAAGAAAAAAGCTGCTCTGTTAACTCAAAAGGAAAAATTGTGTTTTGTTCTGCAATGGCTTGGTCTAGCTGAAAAAAAGTTGATAATGGAGTAATGCCAAGAATATCTTGAATCAGTGATTGGGTGATTTTTTGATCACGATAGCTACTTAGGCGATCGAGTAGAGATTCAGCATCGCGTAATCCTCCTTCAGCAAGGGAGGCGATGAAATTTAAGGCATCTTCTTCGACATCAAGATTAAGGTCAGAGCTGATTTTCTTAAGTTTAGTCGTAATAGAGCTTAAAGTAATTCGTTGCAGGTCAAAACGCTGGCAGCGACTAATAATTGTTGCAGGGACCTTATGAGGTTCTGTTGTTGCAAAAAAGAATTTTACGTTGGCAGGAGGTTCTTCTAGTGTTTTTAAAAGCGCATTAAAGGCCTCTTTTGTCAACATGTGGACTTCGTCGATGATATAGACTTTGTAGCGCTCTGAACCAGAATAACAGACAGTCTCGTTAATTTGGCGTATATCATCAATGCCGCGATTTGAAGCGCCGTCAACTTCTAGGATATCGAGTGAATGACCTGCGCTGATTTCAAGGCAGGATGGACATTGATTGCAGGGCTCGCAATGATCAGTAGGTTCTTTGCAATTAAGCGCCTTTGCAAGCAAGCGCGCTAGAGTTGTTTTTCCGGTCCCACGCATTCCGCAAAAAAGGTAGGCATGACCTAAACAATTTCCTTTTAAGGCATTCATCAACGTCGTAACAATCGCTTCTTGACCGACAACATCGGTGAAACGCTCTGGGCGGTATTTTCGTGCGATGGCTTGATAATTTTGCTTTAACATAGTCAAAAACTTTAATTCACTGATGGAGTACAAAATATCGTGAATTGTAGTTCAGAGCAACCAAGAAATCGATCTTATGCAACTTATTTGGTTAAATTAAATTTGAATTTGCCATGGTGAGGATACTTGGTTGACAGCGACACTATAGGAAGCGTACCATGGTTGTTGAAAGGGAAGACGGAGTTTTTCTCATGCGGGGTTCCGCTTTTAACGATACTGATTTGTTAGATCAAAGCCATCGACAATGGAAGCGCATCCTATTTGGCAAATGGGGTGAAAGGCTCCTTCTCGGATTAACGTTTGTCATTTCAATTGCAGCTTTTTTGCACTGGAGCGAAGAGCATGTTGATGTACTTCAACTGCATAGCAAAGCTAAGCGCTATGTTATTGCTCAGGTCGATTTTGATTTTCTAGATTTAGAGGCGATGAATATCCTCAAGCAAGAGGAAGTGCGGGATATTGGAAAAATTTATCGCTTTGATCTCGATCAAGTGAATCGCGTAGGAATGGAGTTTGAACATTTTTTACGTGAAAATGCACTTTGGAGAGAGCAGTCTCAATTTCTTACCTTTGAAGAGTTAAAACGCGCGCAAAATATTTTAGATCATGTCTTGAGTAAAATACGATTGAGCGATGCGCGTACTGTGCAAAAAGTATGTAGTCTTGGTCTAACTCAAAAATATTATGCTATTTTCTCACCAAGAGATATTCATCTTCCGTTGGCAGTTCCTTGTGAAGTGTGGCATACAGTTAGAGGATTACTGGAGCAAAAAGGGGATTTTCATTCTGATGATAGTGGCTTTATCATCGATTATTTTCGCGCTCATCGCTGGGATTTGCAGCCTGATTTATCTCGTCAAAGTGAGTTAAGGCAAATCGTTGAGGAAAACATTCCTCATGTCTATACCCATATTCCCGCAGGCTCACGCATTATTGATGCGCAAGATAAGGTGACATCGCGTCATTTAGCAATGATGGCTGGAATGAAACGTGCATTGAGTAAGGCTCGTAATTTCTGGGATCCTTGGGTAGTTATAGGCAATTTGCTTCTTTCATCGCTTTTTGCTCTGCTTGGAATTGTTTATTTTTCGGTCAAACATCGCGATGTTCTTGAGTCATGTCGAAAGCTCGTTTTATTAATTACGGTCTTACTTCTAACACTTATCTTAGGAAAGATCACCACTGAAGTCATTATTGTTCATTTATCTCAATTTGTTGAGATCGTGCACTATCCTTTATTTGTACCCTTTGCGAGTTTGCTTGTATCGTTGTTCTTTGGCGCTCGGATGGCGATATTTACCACGGGTTTTCTCATTTTACTTTTCTCTCTTTCTTTCGATTTTAATGCTAAACATTTTTTAGTGATTAATTTATTTGCTTCACTGATAGCGATTATTTGCTCACGCAGCATTAATCGGCGCAATGAGGTGTTCTCTGTTTGTGGAAAGGTATGGCTAGGTTCATTACCTGTCATGATAGCTTTTAACTTAATTGAGAACACTTTTTGGCAGCAAACAATGGTGATTGACGTGGCGACGACATTTATTTTCATGCTCTTGATTGCTATTTTTGTCGTAGGGTTATTGCCAATTTTAGAGGCTAGTTTTGGATTGATGACCGATATGAGTATTAGTGAATTTATCGATCCAAATCACGAGATTCTACGCCGTTTAAGTTTAGAGCTTCCCGGGACATACCAACATTCACTTGTCGTTGGCAATCTATCTGAAATTGCTGCACAAAAAATTGGAGCAAATGGTTTCTTTTGCAGAGTTGCTTCGCTCTATCATGATATTGGTAAATTATCAAATCCTCATTATTTTGGTGAAAATCAACTTGGGGGATTTAATATCCATCAACTACTGACTCCTGAAGAATCTGCTCAAGTGATTATCAATCACGTTAAGGAAGGGGAAAAGCTCGCGCGTAAGCACCACCTTCCTGAGAGTTTTATCGACATTATTCGTCAGCATCATGGGACGACATTGGTTTGGTATTTCTATTCAATGTATAACAAACAGCTTAATGTGGACTCAGAAATTGATCAGACGCTTTTCCGTTATCCTGGCCCAATTCCACAATCCAAAGAATCTGCAATCATTATGATTGCTGACTCAGTGGAAGCAGCCTCTAGATCATTAGAAGATGTTTCTGAAGAAACTCTTTCTGAAATGGTTAAAAAGATCATTGCTGATAAAGCGAGTGATCGGCAATTCGATGAGTGTCCTCTGACATTTGCTGAGCTTACTAAAATCAAAAGATCAATGATAAAAACTTTGCGTATAGCCCATCATCTTCGAGTCAAATATCCTGTTGAGCAAAAAGAAGTTGCTACGCAACAAGTTTAGATTAGGATTTTGAGCGATTGTGTCTTTTGTCGATTGCTTTTTTTAGATAGGGGTAGATCAGACGATTAGGAATGAATAGTTTTTGAAGATAAATAAGATAGCGAAATCTCCAGTCAAAAAGATAAGACCGTTTTTTCTTATCTATTTGTTTAATAATGAAATCGGCCGCTTGATCAGCACTCATTGAAAATGCCTTTTCTTGAGGATATCCACCTGACGCAGTATGACGGAAATGCGTATCAACCATACCTGGACAGGCTGTTAAAACCCGAATCCCATACTGCATAAGCTCATAATCTAATGTTTTAGAAAATTGCTTAATAAATTGTTTTGTCGATGCATAAATATTGAAACTCGGATATTCAAAATATGCCGCTGCAGATGAGACATTGACAATGATCCCACGGCTATTATTAGCAATCCATTGTTTTGCTGTTTCAATGGACAACTCAACAGTTGCCGAAATATTAAGATCGATCATCTTTAATTGCTCATCGACCGGTAGAGCAACGCATTCGCCATATAGTCCAAATCCAGCAGATTGAATGATGAGCTCAGGGTTAAGTTTTTGGATCTCTGCTATAATTTTTCTTCTGTCTGTGCTGAGATCTGCGCAGATTATTGTGCAGGGCCTGTTAATCTCAGTGGCGAGATCTCTTAATCGCTGCTCGTTTTGCCCTGTAAGGATGAGGTGAAAATCGGGAGCGAGTTTTTTAGCAAGGGCATAGCCAATACCTGAGCTTGCTCCTGTAATCAATGCGCTTTTCATGATTGCAGAAGCTCGCTACTATCTTTGAGAAGCTCACTAATTTTTTTCTCGCTCTCGGCCAAAGAGGGTTGGCAAACTGCAGCGTAGATTTTTAGTTTAGGTTCTGTTCCTGAAGGACGAATGACAATTTTACTTTGATCCTCAAGACGGTAGATCAAAACATTAGAACAGGGGAGTGAAAGAAGAGTTTCTTTTCCTTCGATGATATTCATGCTCTTTCCATTTTCATAATCTTCAATATGAGTGATTGTATTCTTTCCAATCATCATAGGTTGCTTCTCACGCAATGATTTCATGATATTTGCGATTTCTTCAATCCCTTGTTGCCCTGCAGCAAACTGAAAGGATTTTTGTTTCTCAAGAAAATATCCATATTCGCTGTAAATCTCATTAAGGATCGTTTGCAAAGTTTTTCCTTGTGATTTTGCGATCGAAGTAATTTCTGCGATCAAGCAGCTCGTGGCAATCGCATCTTTATCGCGCGCATGCGTACCGATAAGATAGCCATACGATTCCTCAGCTCCGAATAAAAATTGATAGCCTTCTGATGAGTCTTCCCATTGACGGATTTTTTCGCCGATATACTTAAAACCAGTTAAGACTTCAAAGCAGCTGATTTGATAGCGCTCTGCAATTTTCCCTAAAAGCTCCGTTGTGACAATCGTTGTGACAAGAGCTCCATTTTCGGGAAGGCGATGTAGCTTTTGAAGGGTATCACATAAAAAATGAGCACATAAAACAGCGATTTGATTGCCATTAAACGCAATTGCTTGATCCTTGTCGCGAATGACAACCCCAACACGATCCGCATCGGGATCTGTTGCGATTAAAAGATCGCTTTTCTCGAGAAGCATTTGCTTAATACCCATTTCCAACGCTTCGATCGATTCAGGGTTCGGACTCTTGACTGTTGGAAAATCTCCACTTGGAATCATCTGGCTCTCGACATAATTGATATTGGAAAATCCCCAACTCGAAAGAGCTTGTTTCATTAATGTTGCGCCTGTGCCGTGTAGACTTGTATAGGTGATTTTTAAATTTTTTCCTTCTCGAGCATTGCGTTCTGGATAATGTTGAAGCAGTTCTATTGCCTTGAGATACGCTTGATCGAGGTCAGCTCCTGGCTCAACGATCAAATCTGATGTTAGCTCACTGATATGCACTTGTTTTATACTTGTGATTTCTTGCACTTGCGTCACAATACCTTTGTCGTGTGGTGACAGAACTTGAGCGCCATCTTCCCAATACACTTTATATCCATTATATTCGGGGGGATTGTGTGAAGCGGTAATCATGATCGCTGCTTTGCATAAATTATAGCGGCAAGCAAAAGAGACAAAAGGAGTAGGTCTCATTTCTTTAAGCAGATAAGCTTTGATATTATTACCCGCTAAAACCTTAGCGGTTTCTTCTGCAAATAGGCGGGAGTTGTGTCTATTATCATAGCCAATCATCACAGCGATATCATCTTTAAAGCTGTGATGTAAATAGTTGGCGAGACCTTGCGTGATCATTTGAATTGTGTATCGATTTAGACGGTTTGTTCCCACATCCATCAATGCACGAATACCTCCTGTTCCAAAAGAGAGGTAGTCATAAAAGACATCATTTAACTGCTTTTCTGTAAGAATTTTGATCTCATCTTTTGTTTTTTGATCGTAGTCACCTGTTAACCATTCTGTGACGCGCTTTTGAATTTCAGGGGAAAGCTGCATGGACACCTCTTTTTCATAAATATCTTATTTAACAGATTTGAAAAATGATGGGAACTAGAGATGACTATCGATTTCTTTTACAGAAAAAACTTGTCCTTCAGGATGATCGATTCCTTCGCAGTGGCTGCCTGCTTCTTCCCAATTTTCTTTGGAAGAAAGATTTCCTGGCCACCAAGGAAAAACTTGACACTGTTTAGGGCGAACGGGATAGATTGTGCAGCGCTTGTCCTTTAAAAAGATGCAATGATCTGTTCCAGGTTGATCGAGAAGAGCGGGCACTCGGCTGACAATGCGAATATATTTTTTGATAAAATCATCTAAAGATATATTGAGATGTTTTGCAATGCGCTCCATCTCACCATACTCAAGCCAGACATAACCTGAAGAACCGGTGCAACATTGACCGCATTGTGTGCACTTAAAACGCAAACCTTTGTGATACCAAGGTTTTTTTTCTTTAAACATAGGTAAAGACATGTGGATAGCATAGCAAGGAAGTAAGTAATAGCCAAGCGTCTTTCTATTTTTAATAAGGGATTAAGGTAAAAGGGGTGATTAAAACTAATAAGAAATTTTTTCTTCTCGGAAGGGAATCCATTCATTTTTTTGCTCTGATAATAGAGCATTGGGTTTAAAGGCTTGGATTTCACATCCTGTTTCAGTAAGTTCTAGCAGGTTCCACGTGCCACGTTGGGAGTGTGAAGTGCTGCCACTATCGAGAATTAGTGGATAGCCTTCGCTGCGCCTATCAAGCCAGCGATTATGGTGTGAGTGGCCATGTAGATAGAGTTTGACATTAGGATGTTTTTTTAACAGCTCTTGTAGAGCCTCTGCATTTTTAAGATGGCGTCTTTTACTTTCAATTTGAATAAGAGGGAAGTGATTGATGATGAGAATTTGCTCTTGTTCAGGGATTTGCTCAAGCACGCGAGTGAGATGTTTTTCTGTTTTAGGAGAAAAGAATCCTTGTGAAGAGACTGCTGAAGTTGCAATGGCTGTATCGAGAAGTACAAGCCACCAGTTGGGGCTAATTTTTTTTGCTGCGACATTGTGATCTTCAAGATTGTATTCAGAGAGAGAGGATGTTTCACCATAGTGAGAAGGGAAGAAACGGTAGAAAGTTTGGTGATGATAGTCTTGTTTGGTGTAATGGTCATGATTACCTGGAATCACAAACACTTCAATTCCTGCTGCTTTGATCTTTTCAATAAATGAAAGTGCGATAGAGAACTCGCTTTTTTGTGAAGTTGTTGATAGATCGCCAGAAATCAGAGCGATGTCTATCTTTTTTTGGACAAAAAAATCAATAAGTGGATCTAGAAGTTCTGGTCGAAAGTCTCTTGTAATAGAGAGCATGGAACTGAGATTGCCAATCCAACGCTTAGAAAAAAATTGTGAAGGAGAAAGACAAGGCTTAGAAAAATGCAAATCAGAGAGATGTACTAGACGTAAAGAATTTACCATGATCCTAAGCTTTAATATGCTTCAATCGTAACGAAAATGAAGAAAACTCAAAAGAATAAAGTTATTTTTTTCTTGGTCGATGCGCTTTCTTAGTCATTTTTTTGTTTAAGAGAGTGCTATTCTCAAGAGTTTTAGATTCAATTTGACGCTCTCTTTTCTTTCCTTGCAAATGAGGAATTCGAGGTCCCTCTCCGAGTTCAATATCGCCTGGTGACGTGCGTTTAGATTTATTAAAGGGATGGTTTTGTTTTTTCTTTGTTTTTTTGTCGGGGAAATAATTTTGAGCCTTTGCCTGTTCTTTCATAGGCATTTTAGATAGAAGTCGCTTCTCTTCTTTAGACGTTTGTGTGTCAGCAGGTTGGGAGTTTTTATCTCCTTTTCCAATCTCTTTTTTAAGTTTTTTTGCTGCTCGTTGTTCTTGAAAGCGTCGTATTTTGCCGCCCATGACTATCCCTCAGTATTAATATCTACATATTAATTATGATATAAAACAAATATTATAACAATAGTTATTCAAAGTTAATATTTGGATATCGATTAGATAATAAGTTAATATCCACAGGATCATTGGGGTTGCGATAACTTATGCATTTTATTTGTGGCCAGTTATCTAGGATATCAATGAGTTGTATGTATGTAATATCAACATAACCAGATAGATACAAAGTTTGGAGGTCAGGTAGATTTTTTAGTGAAATTAAAGAAGCGGCAGTTATTCGTGTATTAGAAAGGTGGAGAACTTCTAGATTGGTGCAACATCTAGCAATTTCCTGAGAGGTTTGGTCTGTAATGGAGCAGCCTTCTAGAGATAAAGCCTTTAAGCTTTGTGTTGTTTCCCAGGTAATATCTTTAATGCCTTGGCAATGAGATAAATAAAGAATCTGAGGACTTAGGGAAAGCAGTGCAGGAATTGATGAACCTGTAATTTGACTGCAATGTGATAGAGACAGCGTATGTAAAGAGCGGCACGAATTTGCCAACTTTACAATTCCTGCATCAGTAATAGATTGAATATAAGATAGATCGATAACTTCCAACTCAGAACTTTCTGGAATATAACCGAGCATATTGTCATCAATTCCCTCACAACCGCTAAGATTAAGGTGTGTTAAATGAGGATTTTGAGATATTAAGAGAGCGAGGGCTTCCGGATTTAACTTGCTGCAACCCATTAGATTAACTTTTCTTAAATTTGTGAAATTTTCAAATAAACGAGAATCTGCGCTTTCAATGTTACATTGTGGAAGATAGAGCTTTTGAATTTGAGGACGATGGGAGCTCAATGTACGAATGACTGCAACAGTAACCTTTGGACATTGCTCTAAATGAAGAGATTGAAGATTTGCGCACGCTTCAATGAGCTCAATAACACCAACATCGGTTATTCCATCGCTACTAGAACAATTTATCGTTTTTAGGGAGTGACTAAATCGCTGAACAATAGAATGTAAGACGGAATCATCAAAATAGGTGCATATAGAAAATTCTAGATCTTCAATATTCCGAAATTGATCAAAGAGTTTGAGAAATTCCTCACCAGTTGGATTTGTGCCACAAAATATTAATGATTTTGTTAGAGGAAAATCAGCACTAAAAAACGCTCTACGAGGAGATGGAATGTTAGGAGTATCAAAGCAAACTGTCTCAACAATATCTGTATCAGACGTTGGTTTATTTGTATGATAAACTGGGGGCGCTAAAGTCTTAGAAGAGAGCGTTGGGGTAAGGGGCATTTCACCTCAGATGTTATCCTGGAGGCGAAAATTATAAACTTTTAAATTTAAATTACAAGGACTTAAAAAATTCCCGCAACAGTGAAGTTGCGGGATTAGAAAAGTTATTCTTCGTCTGGAGCATCACCGATTAAGCATTCTGAGAGCAGAATGACACCAGCTGCTGATGACGCATTAATCAATGCATTTTTGATCACTTTGGCAGGATCTAGAACGCCTGCTTTGTAGAGATCTTCGATTTTGTTTGTGAGAACATTAAATCCAATATTGTCAGTGCCATTTAACACTTCTTCAAGATAAATAGAGCTATCGAAGCCACTATTTTCAACGAGTTGTCTAAATGGTGCTTCACACGCTTTAAAAATGCTTTTTGCTCCAATCATTTCTTCAGGAGATAGATTTAAGCTATTGATTTTATCGCGTGCTTTGAGAAGGGCAATACCACCACCTGGTAAAATTCCTTCTTCAAGAGCTGCTCTTGTTGAGTTTAGACTGTCTTTGAATATTTGTTTGCGACGTTTCATTTCTGGTTCTGTCATACCACCGACATAAATGACTGCAACACCACCTGCAAGTTTAGCTTTGCGCTCTTCAAGTTTTTCTTTATCGTAGTCGCTCGTGCTATTTGCAATTTCATTTTCAATAAGCTGTACGCGCTCTTTAATTGCTTCTTCAGTGCCTTTCCCACCAACAATTGTTGTTTTGTCTTTATCGATCATGATTTTCTCAGCATTCCCAAGCATTTCAACTGTTGTATCTTTGAGTTTATAGTCAAGCTCATCAGAAATACAAGTTGCGCCAGTTAGGATTGCTAAATCTTGCAGCATCGCTTTACGACGATCTCCAAAGCCCGGTGCTTTAACAGCACAAACTTTAAGAGTTCCTCGAAGTTTATTGATGACAAGAGTTGAAAGAGCCTCAGCTTCGACGTCATCTGCTATGATAAGAAGTTCTTTGCCCGTGCTTCCAATTGTTTGTAGCAGAGGAAGAATGTCTTGGATCGAGCTAATTTTTTTATCAGTGATGAGAATCAAAGGAGCTGTCATGTCTACAGAAAGAGTTTCGTTATTTGTACAAAAATAACCGCTGATATAACCGCGATCAAATTGCATCCCTTCAACAATCTCTATCGTGGTATCACGGCTTTTTCCTTCTTCTATCGTAATTACGCCGGCATCACCAACTTTTTCAAACGCTTGAGAAATGAGCTTGCCAATTTCTTGATCGCCAGAAGCTGACGCAGAAGCGATATTCTGTCTCTCTTTGGAGCTTTGAACTGGAATACTGTTGCTGTTGAGCTCAGCGACAACAGCATTAACAGCTTTATCAATGCCTCGTTTGATTTCAATTGGGCTTGAGCCTGAAGCGACGTTTTTGATTCCGTTTTGCAATAAGGAGCGAAGAAGCAAAATCGAAGAGGTTGTGCCATCACCACAGCGCTCTTTCATTTTATTAGCAACTTCTTTACCAATGCTAATTCCCATATTGAGATATTGGTCTTTTTGCTCGATATCTTTGATAATTTGATTGCCGTCATTGGAAATCTGAGGAGCTCCCCAGCTGGCATCCAAGCCAATATTACGCCCTTTAGGTCCTAATGTAACGCCAATTACATCAGCGAGAATGTCAATACCGTCTTTGAGTTTTTTGCGAGCTTCTTCTTCGAAAATTAGCTCTTTAGCATTGTCAGACATTTTTTTTACCTCATTATTTGGTTATGTAACAATCTTTCATGTTTACAATATAGATTGTTCAAGATGAAAATTCTAAACTAAGATCGAGCGCACTTACGGAATGTGTTAGAGCGCCGATTGATATACCATCTACACCTGTCATTGCTACAGTACGCACACTTTTTAGAGTAATTCCTCCCGATGCTTCAAGAAAAATCTCTCCTTGGGTGATTTCAACAGCTTTTGAGAGTTGTTCCGGAGAGAGATTGTCGAGTAATATTTTATCAGGCTTTGCTTTAATTGCCTCCGGTAGAGCTTTGAGATCATCGATTTCAATTGTAATTGTACATTGAGGGTAAAGAGATCGACCTTTTTCAATGATATCACATATTTTTTCTAAGGGGAGTAGCGCGAGGTGATTGTCTTTAATTAATATTGCTTCGGATAGATCATGTCTGTTGTTTTTTCCGCCGCCGAGTTCAACAGCATACTTCTGTAAATAGCGCATATTAGGTAGCGTTTTACGTGTGTCGAGAATAAGCGCTTTTGTCCCTTTGACTGCAGTGACGTAACGAGCAGTGAGCGTAGCAATTCCTGATAGATGCTGTAAAAGATTAATCAATGTTCTCTCTCCACTAAGAATTGCTTTAGCAGGCCCGGTAATTCGTGCGATGCGTACGCCCTTTTTTTGAAAGGATCCCTCTTCGACTTGTAGTGAAACTTCAATAGCTTTATCGATTTTCTCTACTATCAAAGGAAGGAATGTCAAACCGGCAATGACGCCAGATTCTTTAAGCAGAAGATCTGCAGATAGAGGGATGTCCTCAGCAATGCAAAGCTTAGATGTCACATCACATTGATACTGATCTTCAACAAGCGCCCGGCTGACTAGCTCAAGCAGCTCTTTTTTTAGCTTAGGATTCATCGAGGTCTCTTAAAAAATAAAGGTGGCACCCAGATTCGAACTGGGGAATGGAAGCTTTGCAGGCTTCTGCCTTACCACTTGGCTATGCCACCTTAGATCTCAAAATATCAGACTCCCTTTCGCTGATGACAAAAGGAAAAAAAACTCTTCGTGCCAATTAAAGGCAAATTTCCGGATAACATTTTGAGGAAAGTATGCTGAAATTGACAAAAGCGGTCAATTGGAAAGATGCGAGAAGGCTCTTGGCTTAAGTCATTTTTTTGAATTCGTAGACAGAAAGTCATCTTTGGGAGAATATTAAGCGTCCGTTTCACAGGTCTTAAGAAATGAGTTTTTATGAAAAACTATCGTCATCTCGATGATGTTACAGCTGCTTTGCAAATCGAAGGTCTCCAAATCAAGCAAGGAATTACTGGTTTTGAAATTGATAGTCGCGCTGTAAGAGCTGGGGATCTTTTTTTCGCCTTGCCTGGGCAGCGCGCTGATGGTCACGATTTTCTCAATGATGTTGCTAGAAAAGGGGCTTGTGGAGCTGTTGTCAGGGAGGATTATAGAGGGAAAGAACCGCTGCCGTTAATACGCGTTCCTTCTCCTTTGGCTGCTTTGCAAAATTTAGCTCGCCAGAAAATTCAAGCAATGCAAGCGAGAATTGTTGCGGTTACCGGCTCAGTTGGCAAAACAACGACCAAGGATTTTCTTTCTGAATTGCTTTCCAGTCGTTATTATATTGGAAAAACTTTGCTCAATGCCAATACGGATATTGGACTACCTCTATCAATTTTAAAATTTAATGGCGATGAGGAATTTTTAGTACTTGAAATGGGAATGGCAGGCAAGGGCCAGTTAAATCAGTTATTATCAATCGCGCCTCCTGAGCTTGCTATTTTGACAAAAATCGGTTTTGCTCATTCTGCTTTTTTCAATAGCCTTGATGAAATAGCACAAGAGAAGGCGAGCTTAATACAGTTCCCTTCAGTTAAAGAAGCGATTATTCATCGCGATAATTATCAATTTGAAGTTGTTTCTAAGAGTGATAAGAAAAAATATAAATATGCTCTTGATGATGCGCAATGTGATGCAACCCTAATCGGAAGCGATTTATTCATTTTAGGGGAAGAGCGGGTTCATGTAGATTTGCCTTTTGATGCGAGTCATTTTAAAGACAATTTTGTTGCCGCCGCGCTTGCTGCTTATCGTTTAGGAGTTTCATTAGATGAAATCGCTGAGCGTGCTCAAAATTTAAGGATTACTTCTATGCGTTTTGAGCTAACTGAAAAATTTAATTTGCGCATGATCAATGATAGCTATAATGCGAATCCACTCTCAATGCGTGCTGCCTTTGAGAATTTGCCTAGTCCTCAAAAAGGTGGACGCACCCTTGGTGTATTGGGATTTATGTCTCCACTTGGCAAGTTTTCTGCAGAGCAACATTTGGAAATTGGTAAACAGGCACTTAAGGTGTTTGATGAAGTGCTTTGTTTCGGTGATGAATGTTTGCCAATTATTGAGCAGTTTGAATCTCAGAATAAACCTTGCTCACTTTTCAATGACTTAGAAGAGCTGCGCCAAGCTTTTTTCGAGCTTGCTAAACCTGAAGACACAGTCTTAATTAAAGGATCAAATTGCAATCAATTATGGCGGCTACTTGAAGATAGGCAGGAATGATATTATTATTACTTAACTATTTACATGATCAACTCGCTTGGAAAATTCCTGCAGTCTTTTTCTATTCATCAACGCGCATGCTTTTTGCAACAATTACAACACTTCTATTGACAATTCTTCTCGGTCCTCGGTTTATTCAAAAGCTCTATAGTTTGAAAACCGGGCAACCTATTCGGGTCGAGGATTGTCCAGTGCTTGCAGAGTTGCATAAAAAGAAAAAAAATACTCCGACAATGGGTGGTGTTTTAATTCTTTTTTCGATGCTTTCAGCGCTTTTGCTTTGGATGGATTTAAAAAATGTTTTCACGCTGATTCTTTTTGTTTCTACACTGTGGCTTGGTTTGATCGGTATGCGAGACGATTACTTAAAAATCAAACATAAAACACCTAAGGGAATGAGTGGTAAGAGAAAGTTTTTTCTGCAATGTGTGCTTGCAGGATTGGTTGCTCTATATCTACTCATGCCAGCTTTTAGTGAAATGATTTCTTTTGGTGATTGGTTTCAACCTCCTTTTGCGGAAGAATTCAGTAATCAAATGCTCTCTACGCAGAGTTATATCAGTAGGTATTATGTTCCTTTTTATAAACAGCCAATTTTCGTCTTAAGTGGCGCAGGATTAATCTTTGGATTTTTCTTTACAATGTTTGTTGTAACGGGGAGTTCGAATGCTGTTAATCTCACAGATGGGCTTGATGGACTAGCAGCGGGATGTGTCATTTTTGTCGCTAGTGTCTTAGCTGTTTTTGCCTTTTTATCAAGTCACCTCGCTATAGCGCGCTATTTAAATTTGCTCTACATAGAAGGGAGCAGTGAGATTGGAGTTTATTTATGCGCGATGATGGGTGCTTGTCTGGGATTTTTGTGGTATAACGGTCATCCAGCCCAGGTTTTTATGGGTGATACAGGCTCTTTGGCACTTGGTGGATTGCTTGGCATATGCGCTGTTTTATTAAGGCGTGAATTATTACTTGCTTTAGCGGGCGGAATTTTTGTTGTAGAAGCTCTATCTGTGATTATTCAAGTTGTGAGTTTTCGCTGTCGCAATCGCAAAAGAGTGTTTCTTTGTGCTCCTATTCACCACCATTTTGAATACAAAGGCTGGTCAGAAACTAAAGTTGTCATCCGATTTTGGATTATAGCGTTAATTTTAGCTCTAATTTCTTTAACATCGATAAAAATGCAATGAGTAAGCGCGCCCTCGTTATTGGATTTGGTGTAAGCGGAAAGTCGGCTGCTAAGCTACTTGATCATCATCATTATCAAGTAGACATTTATGATGATTACCAAGAGATGACCGATCTCATTTACTCTCGTTATCATCAAGGGCAGCCTTTAGGCATCTATGATGTAATCGTCGTTTCACCTGGCATTGCACAAAACCATCCTGTTTATCATCAAGCACGTCTATCTCATCCCCATGTAATCAGCGAAATTGAATTGGCACTTGGCTATATTAAACAAACGATCATCGGTGTGACAGGGACAAATGGGAAAACAACAGTGACATCCTTGATTACTCATGTACTGAATCAATGTCATCATAAAGCGCTAGCTCTAGGTAATATTGGCAGTCCACTCTCAACTTATGCATTAGCTCCAGATGAAAAGGAAATTCTTGTCATAGAGCTCAGTTCTTTTCAACTCGAGCAAATTCGAAGTAAGAAATTTAAATATGGCGTGATATTAAATATCACCCCTGATCATCTCGATCGATATGAGAGTTTTAATGATTATGCTAGAGCGAAACTGCATTTAGCTTCTTTAATCCAATCTGATGGAAAGTGTTTTGCATCGCAGCAAATCTTCGATAATTTTTCCGATCAAACGTCACTAATTCTCTGTGGTGATAATAATCAGCATGCCGCTTATGCAATTCTTAAAGAGTTTGGTATTTCAAAAAGTGATTTTGAAAAATCTCTCCTTTCTTTTTCACTGCCAGCACATCGGTTAGAGTTTGTTGCTGAGATAAATAAAGTGCGTTATTACAACGATAGTAAAGCGACTAACTGTGAAGCTGTTATCTATGCTGTGAATAGCCTGCAAAGCAATTTAATATTGATTGTGGGAGGGTCGGACAAAGGATTATCTTTTACAAAATGGAAATATCAGTTTCCCGTAAAAGTCAAAAGTATTATAGCTATAGGGCAGACTGCAATACGCATTCAAAATGAAGTGGGCTCAATTTATCCTGTTTTAGTTTGTGATACTTTGCAGGATGCAGTAAATTTAGCTGCGGAAAGGGCTGAGCAAGGAAGCTCTGTATTACTTTCTCCCGGATGTGCTAGCTTTGATATGTTTAGCAATTTTGAAGAACGCGGAGAAAAGTTCAAAGAGCTTGTGCATAAATTGAGCTTAGCAAGGTGTTATGAATAAGGATTGTAGCGTGGCTAGAAAAAACAGAAAAGGCGATGACTTTGACAATTGTCGCAGCTATGAATTGATGAAAATTAGTTGTACAAGGAGGGCATATGACTCGTAAGGACATTATTATTGTCGCTGTTTTGATCAATGCGGGCTTGCTCGTTGCTCTGTTTTCAACAGCCTTGAAGACAGACGCTGGTGATATGCAAAGCCTAGAACTACAGCCTCAAATGGGTTTTTCCTCGCCGGAAATAACCATGAAAAGCAATGAGCTTTTACCGATCAAGCATGAAGAAACCCCTCAAAAGACAGCTCCTCAAGAAATTAAAAAAGTTTCTGCTAAGGAACAACCTTCAGAAGATCTTTTCGTCGTTTCTGAGAAAGTTGAAGAGAAACCTATATTCAAAAATGACTCTCAGGATTCCTCAGCTTTCATTACGATTCAGGTTAAAAAAGGCGATATGTTAGAGAAGCTTGCGCGCACTTATAAGACCTCTGTTGATGCAATCATAGAACTTAATCAACTCTCTTCTACTCGCCTAAATATAGGACAGCCTTTGCGCATCCCAGTTGAGCAAAAAGAAAATCATGTTGCTGAGTCTAAATGTGAAGATCCACAATTCTATACTGTGAAGTCTGGAGACAATCCTTGGACAATAGCACATAAAAACCATTTGCAGGTAGATCAGCTGCTCGAGCTTAATCATCTAAATGAGGAAAAAGCACGCCGCTTAAAACCCGGTGATAAGCTGCGTATTCGATGAGCCGGAATGCCCTTTCTTTGCTTTTTTGTGTTCTCTTGATCTTTGCTGTCGGTGTTTTGATGGTATTTAATACCACATCGGCAGAAGTACTTAATCGCAGTTTAGAAAAAAGCACACATGAAGCATTTTTTCGTCAGCTTTTGTATGCTTTTCTCGGCTTAATCATCGCAGGCATTACATACCTTTTTGGGTACCGCACTCTCTTAAAATATAGTCACTATCTTTATGCTTTGAGCATCTTTTTTTTGTTGCTTGTCTTTGTTCCCGGAATAGGCCATCAAATCAATGGCGCCTATCGCTGGATAAAAATATTGGGAGTCTCTTTTCAACCTTCAGAGTTTGTTAAGCTTGTCCTTCCTCTCTTTTTCATTTCAAAAATCACTGAAAAATCAAAACCGCTTTCTCTAAAACAATTTTACAAGTTAACGGCACTCTCTGCGATACCGATTGGATTAATTTTCTTGGAGCCCGATAACGGAACCGTGGCTCTGTTACTTGTTATGATGTGCGTTCTTTGTTTTCTAACACGTATTAAGGCGTATTATTGGGCAGCTCCATTAGTATGCGTTACGTTATTAGGATCTTATGCTGCTTTGCAAATGCCTCATGTTACTGATCGTATTCGCATTTATTTGCATCCTGAACTCGATTTGCGTGGCAAGGGACATCAACCCTACCAGGCAAAAATTGCATCAGGATCGGGTCGTCTTTTTGGTAGGGGCCTTGGGGAGAGTTTGCAAAAGCTCGATTATTTGCCTGAGGCCCGCAGTGACTATATTGCTGCAATTTATGCTGAAGAGTGTGGATTTGTAGGAATAAGCGCTTTGATTATTCTTTATATGGCTCTAAGTTTTTTTGGCTTTTCAATCGCTTTAAAGACCGAGGATAAAGCGGGTTATTGTCTTGTTGGAGTGTTTACCTTTTTGATTGCGTTTCAAGCTTTTTTAAATCTTGGTGTCGTTTCAGGTCTTTTGCCAAGTAAAGGGATTAATCTTCCATTTTTTAGTACAGGGGGGAGTTCCTTGATTGTCAATTTTTTGATCATTAGTATGATTCTTAATATTGCAGCAGATACAAAACAAAGGGTAATGGTTGAAAACTAAGAAAAAAATCGTCTTAGCAACAGGGGGGACTGGCGGACATCTTTTCCCCGCCTATGCCTTAGCAGAAAAGCTCAATCATGATGTGATCTTCGCATTAGGTCAAAGCTCTGTTTTAAATAATTATGCGATGCCAAACTATCCTGTTTATTTGATTCCAAGCGCTTCTGTGCGCAAGAAGAACCCCTTAGCCCTTTTAAGAGCATTAAAAGTCATTCATAAAAGCGTCAAAGAGAGTAGAGCAATTTTACAAAAAGAAAAACCGTCGCTAGTTGTAGGTTTTGGAAGCTTTCACTCATTCCCTATTCTTTGTGCCGCACTATTAGAGAAATTGCCTATTGTGCTTTATGAATCAAATACCAAACCAGGACTTGTCAATCGTCTTTTTTCTCGCTTTGCAAAAATTTCTACCGGACAATTTGCTAGTGCACAAAAAAAACTTAGAATGCCTTTTATTGAAGTTGCACATCCACTCCCTATTTCTAAATTAAAAGAGAAAGAGGAGCTACTCACACAAAAATTCCAACTCAATCCAAATCTTCAAACAGTTGTGATCTTTGGTGGATCTCAAGGAGCACTTGCAATCAATCAAATGTGGAGTGAAGTCATTCAAATTTGTAAAAATAGAAACTTTCAAGTGATCCATATGACAGGGGATGAAAAACAAGCTAAAGAATTCAAAGAGCTTTATCAAAAACTTGGCATTCCTGCTTATGTAAAATCTTATGAGCAAGAGATGGCTTCTGTAATGTCTGTTGCTGATTTTGCGATATGTCGGAGTGGAGCTAGCACTATTGCAGAGTTGATCGCTTTTGAACTGCCTGCACTTCTAATTCCTTATCCTTATGCAACAGGACAACACCAATTAAAAAACGCTGATTTTTTCGTTGAAGAGATCAAAGGAGGTGTTTATCTTGAGCAGTCAAAAATTACAGCAAAAAAGTTAAATGATCAAATTGATCGTTTTTTAGATGCCAAAGAGCATGCGATTTATAAGAAAAACATAAGAAATCACAAAAAAATGCGGCAAGCAATTGAGCTAAGCGATGTGATTCAACAAATTATCTAAATAGGGCAAGCAATGCAAGAGAGTAAATATCACTTCATAGGAATAGGTGGGATTGGAATGAGCGCCCTAGCTCGTATTTTATTAGAGAGGGGAGATCAAGTCTCCGGAAGCGATATGAGCCCATCTGTGATTACAGAAGAGCTGGAAAAGCGGGGAGCTTTGATTCATAAAGAACATAGTGACACGCATATCGATGCGCCGATGACGATTGTTTATAGCAGCAGTATTTCAAAGAGTCACCCCGAAATGAAAAAAGCACATGATTTAAACATTCCTATTTTGCATCGCTGCGAATTGCTTGAGCGTTTGTTAAGCGAAAAAAAATCCTTAGTTGTCAGCGGAACCCATGGCAAAACGACAACCTCTTCCGTGCTAGCTTCCGTATTGCTTCATGCAGAATACTATCCGAGTTTTGCAATTGGAGGATTATTAAAAGAATTTGGAGTCAATGGCTTAGGAGGGAAAGGAGAGTATTTTGTTGCTGAAGGAGATGAAAGCGACGGCTCTTTTCTAAGAACTAGCCCTTTTGGCGGCATCCTAACCAACATCGATAGCGATCATCTCGATTACTGGAAATCAGAAGAGGCATTGATCAAAGCTTTTAAGCAGTTTGCCGATCAAGTGGAATCAGAGCGTCATTTTCTCTGGTGCGCAGATAATGAGCAGCTCAATCAATTAAATATAAAAGGGATTTCATACGGCTTTGCTCCTCATGCTCAGGCGCGACTTTCTCGTTTTAAGCAAAATGGATGGGAGATTTCTTTTGATATTGCATTCGAAGGAAAAACTTATGAGAAAATCGATGTAACGATGATTGGAAAGCACAATGCTCTTAATGCCGCGGCTGTTTTTATTCTTGCATTGCAGCTCGGTGTTGATGAAATGATTGTTCGCTCGGCACTCAAAAAATTTCAAGGAGTTAAACGGCGTCAAGAGAAGATTGGATGCTGCTCAGAAATTGCAATCTATGATGACTATGCTCATCATCCCGTTGAAGTTAAAGAGACGTTAAAAGCATTTGAGAGTGCTGCAAGAGAACGGCGTATTATCGCTGTTTTTCAACCCCACCGTTATTCGCGTGTCAAAGAGCTATGGAAAGAATTTAGCTGCGCTTTCAATAATGTCGATCAACTATTTATCACAGACATTTATTCTGCTAATGAAGAGCCTGTGCAAGGAATCGAGGCAGAAAAGCTCGCAACAGAGATTTCGACAAATAGTCAGTGCTCTACAACCTATGTTCCTTTCGATCAACTTTGTGATCGCGTATGGGAGTTTGTCAGGCCTCATGATATTGTCATTACATTAGGAGCGGGGAGCATTACATCTTTTGGTCCTAAACTTTTAAAAGCATTACAAGAGCGCGCGCAAAAGCAGCTTAAAGTCTCTCTAATTGCTGGTGGCAAGTCTGCAGAAAACACAGTTTCGCTAAGTTCTTCATCTTATATAGAGCGCGCTTTAGATCGCGAAATTTATCAAACAAATCATATTGGTATTACTAAATATAACGCATGGACAAAAAGTCTTGCGGAAACAAAAGCAGAGCTTTTCACTCAAACTTCTGAGAAAAATCGTAACTTTCACAAAATAATCAATGAGCTTCTCGAAAGCGATATTTGTATTCCTATCATGCATGGACCTAACGGGGAAGATGGGATGATTCACGGTTTTTTAGAAACGCTTGATATCGCATACACAGGCTGTGATTTTCGCTCATCGGCAGTTTGTATGGATAAAATTTGGGCAAAAGATATTGTCAGCAAGGCTGGAATTGATGTAACAGCGTATTTTGGATTTGCTAGCTTGGAATGGCAAAGAAATGCGCAAGAAATTTTAGAAAAAATTGAAAGAGAGCTCTCTTATCCGCTGTTTATTAAACCGTCTCATCTCGGTTCCACAATTGGAATCAAACGCGCTACTAATCGTGAGCAACTCATTGAAGCGATTGAAAATGCTAACCATTATGATTTTCGTATTATCGTTGAAGAGGAAGCTGAAGGAAGACGTGATATTGAAGTGGCGATTCTTGGTAATGATCAGTTAGAAGTTAGCTATCCAGGCGAGATATACGGCGCGATTGAAGGGCATGATTTTGCTGGAAAATATGGGTCTAACCCAAATCCCTATGATGTAGTCTCTAAACTCCCTCCCGAGCTCGCAGCTGAAGTGCAAGATCTCGCTGTCCGTATTTATCGGCTGCTCGGTTGTTTTGGTATGTCCAGAGTTGATTTTTTACTCGATCGGCACAATCACATTTTCTTTAATGAAATCAATCCTATTCCAGGGTTTACTCCAACAAGCCCCTATCCTCAAATGCTAGAGGCATTAGGAAAAACCGCCGAAGAGATTATTGATCAGTTAATTATCTCAGGGTTAAGGCGTAAAAAAGTTGTCGATGACAAATTTCTTTATACAGAAGAGCAATTTAATCTTTGATGAAAGAAATATTTAAAACATTCAAACCATGGCTAAATACAACCGTTCCCTTCAGGCGAGCGTTAAAGTTGATTTTACTTTCTCTGCTCCCATTTACAATACTACCCGTTGGATTTTATTTGATTTTTGCGAATAAAGAACCTGCATCTCAAACACAAAATCATGTGCGCTTTATCATTCAAACGGGGCCTCAAAAATGCGCTTTAAAAAACAACTATCTATGTCAGCTACTTGAACTATCAACAGATCAACCAATTGATTGCTCTCAATTTCAGTGCAAAAAAGGGCGTGAGAAATTACTCACTTCTCCATTGATTAAAGATGTTGATGTAAAGATTCGCTCTCCAGGAGTCGTGTTTATTGATTATGTTGTGAGACAGCCTATCGCAACAATTATTGACGGTTTTAATATCGCAGTTGACCGTGAAGGGCATCTTTTCCCTTACGCTCCATTTTATACGCCTCGTCATTTGCCAGAATTTTACTTTGGATTAATCGATCAGGAACCTACGTGTGCATTATCTTGGCAACGACCACTTGATTCTGGTAATTTTACCTTAGCTCTAAAATTACTTGATCTGATTGAAACGTATGACCCTGAGCTTATGGTAAAAAGGATTGATCTCTCTCATATCAATGCCAAAAGCTATGGAAAGCGAGAAATCGTGATTTTTTTTGAAGATAGAAGAACAGAGTCCCATTATAGTATTGAGCGTCTTTTGAAACTCCCATGCGTATTGCGATTGCCCGTTAAGAACAGTCTTAAACAGCTCTCAAATTTTTTTACCCTGCTTCCTCATCTTTGGGAGCATCAACATGAAAACATTGCAAAGTATCTCGATGGCGATCATGAACAGGTTCATCTTCCTGAGCAGAGAGTAGACCTGCGCATCCCCGAGTTAGCTTATTTCTCTAGCAAAGAAGACAATCCAATCCTTTCGAATGACGAAGAATATTGATTATTAATATAAGCTCAGCTAAATTTAAGCCGTTATTGAAACTAACTTTTAATTGTGAATATGAAAGATTTTATTACTTATTTGATAAAGAACCTAGTAGATACGCCGGATGCGGTGGAAATTGATATTGACGAACAGCCAGATTTGACTACAGTTGGTATTCGTGTGTCCCAAGAGGATATTGCTAAAGTAATTGGCCGTCAAGGAAGAACTATCAAAGCTCTACGTACAATTGTTGGAACTCTTGGAGCGCGTTTTGGACGTCGCATCCATCTTCAAGTTGCTAGCGACTAATTTTCTTTAAGCTAGCTTATCACCAGATGAGCTAGCGTATTTTTTCATTACCACAATCTCAATTCAAACATATTGTCATTGCTTTATCTAAGAACAATGTAAAAAAATAATATGCCAGCTCAAAAAATTGCTTTCTGCATTGCGTATTAAGGGTGTGAGATTTAGTATGAACTGAGCAGTATAAATTATGAAAAGGGGAATGCGTGATGCAAATGGGCCTACAAATTGGTCACGAAGAAAAAGATGGCTGGCAAATCTGTTTTCTTGAGGGGCGCTTAGATACTTCCTCATCGGCACTATTAGAAAAGAAACTCAGCGGGTTGTTAGAAGCGAATAAAACACACATATTACTCGATTTTGCCAAGATAGATTATTTGAGTAGTGCGGGAATTCGTGTTTTGCTTTCTGTGACTAAGAAACTAAGCATAAATGATGGAGTGCTTGCTTTATGTAGCTTGCAAGAAGATGTTTTGAAAATCATTAAACTTGCTGGATTTGAGCGCATTTTAAATATTTACCCTACTCAGCAGGCTGCATTCGAAGCACATAAATAGGAGTCGCAATGAACGCTTCTGCGACCTTCAAAGATCAAACTTCTCATTTGCCGTTTGCAGAAAAGAAGAAGCTTCCACCCCACGTAAAAAAGAAAAAAATCATTGTGATTTCTGGGCCAACAGCTGTTGGTAAAACGGATCTATCGATAAAAATTGCACGTGCTATTGGAGGGGAGATCATTTCTGCAGACTCTGTGCAAATCTATAATGGAATGGATATTGGCACAGCAAAAGTGAGCAAAGAGCAGCAGAAAGAAATACCTCATCATTTGATTGATATTTGCGACTTAAAGAGAAGTTTCAATGTCGTTGATTTTTATAACGAAGCGATGAACGCTGTCCGTGATATCACTGTGCGCGACCGAGTGCCAATTATTGTTGGAGGCAGCGGGTTTTATATTCATGCACTTCTTTATGGCCCTCCGAGCGGCCCTCCTTCCGTCCCTGAGATTCGCAATCGTTTGGAAGAAGAGGTCAACAGAAAGGGTCCAGATCATCTTTATCAAAGATTGCGTGAGCTCGATCCTGACTATGCATTAACAATCACGCAAAATGATCGGCAAAAAATCATTCGTGCATTAGAAATTATTTCTTTGAGCAATCAAAAAGTGTCTCTTTTTGAGCAAGAAAAGCATACAGAAATTGAAAAGTATGATTTTCGGTGCTGGTTTATGTATATGCCTAAAGAGTTGCTTTATCCACGTATTGAGAAACGATGTGAAAAGATGTTAGACAATGGATTTATCGAAGAAGTGCGCTCTTTAATTCCCAGAGGGTTGGAAGATAATCTCTCTGCTTCTCAAGCAATTGGCTATCGTCAAGCATTACGTTATTTGCATTCTGAGCAATCTGAAAATGATAAAAAACAATTTATCGAAGCATTTAAACAAGCATCGCGTCGTTACGCAAAGCGCCAATTCACATGGTTTCGTAAAGAACCCCTCTTTCGCTGGCTAAATATTGATGAAGTGAAAGAAGAGATGGCAGCGGAAATGATGATTCAAGATATTGAACTGAGCTTCTGATCTAGAGATTAACTATGGTGTTTATTTCCACTTAGGGATAGACTGATTCTCTTGCAATCTCATACCTAATTCGGAATCACATGTCTTTAAAAGAACAAAATGAATTAATATCGGAAAAAATTACTTTAGAAGAGTTTGGAGACAAACTCTCTCATCTAACAGAAACACATGACAAGATCCGATTTGCGGTGACACAGATGAAATGTGCACTATCTCAAGATGGCAGGCCTTCTTTTCCTTTTTTTTGGGAAGTACGCAAAAGATGTTTAGAATTATTTAAAGAGAATTTGCATCCTAATTTGCGAAGCGAACTTTGGAAAGAGTATATCGAATTATCTGAGCAAGCAAAGCAATTACGTGATCTTCTCGATGAACAGAATAGTTTTGCTGTAGAGCAGATAGAGCTTGCCCTCCAAAGTATAGAAAACGACTTAAGCATTCTTGATGAAAAAATTAAAGGAGTCGATTCCTTTGACTTTTCTAAACAATCTCGGTTTTTCGATAGCAAAAAGCAACACTACATCGATCTTTATAAAAAACTACACATTCTCAACTCTTTTGCGACCCAGATTCAAGCATTGCGTAAGGAAACAGGAAAGATTTCATTGAGACTTAGTCACAAATATCGTCTTTTTGAGAGACTTTCGAAAATTGGAGATCAAGTCTTCCCTCAGCGTAAAAAAGCAATAGAAGAGCTGTCAAATCGCTTTTGTAAAGATATTGCCGATTTTTTTAAGCTTTATTTCGAACCAGAGGTGACTGACAAAAAGCCGCTTTATGCCTTGCGTCAAGAAATTAAAGGTTTGCAGGTGATTTCTAAGGAGCTCACTCTAAATACGGGTAGCTTTACAAAGACACGTCTGCAGCTTAGCGAGTGTTGGGATAAGGTCAAGGAAGAGGATAAAAAGCAGAAAAGCAAACTTACTGAAAAGAAAGAGCTTTTTGAGAAAAACAAACAGTATTTACTCGATCAAATTGACAATTTTACAAAAAGCAATGCCGCTTCAAACTATGAACAAGCTAAAGAAGCGATGAGTAAAGTTTCTGGACAACTGCGCACGACCGAGATGGGTAAGCCGGAAATTGATGAAGTAAAGCAGTCGATTGCTGCTGTACTCAATCCCTTTCGAGAAAAGGAAAAAGTGCGTAAAGAAGAGAAGGAAAAACAAAAAGATCGCGTAAAAGAAAATCATGCAAAACAAATTGAAACTCTTTTTGAAAAGTGTGAGCAGCTTACAAAACAGCTCTCTAGTCTTGACTGTGATGAATTACAACAAAGCGTGACTCTGATTAAAAAAGAGCAAGAGACGCTAACTTTGAGTTTTGCTCAAGAGATTGATCTTAATAAACGCATTTCTCGATTAAAAATAGATCACTTGCAATCTCTTGAAAACAAGATTGACTCTAAATGTTATGAATCTCATAAAAACCTCTATAAGATGCAAAAAAATGCACGCAAGCAGCTTAAAGAACAGTATGAAAATTATCGTCGCGATCTATCTGCTTCGGGCCTTGATTTTGAAAAAGCATTAGAGCTCAGACAGGTTGTCGATCATACTAAAGAAAAATTAGATCAATTTGATCAATCGATTGAACAGGTTGAAGAGAAACTTCGTAGCCTCAAAGGTTCTTAAATATGAAGAAGAAGTGGGGTTATTTTGGTGGCAGCTTTGATCCCATTCACAACGGACATATTAACATAGCTCTGGCGCTTAAAGAAAAACATCAACTTGATCGTGTTCTTTTTTGCCCAACTAGTCTGTCTCCTTTTAAGATTGATGCTCCTCCTAGCGCTGAAGCTTCCCATCGCAAAAAAATGGTGGAGCTCGCTATTGAGCCTCTCCCTTTTTTCTCTCTTTGTGATCATGAACTAAACACGTCAGGGCCCCATTACACCATAGATACGTTGCGCCATTTAGCCGAACAAAACAGTAAAGAAAATATTCAATACTATATTTTATTTGCAGAAGACCTCCTTGCTGATTTTTCCTCATGGAAGGATTATCAAGAAATTGTCGATATAGCAATTCCTTTAATTGGCACGCGTAGTGAGAGAGAACCCTTTCTTTTAGACCAATATCCCGAGAAAGTTGCCAGAGCCTTGAGAGAGGGGAGAACAAAGATTAATAATATGCAGATCAGTAGCACTTATTTGCGTAAAAGACTCAAAGAAAAACTATATTGTGGGCATCTGGTTCCGGCAAAAGTTCTAGACTACATTGAATCAAATCATCTATACTAACTCCTCATTTTAAATTATTTTTATAAAATTTAGCTAAATCAATAGATGGAAATTACAGAAAAGAAATTATTAAATAAGATAGCCCAAGTGATTTATGATCGCAAAGGCCAAAACATTCTCGCTCTTGATTTGAAGGGAGTTTCAGCGATTACAGATTATGTCGTTATTGCTGAAGGGAACGTCGATCGCCATGTCGTTGCAATTGCCAAGCAGCTAATTGAAGAGGTCGAGAAAATCGGAGAAAAGGCTGTTTTTGTCGAAGGCTTGGGAACAGGGGATTGGGTTGTTATCGATCTAATTGGTACTATGATTCATCTATTTATGCCAGGTCTCCGAGAGAAATATCGCTTGGAGCAACTTTATCACGAAGGAAAAGTTGTCGATTTAGAGATCGATGTTGCTGAAAAAATGGAGAAATAAAGATCTATGGCCAAAAGACGTGTTGTTGTTACCGGAATGGGGCTCGTTTCTTGTTTTGGGATGGATGTTGATAAATTTTATGCAAAGCTTTTAGCGGGCGAAAGTGGTGTTCGTGAAATTAAAGCTTTTGATGTGAGTGAGTACCCAACACGTATTGCTGCTGAGGTGACTGATTTTGATTGCGGTGATTATATCGATAAAAAACAGGCGCGCCGTATTGATCCATTTATGCGCTATGCAACCGTTGCTGGAAAACGCGCTCTCGAGCACTCTCAAGTTTCTCTAGATGAATTAGATAAAGAGCGGTGCGGAATTCTGATTAGTTCCGGCATGGGCGGTATGACTGTTTTTCAAGAAGGCGTTGAAACTCTAGTTACAAAAGGCTACAAACGACTTAGTCCTTTCTTTGTTCCCTACATTATTACCAATATGGCAAGCGGTCTTCTAGCGATTGATCTTGGCTTCATGGGACCTAATTACTCAATCTCGACTGCTTGTGCTACCTCAAACTATGCAATTTATGCAGCAGCTAACCATATACGTCACGGTGAAGCAGATCTCATGATTTGCGGTGGATCAGAAGCTTCTATTAATCCAATAGGTCTTGCCGGTTTTGTCGCTTGTAAAGCGCTTTCGACAAACAATGAAAAGCCGCAAGAAGCCTCGCGACCTTGGGATAAAGCGCGCGATGGTTTTGTGATGGGAGAGGGATCAGGAACTTTAATTTTGGAAGATTTAGAACATGCTAAAAAGCGTGGAGCACCCATTCTTGCTGAGTATCTTGGTGGTGGGATTTCATGTGATGGGTATCATATGACAAGTCCACGTGAGGATGGCGCAGGTGTTGCTCTTTGTATGAAAAACGCTTTTAAGGATGCTAATATCGATCCAAAAGTAATTAATTACATTAATGCTCATGCTACGTCTACAATGATTGGAGATATGTGTGAAATCGAGGGCATGCGTTCTGCATTTGGTGATCAGATGGATCAAATCAAGATCAATGGCATTAAGTCGATGATTGGACATTGTCTCGGAGCGGCAAGTGCTATTGAGGCAATCGCGACAATTCAGGCGATACTCACCGGACAGCTCGCCCCAACGATTAATATTGAGAATCCTGAAGAAGGGCTCGGTAATATTGATATTATTGCCAATCAGGCTAAAGAGCACGCAATTACTGCTGCGATGAATAACTCTTTTGGCTTTGGCGGTCATAACTCTTCTGTGATTTTTGCACCTTATAAAGAATAATGACTTTAATCGAAGATCAATCCTATGGGATTATTCCCTTACGTAAGAATCTAGAACAATGGGAAGTGTTTCTCGTATTACATCTCAATGGTAATTTTTGGTCTTTTCCTAAAGGGCATAAAAATCATGAAGAAGATTCCATTAGTGCAGCCAAGCGCGAATTAACAGAAGAAACAGGACTTATTGTCGATAAGCTTTTACAAGAAAGCGCAATTGAAGAAAAATATCTCTATACTTTGAAAGATGATCAGATTGCTAAATCAGTATATTATTATCCTGCAATGGTTTCAGGGAAGATAGATCTCTCTTCACCTGAGGTACTTGATGGAAGATGGATCAGAGTAGATGACGCATTTGATCAAATTACCTATAATGAGGCAAAAGAGGTTTTAAGAAAGACTCTGCCTCTTTTAAACTAACTGTGGAGGTTAGCCATGATTTTCTATCACCCTCAAGCGCTACATCTAAACGAGTATCCTCAGCAAAAAGTACATGACGTTGTCACTGTTGTTGGATCAAGTTTACTCCTCGGTCTTTTTGCCCAAGTTGTTATTCCTCTTCCTTTTACCCCTGTGCCAATTGCCTTGCAACCTCATGTTTGCCTTCTTCTTGGAGCTTTGCTTGGTAGCAAGCGCGGCTTTTTTGCAGTGCTTCTCTTTTTAATGGAAGGAGCGTTTGGTTTGCCTTTCTTTTCTAAAGGAAATAGCGGACTTGCTTATCTTTTTGGGCCGACAGGAGGGTATCTTTTATCCTACCCTTTAATTGCCTATCTTACAGGCTTCTTGCTTGAGCGGATCAAAAATCCACGTCCCATCCATGCTCTTTCTGCGATGACAATAGGGAACATCGTACTCTATATTATAGGAGCAACGTGGCTTAGCCGTTTTATCGGAGAAAAAAGTGCTTTAGTTTGTGGAGTTTTGCCATTTCTCTTTGGAGACTGTCTTAAACTCCTCGCAGCAACCAAGTGCGTACAAACTCTTTCTAAGCACTTAGGAAAAGGCAAAATTAGACCGTAATTCGACTTCTAAACAGCGAATTTAAATTGTGTCCTTGTGGATTGGTTTGCACCGTTCCTAAATTCTTTATTTTTACTATATGCGGTAACCGAGTGGTTACGACGGGCAATATATTGCTTTCTGGTTTTGCGTTGTTAAATGAATGCGCTTTTGGGACTTCGCCAAATCCTCCAACAGGTGTAGACATTTCTCCTCCGTTTCTTTTCATTCCAAAGAAAGGATCATAGCGCTTCTAGATATTTTGACAAATCTTTTTTTTAATTATCGCTCTTTTCATCATTTAGAGTATAGCGGCGATGATGAAGAGCTTTGATCGGAGTTCCTTGAAAAGGAATATGATTGCGCAACATTTGCGCCGTTTTTTCTGTGATACGGTACACCTCATTATTTCCATTGTCTTTTTTCATTTGTGAATAGCGAGATGCTGGGGGTTGATCTTCGGGTATCTTAACCATAGTATTCTACTTAATTTCTTGTTTAAATTTTTATATTAACTAAACAGCGATTATATGCAATAAACAAAATTAACAATTAGTTTAATTTGCTTAGTATTAGTGCGTCAGAAGTTTGATTAAAAAATAATTTGTGGTTTGTAAAAGAGAAGAGTTTCTTGTTTTTTAACTAATATTCACAGATGATTTAACTGTTTTGATCATTGAGGCTCCAATGAGTGCGATACAGAATACTGTTAAAATAACTAATTTTTCTCAGCTAGCGACAGTTATAAACTTAGATCCAAGGTTTATCAGTCCAGAAGAATGGCGCTTTACACAGAGTGACTTGGATGTTAATGAGGAGTACAGAGAGCATTTCATTAGTCAATTAAGCCAAGACACTAGCATTACAAGTATCAGAATGCAAAGATTTACCGAGCAAATCCTAAATTATATTGCACAAGCTCTAAAGAAAAATTCCACAGCAGTAGCTCTCAAACTTTCTTCAGGAAACTGGAGTTATTGGACTGAAATACCTGAATTCCTCAAAGTTAATACAACTTTAAGGGTTCTCCACTTAATGGGCTGTAGAGCTTTTTACTACCCTTGTGTCAGAGAAGCTCAGACCGCAAGAAGATTGGGTGATGCATTAAAAGTGAATAGGACTCTTCAAATTCTCAACTTACGTGATAACAATATGTCTAGTAGAGAAACAGAAGCGGTTCTTAATGGTTTAATAGAAAATAGAGGGGTTCAAGAGCTTGCACTCGGGAATTCTAGCGGAAGTCATACTACTTTAGATCAGGATTGCTCAAATACTTTAACTAAAGTTTTAAATAAGAACCGCGTTCTTTCAAAAATTAAATTAGACTATGAAAGAATATGTGGATTAAGTTCGATTTTCTTGAATTTACAAAATAGTATCAAATTAACGATTCTTGATTTGGGAATAATGCCGTTAGACGTTAGTGAATTGGCTAGTTTGGAGAGATTTTCAAGCGTCAATAGCACCTTAGGAGAAATTTGTTTTGGAGTAGATTCGCCTGATAATCAAACCCCTACGGCATTAGCTCGCGTCTTGATGGTCGCATCAATTAAAAATATTACATTATACATAAAAACTTTTTGCCCAAGTTATGTAGATGCACTAGCAATTTCATTAAGCAGAAACTTTTTTATCAATCGATTTAGTCTTCGCACTAGAAATGTTCAGGAATATCAAAATCCATTAGTCCGTGCATTAGAAAATAATTGTTTTCTTCAAGAATTCCATATACATGACTATCTATGGGTTTATCATATTGATTTCAGCCTGAGATTAGACAACAGGGAGAATTGCTTTGTTGATAACGATTCTTTAGATGGTATTCAAAAGAATGAAACTATTATTTTTAATGGTTTGTCTAGAACAAGATATAGTCAATTTTCTCAAACAATTGGAGCACTTTCCGTCAAATCTCTCACCTTTGCCAATATGCCTTTCCTAAAAGCTTCTTCAAAAAATGAGGGGTCTTCATTAAAGAGAACTTGTTGCTAAAACTTTCTTTAATATGATGTTAAGGTAATAAAGTTTTCTTGCTATATTCTTGAAAGATCAAAAAAAACCGAATTCTTTGACGTTGCAAAATTTTCTCAAATCATTGAAAATTGCATGATTTACTAATTTGGCAATGAAAGATTTATGAAAGAGAAACTATTTAATGCTTTTTTGACCTGTTTATGTGTAATTTGCAATGGCATAATTCGATTGCGTTATCGTATCAATGTTGAAGGCCTTGATCATTTGATGAAGGAGAAGGGGAAAGGGACGCTTTTTCTACCCAACCATCCTGCTCAAATTGATCCTGTCATTATTATGCTTCTTTTATGGCGTAAATTTCGTCCAAGACCACTTGTGATTGATTACTTCTACTACTTGAAGGGCGTTAACTTCTTGATGCGTTTTGTCAAAGCTCTTCCTCTGCCATCTTTAGATGCTTCGGCAAATAAGTGGAAGCTCAAGCGCGTTGAAAAGCTATTTAACAAAATCTCAAATGAACTCAATAGTGGCGAGAGCTTTTTGATCTACCCTTCTGGTCATTTAAAACTCACTCCTAAAGAGATCGTTGGCGGTGCTTCTTTTGTTCCTGATCTATTAAATAATTGCCACGATATGAATGTTGTCTTAGTGCGCATTACCGGTCTTTGGGGAAGCAGTTTTTCTTCAGCACTTACCGGTAAGGTGCCTGACTTTGGCCAGGCTTTTAAGCATGGGTTTAAGGTGATCATGAAAAATCTGATTTTCTTTGCGCCGCGCCGTGACTTGAAAGTTGAGTTTGTTCCTGCCCCTGAGGATTTTCCTCGTCATGGAGGCCGTATTGAGATCAATAAGTATCTTGAAAACTGGTATAACAACTATCCCGAACCAGGAGAAGAACCTCTCAAGCTCGTGTCGTATAGCGTATGGAAAAAAGAATTTCCTGAGATTACTACAAGAGAAGAGCATCAGAGGAAATTAGAGGACATTAATGTTCCGGAGCCAGTTAAAAAGGCGATTTACAAAAAAATAGCTCAGCTTTCTCAAGTTCCACCTGAAAGTCTTTCGATCAATAAGCATCTTTCGATTGATCTCGGTCTTGATTCTCTAGATACAGCACAAATATATGTTTTTCTAGATGAGCGTTACGATGTTACCGGCGTAATTCCAGGAGAGCTACAAACTGTTGGAGATGTGCTTTGTGCAGCAGTTGGTAAAAAAGAACAAGTTGAAAAACACGAAAAGGGGTTGCCTCAGCGCGCTTTGTGGCCTGATGAGCCTAACAGACCTCCAGTGAGTCTTCCAAAAGGTTCTACAATTGCAGAATCTTTTCTGCTTGCTGCGGAACGAATGGATAAACACATGTGCTGTGCCGATTTACTCTCGGGGATGCTCTCTTATCGTAAATTTAAACTTGCTGCTCTTTTGCTTGCTGATAAAATTGAAAAATTGCCAGCAAAAAATATTGGTATATTGTTGCCTTCCTCTGTTGGGGGCTATTTAACGATTGCTGCTGTTCTCCTTGCGGGCAAGGTGCCTGTGATGCTCAATTGGACAGCGGGTATACGCTCTTTGAATCACGCAACAGAAATCACAGAGCTTTTTCATGTGCTGACCTCACGTCGTTTCCTTGATAATCTCCATGGTGGTGATTTAGGTGTGATTGAAGACCACTTTGTTTTCTTAGAAGATCTTAAAAGTCAGATCAGTTTAGGAGATAAGCTTTCCGGAGTATTTAAAGCGAGAAAGAAAACGTCTGCGATAATGAAAGCACGTGGTCTTGATGCAATCGATGAGCATGATCCTGCAGTTGTCCTATTTACCAGCGGTACAGAGTCATTACCTAAAGCTGTACCTTTAAGTCATTACAATATCCTCAATAATCAGCGTGGGGCAATGACCTGCATGGATTTCAAAGCGGAAGATGTTTTATATGGTATTTTGCCTCCGTTCCATTCCTTCGGATTTAATGTCACTGGATTATTTCCTATCTTAGCGGGTATGCGCGCATGTTTCTCACCAGATCCGACAGACAGTCATAAATTAGCTAAAGAGATTGAGCATTGGGGAGTGTCTATATTCTGTTCTGCTCCAAGCTTTATTAAAATGTTATTTCAGGTTGCTAAGCCAGAGAATTTAAAAAGCCTAAGGCTAATGGTTTCAGGAGCGGAACGAACACCTTTAGATCTTTTTGATCAGGCTAGGAAATTGAATCCTAATACTATTGTTATGGAAGGATATGGTATTACAGAATGTAGCCCTGTTGTCACTTTAATGAGACCTGATAAACCTCATGTTGGAGTGGGAGGACCTGTACCAGGCGTTGAAATATGTATTATCAGCCCTGAGACCGAAAAAGTGATCGATAGCAGTAAGGATGGAGAGATCTGCATTCATGGTCCAAATGTTTTTCAAGGCTACCTCGCTTCGAGCAAAAATCCATTTATCATAATCGATGGTAAAAAATGGTATCGCTCGGGTGATCGAGGCCATCTTGATCCAGCTACTGGAAGTCTTGTGCTTTCTGGGCGATTAAAGCGCTTTGTCAAAATTGGTGGTGAAATGGTTAGTCTAGGTGGTTTAGAGCAGCAGCTTCTGTCTCTTGCTCAGGAAAAGGGGTGGGAAGACAGAGCTCTTAAAGAAGGACCTCCTTTAGCAATTTCAGTAATAGAAAAAGAAAATGAAAAGCCTCAGATTGTCTTATTTACAACATTTGAACTATCACGCGAAACTGCAAATATTGCACTCAAAGAGAGTGGGTATGGGCGCATTATTAAAATTGGCGAAGTGCGTCGTTTAGAGGAAATTCCGTTGACTGGAACCGGTAAAACTCATTACCGTGTGCTCGATGAGATGCTCGAAATGAACCATTTTGCATAAAGGAATTTCTATGAATGGCAAACCGCATTTGATGCTCTATAATACAGAAACAAGGCAAATCGATGAAATTACTCCTATCGATGGCAAAACAATTAAGATGTACACCTGTGGTCCTACAGTTTACAACTTTGCCCATATTGGCAATTTTCGTTGTTATGTTTTTGAAGATCTCTTGCGTCGTTCTTTAAAGTACTTTGGCTATCCAATCATTCAAGTGATGAATTTGACAGATATCGATGACAAGACAATTCGCGGAGCTATTGCCAATAACCAATCGCTTAATGACTATACTGCCCAGTACAAAAAGGCTTTTTTCGATGATCTTAAAACGCTTGGTATTGAGCCTGTAGAACACTATCCTGCAGCTACTGATTATATTCCCCAGATGATTGCGATGATTGAAACGCTGATCGAAAAAGAAATAGCTTATAAAGGAAGCGATAATAGCATTTACTTTTCAATCGATCGCTTTCCATCTTATGGTAGACTATCGCATCTAAAAGTTGATGAGCTCCAAGCTGCTGCATCAAACCGCATTGATACAGATGAATACGATAAGGAACATGTTGCAGATTTCACACTTTGGAAAGCATATGATCCAAAGAGAGATGGAGATGTTTATTGGGATAGTCCTTTTGGGAAGGGACGTCCAGGCTGGCATATAGAGTGTTCGGCTATGGCAATAGAATTGCTTGGAGAAAGTATCGATATCCATTGTGGTGGCGTAGATAATATGTTTCCTCATCACGAAAATGAAATAGCTCAATCAGAGAGTTGTACTTCCAAGAATTTTGTTCGTCATTGGATGCATTGTGAACATTTGCTTGTTGAGAATAAAAAAATGTCAAAGAGTCTTGGCAACTTTTACACTCTGCGCGATTTGCTCGATAAAGGTTTTACAGGATCTCAAATTCGTTACCTTCTCTTACAAACGCATTACCGCATGCAACTTAACTTTACGATGCAAGGTTTAGATAGTGCTGTTAATAGCTTAACTCGTATTAAAGATTTTGCAACGCGTCTTTATGAAATCACTCAAACTGAAAATGGCGAGTTAATTGATCCCATTCTTAAACGTGCAGAACAAACATTTTCTGCAGCACTTGCTGATGATCTGAATATTTCTCCTGCTATGGCAGCAATCTTTGATCTGATTCGCGAGGTGAATACCTTGATTGATCAACAAAAACTCAGTCAGGCAGAAGCTTTAAAAACATTAGAGGTTCTTAAGCAATTTGATACAGTTCTTGGGGTTCTTCCTCTAGATCCTCCTAAAATTGAACTCAACCATGAACTTGAAAAGTTATTAGAAAATCGTCAAAAAGCACGTGCGGAAAAACGCTGGGCTGATGCTGATCACTATCGTGATGAGATTCTTGCACGTGGCTATATTATTGAAGACACTCCTTCGGGAGCTCGGTTAAAAAAAAGGTAATTTTGTGGCTAGAACAACAAAAGAAGAACGCTTTCTTCTAAAACTTTTTGAAATGGCAAAAGATAGTGATCTCGTTGATCGCTATACAATTGGAAGTGCTATGGGACAAAAGAGCAGGGGAGTTGATACGATTGTTAATCAGCTTGCTCAAGCTAATTTTGTTAAAAAAGCAGGAGGTGATCATATTTGCCTCACTCAAAATGGACTAGATCTCATCGACCGCCTTAAAAACGCCTAAGATTTAGAATCACTCATTCTTTATAGGTGTCTTGGCCTCAATCCGCTATGCCAAATCGCCCCTCCTTCCTCGACCGTGCAAAAGCACTGTCCTTCGTCTTTCGGAACGATTTTGCTGTGCGTCTTGAACCCGCTGATGATTATGAATGATCGCACGAAAGTGATTTTTGCGATGCTAATGGCAACTATGTATTGTCGCAGGAGATTAGGTGACGGAGTCTTCTTTTTCTACAAGCTGCTCTTCCGGCTTCATGAGGGGGAAGAAAAGCACGTCGCGGATTGAATGCATCTTTGTAAAGAGCATCACCATGCGATCGATTCCCATTCCTAGACCACCAGTTGGTGGCATTCCTTGGCATATCGCTTCGATAAACTCTTCATCTAAAGGCGTCGCTTCTTCATCACCAGCGAGTTTTTTCTCTGCTTGTTGAAGGAGTAGTTTGCGCTGAAGGACAGGGTCATTGAGTTCGGTATAGGCGTTGGTGAATTCATGGCCAAGTATAAATGACTCAAATCGCTCAATAATTCCTTGTTTTGCTTGCTCAGGATCGCGATGGAGTTTACAGAGCGGTGTAGTTTCAATCGGATGATCTGTGATGTGGTGGGGTTGGATTAAATGGTGCTCAACTAGCTCCTCAAATAGATTAGCGATCAGCTTACCGCGGGGAACATCTTTGAGATCTTCTTCTTGAAATTTGGGAGATTCAAGCAGTTTTTGTTTAAGTTGCGCATCATCCAAGCTGTCGACGTCGACCTCTCCATACTCTTTAATACTCTCTTTCATCGTCATTCGCTTCCAAGGTGCTTTCATACTAACGGTGTACTCTCGGTTTTCAATATCAGAATGGAGAGTGAGTTCTGTAGATCCGTAGAGTTCGATGGCAATTTTTTCAAATAGGTTTTCAATGAACTTCATTAGATCGTTGTAGTCCATATAAGCGGCATACATTTCAAGCTCGGTAAATTCTGGATTGTGAGTGCGATCAATTCCTTCATTTCTAAACACTTTACTGATTTCATAAACGCGTTCGAGTCCGCCAACAATGAGTTTTTTTAGGGGAATTTCCAGCGATATGCGGCAAAACATATCTTGATTGAGTGAATTGAGATGTGTAGCAAAAGGGCGCGCTTCAGCTCCGCCATAGATATTTTGTAAAACAGGAGTTTCTACTTCCATGAAGCCATGGTTTTCTAAATAGTTGCGCACGATTTTTAAGATTTGGCTCCGTTTTTGAAAAACCTCAATCACATCGCGATTGGTAATTAGATCAAGCCAACGTTTGCGATAGCGCGTTCCTTTGTCGGCTAGACCACTATGTTTATCAGGGAGGGGGAGAAGAGTTTTGCAGAGGACGGTTACTTTTTTAACAAACAGCGTCAGCTCTCCGCGATTTGTGCGAAATAAATGTCCTTCAATGCCAATGATATCGCCGAGATCGAGTTTCTTCTCGATGAATTTAATCGGTGTGACCCCTTTTGTTTCATCGAGCCCTTCAACTTTGGTTAAGTCGCGATTAAACATAATTTGCAAGCGCCCGCTGCCATCTTGTAGTTGTCCAAATGCATTCTTACCCATTGCGCGAAAGAGTACGATTCTACCTGCAATACATGCACTCGGTGTAGCTCCTGCTGCTGCATCTTCGCTATGGCCTACAGCATCATCACCAAACTTTGTTAGCAACGTTTCTGTTTTGTCCGAAGGAGCATATTTGGCTGGATAGGGATTGATTCCAAGTTCTCGAATTTCTTCCAGTTTTTTTGAGCGATTTTGAAATTCTTCAAATTCGTGATATTCAGGCGTTGGAAAAGACATAGGTCCTCTTGATTTATGCTATAAAGGATTAAGTATATAGCGAATCTATCTACAAAGCAAGAATACAGATGTTAAAAGGTTGTTTTTACTTCACTTTTGCGCACTCTAATTAAGAAAGGCAATTTTTTAGAAGTAGGTGCTTGAGGGATCGATGTCGATTAAGATGCGCATCTCTTTGGGGAGGCGATGGTTTTCTAAAATTTTTTTCATTATTTGAGAGAAAGGAAGTAGGTGTTTTCCTTTAATAAGGAATTGGTAGCGGTAGCGATTTTTGATTTTAGCATAGCCACAAGGAAGAATAGGGAAGAGTTCATACTGCGCGGGAAGAGAGCGGAGTAGTAGAGTTCTCAGAGTATGAGCCTCGGAGATAATTTCTGATTCGATAGGACTGCTGATGACAATTTTTGCCATGCGGCTCTCTGGTGGATAATCGAAGAGCGCTCGGATGGCGCTTTCTTTTTCGTAGAAGGCTAGAAAATCTTGCTTGCTGCCGAGCTGAATCGATTCATTATCGGGCATGAAGGTTTGAATGATCACTTCCCCGGGTAGATCACTTCGTCCTGAGCGACCTGCAACCTGAGTAATCAGTTGGAACACTGTTTCACTAGCGCGAAAGTCGGGGATGTTAAGGGCGCTATCGGTATTGAGAATTGCAACTAGAGTGACAGAAGGGAAGTGCAACCCTTTTGCAATCATTTGCGTCCCGATCATTACATCTGCTTTTCCTGAGCGAAATTGTTTAAATAGTAGTTCGTGACTTCCCTTGTGACGCGTCGTATCGCGATCGAGCCTCAGCGTGCGCATTTCTGGGAAAAGTGCATTGAGACTTTTTTCAACCATTTCAGTTCCAAAGCCTTTAAATTGCATTGTCTCTTCTTTATTGCAACTTGGGCAGCATTTAGGAGGCGGTTTGATTTGATAGCTGCAGAGATGGCAAGTCAGTTCATGATTGCTTTTATGATAGGTTAAATTGACGCTGCAATTAGGGCAGGCGATGACATGAGAACAATTGCGGCACATGTGGAGAGAGTGGTAGCCCCGTCTATTGAGGAAAAGCAAGCTTTGCTCTCCCTTTTCAAAACGCTCTTTTAGAGCGCCAATGAGTTTTTCAGAAAAGAGTACAAAGTTTGAGGATCTTTCCTTTTCCCTCTTCATATCAACGATGTGCACGTGAGGGAGCTCAGCTTGCGTGGCGCGTTTAAGCAGTGAATGTAGTTTATATTTGCCTTGCAAAGCGTTGCGATAACTTTCCAAGGCGGGAGTTGCACTTCCAAGGATGACAGTTGCATTATTGTTTTGAGCGCGGATCGTAGAGACATCTCGTGCATGGTAACAGGGCATTTCATCGCTTTGTTTATAAGAGCTGTCGTGTTCTTCATCGACAATGATCAAACCAAGATTAGGAAGTGGTGCGAAAATCGCTGATCGCGCACCCACGACGATGGGAATTTCTCCTTTTTCCATCGCGTGCCATGCGTCACGTCTTTCGCCTGCGGAAAGGCGGTGATGGATCAGTGCGATACGCCCTTCGAAACGTGCGCATAATCGTTCGACCGTTTGAGAAGTGAGTGCAATTTCAGGAACAAGAAAGATCACGCTTTTATTTTCGCTAAGCGCTTGATCAATTGCTTGGAGGTAGATCTCCGTTTTGCCACTACCGGTAATGCCATGGACTAAATGTGTAGAGTAGGTATTCGTTGAAAGGCTTTTAGAAACGGCATCAAACACACTTTGTTGCTCTTCATTGAAAACTTTTGGCTTAGTACGAAAGAAGCTGAATTCTTTAGGAATGGATCGATCAATAACGCTGCTTTGTAGCTTGAGGATTTTCTTGGTAACGAGAGTATCGATGGGACTTTGTGAACACCCGGTTTCTTCGCGCAATTTTGAGAGTAAAATTCCTTTAGGATTTTTAAGCAAAACATCGAGAATTTCAGCTTGTCGTGTTGATTTTATCCGCAACTCTTCACATGTTTTACGAAGCTTTTCGAGTGAAAGTGTTGCTTTGACTAGCCACTGTTTTTTCTCTTTGGTTTGAACATGAACACTCGGCGGAAGAATCAGTTTAAGAACTTTGCGCAAACTCGTGCAGTAGTAGGTTGCAATCCAATGCGCTAAACAGAGCAGCTCTGGAGAGAAGTGCGCAGTGCCTTCGATCATTTCAATGATCGGTTTAAGCTTGAGTGTTGAATGGGATAGAGCGACAACAGTTCCAAGCCGTGTTGAAGAGCGCAAAGGAATGCGTACGCGCGTACCAGGCTTAATATGTTCCTTAAGTTCTGAAGGTATTGAATAAGAATAGGGGCGATCTAATGCCTCATCGAGCATGACCTCTGCAGAAACTATCTTTTGATCAGTTTGCATATAATTGACCATAACTCACGTTTTGCTTCAGGAGAGGAGAGGTAGATATCAGCTGATTGCATTTCAATTAGCAGAACATTGCCAAGTTTAGCAAGTGTGTTTTGCGGATTTTTTTGATAGTAGGGAAGTAGTGATGGACACGACTTGAGATCTTTGGGGTTTGCAATGATTACTTGGAGTGTTTTGCATTCCAAGAAAAGTTCCCACTGATTGGATTTTTCTAATTCTGTTGCATTGAGAATTTTAGCAGGCAATAGTTTTTGTGAGATGGCCGCAGTCAAATTATTGAGTAATTTTGAAGTGGCTTCATCAAAGTTAACTTGAAGGATAGCAACAGGAAGAATCTCTCTCCATAGCCTCCAGCGGTTAGCGAGCCGATGTGCTTTTTCATCATTGGGTGTTGTTTCTTTTAAAACAAAATTGGGAAGTTCTTTACTGCACAGTTTTTTTAGATCAGCCATTTCATCAGTATCAACTGCCTTTCTTTGAGAAAGTTCAGGTAATGGTTTTGAGATCTTGGACTGAGGTGGTGGTTGTTTTGGTATAGGAACAGTGCTTTTTGCAATAGGTGCAATAGGCACACTAGGTTGTGGCGCAACTTTTTTAACGGGCTGTTTAGGAATAACAGGGGCGCGCCATTGCTCTTTTGTGCATGGAACAAAACTAGTTAAGCTGTGCTCTTGCTTAAGAAAAGCAGCAGTATCTTGTATGAGCTTTTGATAGCGGTTTTCTAAAGAAGACATAGCACTCCGTTGTTGCTTTCAATATACAACAACTTAGCTTTTAAAGAGAGCTTCGACGTAGGTTTTAGGATCGAAGGGGATAAGGTCATCTGCTTTTTCACCAAGACCAATCCATTTTAGAGGGATGCCAAATTTATTGTAGATCGAGAGTGCAATGCCCCCCTTAGCTGTGCCATCGAGTTTTGTTAGAGCGATGCCTGTTAGTGGCGTGAAAGAGTTAAAGGTCTCTGTTTGATCAAGAGCGTTTTGACCGACGGTTGCATCGAGGATTAAGAGTGTCACATGAGGTGCATCGTCGATTACTTTTGTGCAGACACGTTTGATTTTTTCAAGCTCGCGCATTAATTCGCTTTTGTTTTGTAATCTCCCTGCAGTGTCGATAAAGACAGTATCAATTTGTTTTGCTTTAGCGCTAGTTAGTGCATCAAATACGACAGCGGCAGGATCTCCTCCCTTTTTTCCTTTAACAATAGCGCAATTAAGACGATTAGCCCACGTTTCTAGTTGTTCAGTAGCAGCGGCTCTAAATGTATCGCCTGCTGCAAGTAGAACAGTTTTTCCTTCAGCGATTTCTTTTTGTGCGAGTTTGGCAATGGTCGTTGTTTTTCCGCTGCCGTTGACTCCGACGATTAGAACGATTTGAGGATGTGAAGTGGGTTTTTCAGAAATCTTAGAAGGTTGCTTTAAAATAGCATGCGCTTTTTCTTCAATAAAGGAGGTGATGATCTCGCTTGTTGCAGAGGGATTTTTGCGTAGGAAGCTTTTTACGTCTTCAGCAAGAAGAGTTGCTAGCTCAGTTCCAAGATCTGCTTCATAGAGAATTTGCTCAAGCTCCTCTATAGTAGTCTCATCAATCGGTTTGCTAAAGAGGGCTGTGATTTTTTGGCCTAGTGCAGCACGTGTTTTGCTTAGAGCTGTTTTGACTTTATCGATGCCGGAGCGAAAAAAACGAAGCATAAAATATTGTGAAATTAATTTTTAAAAATGCAATGGTATCACGTAGGTGAATTGAACTAAAGTAACGATGAATTTACACGAATATCAAGCTAAAGAAGTTTTAAAGAAATTTGGCGTTCCAGTGCCCGATTTCCGCGTTGTCTCTAATAAAGAAGAGATCGATCGTGCGATCGATGAGCTTCAGTTAGAAGAGGCTGTGATTAAGATCCAGGTACATGCTGGAGGACGGGGCAAAGCAGGTGGCGTAAAATTTGCTAAGGGTCGCAGTGAGATTGAAAAGGTCTCTCAGCAGCTGATTGGGTTGAAGATTGTCAATGAACAAACGGGTCCTCAGGGAATTACCGCTTATAAAGTGATGATCTCACGCCCTATTAATATCAAAAAAGAATATTACATTGGCGCGGTGATCGATCGCGAAGGTGCGCAGCCAATTTTAATCGCTTCTCCCGAAGGAGGCATGGAAATTGAAGAGATTGCAGAAACACATCCAGAAAAGATTTTGCGTTTGCCAATAGAGCTCGATGGAACCATTAAGCCGTATCGTTTGGTCTATCTTGCGAAGTTTATGGGATGGGATGGAGATCTTGCTAAGCAGGGAATTCAAATTGCAAAAGCTTTAGCTGAAGCATTTATTAAATGTGATGGATCTCTTTTAGAAATTAACCCCTTGGTTGAAACGCCCAATAAAGAAATTGTCGCTCTCGATGCCAAACTTGCAATCGATGACAATGCGCTGTTTCGTCAGAAAGAGCTCGCTGCGTGTTTTGATCCGACGCAAGTTTCTACAAGTGAAGTGGAGGCGAAGGAGTTTGATCTTTCCTATATCGCATTAGATGGCAACATTGGCTGTATGGTCAATGGAGCAGGGCTTGCAATGGCGACGATGGATATTATCAAATTATATGGTGGTCAGCCTGCAAACTTTCTCGATGTTGGAGGCAGCGCAACTAAAGAACAGGTTTCTGAAGCTTTTAAAATCATTCTTCACGATCGAAAAGTAAAAGCACTGTTAATCAATATTTTTGGTGGGATTATGAATTGTGCAACGCTCGCAGATGGTATTGTGCATGCTGCGAAAGAGCAAAAGCTCTCTGTACCGTTAATCATTCGGATGGAAGGAACCAATGTTGAACAAGGCAAACAAACATTGAAATCATCGGGATTAAGCATTATTACGGCAGATAATTTAGATGAAGCAGCACAAAAAGCAGTTGAAGCGTTAAAGAGAAAATAAAATGGCAATATTGATCGATAGAGAGACACGGATTATTACCCAAGGAATCACCGGGAAGGCGGGTAGCTTTCATACTGAGCAGGGAATGGAGTATGGATCGAATTATGTTGGGGGTGTGACTCCGGGAAAAGGGGGACAAACAGCTTTAGGATTGCCGGTTTTTGATACAGTATATGAAGCAAAGTTGGCGGTGCATCCCGATGTTAGCTTAATCTTCGTTCCTGCGCCTTATGCTGCAAATGCAATTTTAGAAGCAGAGGACGCTGGCATTGAGTTGATTATTTGCATTACTGAAGGGATTCCCGTGCGCGACATGGTCGAGGTGAGTCGTGTCATGCGCCAAAGTACAACCTCTCATCTGATTGGGCCCAATTGTCCAGGTGTCATTTCTCCAGGGCAATGCAAAATTGGGATCATGCCGGCCTACATTCATCAACCTGGAAAGATTGGTATTGTCTCCCGTTCGGGCACTCTAACTTATGAAGCAGTATGGCAAACAACAGAGCTTGGATTAGGTCAGTCAACATGTGTTGGTATTGGAGGCGATCCTCTTAATGGCACAGATTTTATTGATGTCTTAGAACTCTTTGTTCAAGATGAGCAGACTGAAGCGATCTTATTGATTGGTGAAATTGGTGGCACTAGTGAAGAGCAAGCTGCTGAGTGGATCAAAGCGCATTGCAAAAAACCTGTTGCTGCATTTATCGCAGGACAAACCGCTCCTCCAGGAAGACGTATGGGTCATGCTGGCGCTATTGTCGCAGGCGGCAAAGGAACTGCACAAGGAAAAATTGATGCGTTAAAAGAAGCGGGAGTTGTTGTTGCTATGAGTCCGGCAGAAATGGGACAAGCTACTTTGCAAGCTATAGGCAGACAGTCATGATTCGCTTTAAGTTGGGCATTCCCGTTACTATTCATCCCACCTTTTGGATTTTTTCTGCAGTCATCGGTTTGTTATTTGGCAGATCTTTAGTTGGAATGTTGATCTGGGTTGGGATTATCTTTGTCTCAGTGCTTTTTCATGAATATGGACATGCTTTAACTGCAAAAGCTTTTAAGCGTGATCCTCGTATTGAACTCGTCGCTTTTGGGGGGCTGACCTACCACGATGGAGGACCTCTCAAAACGTGGAAGCAACTTCTTATTATATTTAATGGGCCGTTATTTGGATTTATCCTATGTGCCATTTCATATTTACTTTTTAAGACGTTGCCTCTTAATCCAGAAGGAGCTGCTTATCGTCTGCTTTTAATTATGGCTGTGATCAATTTATTTTGGACGGTCGTTAATCTTCTACCAGTCATGCCTCTTGATGGAGGGCAGTTAATGCGTGTTAGCCTTGAAGCTCTTTTAGGGGTCAAAGGATTCCGTTATGCATTGCTAGCTAGTATGATTTTTGCTCTATTATTTGCTGTTACATTTTTTGTTCTGCGCCACTTCCTTGCGGGTGCATTTTTCTTTTTGCTCGCTTTTAACTCGTTTGATTCTTACCGCCGTATGCGTGTTTATTCTGAGAGTGATCGCGATAAGAACGTGCAAGATATGATGTCAGATGTTGAAGAGGCGTTTAAAAGTGGGAATAAAGAAAAAGCGCGAGCAAATCTCGATTTGATACGCAAGCAAGCCAAAGAGGGAATGATTTACAATACTGCGACACAGTATCTCGCTGTATTATATTACGAGGAGAAGCGTTATCAAGAGATCTTTGATATGCTTGATCCAATGAAAGACGAACTTGATCCCGAAGCAGTTGTTATTTTGCAGCATGCTGCTTTTGAAGAGGGTGATTATCAAACGTGTGCTGATCTCGCAGCAGCAGCTTTCAAATCGAGTCAAAGTCCTGAGGTTGCCATGCGTAGTGCTTATGCTTTTGGGATTGTCGGAGAAGCAGAGCCCACAGTTGGTTGGCTGCAAGCCGCCAAAAAAGGGGGCATTACAAATTTAGCAGAGATAATAGAGGAAAAAGCCTTTGATAAGGTTCGTTCTAATTCTCGCTTTCAACAGTTCGCTCAAAGTTTGAGATCTTAGATTACTTCATACAATGAATTGATGATGCCTTTTGAAGGCATACTTATTATGCGTTTGCTGAAAGAGTTTTGCGTGCTTTCATAATGTATCCTTGCTTCACTTCAGCAGAATAGACAAGCCACAAACCACTCATGACAATTGCAGCACCTAAGAATATTTCCCAGGCAATCGGTTCTTTGAGCAAAATATAGCCGTGAATTGATGCAAAAATTGGGCTAAGCAACCCAATAAATGAGAGAAAAGTTGCAGTATAGCGCTTGAGCAAGAATCCATAGATATTGTAGCAGATGATATTAGAGATGATCGTAAGTAGTATGCATCCACCGAGAAAGTGGGGGAGTATTGATGATTCGATAGGAATTGGATTCCAGGTTTCAACAAAGAAAGAGTGAATTAATGCAAGAACTCCTCCAATCATCATGCTAGCTCCATTAGCAACAACTGGAGAGATAGTGTGTTCTTTAACGATTAACCGGAGAATGACCCAGCCATAAACTGCAAAGAGAGCTCCTGCTGCTAAGGCGAGTTCTGGCCAAGAGAGATACTGAAAAATTGAGAGAACTCCTTCAGCTTGCGTTTGCAACTTAAGAACAGGAATAAATCCTAGAAGACCGATTAACAAACCCATTAGTTTGCGCTTATTAAGTTTTTCGCCAAAATGAATATAGGAGAAAAGAGCCGCAAAGAAAGGAGAGAGACTGTAGATAAAACACGCTTTTGCAGAACTGAGGTATTGCAATCCCCAAAACTCAAAGACATTTGCTAGATAAACACTAGTAAGAGCTAGAACGATGATCGAAAACCACTGAGGTCTGGTCAGTTTAAAACAATTTTTGCGGCATAGAGCGAGAAAGCCTAACATAAGCAATCCAGCTAAACACATGCGAAATCCTGTTAAAAAAATTGGGGGAGAAAAAGCCAAGGTCTTTTTGCCAATGGCAAAAGCGCTTGACCAAACGAAATACATCCCAATTGCTGTAAATAAAGAGATCATCTTAATTAATTTTTTTTTAAAATCGAATAAGGATAACCTGTCGCAGTGAATTGAGTCAAATGAAGTAAATATTTTATCTTTAAACCCAAGTAATCCCTTGGGTTTAAAGATGTGAGAGGATCTAGTCCATCTTCAGTGAGTAGAAGCGGGTGAGGTTGCCCTGACGCGCTAGGATTAAAATCCTTTTTTTACTGCCAGTTTCGTTAAGAACTTCATTGAATTCTTCAACGTTCTTCACTTTCTTATGATTGATCGCAATGATTAGAAACCCAGGTCTGAGCCCAGCTTGAGCACTTGGAGATCCAGGTTTGATTTTAGTAATGACCACCGCTTCTTCATCAGCTTTGTAGCCAAGTTTTTGGGCGAGATCAGGAGTGAGATTGCTCACTTCAAACCCGAGCTTTTGCACAGCGCCATTATTACTAATCTGATCACTAACAGCTATAGAGAGTTCCACAGGAATCGTGATAATCTCTCCTTTACGGTTGATCTTTAAAGAAATCGTTGTACCAGGTTGCATCATCGAGACATCTTTGCGGAATCCGCCGATTGATTTAATTGTGCAGCCGTTATATTCCAGGATGATATCTCCTTGCTTGACGCCCGCTTTTTCTGCAGGGGAGTCTTTGACCACTTCGGCTACAAGTGCGCCTTCAGCGCGATCTAGATTAAAAGCATCCGCGATATCTTTGTCCACTGGCTGCATGGAAATGCCGAGAAATCCACGTGTGACATTGCCTTTTGAAATAATTTGCTCAGTGATGACTTTGGCCATGTTACTCGGTATAGCAAAGCCAATTCCCATATAACCGCCTGAGCGTGAGACGATCGCGGTGTTAATTCCGATCACTTCGCTGTCTAAATTGAGTAGTGGGCCTCCTGAATTACCAGGATTAATCGCTGCATCGGTTTGAATGAAATCTTCAAGATCGGTAATGCGTAGATTTTGGCGTCCTTTAGCACTGATTACACCTACTGTAAGAGAGGCTTCTAATTGGAAAGGACTTCCAATTGCAACCACCCATTCACCGATATCCATTGTTTCAGAGTCACCAAATGAGACGTAGGGTAGGTTTGTTCCATCGATTTTGATAACGGCGAGATCGGTATGAGGATCTTCTCCAATTAAAGTGGCGTTAGCCTCTGAGCCATCGTTCATTGTGACAGTCATTTTGTCTGCTTGATGGACAACATGAGCATTTGTCACAATATAGCCATCAGGTGTGATGATAAAACCAGATCCTTGGCTGAGCTGAGGTTGTGGCTTCTGAGCTCTTCCAGGGCCTCCAAAGAATCGATTAAAGAAATCATCACCAAAATTGTCATAGGGGCTTGGCATTCCTTGACTACCCGGATGTTCATATCCTTCATCGCTGTCACAAGATTCAACTTTTATGAAGACAACAGCCGGCATCGCTTCTTTGGCAACATTTGAAAATGCCTTAGAGATTTGCTTTGGAGAACAGGTGCATTCATGTTCAGAGTCATTACTTCGGGCTGCTAAAGGGTGCAGAGCAAAAGTACAGATTAAACAAAGGAGAAAACAGCGTCGAATTGATGGTAAAAACATATTTGAGCCCTCTTATTAGTATTAAAATGAGTTTCACATGAGTCAGGATTTTCCTACAAGAGCAAGGTGAGATTGAATTCAATTTTTTGTTAATAATCGTATTGTGTAGGGAAACGAGTATATTAAAATTTGTATAGCAATGTTAAATAAAAAAAGATTTGATAGAAAGTAAAGTAAAAATTATTTTACTCGTATAAATAATCATTTTTCGATAAAATACTCTGCAAATGATTAAAAAAAATAGATTCTTATGTCTTTAAGAGTAGCAACATTAGATTCCCATTTACAAGCAACAGAACACGCTTTTAATAAAGTGGGTTATGTGCCGCTCCTTGCAACGATAACTGGCCTTGTACGCACCGTCCTCGGTTTAATTGAAATTGTTGCTTCACTAGCATCGACAATATTCATGTTATTGAGTGCTGTGTTTTCAAAAAACACTGCAACTCGCAATCATAAAGTAAACCAAGCTTTCCATGCCTTTCAGTATGCCGGTCACGGCTGTAGCAATGTTTTCCGCGGTGTTATAGAGGCTGTTCCTTTTGTTAATCTTGTTTGTATCAAATATGATAGCGCCTTCCGTCTCTGCTATCGATACGAAACAGAATCATAAATCATACGATTTCAACTCCTCTAACTCAAAGCACGTTTAAGGAGATCGTTAAATAACCCTAGTAGGCAAATCAATTTTTTCTTTTGCAAGAAGCTCTTTGCCGGCATAAGTCACAGTCGTTTCCTTTTGATCTTGAAAGGATGCGCTTAACGCGTTTGAAATATCTTCTTTGGATAATTTTAGCATTTTTTCTCTGTAAGCTTGTCGTTGATCTTTGCTCTTGTTATCGAGTAACAATGAATGAGAATAGAGCGTACGTCCACCTGGGCAAACAGGGGAATCGGAATGTTGAATTGTACCGATTTTTGCTTCTTCTAGATCTTCTTTGCTAAAGTCTCCTCTACGGATCGATTCAATAGCGTTTTTAAAACTCTCTATACTCGATTTTAGGTGAGGATCGCGGTAAGTATGAAAATAGAAAGTTCCTGTTAAAGGATTATAGTGAGCTCCACTGCCATAAGCTCCTCCAATTTCACGAATCTCATGATGGAGCACTTTATTCTCCATTAATAGAGAAGCGATGTTTAAGGCGGGTGAGAGGGGATCAAGATAGAATTTACTTGGATGAGCTTGAGCTGTAAATGAAACGGGCAATGCTAGTTCATAGGCGCAAGATTGTGTAGGACTAGATTTCTTGAAATCCCAGCTAAGTTCTTTACGTTGATTCGCGAGTTGATCCAAATTGTAAAAATTTTCATTTTCAAGTTGTCGGTGCATTTTCTTATCACAGGCAAATAGTAGATCTAAATTATTAAATGAGAAGATCTTTTTCTTAAATTGCTCGAGCTTTTCAAAAAGAGTGTTATCTCCCTCTTTGAGTTTTTGCATCATTTTAAAATAGGGATAGCCGGCTGCTTGGTGAGCAATCCCATGAGAGGGATGATAGCTGCTTAGAGCCTCAAGAGTTGCATATTTTATTGCGTGGTTATTTAACTGGTTTTGTAGGCTATTTTGGTATTGGTGAACGAGTTCCCAAATGCGTTGTTTTTCATCGAAACGGACAGAAGTGACGACATTCTTAAGATGATTGATCAATTTGTCAGCATAGCGATAGAGAGATTTTCCTCTAATATGGTAGACCGGTTTAATCGTCTGTGGTTGATCAATTGGTGTATGACAGTGGAAAGAAGCGCTGATTCCTCCAGTGTAGGCATGTAAATAATCAAGAGATTCAGCATAGTTTAGTTTTCCAACTCCTACTTCAGGAATTAACTGTCCTAGTAATTTAAGGAGAGGAAGTTCTTCAGGGGTTATTTCCGGTAGCGACCACACTAGATCTACATAGAGTAGTTCATTTGTAAAACAATCATGAAAATAAAGGTCTGCCATACCCTTTGATTCTTTGATAAGAGGGTAATCACGCACTTCTTTGGGAATATCATTTGATGTAAGACTCGGTAAGCAGTCAAGGGATTGCTTTTCAGAATTCCTTTGGTAGTGATCGAGATCCTTTGCCTGTTTAACAAGCTGCTTGGTCTCATTTTCAGAGAGTTTTGCGCGAATTGCTTTTAGGTTTTGATTTTCTTCCTCTTGTTCTTCAGCAAGTAGTTTAGGATTTGGTGTTAGAGAGATTTTTACAAGATGAGAATTATTGAGTAGATATTTTCTAATTAAGTTTGGAAGATAACTCTTATCTTTAGTTTTTAATCTCAAGATTCGAAATAGATCGTGGATGAGCAATCCATTTTCTGGTTTGCACCCATGCTGTTTTATAAGACCAGAGCGGAAGTAAAGAGCTAATCCAAAAGGGGAGTGATTACCGCCAATTTCAGAGCGACCAAGTTCTAATTGATGCAGAGAAGCTTCAATAAGACTATCGGGAATGCCTTCGTTAGCGATTGCTTCTAAAGACGAAAATAACAGTTTCTCTATTTCCTCTTCTTTTGCACAGTCAGTTCCTTTGAAAATAATCAGATAAGGCACTTCGCTCATATCGTTATCTAGCATTGAATCAACTTGAGCAAATAGTTTAGATTCAAACAGCCGTTTTTTGAGAAGAGAGCTGTCTGTGTCCATCAAAATTGAATCGAGCAAAACAAACGCGAGAAGCTCCTCTTGTTGCTCAATAGACATTGTTAGCCAGCCAAAAGATAAGAAAGTGCGGCTTTCAGGCGTTTCATCAGGTTGGCTTGGATAGTGCCTATGAAAACGTTGTGGCGCGTTAAAACGTTTTTGTTTTTTTATCGGTGGAAGCGGAGGCTTTTTATCAAAATCTTTTAAAGCGTTTTTTTCGATAAAATCGAGGTTTTTTTCTAGAGGGAGATCACCATAGAAAAAGAACAGACTGCGGCTCGGGTGATAGTAATTTTGATGAAATGCAACGAGCTCTTCATGAGTCAGGTCAGGGATTTCTTTTGGATGCCCTCCTGAATCATAAGCATAAGGAAGCTCTGGTGTGAGTTTTTCCATCATCATATGCCATAAGCGCGCTTCTGCAGTTGCCAATGCTCCTTTCATTTCATTGAACACAATCCCTTTATGGAGAAGGGGCGTAGAGGAATCATCCCCTTCGCTAAATTCAAGGCGGTGCCCTTCTTGAAGGAAACTTTCCGGGGTTAGATTTGGTTGGAATACCGCATCAAGATACACTTCAAGAAGATTAAAATAATCTTTTTCAACCATAGAAGATGCAGGATAGCAGGTGAAATCACTGCCAGTCATCGCGTTCATAAATGTTGCTAAACTGCGTCGGTGCATTGAAAAAAACGGATCTTTTATTGGAAATTTTTTAGAGCCGCATAAAGCTGTATGTTCAAGAATATGGGGCACCCCATTTGAGCTTGTTGGCAACGTTTGAAAAGAGATGCAAAATAAGTTTTCCTTATCGTCATTTGACAAAGCGAGAACTTGAGATCCAAGCTTTTCATGCTCTAATTCATAGAGAGTGCTTTGCAACTCCTCTAAATTTAAAATGTTCGTTATTTTAAAAGCGCCAATTTTTTGTCCAAGTTCATATCTCATTTAACAGATTCTCCAGAGTATTGTTACTGCGCACTTTACCTGATTAAAATAATATCGACAACTTTTCAAATTTTTTGCTCTAGGAAGAAATCGAATGGGGAGAATATAATCATTAATCAATAGTGCAGTGGGAGGGTGTAAGATGAAAGTTCAAGATATGACTGAAGTTCCAAAAAATCATAATTTGCCTAATCCTCGTCTTAACAAATCTCAAGAAGATGAAAAAGCACATAAACTCGCTGTAGTTGGCGGTTTTTTAACCGGCATCGGCATTTTTTTAGTTTTAGCCTCTATTGCAATGACTTTCATGGTCGCTCCTTTATTGCTTGGAGCTACTATTCCCTTTGGTCTTTGCGCAATTGTAGGATGTGCTCTATTAGGACATTCTCAATCTGCTAGAAATAAAATAAATGAAGCGCAAAAGAATCTGCCGCCATTTATTCCCGGTCAACCGATTGGCTTAGTCAATGCCGGTGGCAACGATTGTTGGCTTAATAGTTTAATGCAAATTGCTGTAGTTTTCCCTGAAGTGGGAGAGCTGTTTCAAGATATTGAAAACTTTGATAAATTTACAAATGAATATCGTAAGTCGCAGAAAAATCCTCAGTATAATCCAAGCAAGCAAAGCTACGTCGCATCGAATGATGTTGAAAATCTACGCAAAGGAATTGCTAAGAAATTACCCCATTTTGTAAGCGCAGACTCTGAGCAAGTTGATTTGCCTACTGTTTTAGGCTGCCTGATCAATAGCGTCAAAAAATCTAAGTTAGATTACAAAATGAGAGCAGAGATCACAAAAGAAATATATTTAGTGTCCGATGATTCAAGAGTACAAAATAGAAGTGTGACTCAAGAACATGAAAGCAAAAACTTAATCAATTTGCATATGCCTGATATTCCTCGAACAGATGCGAATGAAGAGGAATCATCTTTAGCGGTCCCTTCAGATTTTAGAACATATTTATCCGCAGCTCTTTCTGATGAGTCTATAACAAATCCTGAGGCAAATGAGAGAGGTGTATTGGAAAAAGCAAAAGTATCAAAGAAATATTATTTTGATAAAAGCCCTCCGCAAACCTTGCTCTTCAATGTAGTTAGAACTCGGAACTACAAGAATCAACATGGCGAATGGTGCACTAGTGAAAGAGAAGAATCTTTTTACATGCCCGAGTCATTCTCTCTTCCTCTTGAGCATATTCAGGGTTCAAAAGAATCTCCTAATTACAACTGTCATGCTTTCATCACAGGTGGGGGAATCCATCATGGGCATTATACCGCTTGCATCCAAACAAATGGTAAATATTATTTTATCAATGATGAAAAAGTATGCCCAATTTCTAAAGAAGAGTATGCGGAAAAAAGGAACTTTGCTCTTCTCTATTTCTATAAACAAGAGATTCTTAACTAAATCATTAAAATCCTTCTTATTATTAAATCGAAAATCTCGTATGCTCTTCCAACATATTAATGGAAAAGTAGAGTGATGGAAGTTTCATTTAACAATCTCGATACAAAAAACATCTACGTTGGAAGCAAAGATCAGCTTGTGTCCTCTTTAGAAAAGAAGACGCATCGATATGTCATTACCGGCGGACTTTTAGTTGGAGTAGCGGCTTGTTTAAGTGCAGCAGCTCTTACTATAGGTCTCATCGTGATGCCTTTGTTACTCGTTGGATTAATTCCTATAGCAGTGGGATTAATTGCTGGGTCGATACTTTTGCACCAAGGACGCTCGAAACACAAACAAGCCAAAAAATATGATCAAGAGCTTCCGAGTTTTATTCACGGGCAACCCGTTGGATTAAAAAATAACGGTGGGGCAGATTGCTGGCTCAACAGCTTAATGCAAATTGCTATGGTGATTCCTGAAGTAGAAGAGTTGTTTCAAGATATTGAGAGCTTTGATGAATTTACAAAAGAATATCACGACTCACAAGACCATGCTTTGATTGATCTCTCTAAAAAAAGCTATCTTGCTCGTGTGAACGTTGAATCTGTGCGCAAAGGTTTAGCAAATCATTATCCCAATTTAATAAAACCACGTAGTGAAACAAATCATGCACTCGATGTCTTTAATGAAATTTTAAAAGATAAAACAAACTCTAGTTTGCAAATACGTGTTCGTAGAAATTCTATAAAAAACACCGATCGAAGAGCCTTAGGTCAAGAAATTGTCAAAGAAGAGACAACTACAGAAGAAAATCGCCCAATTTTTAGATTTGATCCTCAATATATTCATAATGCAGGTCAAAATAAAGAGCTTAAATTTGGCTGGTTATCCTATTTTTTTACTTCAAAAACTCAAATGGGATCTGAGGATGGGGCAACTGTTGTCACTTCAGAACAGTGCTATTTTCAGCATCATAGTCCTCAAACCCTCATATTCGATGTATCGGGTCTAGAGCATTATCACGCGGAAAACGGATGTGGTAAAAATTTCTTTAGCATGCCAGAGAGCTTTGATTTGCCCTCTGAGCTGATTCAAGATAGCAGAGATACTCAAAATAGCTATGCCTGCAGCGCATTTTTAATCGATGCCAAAGGCCATTTCCTCTCGTGTATCAAAAAAGACGGAAAATGGTATCTAACTGATGATCAGATAGTTACGATCGTGTCTCCTAGCGAACTAGCAGCTCAAATGAGCCGTGGATCCCTCTTTTTTTACCAAAAATCCTAATATTCATATAGTAAGCTATTTAGGATATTCCCTTTCTTATTAGATATAAATTACAGAATGTGCTATAATTCTTATATAAATTATTAATAATAGTGTACTTAATTATGGTTGCAAATGTAAATGCATCTCAGGCTTATCCACCAAACAGTGTGCCTGTTGATGAAGAAACCAAAAAGAATTTGACCTTAGTCATTTGGAGTGTTGTTGCTGCATTTTTTGCTGCAATTGCCACTATTTTTGCAGTCGTTTTCGGTTTTTCGAAAAAAGAAGAGGCTAATCAGGAAGCTAACAATGATAAGCATACTGTTTCGCCCCCGGCTTTGCCCTCAACCTATTCAAAAGACTTTCCATCTCCTATACGCACTTCCATAGTTGGCGGATCGATGGCTTTAGAAATCGAGAATCATAAAACGCATGAAACGAATGGTGTTGTTGGACTCCCCAATCTTGGTGGTAACGATTGCTGGTTAAACAGCTTGATGCAAATCGCTATGATTTCTGAAGGATTAGCAGAAGGCCTAATGCAAGCCTTAGATAAAGATAACATTGAGCCAGCTAGTGATTTCTTATCTGCATATCGTGAGAAGCAACTTGGACTTGCAAGCGGTGGACCAAATACAGTCAATCTACGTTATGCAATCAGCAAGTTAACAGATGGAATGATCACAGAAGAGTCAAAGCAACAAGATGTTGAAGAAGCATATACCGCAATTATGGGTCATTCTGAATCATCTCTTGTTAATATGATTATCGAAAAAGTAGATGGGGTAAAAAGAGCTCCTGTAAGAAATTCCATGATTACTCTTTCATTTAATGGAGATAAAAAGGATTTCCCCCATGTCCTTGATCAATTCTTTAATGAGAAGACAGACCAAGGTCTTAAGATTAACAGAAAGTTCGCCAAGCCTCCTAAAGAGATGATGATGCGTGTAAGCCGTGAAAAATATGATGTGCGCTCAAAAAGTATGGTTAAAGTTAAAGACGCATGCCCAATGCCTTCACGCTTTAATATTGGCAAACGCTATTTAGATTCACCAGCGGATTCCAATAAGCAACATCAATATGTTTGCGATGGGTTTATTGTACATAGAGGTGATTCTCTACGCAAAGGACATTATGTCTCTTATATTAAAACCGATTCAGGCTGGGTTCTTGCTAACGATGGCGATGTGACAGCAATCAGTGATGAAGAAGCACGCAGAGCGATGAAAACTGGCTATCTCTATCACTACAAAGAAGTCTCTCAAAACATTGAGATCGTTGCATAGTGCAACGACCTCAAGTTTAATTTTTCTACCATTCTAGATTTGATGAAGATTGATACTCGGTGACTCGTGTTTCAAAGAAGTTTTTCTCTTTTCCGAGATCAATCGTTTCGCTCATCCATGGGAATGGATTGCGTGAATGATATTGAGCAGGAAGACCAATACGCTCTAAGCGGCGATCGGCGATATATTGCACATATTCACGGAACATAGGCGCTGTAAGGCCTAAAATACCGCGTGGCAGACAATCTTGAGCATAAAGGATTTCGAGCTCCACCGCCTCTTTAATTAGATCGACAATGCTTTGCTGAAAATCAGAGTCCCAAGCTTCTGGGTTTTCATGTTTGATTCCATTGATCAGATCGATGCCGAAATTAAGATGGATCGTCTCATCGCGCAAAATATATTGAAATTGCTCTCCAATACCAGTCATTTTGTTCTGTCTATGGAAAGAAAGAATCATAACAAATCCACTATAGAAGAAAATTCCTTCCATAATGATATAAAAGCCAATCAAGTTCTTTAAGAACTTTTGAATACCTTCAACGCTATCTGTATTAAAATCTTCTTTGAGAATGTCTTCTGTAATTTGCATCTCAAAATGATCCTTATCATGAATCGTATTGACTTCATTGTACATATTGAAGATCTCTCCCTGATCAAGAGAAAGAGATTCAACGATGTAGTGGAAAGCGTGCGTATGAATCGCTTCTTCAAAAGATTGACGTAAGAGATATTGACGCGCTTCAGGGTTGGTGACATGCTTGAAAATTGCCAAGACGATGTTATTACCAACTAAGCTCTCTGCTGTAGAGAAGAAACCGAGATTGCGCATGATCACGCGTCTTTCATCTTCCGACAGAGTGTTGTCTTTCCACATTTCAATATCTTTAGCCATCGATACTTCGCTTGGCATCCAATGGTTAGCACATCCGTTAAGATAGTGCTCCCATGCCCATTTGTACTTTAAGGGCATCAGTTGGTTCACATCGACTTTGTTATTATTGATCAAACGCTTTTGATCGACCTTCACTCGTTTGTTTGTATTAGGAACAAACTCTTTAACTAAGCTCATCGTATCTCCTCTAATATTTGTATTATTGACAACTCTCACACCCTTCTTCGAGATTGCAGCTCATTGGTCTTTCGAGCTTAGTTAAATCAGGTTCAGGCTGATTTTTCGTCTCTCTGTTTAGCGCAATATCACTAGAAGCCGATTTGTTTTTCATCCAGCGTGGTTGTAATCCGCGCTTGTTGATGTCTGTTGTCGATTTTTCAATTTGTGTTGCGCCGAGTGTTCGTAAGTAGTAATTCGTTTTAAGTCCTTTACTCCATGAGAGCATGTACATCTGATGGAGTTTTTTCCCACTTGGTTCAGCGAGATAAGTGTTAAATGATTGTCCCATATCGATCCATTTTTGGCGACGACTTGCGCACTCAATTAACCATTCAGGATCAATTTCAAAAGCAGAGAGGAACATTTGTTTAATCGCATCGGGGATGCGTTCGATTTCTTGGATCGAACCATCAAAGTATTTAAGGTCATCGAGCATCTCATCATCCCACAATTTTAGATCTTTTAGTTTTTGCACAAGATGCAGATTGGGGACAGTAAATTCTCCTGAGAGATTTGATTTAACAAAGAGGTTCTTATAAGAAGGTTCAATCGATTGTGTAACGCCTGTGATATTTGAAAGAGTGGCGGTAGGAGCGATAGCCATTGTGTGACTATTGCGCATGCCATGTTCTTTTATCGATTCGCGAATTACCGACCAATCCATTGACATTGAACGATCAACCTCAAGAGGAAGACCTCGCTCTTGCTCTAAAAGCTCTAGCGTATCGATTGGAAGTAATCCGCGATCCCATTTAGAGCCTTTATAAGAAGAGTATGTTCCACGTTCTTTAGCGAGAAGGCTAGAAGAAAGAGTTGCATGATAAGAGATAAATTCCATTGTTTCATCAGCAAACTTAACCGCTTCATGACTTGCATAACTGAGGTTTTTCAGATAAAGAGCGTCTTGAAAACCCATCAATCCCATGCCAATAGGGCGGTGAAGTTGATTGGCGTTCTTTGCTTCAGGAATAGGGTAGTAGTTGATATCGATCACATTATCGAGCATGCGGATTGCACTGCGAATCGTGTGTGCTAGTTTCTCCTTCTCTAAACCATTTTCCCCCATATGCTCAACGAGATTAACTGAACCGAGATTGCATACAGCAACTTCATCACGCGAAGTGTTGAGCAAAATCTCTGTGCATAAGTTTGAGCTATGTACAACACCGACATGATCTTGTGCAGAGCGAATATTTGAGGGATCTTTGAAAGTAATCCAAGGATGGCCTGTTTCAAAAAGCATGCTAAGCATTTTACGCCAAAGTTGTGTTGCTTCTACTTTTTTGAAAAGTTTGATTTCGCCAGTTTCTGTCATACGCTCATATTCAGCGTAGCGCTCTTCAAAAGCTTTGCCGTAAAGATCATGGAGATCAGGGGCGTCAGAGGGGCTAAAGAGAGTCCAATGTTGATTTTCTGTCACACGTTTCATGAAAAGATCGGGAATCCAATTTGCTGTATTCATATCGTGAGTGCGGCGGCGCTCATCACCAGTATTTTTCCGCAGTTCCAAAAAGTCTTCGATATCAAGATGCCATGTTTCTAAATAGGCGCACATTGCGCCTTTGCGCTTGCCTCCTTGATTGACAGCAACAGCTGTATCATTAGCAACTTTTAAGAAAGGGATCACACCCTGGCTTTTTCCATTTGTTCCTTTGATTAACGATCCAGTCGCACGTACACTTGTCCAGTCATTACCCAATCCACCAGACCATTTAGAGAGTTGAGCATCATCAGAGACTGTTTTAAAAATGTGCTCGAGATCATCCTTAATAGTTAGCAAGAAACACGAGCTGAGCTGAGGTCGTTGTGTTCCAGAATTAAATAAAGTCGGGGTTGAAGATACAAAGGTAAATTCAGAAAGGATGTTATAAAATTCGATTGCACGCTGATTTTTTTGCTCACCTTCATTAAGCGATAGACCCATTGCGACGCGCATCCAAAAGATTTGAGGAGTTTCTAGGCGAACTAGATTTTCATGAATAAAATAACGGTCATAGAGTGTTTGTAGTCCAAGATAAGAGAACTTATCATCACGCTTAAGAATAAGAGCTTTGCTTAAAGCATCAAGATCAAAACTGAGAAGATCTTCAGATAAACGATCAACTTCGATTCCCTTTTTAATGTAAGATTTAAAATAACCCCGGTGCTTTTTTTCTAAATGGGCGTCATTTGCAGGAATTTGCATTGTTTCGCGGTAGATAATGTCTAGTAAAAGACGAGAAGCAACTTGGGAATAGGCAGGCTCAATTTCAATCTTAGTCCGTGCGGCCATGATACAAGCTGTATCAACCTCTTCTTCTTTGATTCCTTCATAGAAGTTCATAATGACACTTTCAAGGAGATCATCAATAGAAACGAGCTTATCCAACTGACGACATGCAAATTTCAAACGGTTGCGGAGATCAGATTCAGTGAGTGTTTTAGTTCCTTGGTCTTTTGTCGTGACTGTAAATTTTCGGCGCGATTTAGAAGGTGCTTCATTCTCTGCAGATTGTTGTTGATCGACGCCAGCTCTATATAAGATGTAGGTTTTTGCAACAGGGAAATAGCCTTCTTGCATGAGTTGTTTTTCAATCTCATCTTCAATATCAGTTGTCGTTATCTCAATGCTATTTTTATTTAGAGAAATAAGTTGTTCGACGATTTTTTCTGTAAGAATATTAATCGCTTCAACGATGTTTGGCGGAGTTTGTTTAATTTTATACGCGCGTTTAAAAGCACTTTCAATCGAAGCTGCGATTTTCATTGGGTTAAGACGCGCATGCGTATCATCTTCTCTTTTTACTTTAATATTTTGAGGGGAGTCATCGCGCAAACTTTTATGTTGATCGCGGTAAATGATATATCCTTTGGCAACATCGAGGTGATCTCTTTCCATCAGTTTCATTTCAACGATGTCTTGAATTCCTTCGACAGTTAAAGGTTCATGATTTTCGCTACGGCGAAGAATTTCCTCGAGCACATCATAAGTTGTATCTGCGATATAATTTTCGATTTCTTGAGATAGAGCAGTTGGATGAGGGAGTTCCTTCACATCACGAAAAGCACCTTCAATAGCTTCAATAATTCGGCGCGTTCGGAAAGGGACTAGAGTACCATCGCGCTTGACCAAAGTGTGGGTGTTAACTTTTTTTTGAATTTCTTCTCGATGCTGTTCTTTGGCGCTAGGAGTGATGGCTGTTTGACTCATTAATAGACCTCTTGTTTTAGATTAATTTTTATATCAATTGTCGCAGTTTTTTTCGATTTCTCAACTAGTTCAAATTAAATTTGTTGCAACCTCGGCTCTACTAGATATAGTAGATGTTTCCTTCCTAACATACTATATATAGTAGCTAGAGCGTTTCTTTCTAGAAAAAAGAATCGATGCATTGTCCTCAAGTTTTCAAGTCGCGATCCGCCAAGGAATTAAGTGAATATTTTTTTTAATTCACCTAAAAAATTCGCTGATTTTTACCACTTTCTTTTGAGTTGAAATTTTGCTATCATGTTCCTTTTTACCATATATGAGCTTGCGATGAGACGTATTTCCTTACTCCCAAATATTATCACAGCCTTTGGTTTATCGTGTGGGCTTTTTGTTATTCTTAAAGTGAACATGATTGAAGCAGGGAGCGGAGCCTACCATTTGCTCTATACATCAGCACTTTTATTATTACTCGCTGGAGTCGCAGATGTTTTTGATGGAGCGTTAGCGCGCGCATTTCGTGCAGAATCAGAATTTGGCGCGCACTTTGATTCATTAGCAGATGCTGTATCTTTTGGTATTGCTCCTTCAGTTCTTCTTCTCAAGAGTCTTGCGCTTGAACATGGATCGGGTATTTCGTTTTTTGCATTTGTCGGCGCAATGCTTTTTTCGCTATGCGGAATTTTGCGCTTAGTGCGATTTAACGTAAAAACCAGCCAAGCAAAAAGCGACCATACGCTTGCTCTAGCGCAGAAAAAGCACTTTACAGGATTGCCAATACCTGCAGGTGCAATGGCGGCGGTTTCAGCCAATCTATTACTGTTTTCTCCGTGGATTGAGGACAACTTTGACATATCGACAGAAACGCGTGCAATAGCGCTTACAGCTGTGATGTTTGTTCTTGGATACTTTATGGTGAGTCGCTGGAAGTTTCCCAGCTTAAAGACACTGCACTTTCGGTTGCCATCATTTCAACTTGTCTTCTTTTTAGTGCTCTTTGCTCTATGCGTGCTCTATGGCATTCTCTACTTCTTTGCGATCATCCTCTTTGCGATCTCTTGGGGCTACGTCGTGCTTGGCTGGATTCTCTCAATCATTCGCCTCATCGCCGGCAAAAAATCTAAGACCCTCGCCGACTTCGAACCCGAACCCGAATCCGATGATGATTAAAATCTCTTAAAGAGATTTCTCATACGGTTTCTTAAAGAGATCTTTTTGCATCTCGCGCGAATACATTTTTTCAGTATGCCTTGCTATATAGTATCTTCTATTAACAAAAAAAGGATTTGAAATTTTGTCCTCCAAAGGGTTTTCCTCCATATTTTGACAATAGCGCTGTAATAGTATTGATCTCTGTTAAAGAGTAACGTTTAGATTGTGAAATAGCAGAGAAGATGTTTGAAATTTTATCATTTATCCTATCCTTTAGCGTATCATTAGGATTTGCACCTTGTGTAAGAAGATACTCAACAATATATAACGGTAATTTTTTATCGAGATAACCGACACAAGCAAGAGCGAGGGGAGTATAGCTAGTATATTTTGACGATCCACCCGTTGTACAATGAAGGGTTTCGGGTAGAACATCAATTATTCTAACAATATCTTCTTCAATTGTTGGTGTATAAAGAAGAGAACCTCCCCATAATCCCAAACAATATTCCTTGTCTAATAGTGCGGTAAATATTACGACGAGTTGGGGAGGTCCTCCTATCAGAGAACACGAATGTGACTCTTCGATGGTTGAAGCGCATTCATAAACTTGATTTCCCGCTCTATATTTAGAAATATGTTCAATTGCTTGATTGATCTTTTCAATTCTTTGCAAACAAATCGATGCAAAAGCTTCTTTTTGCGAAAGCCAATTTAAAACCTGGGCACATTCCCTGAGATTCTGCGCAGTTTGCCATTTAGGAAAGATAGAGTATACGTCGTAGAGTTGCTTGATTTTTTCGAGCCTTTGTTGGCAGTAAGGACTAATGAGCTTATCCGCTGCAGAAAGAGCGGCTAAATCTTGAGCGCACTTTTGAAGCTCTTCTTTTGATGCATTAGCCTTTGGGCAAAGCTGATCTGCAATTGCCTCCCTGACCTCAATAGGGCATTTTGAATATGATGATCCAATAGCACTCATTATTCTTTCTCTTTAAATTAAAAAAACTATTATAACAAATTAATGATAATAAAAAAATATAGAAATTATTTTAATTAAGCGGTTTTTTGGAGTTGATTTAAATCATTCAAGATAAGAGGGATGCAAAAATCACATTGAGTTGAGGTGGTCCGCCGATCCATTTCTCACTCCATGTACTATATTCTGAAAGACTATATTGAGCATTACCACGAGGATATTTAGTAGTGAGCTGAATTACTTGATTAACTTCTTCGATTTTTCTTAAACAATGAGGCTCTAAATTTTCCTTTTGCGAAAGCCAAGTTAATACTTCAACGCCCACACTAAGCTTCTCCAGTGTTTTGCAGGTCGGGTAGTATCGATTTTTATTCTATATATGTCATCTTTTCTGGAAAAAGATCTAGCGCCATATTTTGTTAAAAGAGCGTTTAGTTTTTGAACATTTTTAGCCGGAACATGATCCCGATGATATCTGTGTTCATTTATGTGTTGCATTATTGATTCGAATTGATCATTGGAGCTTATGGTATCATTTGGATTAGCCCCTTTTGTTAGAAGATATTCAACAATATATAGTGGGATTTTATTATAGAGATAGCAGTATGAAGCTAGAGTTAGAGGGGTACATCTACCAGCATCATATCCACCAGTATATAATCCTATTACCCCCATTCTAGAATGAAGGCTTTGCGGTAAAACATCGATTATTTTAACGATATCATCTTCTAGATCAGCATAATGATGTGTTCTAACATAATCGCTGTATCTTGAATTCCACATATAAGGAAGAAGAGTGCCAAAAATTTGAATAAGTTGTGGAGGCCCGCCTTCTATTGCTAGAGCATTAGAATAACATGCATTACCTGCATAATCTAAATATCCGTTAAAATATTTACCAACAAGTTCAATTGCCTGATTGATTTCTTCTATTTTTCTTAAACAGTAAAATTCGAGATCTTCATTTTGCGAAAGCTCTGTTAAATCTGTCACACATTCTCTAAGATTAGTTAGTGTTGGCCGTTTAGGGAAAGTAGCAATGACTTGACATTTTGATTTGATTTGCTTGAGCTTTTTCAGGCAGTAAGGACTAATGAGCTTATCCGCTGCAGAAAGAGCGGCTAAATCTTGAGCGCACTTTTGAAGCTCTTCTTTTGATGCATTAGCCTTTGGACAAAGCTGATCTGCAATTGCCTCCCTGACCTCAATAGGGCATTTTGAATATGATGATCCAATAGCACTCATTATTCTTTCTCTTTAAATTAAAAAAACTATTATAACAAATTAATAATAATAAAAAAATATAGAAATAATTTTAATAACAAGATTTTTTACAAAACTCCCAACCTGTTTGAAATAAGCAGGTTAGAGAATCTATTAGATCGAGAAAAAGGGCTCTGATAGAGAGCCCATTTTGATTAGTCTTCTTGAGATTGAGGATAACTTTGACATATCGACAGAAGCGCGTGCAATAGCGCTTACAGCTGTGATGTTTGTTCTTGGATACTTTATGGTGAGTCGCTGGAAGTTTCCCAGCTTAAAGACACTGTACTTTCGGTTGCCATCATTTCAACTTGTCTTCTTTTGATGCTCTTTGCTCTATGGCATTCTCTACTTCTTTGCGATCATCCTCTTTGCGATCTCTTGGGGCTATGTCGTGCTTGGCTGGATTCTCTCAATCATTCGCCTCATCGCCGGCAAAAAATCTAAGACCCTCGCCGACTTCGAACCCGAACCCGAATCCGATGATGAGTAATTCGTCATCGTCAGCAAATGCTAGATTATGACGCATAAATAGTTTTGATAACCAATAGTGATTAAGCTTAGAAGATGCAGAGCAACTACTCAAGAGAGGAATGACTTGCATGATGCATAAGGAATGCTCCAAACACAGTTAGTACCAACCCAACTGCACCTGACATAGGGCTTGGAGACTGAACTCTTTGATCTTCTCTTTGCTGAACTAGTAGAGGTTGCATTTGATCCCTCACACAATTTGTTAAAGAATTTATATAAGAGGCATCATCAACTCCGTATTTACGAAATAAATCGATGAGATTAGCGATATTGTCAAGGATTGCAGGTCTAATATACTTGCGATCTGTAACGTGGACTAATAAAGGAATTTCGATTTCCCCTTCCTCGACTACTGTGTCATTGGGATTTGAGCCTTTAACAAGCAAATATTCAATTATATATAAAGGGATTCTTCCTCCAGAAATGTAATTGACAGAAGCAAGAGCAAGGGGGGAATATCTCTGGTATCGTCGTGAATTTCCCATTTTGCAATGAAGGCTTTGAGGCAAAACATCAATGATTTTAATGATATCTTCTTCGACTTCCTCGTTATATGAAAAATCAAATTGTCTAATAGATGATGGATAATCATTTGGCATCAGTGATGCAAAGATTTCAACAAGATGAGGAGGCCCACCAGCCCATCGTTCATCTTTTGGTTCGCCATGGCGAGCAAAAGTGTTATAAGCTGAATTTCCTTCTCTATATTTAGTAACAAGCTGAATTGCCAAATTGACTTCTTCTATTTTTCTTAAACAGTAAGGTTCTAAATCTTCCTTTTGTGAAACCCAAGTTAATACTTCGACACATTCTGTAAGATTGTCCAATGTTGGCCATTTAGGAAAAATCGCATCGACTTCCAACATTGCTCGGATTCGTTCGAGTTTTTTCTGGCAGTAAGGACTAATGCGCTTATCCGTTGCAGAAAGAGCGGCTAAATCTTGAGCGCACTTTTGAAGCTCTTCTTTTGATGCATTAGCCTTTGGGCAAAGCTGATCTGCAATTGCCTCCCTGACCTCAATAGGGCATTCTGAATATGATGATTGAATAGCACTCATTGTTGCTTCTCTTTAATTAATAAGAGGTATTGTACCATATTAATTTATATTGATGAATATCAAAGCTATTTTAACATAGCCAGTATGATTTGCGTCTTTAATGCATTGAAAATTAGAGGGTTGTGAAGAAATAACGGGCGCTATTCTAGCGCCTATTTTGATTAGTCTTCTTGAGAGAGGATGAAATAGGCTTTCTTTAGTATAAATTTCCAGGGTCCCCAGTGTAAGGATCATCGTTATCAATGTTAATATCAAGATGTTGAATAACAAAAGATCTTGCTCCATACTTTTCTAGAAGATTGCGGAGTGTGATAATCAATTCTGTGGAAATATTTGAGTAATACCTATTATTAAGATGCCTTAATAGGGATACATTATGGATGTTTTCTATAGTATCATTAGGATCAGCACCTTTAGCAAGCAGATATTCAATAATATATAGCGGAACTTTTTCATATAGATAACCGAGAGACGCAAAAACTAATGGAGAGCATACCCTGAATTGTCTTAGATGACCCATTTTACAATGAAGACTATCGGGTAATACATCGATTATCCTAACAATATCATCTTCACAATCGTTATAGTTAGTATTGCTTTTTCTAAAACTAGGATCCCAAAGAATAGGAAGAAAAGAAGCAAAAATTTGAATGAGTTGGGGTGTTCCGTTTGTAGCTCTTGTGGATATGCGCTTATTTCTCATAAAAACTGTAAAATGAATTGCGTGATATCTTTCGTTGCCTTTCGAGTATTTATTAATTTGTTCTATTGCATGATTGATTCTTTCAATTTCCTTCTTACAGTATGGTTCAAAATCTGGATCTGATATTTGGGATAAAACTTCTATCGATGATTCAAGATTTTCTATAGTTGCCCATTTAGGAAAAATCGTCTTAACTCTAGTTTGAATTAATTGAGGTTTAAGTTCTTTAAGTTTTTTCTGGCAGTAAGGACTAATGCGCTTATCCGTTGCAGAAAGAGCGGCTAAATCTCGTGCACATCTTTGAAGCTCTTCTTCTGATGCGCCTGCCTTAGGGCAAAGTTGATCTACAATTGCCTCCCTGACCTCAATAGGGCATTCTGAATATGATGATCCAATAGCACTCATTATTATTCCTCTTTAAATTAATAAAAAAGATTGTAACATATTAATGCCAATAAAACAATATAGTGATTATTTTAATAAATTAGCTTTAAAGGATAAGTTAAGGTGTTTAGAGTGAGTAAGTTGCGAAATCTTTAGGTCGAGAAAAAGGGCGCTGATAGAGCGCCCATTTTGATTAGTCTTCTTGAGAGAGGATGAAGTAGGCGGGGAAGGCAAAGTTGTTGTTTGAGCGGGATACGCCGCGCAAGTTCACCTTTTCACCGAGTTGGTTTTCGAGATTAACTTCTGTGCTGTAGATATAAGCGATGGGGACGTTGTTCTTATCGCGGAGGATATAGTCACCAGGTCTGTTTTTAACAGCGCTTGAGTAGGACTCTACAATACCAGTAAGGACTATTGAAGAGAGGTTCTGATCTTCGCGGTAGCATGAAGCATCGGAATTTGGATGCAATGAAGCCCAGCTTAAATAGATTGAGTCTTCAACTGTTTTCCACATGTTCATTTTGTCAGTAATTTTATCAACAAACTGTGCTGCAAAAGAATCTGGAGCAGCAGTTTCAATGTTTTCATCATCAAAAATTGCTGAGGATTTTTCGACAGTTGCTTCGCTTGTAGTAGGCTGCTCTTGTTTTTCATCTAGAGAAGCAGTTTTAGATTCCAAGTAAGCGATTTTCTTTTGTAGATAGATTTCTTGTAATGTTGCTAAAGCTTCTGTCGCTTGTTCAACGTAGTTGGGGAAATCTTTAAAGTCGCGAATGACAGCTTTGTAATTTTGAGCAAGTCGTTTGATATCGATTTCTTCAAATGGTTTGCGCAATTCATTTTTTGTCATTAACACTGTTGAGTCATAGAGTTTTTCAACAGTTTGTCGACGTCTATCGAGTTTGACTTTAAGATCTCTTGGGCCTTTTTGCTCAACAAAGTCTTTTGCAACAAAAAAATGTGTCGATTGCGGTGCATCGATTTCAAGCCATTTGTTATTTTCTTGGCTTGGAACTCCTTCAATATGATCACCTGTGTTTAAATGACTGATAATCGGTGATTCGAGAGTGGGTTCTAAGCGCACGTTAACGCGGTTACCTTCAATTGTATTGTCTAGCACAAAGCTTCGAAAAACATAGGCTTTGATCGGAGTTGGTGGTTCAACTTCCCAAAAGTCGCCTTCTTCACCTACAACAACAACGAGGTCGTTTTTGGTGAGTTCTTGAACAACATAGCCTTCAAGATCGGGATGTAGACGCACGCGTACTTTAGTCCCTTTAACTTCGCCAGTAAAAGGTTTAAAAGAGACTGAAGGATAAGAAGGTTTTTCTTCACGTGGTGCTTCTTCAGCTTTAGGCTCTGACGGTATGATTTCTTCATTCGCAGAAAGGCCGCACGCGCAGAAAGTTAAACAGAAAACAGGTAACAAATAGCGTCGCATAATTCGCTTTCCTCCTAGAGATAGCTAAGGATTATCCTCTGCAATTAGAGGATCTAAAGTTTCATTCTAGAATGCAGGTGTTTTTTTCTCTAGAAAAAACGGATTTTGCGCGATTGAAAAACAAAAAGCTTGTTTAATTTTGTAGCACTGCAAGGATGTGAGGGCAGTTTTTTTCGCCGCAAGTACAACCGATTGGCTCTCCGAGAAAGACTGTGTATTGTTCGTCTTTATCGAAAGGATTACTTACGCAATATAGGTTATTGCCAGTTTGTTCAATATCCCATTCACGAAAGCACAAATCTTTATCAGAGACAACTTCATCGAGAGATAATTTTTCTGGTTCGGGTTGTGTTGTTTCTACAGCTTTTTGAATCGCGCGTGCAATTTGGCAATGCATGCAATTGCAGTGTGGTTCAGCTTTCGGAATAGTTGCATTGTCATCGACGCCTACAACTTTGGAGATTGCTGCAATTTTATTAAGCACTTCTGATGGAAGGTCGGGAGCCTGTGCTTGCTCGGGATTGTGCTGCAACATAGAACCAAATGCATCGATTCCTTCGATACCAATTTGTAGAGGGATTGAAGAACTTTCATTCGGAATGCTGACATTGCGAGGACGATTTGATGAAGTTATATTGGTTTGCTCTGAAGAACTTTCTCCATGCTCAACAAATAGTTGGTGCGCGGCATAAATCTTTTCGATTGTATCGCGATCGAGATGGGGGATTTCAACACGAGATCCATTGCTTAGTTCCACGACTAAAACTGGATGTGTATGGAGATTTTCCATGTGAAGGGCTGCGATGTTTTTCCAAGGTGTAGATATATAAGGGGGGATAGAGAGGATTTTTAGATCTATTTTCATAAGTAGCCTCCAGTCAGTTAGTGTTGATTGCCTATCAACCGTTAACCTTGATTGTAAACAGAAGTTCAATCTCAAGTCAAGAAAATTAGCAGTCGATTGACTTAACTGCTTAATTATTTCGTAAATGTAGATTGATAAGATTGTTGCATTAAATTAAAAAATATTACTATTGCCTTTTTTTCTTAAGACGGCAATGGTTGAATTTTATATAAAAATTTATACTAGGAGTGAATGTGACGCGCAAGACATTTGTTCTCGATACTAATGTTCTCCTCTATGATCCTTATGCAATTTCTACATTTAAAAACAGCAATATCGTTATTCCTTTAGCTGTTTTAGAAGAGCTGGGAGGATTGAAACGCCATTCAGATGAAAGGGGTAAAAATGCGAGACAGGTTCTACGCTTTATCGATGCATTGAAGCTTAAAGATGGCGGAGATTTTCGAACAGGCATGCCTGTCAATGATGGTATCTCTTTGCGTATTCATATTGATGATGAGCAGCTAAATAAAGGGAGTTTTCCTCTCGCAATTGATCATCGGCCTATCCATAAAATTTTGCTCGTTGCCTATCAGCTTTCTAAAGCTTCAGACAAAGTTGTCATAGTTTCTAAAGATCTTGTCTTGCGAGTAAAGGCAGAATCAATAGGTCTAGAAGCTCAAGATTATGAAAATTTGAAATTTTCTTATGATAAGCTTTATCGCGGTTTTTCTGATTTAGTAGTGCCTAAGAGCGATATTGATAATTTTTATAAGGATGGCCATCTAAAAATTACTCAACGCGATTTTCTTCCGAATGAATATTGCCAATTGTCCTGTGCTGAAAACTCAACTGCAACGTGTAAATACAATTATAAAACGAAACGATTAGAGCCGCTATTGCCTTTAAATCGCGATGTTTGGGGTGTAAAGCCGCTTAATACTGAGCAAAAATGTGCGCTAGATCTTTTGATGCGTGATGATATCAAGTTAATGACGCTGATTGGTCAAGCAGGTACTGGAAAAACATTGCTTGCACTTGCAACGGGATTACGTAAAGTCTTTGATGAAGGTGTTTACAACCGTATTCTTGTTAGTCGGCCTGTTGTGCCTCTCGGGAAAGATATTGGATTCTTGCCGGGCTCTAAAGAAGAGAAGCTCGCTCATTGGATGCAGCCAATCTACGATAATCTAGAGTTCCTCTGTCAATCATCAAATTCTAAGACTGCTGATGAAACTCAAAAGTGGATTTTAGATAGCAAAAAGATAGAAATGGAAGCTGTCGCTTATATTCGCGGACGAACATTACCGAAGATTTTTATTATCATTGATGAGGCCCAAAATTTAACGCCTCACGAGGTGAAGACAATTATTTCTAGAGCAGGGGAAGGGACAAAGGTTATTCTTACTGGGGATCCAACTCAGATAGATAATCCATTTCTGGATAAAGACTCGAATGCTTTGACTTTTACAATCGGCAAGTTCCAAGAGCATGCGATCTTTGGCAATCTATTTCTAGAGCGCACAGAAAGATCGCAGCTCGCAGCACTTGCCGCAGAATTGCTTTAAGATTTTGATGAAATACGTATTTCAAGCGCAGGAATGATCTTTGGGAAAATCCATTGTTGGAACTAGTTTTTCAGCGAGTCTCTTAGCGTCTTCTTCCGCCGCCGCCGCCGCCGCCGCCGCGATTAAATCCGCCGCCACCGCTGTTTTCGCGAGGTCTAGCTTCATTAACACGAATAGCACGTCCGCCGACTTCTTTGCCGTCTAGCTCTTCAACAGCAGCTTTTGCGCCGTCTTCTGATTGCATTTCGACAAAGCCGAAGCCTCTTGAACGACCTGTGTCGCGATCCATGATGACTCGAGCTGAAACAACTTCGCCACACTGTTCAAATACATCTTGAAGCTCAGCATCTGTGAGTTCATGTGCCAAATTGCCAACAAATAAATTTTTACCCATTATAAGGTCTCCTTTCAAATTCTATTAACAAGCCAATAAGTGACTTGTTTTAAATAATAACTACCTAGAACGAGAGTTATACCAAGGAGATCCTAATTGAGGGCTCTTCTATGGAAACAATTAAACATTCTGAGGACGGAGTCAGTATATACCCTTTTGCTTCTTTTAGTCATTATAATTTAACTAATGCCAACAAGAAAATGATCTTTTCACCTATGTTCATTTATTGAGTTGATAAAATTATTTTGAATAATCAATTAGAAAATTTGATATTAATAGTTTTAAAAGGGGATAATTATGAATTTTGATGATTCTAAGGCGTTTATACATAAATTTAAGATCGAGTCATGTCAAAAAGGAGTTCTGTCTGCGCTCACTTTTGCAGTAAAAGATTTAATCGATATTGCTGGTTTTAAAACAGGTTGTGGTAATCCTACTTGGGAAGAAACGCATCCACCTGCAGTTACTCATGCTATATGTGTAGAACAGCTCATGCAAGCAGGAGCTACATGTCTTGGCAAAACGATTGCAGATGAGCTAGCCTTTGGCCTTCTTGGTGAAAACTACTTCTATGGTACGCCTCTTAATCCTAAGGCGCCAGATTGTGTTCCTGGAGGTTCTTCAAGCGGATCAGCATCTGCTGTCGCTTGTGAGCTGGTTGATTTTGCGCTAGGGACAGATACAGGAGGATCGGTGCGCGTGCCAGCGAGTAATTGCGGTATTATAGGTTATCGGCCCACTCATGGGCGCATATCACTAGCAGGGGTTGCTCCTTTTGCCCCGAGTTTTGATACTGTCGGCATTCTTGCCCGGCAATTCAATGTTTTAGAAAAAGTCGCTATAACATTGCTTGGCAGCACTCCATCTTCTCAATCTTTTGAGGTTATATATCTTCAAGATGCTTTTGAGTCAGCAGAGTACAGCCCAACAGTGACTTTACAAGAGATTTTTGGCATGCCAATTACCTTAAGTGAACTTCATGATATTTTTAGCACATTGCATGGGACAGAAATTTGGAGCACACTAGGTACATGGGTAGAATCAGTTCATCCTTTATTTGGGCCGCACACAATAAAAAATTTTGATCTAGCAAGATATGCACAGCGTGATGAAATTCTTCAAAATATTCAAATGCGTACCATTATTAAAAAGAAGCTCAACGATTTTCTCGGCTCTGACAAAATACTCTGCATTCCAACAACAAAAGTTCCTGCTCCAAAGAAAGGTACAATTGGTACCGATCGAACGAAGGGGGACTATTATCCAAAACTCATCGGACTCAATGCACTCTCAAGTTTAGCATCACTTCCTCAAATTGCTTTCCCAACGCCATCTGGCTCACTTTCTTTCCTAGCCGCATCAGGCAATGACGAAGCACTCATCAACTTTGCTTCTAGATAATCATTACATTGTGTTATGAATTTTTTATTTTTTGAGGATTAAATGAAAACGCTGCTCGCGCTATTCTTAACGATTTTTACTGCAAATATATTCGCAAATTCCTACTTATCGAAGGATGAGATCGCTACTTTTTATAAGCAAGGCTATGTTGTAAAAAAACAGGCTCTAGATCTTGCTCAAATTGAGGAGTTTGATCATATAACTTCTAATCTTATCGACACGATTTTAGATGAGCTCTTTAAAAACAAGCATTCCTTCTCAGAAGAAATGCAATACGCTTATATTAAGGGAACGCAAGTCGCTTATAAAAAGCCAAAAAGAAAAGAGGTTTCAATTTTACGAGTTGTTGGTTGTGGGGGAATTGATCCAATATTTTTGGATCTTTTGCGTTCTGAGAAAATGATCAATACCTTTTTTAACCTGTTGGATTGTGATCAGCTTGAGCATATTATTTGTCAATTTCATCCTAAACTGCCTAATGATGAGGTGAGTTTTTTAAAACATCGTGATATTGATTATCGCAGATTCTTTGATCCAGATTGGATCGATATTAAGAAAAATGGAAGCTATGCTGTTTGTAGCATTGCTATTGATCCTTCTTCTCCAGAAAATGGAGGTCTTTTCATCGATACAAATAGCTATCCCCCTGATAAAAATGAAAAAGAACATGCTGTTGCTTTGTATTTAGAGCCAGGTGATATGGTGTTTATGCATCCAGAGATTGTGCATTGGAGCACTGAAAATCAATCCGATATGTGTCGTCGCACTTTATTGACTGGATTTTGTGTCTATGGGGCGAATCATAAAAAATACCCCGGTGCTCATGTCAATAATTTACTGATAAAGGGTGAAGAAGGCATCAAAATCAAACCCGCTCCCTGGAAATAGCGCTAATTTAAAGATCTAAGGTTTTTAAAAAGTTAGAAGCTTTAACGATTTGAATATCATGATCTATTCGTTCATGTTTTAATTCTTTAACTATTTGATAAGAAGGAAAGCGATATTTATCGAAAAAATAAGCGAGACCTTTTCCGATATTGTGATTTGCAAGTTTTGTTTCAATCATCATTTCAATATGGTTGTCTTTTGTAAGTGCAAAATCAACTTCGTGACGTTCTTTGGTTTGTAGATAATTTAATGAATAATTTTCGGCTAAATAATCGATTTTTGCATGGACATGTTTTAATAGGCAATTTGCGACGAAATTTTCAAATTTGATTCCATCATCACCTTTGACTAATCCTGTATCGAAAAAATAGATTTTAGGCTCTTTAATTATACTTCGGGCGATATTATGGGAAATGGGAGTTACTCGAAAAACAACATAAAGAGCCTCAAGAATTTGTATATATTTACGTACAGTATTAACCGCAATACCAACATCTTCTGCAATTGAGGTATAAGAGATTGGCGATCCGACTTTTGCTCGTAAAAGATCAAAAACTAAACGAATAGCATTTAGGTTGTGGATATTATTGAAATCGAGAACATCTGTTCTTAAAAGACTATCGACATATTGTAATCGCCAACGATTGGCATCTATCAATTCCTTAGTTAAAAATGGTTCAGGAAATCCTCCTCGTTCAATAAATCTATCAAGAGTATACGACTTGCCTATCTTTTCGCATTCAGCAGGAGACAGAGGAAGCAAACGATGTAAAAAATAACGTCCTGCTAGGGAATCTCCAACTTGATTAAAGATTTCCAATCGAGCGCTACCTGTTACAAGAATTTTTTGATAATCGGACTTAGTGTCATAGACGCCTTTTAAGAAGTTTTTCCATTGAGGCATTTTGTGGATTTCATCGAGGATAATAAGCTCTGTTGAAGGTAACCATGATCCGCTTTGGATTATTTTTCTATCTTCGATGTGGTCATAAGTTAGATATATTGATGAACTAAATTCTTTGGCAATATCTTTAGATAAGGTGGTTTTACCAGCTTGGCGAGGCCCTGCAAGCAGGACCATCTTTTTTTCAAGATCGCGAATTATCGCCTGTTTTTGATGTCTTTTCATATAGACTATTTTGCACGCTATTGCAGAATAGTCAAGACTGTTTTGCATTTGATTGCAGAATAGCCTAGCTTAAGCGCGCGCAACTCGTTTAGTTATAGCGATTTAAGGAGTTTGTTGGAGTATGTTCTTTATTTTGTAATTCTAATGAGTGTATACCAAGGAAAAAGAACTGATTAATTGGAGGGGATATGCCCTATCGAAAGATCTCTTCACTTCCGGATAGTGTGAAAAATCATCTACCTGTAGATGCTCAAAAGATCTATCTTAAAGCGTTTAATTCTGCATTTGAAGCGTATGGAGACCCAAGCAAAAGAAGAGAGGATGCAGATCTCGAGGAAACGGCATGTCGCATTGCTTGGAGTGCTGTCAAAAAGAAATACAAAAAAAATGACTCAGGGCAGTGGGTCAGATTTTAATATTCTTAGCGCTTGGTGCTATGAGGTCTTCTAGCACGGCCTTGTGAAGGCTTTGCTGCTGATTTAAATCGTCCACCTGATGAATTAGAACGGCCTCCTCCAGAGTCAGAGCGATTACCCCCTGAATTAGAGCGATTGCCTCCTGAGTTAGAGCGATTGCCTCCTGAGTTAGAAGAGCGTTTGTTCCCCCAACGAGGACCGTCTGATCGTCTATTTGATCCGGAATTAAAACGAGAGCGTTGCATTGGGCGCGATGAGTATTTTTGTGGGCTCGGCTCTAGACCCGCAATTTCTGAGACATTGATCTGTTGCCCTGTAAATTTTTCGATTTCTTTTACTAAATGCCTGTCGCGTCCTGCTGCAAAAGATATGGCAGTTCCTTTGGCTCCAGCTCTACCGGTACGGCCAATGCGGTGCACATAATCCTCGACATTATTAGGTAGGTCAAAATTGATAACATGAGTAATTGATTGGACATCGATACCACGCGCAGCTACATCTGTAGCGACAAGTACATTAATTCTACCATTTCTAAGTTGTGTGATAGTGCGTGTGCGTTGTCTCTGATTCATATCACCATGCAATGCTGCAGTGTGGTGCCCTTTGTCAGCTAGTTCATCAACGAGTTGATCAGCGTGTCTTTTCGTAGAGGTAAATACAATTGCGAACTCAAGACTTTTATCGCTCAAAATGTGGTCAAGAAGGCTGTTCTTATGGGATAGGTTATCCGCATAATGGAGTTTTTGCTCAATATTTTCGTGTTTCGCACGCTCAGCATCAACAGTAATTTCAACTGGATTGTCCATGAGTTTTTCTGATAGCTTAATGATGCTCTTTTGCAATGTTGCAGAGAATAATAGAGTTTGTCTAGAAGAGGGGGTTGCGTTAACAATTTGTTCAACAGGCTCAGAAAATCCCATGTCTAACATGCGGTCTGCTTCGTCGAGAATGAGCATTTCTACGCGATCAAAGTTAATTTTACGTTGATTGATGAAATCGATAAGGCGTCCAGGGGTCGCGATTAACACATCATAAGGACGAGAGAGGTTGCGCAATTGCGAATGGTAGGGAACTCCACCAACAACACAGACTGTTTTAGCGCGTTCCAAATATTTGCTATACTTTTCTGCTTGTGTGGCGATTTGCATCGCAAGTTCTCTAGTTGGAACAAGGATAAGTACGCGAGGTCCCTTGCTGCCATTAGCAGAAGGTGTTGCTAAAAGGTTAAGAGCAGGCAATAGAAATGCTGCTGTTTTTCCAGTTCCTGTTTGGGCTGACGCTCTGATATCAGAACCCTTCATAATTTCTGGAATTGCTTTTAACTGAATCTTAGTTGGTTCAGAATACCCTGCTGCAGTTACTGCTTTTAGGATCTTAGGCTGGAGATTTAATGTGTCAAAACTCATTTTAGACCGAGTATTTAAATTTTAAAAGGCTAGAGACTAACATGTTCAATTGATTTAATGATATATTATTACGCAGTCGGGTAATTTAAATTAAAGTTTATTAATTTATAGGTGAAAAAACGGCTATATAATCGTGAAATAGAGCGTTGGCCTAGGGGATAATGGGCTCATTTTAACTAATCGATATAGGAAATTCTTTCTAAAAGCTCATTTAAAGATATTTCATCCATGGATTTGACTGCGAAACCGATTAAGAAGCCATCTCCCTTATAGGTGACCAAAACAAACGGATTACCTTTCCAAATCGCATAGCCCTTATAAAAATCAGGCTCGCTTTCTAGTCTTTGGAAATGATGCATATTTTTGATATCTTCAGAGATTTCAGTCAAATGACTTTTATAAAGTGATGCGCCTGATTTATAGGTATCCCATTTGATATACATATAAATTGTTGTGCAACCCTGGTCGATTTTAAGATCATATTTATGCTTGCCGCCTTCATTTTTTGTGCAGCGATCAAAAAAGTCCTTTTTATAGACAATTTGTCTATCTTTAGTTGGATGAGTGAATTTAATTCTATCACTTGAATTGATGCCAAATCTAGATGTAGAAAAGTCAAAGCGAGAGGGGATTTTGATTTTTTCATCAGGTTTCTTAAAAGGTTCTCTCTTACCGAAGAAATCATGGGAGTTTTTTGTTGATATACAATCTTTTAGCGTTTCCCATGCCTTTTCATGTTCTGTTTTTTTGTAGGGGAAGGTGTACCATACTTCAATTAAAAAATTATCAAGAGCTTTGCAAGAGTAAAAACCGCTCGATTCTTCAACTGTAAATCCATCTTTATAAGATTCATCAATAAATTGACTGGTTTTTAGATCTTTCATTGCATTAGTTGCTGAAGACTTGGTGATATGCGATGTGATTTTGATCTTAGACCCATGTCCTCCTCTTCGCGGATAGACATAGAATACATTGCTCTTACTATCTCTCGATAAAGATGTTTCTCCAATGCCCCAATTATCGGGAAGATTGAGAAAGAGTTCTGTATCATCTAGGCATAATGTGATATCGCGTGCCATCGCTAAAGGCGTGCCATATTTTGGGGAAGGGTGGTTTATAGCAAAAGCACTTGTGAAAACAATGCTAAAGAGAACAATTTTTTTAAGTATATTCATCTTAGTTCAATATTAGTTTTGCAAACATCAATTGGAGCATATTTTCTAATTCCAATCAATAAGTCTATCAGAACAAAGCTTGTTTATTCGGATAGAATCATAATTATTTAGCTAAAGTATTTTGTGTAGAAACAATTTCCCAATGCTCGCCATTCTTAACGAATGTATGGCTAAATACACCTTTCATCGTTTCCTTGGAAGAGTCAGCTCCAGGTTTGTGAAATCCATCAACTGTCCAAGAGACGAGTCCAATCATTACATTTGGATTGATCTCTCGGAGTTTGAAATTTGTCACTTCAAAATTAGAGTCTTTTAGGAATGTTTGTAAAATTTCAATATGGCGCAGCTCAATTTCCTCTTTTCCAGAAAAAACCATTCCAAAAATATTGACAAAGTCAGCGTCTTGGGAAAAATGATCACCAAAACCTTTTCCAGCATGTTGATTCCATGCATTGACATAGTGTTCGACTATTCCCTTAATGGATGATTCATCTTTGCTATCAATAGCAAAGAGTGTTGTTGATATACAAAGTCCACAAATCAAAATTGCATTTTTCATAAATAGGCCCTCCTTGAAAGATAAACAGCGTAGCTTTGATCCTATGAAAATGCAATGCAAAAATAGGAGAATATATTAAGATTAACCGGAATTTTTAAAATTTTTGGGGCAATGATGACAAGACCAATCTTAGATACTGATACAGAGTCATACTGGTTATGTTCAACGCTATTTTTTTCTCAAGAGCCTGTTGTGAGGGAAGAGCTCTTTTTGAACTTAAATAGTGTAAGGAGAGAAGTATTGGCAATTGCAGAGGCTTTAGATACGGGAAATTCAAGCTTAACGAGAACTTCAGAAGCTTTTAAAAAACAAGCTCTTAATTTTCTTATTTTAAATTGCGGCGAAGATTCAAGAGAAACTGTCAAAGCTGATTTTGAAACTCATTTTCAAAGCGCGACTAGGGATATTGCGACTAAGTATCCAACGATTGATATTACAACAATAGCGAATATGGCAAAGGAGGTTATGCTAGTGGCTTCCCAAAATTTTGAAATGCGTTTATGGGGAGTAGGAGATTTAGACAAGTCCGAGTTTCAATCTAAAGTTGCTAAAGGTGCCGCAGGGGCAGCAGTTGTTAGCCTTTTTTATCCTCCTTCATGGCTCTATGGCTTTGGAGCTGCGCTAGGTGCGGCTTACTGTAAATGGGAGTCAAACAGTTTATATCAAGAATATAAAAATTGTGTTGCTCAGCAGGCTAAGGTAGCAGCTCTTTGCTGCCATTTGCTCTCTCAACCACCGCAGACAGCTGTATCTATACTGTAATCCTCAATGTCATTTTTTTAATTGATTTGGCTGATTCAAAATTTTATAACTTATCGAAAAATCGACTTAATGACTTATTTTTCATCGAATTTTGAAGGGGACAATGGGATCGACACATATACGAATTAATTCAGATTTAGACCAGCTGCATATCACGCTATTTATCAATCAAAGTAATAAGGTTGGTGTAGAAAGAATAAAAACGGAGTTAACTGATGCCAAAGCTGAAGTAATAACATCTGCCAATGCTTCTAAAACAGATTTAGGAGAAAGCTTAAGGAAAGCTTCAGATGCTTTTAAAGAGAAAACTCTTAACCATTTGAGGTGGATTCCTCAGGCAGGAAGTAGATTCTTATCTGATTTTGAGTGTGCATTTCAAGAAGAGATGAAGAAAATTTCAGATCAATATCAACTGATTAATGATGTTGCAATTCTTAATATATCAATGGATATTTTTAATCAGGTTGAAATAGATTGCAAAGAGAATTTATGCGGATTATCTAATTCTAATACTAATAATAATTATGCTAAATGTGCTAGTGTGTTGGCGGTTTCTGCTTTGGCAGCAGGATATGGATTTTATTGTGCTTCCTTAGCTGCGCTAAGTGGGATGTATTTTAAATGGGATTCAAACTGTTCATATCAAAAATATAAAAATAGCGTCGTAGCTCAGGCAAGAATAACAGCCCTTTGTTGTCATGTGCTTTCGCAACCAACGCAGTTAAGTTGTATTTCCCCGACACCTCAGTCTATGCTTTAATTTTCAATACTTTAGGGTTAGCTACTAGAAATAACATGAATCAATTGAAAATAGACGTAGAGCTTGTTCATCAGTTAATCAATTCTCAATTTCCAAAATGGAAGGATTTATCGATCGAACCTGTTGCATTGAGCGGGTGGGATAATAGAACATTTCATCTTGGCGAGAAGATGCTGGTACGTATGCCCAGCAGTGAGCAGTATGTAGCTCAAGTAGAGAAGGAACATAAGTGGCTCCCTAAGTTAGCTCCTTTATTACCTCTTGAGATTCCTGAACCTTTGGCGATGGGTCAGCCTGATGCAGGATATCCATGGAAATGGTCTGTTTATCGCTGGATTGAAGGAGATGTTGCAATACCGACTAATATTGCTGATTTATGTGACTTTGCAAAAGATCTTGCACACTTTCTCATCGCATTCCAACGCATCGATTCGGCGGGTGGTCCTGCAGCTGGACCGCATAGCTTTTATCGTGGTGGATCATTAAAGGTTTATGATGAGCAAATGCGTCAGGCAATTGATGTCCTTAAGGACAAAATTGAAGGTGATATCGCGACTGAAATTTGGGATCGAGCTCTTAATACACATTGGAACGACCTCCCAGTTTGGGTTCACGGAGATATCAGCGCTGGAAATCTATTAGTACAAAACGGAAAACTCAGTGCGGTTATCGATTTTGGACAGCTCGCAGTGGGTGATCCCTCCTGTGATCTCATGATTGCTTGGACATTGTTTGAGGGTGAAAGCAGAGATGCTTTCCGTTCCATACTTTCTCTTGATAGTGACACATGGGATCGTGCTCGTGCCTGGACTTTATGGAAAGCGATGGTTGTCGCTGCGGGCTTTACAAATCCAAGCAATCACGAATCCGCGCGCTGTTGGCACATCATTGATCAAGTGCTTATTGATCATTGAGAGAATTTTTTGTAATATAACTTGTCCCTAAAAAAGCATCGCACTGTTATTTAAATTTGAAGTTAGATATTGGAGGTTATATGAAACGGATCTTGATTTTGGGAATGCTTTCTTTATATTCACTTTTTGGAGAAGGCATTACATCAACACTTTCATTAAATGAAGAAGGAAGCCTTTCTATGGAAAATGAGCAGAAATTAAATGCAGTTATTATTGAATTGATCGAAAAGGCAATAGAAGGGCAACAAAAAGCGTATGCGCCTTATTCTAACTATTTAGTCGGTGCAGCAGTTTATACGAAATCAGGAAAAATTTATTCCGGTTGCAATGTTGAAAATGCTTCCTATGGACTAACGAATTGTGCAGAACGAACAGCTGTATTTAAAGCAGTATCCAATGGTGATAAAGAGATAGAGATGATCGTTGTTGTGACTAAGGATGGCGGATTGTGTTGTGGCGCTTGTCGTCAAGTGCTGAATGAGTTTAACCCTAAGATGCAGGTCATTGCAATCGATCAAGACAAAGAGATCAAATTCCGAGGAACTTTAGATGAGTTGTTGCCCTATGCTTTTGGTCCAGCAAACTTAGAAATTACTCCATAGTAGAATCTTGATATTATATGCGACCTTTCTAGTGTGTTTAACGTAGTTTTTGATATGCTGAGGGTTTCTCAACAAGATAGGGTTGAATATGGAAGATTTACCAAATTGTATTCAATGTGGTTCTGAATATACTTACGAAGCTGATGGCATTTATATTTGTCCAGATTGTGCTCATGAATGGTTGAAAGATCCTAAGTCTGAAGATGAGGAAGATGAGGAGCTGATTGTAAAAGATGCTCATGGAAATATCCTCAAAGATGGCGATAGCGTGACCGTAATTAAAGACATCAAAGTTAAAGGATCTTCTACCCCGATTAAGGTTGGGGTCAAAATTAAAAACATTCACTTGGTCAAACCAGTAAATGGTCATAACATTGACGTTAAGATTAAGGGATTTGGCTCGCTACTATTGAAGTCGGAATTGGTTAAAAAGAGCAATTAATCCCCGGGAGATCAAGGGGTTCATTCTAACTGTTGTTTGTCTAGTTGTTCCCAACGGAGGTAGAGCTGTTCGATCT